>NZ_BPET01000054.1 GCF_019654915.1 Shewanella sp. MBTL60-007 | reverse complement strand
CGGTCAACTGCTGATAATTCATGGTAGTACTGCTTGTTTCTTTGGCGAGAAGAGCGTACCACTTTCAGCAGTTGGCTTCTTCTTCTACACCTTTCCATGAATGTCGCACTTATTATCTGAAATCGGGAGTAACAAATACATTAGCATAAGCAGCCATAATCGCAAAACTTTTGGCCTAAAAGATAAAACCATTTTTAGTCTAGATGACATCTCCAATCCTATATCAATAGGAAGTTTAGATATATCAAGCCAACCATTCAAAACACCAACCTTATATAGGGGGTTAACTAAAACATTCATATCTGACCAGAACAAAGGTTTCATTATTATAGATGACAATGCAAATTTGATTCAGACAATACTTAGTAAGTCTGGAAACGTTTGGTCTATATCGAAAACAGAAAGTGAGCAGTATATAGTAAGCTTTGATACTACCGACATAGAAATCTATGACAATAACTTTAAAAGAATCAAAACATTAAAAACAGATATACTAGGTCCGAAGTCACTCGTTTTACTGGGTGATACCTTGTACGTAGCAAGTGCTAATGGATTACACACAATAAATATAAATAGTAACACAACTGAAGAACTCATAAATGACTCATTCTTTGCCTTAGAGCTTAACTCTAATAAGAATGAAATTATTGCAGGTTCCTCTAATGGAGAACTAGTAAGGTACAATACTGAAACTAAAGCAATCACCCGTCAGACAATAGACCTAGGCAACCCAATATTTGATGTAGTAGAATATAAAAACCAGTTTTTCATAGCTTCTCAAGGAGGCGTGTTTTTATATAAAAACAATACAACACATCCAATCTACTCTGAACAATTCGTTATAAGCCTTTCTATTTTAAACGACAACTTATACTTTGGAACGGGAACTGGACTTAAAAAATACAACATAGAAACATCAAAAATTGAAAACATATTCTCAAACAACAAACCCATATTTTCCATTTCAAATAAAGAGAAATTATTAATCGCGTCATCAATTAGTGAAATCATCATCAAGAATTTAGAAAATTCTAAAGTGAGAATTTTCAGTAAAGAACTGGGGGCCCAATTAGAATATAACGCCAACTCAATTTACACTGACGAAGAACGAGTTTTAATAGGTGGAGCAGCAGGAATTAGCTCAGTAAAACTCAAAAAAATAGAGCGCTTTTTAAATAACACTAATTCTCCAACAGTTAACCTGAAGGAACTATTGATATTTAACATCCCTGAAAGTTCTAATGGAAAAGTATTGAAATATCAATTTTCTAAAACCAATAAAATAAAGCTAAAGTACTCAGACTACCCATTTACTATTAAATTTAACAGCCCTGGTGTTTCATATAGTAACATAAACTATGTATACCAAATGCAAGGCCTATCTGATACCTATATTCATTCCAAAGGAACCGACTCAGCCACATATACCAACCTATCTCCCGGTGACTATCGATTCTCTATCTATGCCATAGACCCTGTCACGGGTAAACATGGGCCAACGCGAAACCTCGACATAGAGATCACTCCTCCTTGGTGGCTATCGAGTACAGCAAAGCTGGTTTACCTTCTATTCTCGCTATTCATCTCGGTATTAGTCATTAAAACCATATTGCGCCGAAGGGAAATTCAGAAGCAGATTGCTAAGAGCGAAGAACGGCTAAAACTTTCCCTATGGGGCAGCGGCGATGAGATGTGGGACTGGGATATTGAAACAGGTCAAATCTACCGCTCAAATATCTGGGGATCGCTAGAGTTTCCCCAAGATGGCCAGCGATCCGGTGGCGAGGGAGAAGAGAGTAATATTCATCCGATGGATCAGGAACGCGTTCGTGAGGCTCTGAATAAGCATTTTTATGGCGAAACTGACCATTTTGAAGCCACCTATCGTGTTAAGGGTAAAGCAAATGAGTGGGTTTGGATCTTAGACAGAGCAAAAATTGTCGAGCGTGATGAGCATGATAACGCAGTTCGTATGACGGGAACCATTAAGAATATTAGTAACTTTAAACAAGCCGAAGAGCAGTTAAGGTTATTTGAAAGAGCCATTCAAAATATTTCTGAAGGCATGTTTATTCTCGATAGAGACTTTAAGTTTGTAGAGGTTAACGAAGCCTGCTGTGATCTAGCCATGCTAGGTAAAGAAGCGTTCATTGGTAGTCTATTTAACTTCGATCTTTATCCAGATAGCTATTCAGAACAGATCCGCGCAATACTCAAACAGCAAGGGCGATGGAGTAATGAGATCGAGTCGGCGCGCGGTAACGGCACTAGCTTCCTGATGGAGCTCTCAATCGATGCAATTTACGATGAGCAAGGCGAACTGTCACATTATGTGGGGGTTTTCTCTGATGTAAGCCGTCGTAAACAGCAAGAGGAGGAGCTCAGAAAGCTCACTAACAATGATCTGCTGACCAACTTACCTAACCGCTCTAACTTAATGGTGACACTCGGTAACTTGGTTAAGCGAGACTCTCACCATACCTTAATGGTATTGGACTTAGATAACTTTAAAAAAATCAACGACTCACTAGGTCATCAGGTAGGTGATGAGCTACTAGTTCAGGTTGCTGACCGCATTCAGGTTGCAGTGCCTAACCACACCAGTATCTATCGTTTAGGTGGCGATGAATTTGCAATTCTAGTCGATAAAAACCCCGATATTGGTACCAGCGCCGTTATTGCTAAGAATGTCATTCATGCCTTTGAGACACCATTTGAACTCACGAATGAAAAAGTGGTGGTGGGCTTAAGTATCGGTATCGTGTTATATCCAGAAGATGATCAGAATGAGCAGGCTCTATTAAGAAAGGCCGATATTGCCATGTATCACGCTAAATCCGCAGGTGGTAACCGCTATCAATTCTACTCAGAATCCCTTAACAAAAACGCCATCCGCCAGTTAGAAGTGGAAAATTTGATCCGCGAAGGCCTTAAAGATGACCTGTTTGAGGTCTATTATCAGCCTAAGGTGGACTTAAAATCAGGGCAAATGGCAGGTATGGAGGCCTTAGTTCGTTTAAACCATCCGGAACACGGTCTTATTCCGCCAAATAAGTTTATTCCTCTGGCAGAAGAGAATGGCCTCATTGTCGAGATTGGTGATGTGGTATTGAAAAAGGCGTGCTTTGCTGCGCAAAAGTGGCGCACGCAAGGGTTATTCAATGGCAGGGTCGCCGTCAATTTATCGTCGAAACAGTTTGCCTTACCTGATTTACACCAGCGTATAGAGTCAATTTTACAACTCACTCAGCTACCTGCTGCTAACTTAGAGCTTGAGATCACCGAGGGCACTGTGATTAAAGAGCCGGAAAAAGCCATTAAAGTCATGCAGCAACTGACGCAGATGGGTGTTAGCCTAGCACTAGATGATTTTGGGACTGGCTACTCTTCACTCTCTTATTTAAAGCGCTTCCCTATTCATACCCTAAAGATTGATAAAGCCTTTGTTGACGATATAGACAAGTCGGATCGCGATCTAAAAATGGTCGACTCTATTATTACAATCGCCCATAACATGGGGCTTTCTGTTGTTGGCGAAGGAGTTGAGGAAGCATCTCAGCTTAGTATATTGCGCGCATTAAAATGTGAAGAGATCCAAGGCTACATATTTAGTAAAGCGGTAACCGAGCCTGAATTTACCAAGCTGCTACAAGATGACGCAAACAGAGACGCGAGCGACACACTTTCCACAAAAAACGGATAAAAAACACAAACAAAGCCAACATTGGCACAACAACTGCAACTACCTTCTCATAAGTCAAAAATATTACTTTATATTTAATACTCTATGAGAAGGTACAAAATGAAAACAATAATTAAAGGATTAGTTACTTCAGTTGCATTGGCATGTTCAGTTTCAGCGGTTGCATCTCAAAATAGCCTAGAAACCCCCGCTTACCAAGCCTCTCCGATCTCAGAAGCAATTCAAAAAAATCTTTTTGTAGGTATTCCAAACATTAAATACACCGCTGGTATTCCAAACATTAAGTACACCGCCGGTATCCCAAACATTAAGTACACCGCTGGCATTCCAAACATTAAGTACACCGCTGGTATTCCAAACATTAAGTACACCGCTGGTATCCCAAACATTAAGTACACCGCTGGTATTCCAAACATTAAGTACACCGCTGGTATTCCAAACATTAAGTACACCGCTGGTATTCCAAACATTAAGTACACCGCTGGTATTCCAAACATTAAGTACACCGCTGGTATCCCAAACATTAAGTACACAGCTGGTATCCCAAACATTAAGTACACAGCTGGTATCCCAAACATTAAGTACACCGCTGGTATTCCAAACATTAAATACACCGCTGGTATCCCAAACATCAAATACACCGCTGGTATCCCAAACATCAAATACACCGCT
The DNA here is from genome assembly GCF_019654915.1 of Shewanella sp. MBTL60-007. Classification (GTDB taxonomy): domain Bacteria; phylum Pseudomonadota; class Gammaproteobacteria; order Enterobacterales; family Shewanellaceae; genus Shewanella. Next base: position 39,002 of record NZ_BPET01000054.1, on the reverse strand, counting down.
GGTATTCCAAACATCAAATACACCGCTGGTATTCCAAACATTAAGTATATCGGCCAAGCAACGGCTTAATTTGAGGTAATGATTATGTTTGATTCTCTAAAGAAAATGCTTGGTTTAGCACAACCGATTCGTAAGAAAGTACAGCTACCTGAAGGGCTAGATCGTTTAGAAGTTATCCCTGCCAAAGGTTGGTGGAATTAAATAAGGCATCAAGATGTCTAGGAGTATGATTATGTTTGATTCATTAATGAAAGCACTTGGATTAGCAAAGCCTGCTCGTAAGAAGGTTCAGTTGCCTGATGGTCTGAATCACTTAGAAGTTATCCCAGCCAAAGGTTGGTGGAACTAGCCTAATACACGGGCTAAAAGTTCAATTAACAAAAAAGGAGCATAGGCTCCTTTTTTGTTATCTCTATAAAACTGACTCTCTAGACTGGTTATAAACCAATGGTTCTTCCCTGCTTACCCATCGCCTTACGGTAAGCAAATTGTTTATGAGAATTAAACAAAGGGTATGCAGCAGGGCCAAATAAAGCGCCTGCAATGGCCCACCGCTTTACTGGTAAACCAGCCTTAAATGCAGCATTTCCTATAGAATACCCTGAGTACACTAATATCAATACGATAGCGAATAACACTTATCTACACCCCACTTCAAATAAGTCAGCCTTAGCAAACACTAGCCAGCAAGCGGGACATTATATAGTCTAAGCAGAATAAATAGAACATTTTTTAGGCAGTCAATAACCGACAAGCAAAAGAAAAGCGGCACAATGTTGCCGCTTTGTTAAATTGAATTATGGTTACTACCTTCTTAGCTAGAAGTTATACAACTTAATTTTAAGCTTTAGCTAAAGAAACGAGTCCCATCAGTGGCCATCTGCTTGAGTGACTGAGCAGGCTCAAATCGATTGCCATAACGGGCTTGATAGCCCTCTAAAGTCTTGACTAAGTTATCGGCCCCGAGCGTGTCGATATAATGGAAAGGCCCACCGAGGAAAGGTGGAAAACCAATTCCGAAGATTGCGCCAATATCCCCATCTCTAGGACAAGCAATAATCTTCTCCTCAAGGCAGCGTACCGCTTCATTGAGCATCTGCACTACACAGCGCTGAGCCACTTCAGCTGCTTCGGTGTCAACACCTGGCTTAAGTCCAAGAACATTGTAGACCGTCTGATCCACCTCTTTGGTCTTCTTCTTACCACCATAGACATAGAAACCTTTACCATTCTTGCGGCCCTTTCTATCATCGGCTAGGAGCTTATCGAATGCTGCTGGCGCCTTAAAACGATCACCCAACTCAGACTCTAAGATAGGTGAAATTTTAGCGCCAACATCGATACCGACCTCATCCAATAACGTCATAGGCCCGACAGGAAAACCAAACTTCACTAGTGCCTTATCAAGGTGTTCGACACTCTGCCCTTCTAATAAAAGCTGCGCCGCTTCGTTCATATACAGAGCCAGAATTCGATTGACATAAAACCCTGCGCCATCTTGCACAACAATCGGGGTTTTACCCTGCTTCTTAGCAAATGCTACCGTCGTTGCTATGGTTTCAGCCGATGTCTTTTCGTGGGCGATCACTTCAACCAATGGCATCTTCTCAACGGGTGAGAAATAGTGCAGGCCGATAACATTTTCTGGTCGGCTAGCCGCTTGAGCTATCTGCCCAATAGGTAAAGATGAGGTGTTTGAAGCAAAAATCGTATGCTCACCACATTCACGTTCAACATCTTTAACCATCTGATGCTTAAGAGATAAATCTTCAAAAACCGCCTCCACCACAATATCGGCGTCTTTAATGCCTTTATACTCAGTCGTTGTGGTCATCAGCGCCATTAAATTGTCACGTACTGCGGGGGTCATGTGACGACGCTTAACACCCTTATCCAGTAGCTTATATGCATAAGACAGCGCATTGCTTAAGCCTGTTTCACTGATATCTTTTACGCGAGCAGGTATTTTAGCTTTCGTCGTAGTAACTGAGGCGATACCGCCCCCCATTAAGCCACCGCCTAATACCATGACCTTATTCACATCACGGGGCTTAACATCACCGGCACCAGTTTCTTTCTTCATCTCTGTCGTAGCAAAGAAGATACTACGTAGAGATTCTGACTCCTTAGACATCACTAAGTCAGCAAAGTGACTCGCTTCAACCTCAAGTCCTTTCTCCATGCCTTTTGTCATACCTTGGCGAACGCAGTCAATGATCTTAGCTGGCGCAGGATAGTTACCTTGGGTCTTCTTCGCGACCTGTTTACCCGCCTGATCAAAAATAATGTTACGACCAGCACTGGTGCCTTCAAGCACCTTGTTAATTAAAGACTGTTTCTTTTTCTTTGCCGGACGCTTACCAGCTAATGCCATTTCAACCGCTGTGCGCAGTAAAATAGACTCAGGCACGGCATCATCGACTAAGCCCATCTTTAACGCTTGTTTTGGGCGAAGCTGTTTGCCAGTTAACATCATATCGAGTGCAGTCGTTACACCCACTAAACGCGGCAAACGTTGAGTACCGCCACCGCCTGGCAATAAACCAAGTTGCACTTCGGGTACACCCATCATGGTTTTTGGATTAAGCGAGCACACGCGTTTATGGCAAGCCAACGCAAGCTCTAATCCACCGCCCAAACAAGCGCCATTAATCGCGGCAACCACAGGGATAGATAAACTCTCAAGCTCGTTAAAAACCACGTGCCCTTGCTGTGATAATAGCTTGGCATCGGCAGCTGTTTCGCAAGCATCGAGCATCGAAATATCAGCGCCCGCAACAAAAGAATCTTTTTTCCCAGAGACTAAAACGAGGCCTTTGATGCTCGCATCGGCCTTAATTTCAGAAAGTACTTCACTGATCTCAGGCCCAAACTCACTGCGGAGTGTATTCATGGTTTCGCCCGGAACATCCATGGTCAGCACGGCAATACCATCTTCTCGGCGAGATAAATTAAATGTCTTTTCCATAAGAGTTACTCCACTTCCACAATCATTGCTGCACCTAAACCACCCGCAGCACATGCTGTTGCGAGACCCGTACCGCCACCACGGCGTTTCAGTTCATGACACACTTGAGTTACTAAACGCGTACCTGTCGCCGCAAACGGGTGACCATAGGCTAAAGAGCCACCAAGCACGTTGAACTTACTCATGTCGATTTCACCGATAGCGCGATTACGCCCCAGTTTCTCTTCGGCGAATTTTTTCGAACCAAACATCTGCATGTTTGCTAATGTTTGTGCAGCAAAGGCTTCATGCATCTCAATTAAGGTTAAGTCTTCTAACTCCATCCCTGCTCGCTTAAGCGCTAAAGGCGTTGCATAAGATGGCCCCATCAACATATCTTCCCAGACATCGATAGCCGTGAAAGCATAACTCTTAATGTATCCGATAGGTGTATAACCTAGCGCTTTGGCTCTACCTTCACTCATCAAGAGCACCGCCGATGCGCCATCGGTTAGTGGCGTACTGTTCGCAGCCGTTACCGAGCCATGTTTGCGGTCAAAAGCTGGGCGCAATTTAGCGTATGACTCAAGCTTGGAGTTTTCCCGAATATTGTTATCGCGGTCGATAAAGGCTTTATAAGGCGGTACGTGCGCTACCATCACCTCTTCTGCAAGCTTTCCTGCATTCCAAGTTTCGGTTGCGAGCGTGTGCGAGCGATGTGCTAAGGCGTCTTGGTCAGCACGGCTGATATTGTAGGTCTTCGCCATCTGCTCAGCTGTTTGTCCCATAGACAAACCTGTCGAGTATTCGGCAACAGCAGGTGGCACAGGTAATAGATCTTTAAGGCCTAGGCGACGAAAAATAGCCAGTCTCTGTCCGAGGCTTCGAGCTTTATTAAGATCGACTAACGCATGGGCTAACTTCTTAGAAACACCGATAGGTAACACTGATGAAGAATCAGCGCCGCCAGCAATCCCTATATCAAGATTTCCGGTCATGATAGACTCGGCCACATTCACCGTAGACTGAAAACTAGTCGCACAAGCACGGGTAACACTGTAAGCATCGGTACTCACATTCATCCCCGTCCCGAGCACGATTTCACGAGCAATATTAGGTGCAGCTGGCATCTGTACAACTTGGCCATAAACAAGCTGCTCAATCTCTTTAGGATCCAGCTCGGAGCGAGCAAGCAGTTCGTTCACAACCATCTTGCCCATGTCTAATGCCGACACACCATGAAACGCGGTGGCTTGCTTAGCAAATGGTGTACGTAATCCCGAAACAATGGCGATACGCTCGCCTCTCGCATTCGTCACCTGTTGTCTATCACTCATTTTTCGCCCTCTTATTCTGCATTGCGAACTTAACGTTGCATGCTTTCTTATATCCTTGGGAAACCTATTTATCTAAAACCAGACAGGTCTGACCATTAAAGTGTGATCTGATTCTAACTTCTTACCGAGAAGTTTTAAACACTTGTTTGTTTTTTTGTCATTAATATATGAAAAAACTGTTTATTAACAAACCTTAATGAAGCAAATTCCAATTTCCATTGTCTACGAACTTACTCACTTACCTAAGTAAGTAACCATAACGACAAATTTAGTGCGCCCCTATTGTCCTTCGTAAGATTGACTTATCAGCCTAAAGCAAAATTGGTACTAGCCAAACCCCAAGGGAATTTTTTACTATGTCGTTGGTCTATATCTCACTAACTTAAAATAAACCGAGTAGCATCATGCCTTTGAGTCGATTTCACGCATTACGCGAATACTTAAATACTGTCATTTTAGGACAGCCAATACTCACCGAGAATCTACTGATTGCATTAATTGCCGATGGTCACCTGTTAGTTGAAGGCCCACCCGGTCTTGCTAAGACCCGTGCGGTAAAAGCCCTTTGTGATGGCGTTGAAGGCGATTTTCACCGCATTCAGTTTACGCCAGATCTACTGCCGGCAGACTTAACTGGTACCGATATTTACCGTGCGCAAACGGCAACCTTTGAATTTGAAGCTGGTCCTATTTTCCATAACCTTATCTTGGCCGATGAGATCAACCGTGCGCCTGCTAAGGTACAGTCGGCTTTATTAGAAGCGATGGCTGAAGGTCAAGTCACTGTGGGTAAACACAGCTATCAGCTACCAGAGTTGTTCTTGGTCATGGCCACTCAAAACCCACTTGAAAACGAAGGCACCTACCCGTTACCGGAAGCCCAGTTAGACCGTTTCTTAATGCACTTAAACCTTGACTACCCAAGTGCAGAGACGGAATTTCAGATCATGAGAATGTCTCGAAACGAAGCGCTTAAGCAAGAATTGCCCCACATTGAGCCGATAATTCAGGGGGATATTTTTGCCGCAAGAGAGCATGCGCTGCAGATCTACCTTGCCGAGCCGTTGGAGAAGTATATCGTCGATATTATTATGGCTACCCGCAACCCTCAAGCTTATAGCCAAGAGCTAGCGAGTTGGCTTGAATATGGCGTCAGCCCTCGTGCAACCTTGTCTCTAGAGCGTTGCGCTCGTGCTCGTGCTTATCTATATGAGCGTGACTTTGTTTCGCCTGAAGATATTCAAGCTGTTGCACCTAACGTATTGCGTCATCGTTTGTTACTGAGTTATCAAGCACAAGCCGATGGCGTCAGTGCCGACAATGTGATCAATCATATCCTTTCTCAAGTTGCGGTCCCTTAATGGTCAATTCTGAGCTGCCGTTGTTTAGCAACGGCATTAACATTACGGAAAAAGAGTTACTGGCCTGTCAGAGTCTTGCCAAAGCCTTGCCGGAGAAACGAACCAAGGCCAAGGCAAGCCTTGCAGGACACCGTGCCAGCCTAATAAAAGGTCGGGGGATGGAGTTTGCCGAGGTTCGTCACTATCAAAGTGGTGACGACGTGCGCACCATCGACTGGCGCGTAACGGCGAGAACCGGAAAAGCTCACACCAAACTATTTGTAGAAGAGCGTGAGCGCCCAGTGTTGTTGTTGCTCGATCTCAGTCACAGTCTCTATTTTGGCTCAAGTTTAATGTTACAGTCGGTGCAAGCCGCTCACCTCGCAACAACCCTAGGCTGGAGCGCTATTTTACATGGCGACCGTCTCGGGGCGTTAATTGCTACGGAGCAGGAACACATTGAGCTAAAACCACGCAGTCGCCAGCAAGGCATATTGCAGGTGATCTCTGCCATTAAAAACCTTCATGGTAGGCAACTGCATAATATCGCTGAGCAGCGCCCCGAGCCCGAACATCTACTCAAGGCCTGTCAACGTCTGCGCCGACTCGCCAAGCCTGGCTCACTGATATGGATTATCTCAGATGGCAGTAACTTCACTCCAAACTGCTTAGCCGCACTATCTGATCTTAAACGTCATTGCGACTTGGGCGCCTTTTTAATAACCGATCCGCTACGTCAAGGACAGCTTGAGCTGCCTAAGCATTTCCAACTTCCAGTACGAGAAGGTGGAAAAGAGCTGGTTATCGACAGAAACAGTTATGAGCAGTGGCTGACGAATCAGCTACATCAGCAGAACCAATTTATTGAGATGATGCAAAAACTTAACGTTCAAACCCGAATCGTTGATGCGGGGCTCCGACTTAATCTACAGTTAGGAGCATTACGATAGATGAGCAATCCGGTCAATCCCGCGCTTGCTTCAATGCAAGACATTCAAACACCAGCCGAAATCGGCCTGTGGCCTCTCGCTTACGGCTACTGGATAAGCCTACTTATAGTCATTGTGGTTACCACTTTGTTTATCCTCTGGCTTAGCAAGCGCCGCAAAGTTGGCGCAGCTAAACGCGCGGCGCTTAAAGAGCTAGCCATGTTAGATCAAAACCATCAACAGTTTGCAGCCGAGGTAAGTAGCCTACTCAAGCGTGCAGCGATGAGTTATGGCGCTCGCCAACAAGTTGCACAATTAACGGGTAGCGATTGGTACAAATGGCTAAATGCGCAAGTTAACACGCCACAAGATGAGCTGTGTAAACTGTTAGCGCTGCGCTTTCAAAAGGCACAACTGAGTGATGAGGAGAAACAGTCACTTAGACGCCATGCTCAAAGCTGGTTAACAGCGGCGCTGCCACTAAGCAAAGTGAGCGCTATTAACCATAAGGTCAGCGAGGTTAGCCAATGTTAACCCTTGCCTGGCCGTTTTTATTGCTACTACTGCCTTTGCCACTGATTTTTAGAAAAAAACAGCAGCAAAAACCCATGGGTGGACACCTACTTTTACCTGGTGCAAGTTTACCAGGCCAAGTTGTCGCAACCGAAAAAAGCCAACAAAGTAAAAAACGTTATTGGCTCGTTTGGTGTTTGTTGGTGTTAGCCTGTGCTCGCCCGCTTTGGGTTGGTGAGCCTATCGAACTACCGAGTAAAGGCCGTGACCTTATGCTTTCGGTGGATCTGTCTGGCAGTATGCAAATTGAAGATATGGTCATCGACGGTAAAGTCGTCGATCGCTTCACCCTTATCCAGCATGTCATTAGTGACTTTATTGAACGCAGAAAAGGCGACCGTATCGGGCTGATCCTTTTTGCCGATCACGCCTATTTGCAATCCCCGCTAACCCAAGACAGACGCACGGTTGCACAATACCTAAAAGAGGCGCAAATCGGCCTTGTGGGTAAACAGACCGCAATTGGCGAAGCTATCGCACTTGGCGTTAAACGATTTGATAAGGTCGAGCAGAGTAATCGGGTATTGATTTTACTCACCGACGGTTCTAACAACGCAGGGGCGATTTCACCAGAGCAGGCGACACAAATTGCGGCTCAAAGAGGGGTCACCATCTACACCATAGGTGTCGGGGCTGATGTGATGGAGCGCCGAACCCTATTTGGTAAAGAGAGGGTTAATCCTTCTATGGATCTGGATGAGTCTCAATTGCAGCAAATAGCGAAGGCCACGGGTGGCCAATACTTTAGAGCTAGAAATACTGAAGAGTTAGAACAGATCTATCAAGTAATCGACACCTTAGAGCCTGTCAGCCGAGAACAGCTCAGTTATCGTCCTCAGTCTGAACTCTTTTACTGGCCACTGGCCATAGCGCTGCTAGCTTCAATTGTTACCGCTTTAAGCAATATTGCAGCATTTAGACCTAGCTTAAGCTCTAAGCCCCAATTTGCAAAAGGAGGACGTTAACGATGCACTTCTTACGTCCCGAGTGGTTCTTAGCTCTACTCCCTTTGGCCTTGCTACTGCTGCTTTTATTAAAAAGCAAAGCGGCAAATTCAAGCTGGAACCGCTATATCGCCCCCCACTTAGCCAAGGTACTAGTGGGTGGTTCGATTAAAAAGAGAAACAATAATATCGGCTACCTCGCCTTAGCTTGGTTTATTGCCGTGTTTGCCCTATCGGGGCCTGCGTTTGAGAAAAGAGCGCTGCCCGTCTACGAATCGGCACAAGGCCGCGTCATCGTCATGGACATGTCTTTGTCTATGTACGCGAATGACTTAGTGCCTAACCGTTTAACGCAAGCAAAGTTTAGAGCCACCGATCTTATCGATGCTCTCTCTGAAGGCGAAACTGGATTAATCGCCTACGCTGGGGATGCATTTACTATCAGTCCACTCACTCGCGATAAAGCGACCCTGTTAAACCTATTGCCAACGTTAACGCCGAGCATCATGCCAGTCAGAGGCTCAAACCTTGAAGCGGCGATCACTCAAGCAAAATCCTTGCTCAGTCAAGGCGGTCATATTCGCGGTGATATTATTTTGTTTACTGATGGTGTATCCACAGCACAATTTAAACGCGCAGAATCTGTACTCGCCGATAGTCAGTACCGACTGGCGATTATGGCTTTCGGAAGCCAGCAAGGCTCACCGATTAAGCTACCCGATGGTCAACTCTTGCGTGACAACGCCAACCAAGTTGTGGTCGCTAAAACCGACTATAAGCTGTTAAAAGAATTGGCAACCGAAGCCAATGGTATTTTAGTGCCTAGTCGTGCTGACGGCGCCGATGTCACCCAAATTAAACATTGGTTAGCCAATACCCAAGATACCAAGGCGAGCGATCTTGAGGGCGAAACTTGGCTAGACCTAGGTCCCTACTTTGCGCTGCTATTGTTACTACCGGCATTATTGAGTTTTAGAAACGGCATGTTAGCGAGCCTAGCGCTACTGCTCTTGATCCAGCCGAGCACGCCTGTCTATGCCAACACTTGGGACGATCTGTGGCAAACACAGGATCAACAAGCGATGCAAGCATACCAAGCTAAAGACTATCAAGGCGCAGCAAGTCAATTTGCTCACCCGCAATGGCAAGCCAGTGCACTATATAAAGCGGGGGATTATGAAGAGGCGCTTAACGCCTTTGAAAAAGATGATTCTGCTAGCGGTCTATACAATCAGGGCAATAGTCTAATGCAACTTGGCCAGTACGCCGAGGCGCAAAAGCGTTATCAATCGGCAGTTGAAAAGAATCCAGACTTTAATGCAGCCAAGAGCAATCTTGAGCTGGCCAAGAAGCTGCAACAACAGCAAGAGCAACAAGATCAACAAGATCAAAAAGACCAACAACAAAGTCCTGAGCAAAACTCTGATAACAGCTCTGATGACAACTCTGATGACAACTCTGATAAACAGTCGGATAAAAACCAAGGAGATGATCAATCCATAGGTTCTGATCAAAACAAGGCTCAATCTCAAAACTCAGAGTCAAAAGAGAGTCAACCTGGTGATCAACAAGAGAGTGATTCACAACAGGGCAAGTCTCAGCAAGATAAGCAAGAGTCTGATTCAAAACAAGAATCTCAGCAGGAGCAACAAGGTGATACTCAATCCAATGAGAGTCAATCCAATGAGAGTCAATCAGAGCAGCAAGAAGCGGCCAATAATGACGCTGAAATGCAAGCTAATCCTGAAGAGAATAACGCTGAAAAAACTCAAGCTAACAGTCAGTCAGCCCAGCAAGCCGATAAAGAGCAAACTGCAGATAATGAGCAACAAGCGCAATCTGCAGCACAGGCTCAAACGGACGAGCAGCCAGCAGGAGAAGCTAAGCAAGTTCCTGCGAGCGCGATTGCAACAGATGAGCCATTACCGCCAGAAATGGAGCGCGCCCTAAGGGCTGTAGCGGATGACCCACAGGTCTTACTGCGAAATAAAATGCAACTTGAGTACCAGAAACGTCGCCAACAAGGCATCAATACTAAGGAAAACGAACAGTGGTAATACGGCATATTTTTCTTTTAGCGATTATCGCCCTAACAGCCGCCTTCCCAGCTAGCGCGATCACAACGCTGCATGCTTCCGTAGACCGTAACCCCGTTATGGAAGGAGAGTCTTTCGTGCTGACCGTTACCGCTGATGACGATCTCAACAGTGGCAAGCTCGATACTTCAATGCTGTTAAAAGACTTTATCGTTGGCCGAACCAGCATCAGCCGTAGTAAGCAGATAATGAACTTTGACGCCAGCAATGAAACCCGTTGGCAAGTACTGTTATCGCCTAAACATATCGGCACGATTACGATTCCAGCTTTTAATATCGACGGTATCAGCTCTCAGCCTATCGAATTATCTGTTTTAAAAACGGGCTCTCAACCGCAGCAAACGCAAGATATCTTTATGCGCGCTAACTTGTCGAGTGAGCACGCTTATGTCGGCCAGATGCTGACTTACAAGGTAAAGCTGTATCTCGCATTAGAGCTGCAGCGGGGCGTGCTTAATGCGCCAAATCTTGAAGGCGCTCAAATAAAACAACTTGGAGAAGATAAAGACAGCACAGAAGTTGTCAATGGCCGCCGTTACCGAGTCATCGAGCGTAACTATGCCATTATTGCCGACCAGCCCGGTACGCTGACTATCGACGGTGCCAGCTTCTCAGGAGATGTTGTCGTGCAGTCTCGACGTAACGGCGCCATGTTCTCTTTCAATGAAAGCAGACCGACCCAGACTCAGGCTCCCAAAATGACCGTGGTTATCGAGCCGATGCCTGCTGATTATCATGGTCAGTGGTTGGTTTCTGATCTGGTCGTATTAAAAGAGGATTGGCCTGAGACGCAAACCGAATTTAAAGTTGGCGACCCTATCACGCGTACCATCAATCTGTTGGCATCAAATACCGACGAGACTAGCCTACCGGAAATCCAAGTTAGCACGCCACCAGCGCTAAAGGCTTATCCTGAAAAGCCTCAGCGTAATACCTTTTTGCGTGATAATCAGATGGTGTCTCAACTAACCCAGACCACGGCAATTGTCGCGACTCGCGCTGGTACTTATACCCTGCCGGAGATTAAGGTGCCTTGGTGGAATCCACATTTAAATAAACAACAATTTGCAACCTTACCGGCGCGTACGATCACAGTAACAGGCGGTGCGGCACCAGAACCAACTTCAGCTCAAGTGACACCAGAGTCTGGCAATACCAATGCCGGTTTTTGGCCTTGGTTATCATTAGTACTTGGAGGACTCTGGATTGGCACATTACTACTGTGGCTCAAAGAGCGGAAGAGAACTCCGATTCAACCGAGTATCAATGATACCTCGAAAGCCGTTAGCCCAAGCTCTTCGCTCGCAGCGCTACAGTCGGCTTGTCAGGCAGGTAATGCCTCTGCGGTGCTCAACACCCTCACTCGCTATTATAGCGAGCTATATCAGCGTCCAATGACCCTGAGTCAAATAGCAGCAACTAATAGCACGCTAGGTCATAGTATTAACCAACTACAGCAGGCAGCATACGCTTCGAGTCCGCAATCTGGTACGGTGGATTTTGCGAAAATCCTATCTGTAGCCAAGATGGCAAGCCCCAATACCAAGCCTGATACAGACTCGGCGCTAGATAAGCTAAACCCAAGCTAATTCTATGCTCGATGTAACGACCAACAAAGCGCCTCACTCTAGGCGCTTTTTTTGTCCAATCAGGTGCTAAGTCTCAGCCGACAAATCTAACAATTGGTATTCACTATTCAACGAGGTTAAGCTGTCATTTATTGATCCCGTTAAAAAAAATGAAAATGTTTGATAATTGGCGAAATAAAAAGTCGAAGTCCACGGTCTTTTCAGACATGGTTAGCAAACAACGACGATACGATAGCCTTGTCAGGGCACTTCATGCCGATATTTACCGTTTCGCCTATTGGCTTTGCGGGGATAAACACATCGCTGAAGATATCACTCAAGAAACATTTTTACGTGCTTGGCGATCACTTGACTCTTTAAAGGATGAAAAGGCTGCCAAAGCGTGGTTAATCACTATTTTGCGCCGTGAAAATGCCAGACGCTTTGAGCGTAAACAGTTTAACTACTCAGATGTTGAGCAAGAGTTTATCGAAGATACCTTTTCTGGTAGTACCGAAGAGCATGCAGAGCAACACTTAATTCGTAGACAGATTTACAACTTAGAGCTTGAGTATCGAGAGCCATTGCTACTACAAGTCATTGGCGGCTTTAGCGGTGATGAAATCGCAAAAATTCTCGATTTAAATCGTAATACTGTTATGACTCGTTTATTTAGAGCAAGAAACCAACTTAAGGATCAACTTGAACAACCGCAAATCAGGGGGCACTCCAATGGATGAGCTACAATTTCGCCGCCAAGCTTATAGCGACCCAAATAACCAAGATCCAGACTTTCTCGATGCTGCAATGGAATCTGCCGATAGAGAAGCTTTTTTAAGTGATCTAAAAGGCTTAGACAATAAAATTGATCGCGCCCTTAAGGTAGATGTACCCGACGACCTAGCGGCAAAATTATTGTTAGGTCAGCAACTACAGCATCACCATACCCAGCGCCGTAAAACAGGGTTCGCATTTGCCCTCGTAGCCTCAGTTGCATTTTTAGCGGGCATGACATTTACATTGTTAAGAATGGCTCCGGTTGATTTAGGTCAGCACGCCCTTGCCCATGTTTATCATGAGACAACAGCACTGACAGTTGATCAAGATGTACCGTTTCAAGATGTAAACTTTCAACTCGCTTCCCTTGCTGGAACCAACGAGATGAAGTTCACAAGGCAGCCAGGCAAAGTCTTTTACAGTACCTATTGTGATTTTCAAGGTGTGCAGAGCTTGCACCTAGTGATGCAGGGTGAGCAGGGAAAAGTCACCTTGTTTATCGTTCCGCTTGAAGATCGCATGGTGCTTGATAAAGCTTTTGCCGATAACAGATACCAAGGAATGGGCTTTGAAACCGATAATGCCTATATGTTACTAGTCGGTGAGCAACACGAAGATCTTAATTACGTGAAAAACGAAATCAAGCAAACATTTATCTAATCGACCTTTACAACCAGCGATGTTCAGTGCACATCGCTGGTTAGAACTTCATCACATCTCTCCGCTTTATTGGGCGTTAGCTCATAGATCTGCTAGCATAACGCCCACACAAATTGAAAATAAAAGAAGCGTGCATCACACATGACAATTGAATTACCAGTTTTAATAACTTTTATCGCCTACCTTACCCTTATGATGGGTATAGGCTTATGGGCTTATAAAGCAACAGACTCTGTAGACGATTACATTCTTGGCGGCCGTGGTATGGGACCTGCAGTAACTGCGCTCAGCGTGGGGGCATCCGATATGTCAGGCTGGTTACTCTTAGGTCTACCCGGAGCGGTATATCTAGGCGGACTAGGCGAAGCATGGATTGGTATTGGCTTAGTGTTCGGTGCTTGGCTAAACTGGTTATTCGTTGCTAAACGACTCAGAATTTATACCCAGTTCACAGACAATGCGCTTACCCTGCCCGATTTCTTTGAAAAACGCTTTGAAGATAATAAAGGAATATTAAAACTCGTTTCTGCTGTCACCATTTTAGTTTTCTTCACCTTCTACGCTTCATCTGGCATGGTTGGCGGTGCCATCTTATTTGAAAAAGTATTTGGTCTTGATTACACCTTAGCGCTGCTTATTGGTTCTACGATTATCGTTGCTTATACCTTTGTTGGTGGCTTCTTTGCCGTTAGTTGGACCGACTTTTTCCAAGGTTGCCTGATGCTTATCGCACTATTAATTGTACCAGTTGCAATTTTTAGCCAGCCAGAGACACAAGCAGGCTTGGAAAGCATCGACCCAGCAATGCTATCGATGTTCAATGAAAAAACCACCTTGATTGGTTTCGTATCGCTTCTCGCTTGGGGCCTAGGCTACTTTGGTCAGCCACATATTATTTCTCGCTTCATGGCTATCGCGTCACCAGAGGATATTCCTGTCTCTCGTCGCATCGCAATGGGATGGATGCTTCTAGCCCTAGCCGGTGCGTTGGCAACAGGTATCGCCGGCAGCCTTTACTTTGCATCTGAGCCCCTATCTAACCCAGAAACGGTATTTATTCACTTAGCCCACGCAGCCTTTAACCCATGGATTGGTGGTTTGTTGATTGCCGCTATCTTATCGGCCATCATGAGTACTATCGATTCGCAGCTATTGGTTTGTTCTAGTGTGATCACCGAAGACTTCTATAAGAAGTGGCTACGCCCACAGGCAACAAGTAAAGAACTAATGCTAGTCGGCCGTATTGGCGTATTGGCAATTGCCATCATTGCTGGTGTTGTTGCCCTAAACCCTGAAAGCAGCGTATTAGGTCTTGTTAGCTATGCATGGGCAGGTTTTGGTGCCGCCTTCGGACCAGTCGTATTGTTATCTCTATTCTGGCGCGGTTATAGCCGTAATGGTGCTGTGGCGACAATTGTTGTTGGCGCACTTACGGTGGTTATTTGGAAGCAGCTTACTGGCCATATTTTTGACATCTACGAAATCCTGCCTGGCTTTATTCTAGCCACGCTAACGGGTGTGATAGTCAGTAAAATGAAAAGCCCATCAGAGACAATAAAACAGCAGTTCGATAGCTTCCAAGCAAAGCTATAGCTGTAATAAAAGGCAAAACAGATAAAAAGCGTACACTTGTACGCTTTTTTTATTTTTACCGACCGCCTCCTTTTTCGGCACTCAGTTACATCTCATTAACCCGAAATCAAACCGCCTCTGTGTCCAAAGCCTCTACTGGCTATACATTCTGCCGTCTATTTTAATTACTCAGCTAATTACGAGCCAAAAAAACGCGCAACAATTAACTAATACTTAACAATAAATCGTTTCTGGTCGGAGTTGTTAGCTTGCACACATCTCCCTACTATGCACTGGTCTAATAAGTGGATCTTGCCGCTAATCATGAAATTAGCCCCAAAATAAGCAAGACCAAAATATAATAGAGATGATAATAATGAAGATTTTCAACAAGACTCTTATTGCTGTATCAGTTGCTCTAGCAAGTACTCAAACAATGGCTGCAGGTTTCCAACTAAACAGCCAGTCAGCAACTGGTATTGGCCGTGCATTTGCAGGTGACGCCGTTATCGCTGACAACGCATCAGTGCTTTCACGTAACCCAGCTGCGATGGCATTGTTTGATCAAAAACAACTTTCAATGGGCCTAACTTACGCTGACGTACAGGTAGAAGTAAGCGATGTATTCGTTAACTCAAACATTGGTGAACTACACTACGGTAGCGTAGACGATGCTGCTGAAGCTAAAGTTATTCCAAACTTTTACTATGTTAGTCCAGTAAATGATAAGTTTGCCTACGGTGTGGCTATGTTCAGTAACTTCGGTACTGGTACAGATACTAGTGAGCTATCACAGCCTAAGTCTATTTTAGGTGGCACAGCAGAAATTCCTGCGCCAGTGGATCTACTTGGTAAGACTGAAGTAACCACAATCAACTTCAACCTAAGTGCTTCATACCGTATCAATGACCACTTCAGTGTGGGTGCAGGCCTTGATGTGATCTATGGTTCAGGCACACTTACCCGCTCAGGTGAATTACCATTAGGCCAAGATGGCTCTTTTGTCCCAGTTGACCTTGTCGATGTTGATGCAGAAGGTATCGCTTTCGGTGGTATTGTTGGCGCGGTATACGAGATCAATGCCGATCACCGCTTAGGTGTTAGCTATCGTTTCAGCCCAGAGTTTACGGCCGATGGCACTGTTAACTTTGGTGTTACAGAATTCGAAGAGATCAACATTCCAATTCCAGATATCTTCCAAGTTGCTGGTTTCCACCAGTTAACAGACACATTTGCACTACACTACACAGCGCAAATGACAACTTGGGGCGATTTCCATGAGATCACAGTTACTGACCCTGCAGAAGCACAGCTAAAGAAATACGCTTGGGATGACTCATGGTTATTCAGCGTCGGTGGAACATACACGCTAAACGATAAGTGGACCCTACGTGCAGGCTACATGTTCGACCAAGGTGTTGTTGGCGAAGTGAGCTCTATCTCTATTCCAGATTCAGACCGTCAGTGGTACACCATGGGTGCGACTTACAACCTGTCAAAGAATACTAGCCTAGACTTCGGTATTGCATTTGTTCGAGGTGAAGAAACACAGCTAACTGAGCATAGCTCTGTGTTAGATCTTGTTAGCCAAGAGATGCCAATTCTTGGCTCTGATCTAGGAACAGTACACGCGACAACGACGTCAAACGCGACGTACTACTCAATCCAGTACAACTACAAGTTTTAAGCTAACCGCTTAATTGTAGATAGTATCTAGATAACAAAGCCGCATACCAATGCGGCTTTTTTATTGCGCATTTATTAAGCTAATTTCATTGTCTTCTCAAGGATATTCTTGTTAACGTTAATCAAACATCAATTGGAATTGAGTAAGCTATGTCGAAAACCAATACCCCCTCAGCCCTGATCTTAGGTAGCCTACTTTGTTTTGGTCTTATCATGTTAGGCAATACCATTGGCGATAAACTACTAAAAATGAAAGCAATGGAGCGAACCGTCACGGTAAAAGGCCTAGCCGAAAAAGAGGTTCGAGCCAATGTTGCCATTTGGCCTATTCGCTTTACCGAAGTCGACAACGATCTCAATAACCTCTACCAAACCGTACAGACTAAAACTGACAGAGTCGTCGACTTCCTAAAACAACAAGGCTTTAGCGAAGATGAAATTACCGTCGCCCTTCCTGCAATCGAAGACAGGCAAGCACAAGGTTACGTCGACCCGAATGTGAAATACCGTTATGCGGCCAAGATCTCCATTTCTCTGTATACCAACAACGTGGATCTCTTACTCACTACCCGCACCAGTATGCTTAGTCTTGCGAAAGATGGTATTGCAATCTCAGATCAAGACTACAACAGCAAAGCACAGTTTTTATTTACCGAGTTAAACAAGGTCAAGCCTGAGATGATTCAATCAGCAACTCAAAATGCTCGACAGGTTGCTGAAAAATTCGCTATAGATTCCGATTCTAAACTAGGCAAAATTAAGAAGGCGTCTCAAGGGCAATTTAGTATCAATGACAGAGACAGCAACACCCCCTACATAAAGAAAGTGCGTATCGTTTCAACATTAACCTATTATCTGAACGATTAACGCTCAAGATTCAATTCACTGATAGCAAAAAGGCTTAACTTAGGTTAAGCCTTTTCGTCTGCTACTGTTTAACTAAAATTCTTCTACGCTCTGTTGCCACCGCCCCATATAAAGTAGCGGCTGTTAATCACAAAACCTATCCATCGTATTTTTCTAATAAATAATTATTGCAGATAAAAACCACATCCATTAGAATTATCTCATGGATTAATTTTGGTGCACTATAATATGAAAAATACCATCTTTGGCTACCTACTCATTAGCTCTCTCCCCTTTATAAGTCTGTCAGCAATGGCCGAGACTCTACCTATAGAGCCGATATCAGTAAGCCTGAAACCCTACCCTAACTGGGTGCAGTTGGACGCCGTTGTCGAGCCAACAAAAGCCGCGACAGTGTCAGCACAAACTTCTGGACGTATTATTAAGCTCAACTACGACATCAATGACCTAGTTGCCGAAGGTGCACCACTACTGGAGATCACCAATAAGGAGCAAGGTGCACAGCTTGCAGCGGCAGAAGCCGATTACGCCAAAGCTAGCGCTGTCAATGTAGAAGCGCAGCAGCAGCTAACTCGTTATCAAGCACTGTTTCCAAAAGGCGCCATCTCCAAAGGTGAAATGGATGAAGCAGAGGCCAATGCAAAATCTTCACAGCAGGCAGTCAGTGCCGCGAAAGCCAAAATCACTCAAGCTCGCGAGTCTCTAAACTACACCTTAGTCAGCGCCCCCTTTGCAGGTATTGTTACCCAAAGGCATGTCGAAGAGGGTGAGACGGTAAGCCCAGGCCAAGCCTTATACTCAGGCTACTCATTAAGTCAGATGCGCGCCGTGACCCAAATTCCCCAACGCTACATTGAAGCGCTAAAGCAGCAACCTAACTTCAAATTAACCTTAGCCAACGGTAAGCAGATTAACAGTGACCAGTTAACATTGTTCACCTTTGTTGACCCTAAAAGTCATAGCTATAAAGTGCGCATTAACTTGCCAGATAATGTCGATGGCGTAATCCCTGGAAGCCTTATCAAGGCCCAATTCATCAGCGGCAGTCGAAGCGCCATATTCGTACCAGAGTCTTCACTGATCACCATGAATGAGTTAAGCGCAGTTTATATTCAGCAAAATGATAAATGGGTGTTAAATCAAGTCAGAACCGGACTTGCGGATAATGGCAATGTTGAGATTTTAGCCGGATTGTCCGATGGCGATCTGGTGGCCAAAGATGCCTATCACGCCCTATTAATGCTTAAACAAAGCCACAAGCCATAGTGCGATAACTGGAAGCTGTAATTAGGAATTAGGATACTTCATATGCCAACTCAACAGAATTTAGGTATTTCAGGGCGCATTGCTAACGCCTTTCAATCCAGTGCTATCACCCCATTATTGGCGCTATTAGGCTTATTACTGGGAATTTTTGCGGTTATCGTTACCCCTAAAGAAGAAGAGCCGCAAATCGATGTTACCTTTGCCGACGTATTTGTCCCCTTCCCAGGCGCAACGCCCCGTGAAGTGGAAAGCTTAGTTACTCTGCCAACCGAGCAGATAATCTCTGAAATTAAAGGTATAGACACCCTCTACTCATTTTCACAACCAGACGGTGCACTCTTCATCGTGGTCTTTGAGGTTGGCGTTGCTCGCAACGATGCCATTGTAAAGCTCTACAATCAAATCTACTCAAATCTAGACAAGCTGCCGCTCGCAGCAGGTGTCGGTGAGCCGTTGATAAAACCCCGCGGTATCGATGACGTACCGATTGTAAGTCTCACCCTATGGTCGAAAGACAGTTCGATTTCAGCCGAAATGCTGACCCATGTCGCTAACGGCTTAGAAACCGAGATAAAGAGGATCCCAGGCACAAGAGAGATTAGCTCTGTAGGCGATCATCAACTTAGCCTCAACGTGAGAATCGATCCGGTTAAGATGAACTATTTCAATGTCTCATTTGATGAAATAAATCAAAGCCTCAGCAATAACAACCATATCTCGATGCCAAGTTCGCTGGTTCAAGGCAATCAGGAGATAAAGGTCCAAGCTGGCCAGTTCTTACAAAATATTGAAGACGTAAAGCAGCTAGTCGTTGCAGTGAAACAAGACAGTGACGGACACTCTAGCCCTATCTTTCTAGCTGACTTTGCCGATATTACCCTCAATGCAGATCTGCCTGTAAAAAGTGCATGGCATGGCGACAAGCAAGAAATCTACCCCGCGGTAACCATCGCCATAGGTAAGCAGCCGGGCAAAAATGCCGTCGATGTGGCCAACGTTATCATGGATAGAGTGAATAAAGTGCAAAATGTGCTCATACCTGAGGGCGTCGAAGTCACTGTCTCACGCAATTATGGTGAAACCGCTGGAGACAAAGCTAACACTCTGATATTAAAGTTAGTGTTTGCTACCGCCGCAGTAGTTATTTTGGTCTTAATGACAATGGGTGTCAGAGAGGCTGTTGTAGTAGGTATTGCTATCATCATCACCTTGGCACTGACCCTGTTTGCCTCTTGGGCTTGGGGCTTCACGCTCAACCGAATATCGCTGTTTGCGCTCATTTTCTCCATCGGCATATTAGTAGATGATGCCATCGTTGTTGTTGAGAACATTCACCGGCATATGGCAATGGGCAAACGTTCTTTCTCAGAGCTAATTCCTGTCGCCGTTGACGAGGTTGGAGGCCCAACCATACTAGCAACCTTTACTGTGATCGCAGCACTACTGCCGATGGCTTTTGTATCAGGCTTGATGGGGCCCTATATGAGCCCAATACCGATCAATGCCAGTATGGGAATGCTTATCTCTCTTGCGGTGGCATTTATGATCACCCCTTGGTTAAGCCGAAAACTCCTAAAGCACTCTCAGCCCTCACACAACGAAGAGCAACAAGCACAAGGGTTCATGTTTAAACTGTTTAACCGTTTAATTGGTCCCTTTGTTCGAGGTAAAAATGCCAGAAAGGCAAGACTGGGCTTAGCGGCGGGGATTTTCATCCTCATCGCGGGAGCCGTTGTGCTACCCATGGCAAAATTAGTAGTACTGAAGATGTTGCCCTTCGATAACAAGTCAGAGTTTCAAGTGATGGTTGACTTGCCTGAAGGCACCCCCGTTGAGCAGACACAAAAAGCACTCAAAGAGTTAGGCCGTTACCTTAATCAAGTAGAAGAGGTGGATAATTATCAGCTCTACGCAGGCACCAGTGCACCGATGAACTTTAATGGTTTAGTACGTCATTACTTCCTGCGCCAAACTCAGGAGTTAGGTGATATTCAGGTTAATTTAGTCGATAAAAAACATAGAGACAGAGATAGTCACAGCATCGCACTATCGGTGCGAGCACCACTGCAGGCAATTGGTGACAAGTACAATGCCAACGTGAAAGTGGTTGAAGTGCCACCGGGACCACCTGTTTGGTCGCCAATTTTGGCCGAAGTTTATGGTCCCAGTGAAGCCATTCGTGAGCAAGCCGCTAATCAGTTACTTGGGCTGTTTAAAGAGACCAAAGATGTGGTCGATATCGATATATTCTTACCGGAGTCAGCATCAAAATGGCAAGTGATGATAGACCGAAGCAAAGCTAGCTTGCTTGGTGTTCCCTACAGCCAAATTGTTGACTTAGTCTCGACTGCTGTCGGTGGTAAGAACATTAGCTATCTCCACAAGGAGAATCAGAAACACCCAGTGCCGATTAAAATTCAGCTTCAAGAGGGAGCCAAGGTTGATTTAGAACAAGTATTGAACCTGACGCTGCGCAACAGCAGTGGCCAAGCCATTCCTGTCTCTGAATTAGTTAGAATCGTCAAAGGCAATATCGATACTCCAATTATCCATAAAAATATGATCCCGATGATCATGGTAGTTGCCGATATGGCAGGTCCCTTGGACAGTCCGCTGTACGGCATGTTCGATATGGTAGGTCAGATAAAGGGGACGCAAGGCTCAGCTTTAGACTCTAATTTTGACTTTGAACAGCACTTCATCAGCCAGCCTAGTGGACTCGATAGTGTCGCGGTACTCTGGGATGGAGAATGGAAAGTGACCTATGAAACTTTCCGCGATATGGGTATTGCTTATGCAGTGGGCATGATTGCCATCTACCTGCTAGTTGTTGCTCAGTTTAAGTCTTATAGCGTGCCGCTGATTATCATGGCGCCTATTCCATTAACCATCATTGGAGTAATGCCAGGCCATGCCTTACTCGGTGCGCAATTTACCGCCACCTCTATGATAGGAATGATAGCCCTTGCGGGGATTATAGTTCGTAACTCGATTCTTTTGGTGGACTTTATTCATCAAGAAACCGCTGCAGGCATCCCCTTTGAGCAAGCAGTTATCCACTCAGGGGCCGTTAGGGCTAAACCCATCATGTTAACTGCATTTGCGGCAATGATAGGTGCGCTATTTATCATAGATGACCCGATTTTTAACGGGCTTGCCATAAGCCTTATCTTCGGCATCTTAATTTCCACCCTATTAACGCTCGTGGTGATCCCAGTGCTTTATTACGCAGTAATGAGAAAGCGCTATCAGTAATGTTAACGATGGCGGTACACACCGTCATCGTCACTTAATCAATCAGTATACAAGGAGTAATTATGTCAATTGAACGCGCCATTATGGCATTTGCAGGTTTTATGGTTTTACTATCAATAGTCCTAACTGTATGGATTAATGATAATTTTATCTGGCTCACCGTTTTTGTTGGAGCTAATTTATTTCAAAGCGCCTATACTGGATTTTGTCCGGCAGCAATAATTATGCGCAAGTTAGGCTTTAAATCTGAAGCTCAGCTAGCCACTGCCAATAAAAATTAAATAACGATAGATAAAGGTATATTGATGAGTAACGCTTTTAATTCACAGCATAAACTGCCTAAAAACCTAGCTTGGTTATTAGGGCTAAGTGTTTTACTAATAATGTTTAGCTCTTTGGCATCGGCCGCAGATCAAGACGCTAAAGTTGCTTGGCAAAAGATTGAGGCTGGTGCTTTAGTCGTTGACGTTCGCACGCCAGAAGAGTTTGCTCAGGGACACCTACCAAACGCCATCAATATACCTTATGAGCAAATTAATACCGCCTTTAGCAACAAGCAAATCGCAAAGGACCGTTCTGTAGTGGTTTATTGCCGTAGTGGCAATCGCAGCGGAATCGCTAACCAGATGTTAGTCCGCGAAGGCTACACTAACGTTTATAATGGCGGCGGCTACCAGATGCTAATGAGCCAGAAACAGTAGTTCAGCTTAAAGTTTAATAAAAGACCTAAAATATTTTTATTTTAGGTTTTTTGTTTCTGAGAGCTTACTCCCGGCTCCAAAAACAAAGTCGAACAGTGCTTATAACTAAATTACAAACTTAAACCTCACAAAAATCTATAAAAAGCCAAAAACCAATAGATAAAACCAAAACCTAGATTCCATTTAGGTATAAGTTATAACTTTAACCTTGAGTTATGTTTATATCGTAATTTCATGCACTTACATTTAGCCTCAACTAATTTAGCAATAAAGACTATTATATCCAATCATGTCCCCCCACCCTAACAGACGCATAAAAAAGCAAATAAGCAGCATAAAGTTTTACCCCAAAGCTAAAGTAGTAAAATAATTATTCGCGTAAAGAAATCTATCCATTCCCCGTCCCTTCCCGCCACCATGTTAACAATTCATTTACAAAAACCATTTGACTAGATACATTTCTCGCCGCAACCACAGAAACTTGAATAATATTCTGTAGGTAGCACTAAAAATAACAAGATATTCTAAATGACATGGAAGACAGTAATGACAATAAAAAATATATCGAGAGCAGCGTTATCGCTTTCTGTACTTTCGCTGGCGATCTCTGCGAGTGTAAATGCAGCCCCATCATTTGATCCTCAGCTACTAAATAACGGTTCACAAGTGGGTACAGGTAACCCGTTACCCAAACGCTATATCGTTAAGTTTAAGCGCGCCGATGGCATCAACGGCTTTGCCCAATCGAGTAACGGTATTGCAGATGCCCAATACCAGCCAAGAAGCAATGAGGTTTTCTCTCATTTCCGCGCACTTAACAGCGTTGCAGCCAAAGAGATGAAACGCATCGGTCGCAGTAATAGCTACTCAGTAAAACTCGATAATAAAAGACTACAAGAACTTAGGTTTCGCGCCGATGTCGACTATGTAGAAGAAGATGTACCACGTCGACTGCTGTCAGAAACAACACCATGGGGGCAAACCTACGTTGGCGCTACTGTTTTAAGCGATAGCCAAGCGGGCAACCGCACCATCTGCATTATCGACTCGGGTTATGATCGTGGCCATAACGATCTCAACGCTAATAATGTCTCTGGCACAAATAATTCAGGCACAGGAAATTGGTTCGAGCCCGGCGCGAATAATGCTCACGGTACCCACGTTGCCGGCACCATTGCCGCCATAGCAAACAATGAAGGGGTTGTCGGTGTCATGCCCAACCAAAATGCCAATATCCACGTGATTAAGGTATTTAACTCAGATGGGTGGGGCTACTCCTCATCACTTGTTTCAGCGGTGGATACCTGCGTAAACAATGGCTCCCATGTCGTTACCATGAGTCTAGGTGGTTCAAGCTCAAGTAATACTGAAAGAAATGCTCTCGCCGCCCACGCAGACAACGGCGTGCTATTAATCGCAGCTGCTGGCAATGATGGTAACAGTAGCCATAGTTATCCCGCTTCATACGATTCAGTGATGTCGGTTGCTGCCGTTGATAGCAATAAAGACCATGCCGCATTCTCGCAATACACTGACCAAGTTGAGATCTCAGGCCCGGGTGAGGCCATTTTATCAACGGTAACCCGAGGCGAAGGTCGCCTCGCCGATATCACCGTTGCGGGACAGTCATATTTTGACAACGGGGTCGTTCCCCATAATCGATATGTTCAATCGGGTTCTAGTCATGTTAGCTCACCGATTCTTGGGAGTGTAACCGCTACACTTGCTGAATGTTCAGTTAGTGGCAGCACATTTAATTGCGACGATATGAGCAACAAGATCTGTTTAGTCGAACGTGTCGGTAATCAAGGTAGCAGCTACCCAGAAATTAATGCCGTTAAAGCCTGTAAAGCTGCTGGTGCAAGCGCAACCATTGTCTACAGTAATACAGATCTGCCCGGTTTACAGAACCCTTTCTTGGTGGACAGTAGTAATGAAGCGCCCATCGTATCGGTCTCGGTAGATCGCGCAACGGGCTTAGCACTTAGAAATCAAATCGGCAGCAGCGTTACCGTTACAAATACCGATAATGAAGACTATGAGTACTATAACGGTACTTCAATGGCCACACCACACGTATCGGGGGTGGCAACACTCGTTTGGAGCCACCATACCCAGTGTAGTGCCGCGCAGATCCGAGAAGCCCTTAAAGCAACGGCTGAAGATCTTGAAACAGCGGGACGCGATAACAAGACCGGCTTTGGCCTAGTCAATGCTGATGCAGCAAAGGCCTATCTCGATGAGTCATGTACAGGCCCGACCGATCCGGGATCAGGCCCTGGCGACAATGTGCTAGTTAACGGTGTGGTAAAAACAAACCTTGCGGGCGCGAAGAGTGATGAACTGCATTACTACATTGATATTCCTGCAGGTGCGTCCGATCTGAGCTTTAATATGAGCGGCGGAAGCGGCGACGCAGATCTCTATGTGCAGTATGGCGCAGCACCGACAACGGCTAACTATGACTGCCGTCCTTGGAAAGGAGGAAACACAGAGTCATGCCCTATCACAAATGTGCAAACTGGCACCTATTATGTGATGGTTCAAGGTTATAGCGCTTTTAGTGGCGTAAACCTTGTTGCTAGCTATAGTGAGTCCACTGGCGGCGGAGAGACAGGCGGTGCGGTAACTTACACCAATACCAATAGCTACGCTATTCCAGATAACAGCAGCGTGGGTGTAGAGAGTACAATCTCAGCCGCTCGCACAGGTGACTCAGGTACTGTCTCAGTAAAAATCGATATCAGTCACACCTATATTGGCGATCTACAAGTAGAGCTTCATAGCCCATCGGGGCAAGTCGCAGTACTGCACGACAATAGTGGCGGCAGTGCCAACGATATCGTTAAAACATATACTGTCGATATGTCGGGTGTAGACTCGGCTGGTGACTGGAAACTTAAAGCCGTAGACAGTGCTCGACGCGATGTTGGTACCATAAACTCATGGCAGCTAAGCTTCCAATAACAAGCAAATGACGTTACAAAAGAGAGCCGTACGGCTCTCTTTTTTTGCAATATTAAGCTCAAGACCTGTTATTAATAAGCTGATATAATTAACTCATTCAGGTAAGTACCAACAAGACAATTGCAATAAGACTATGACTCAAGTAAACAACCCACTCCACGGCATTAAGCTCGAAGACTTATTAACGGATCTTGTCGATCATTATGGTTGGGAAGAATTAGGTAGACGTATCGATATTCGCTGCTTTAATCATGACCCAAGCATTAAGTCGAGTTTAAAGTTTCTGCGTAAAACTCAATGGGCAAGAGATAAAGTGGAATACCTTTATTTAAAGATGAACAAACTGCCTTTACCTGCGCCAAGAGTGCGCTCTGACGATGAGTTTGTTAATAAGCCGCAAAAATCGAAAGAACCATTACCTGAGATCAATGCAAAGATTTGGGGTAAATAATCCCAATTTAAACTAACGCATAGTGTAGTGGCTTAACTTTTTGTTAAGCCACTCTACCTAGATGGGGAATTCAAAAATTAAACGCCATACCTCAACCCCATCGCCAGCGCGGTAACTTAAACCAAAGCGTTCAATATTAATTAAGTCCCAGCCTACTGGCTTGGAAAACGCAAAGGTTAAACCAACCTCAAGGCTACTGGCCACCAGCACATCCTCTTCAAATGGTGTGGTGAACTTTAAGCGATCGAAATACCAATAGCCCGCAACAAAAAAACGGGGCTCAGCTTCGACTCCCCCCATCTGGAAAAAGTAATTTGTCCCGATATCGACACCCGATTGCACCGCAGAGTAAGTTTCACTCGCACCATCATTTAAGGTGCTATAGCCAGCAAAAAAGATTCGGTTCACCCACAGGGGGTTACTATCACCAAAATCAAAGTTGAGCAGGCTAGACATGCCAGCCGAATAGATAACAACATCGTTGCCATTGGTAAAGTTAGTGCCAAAACCTAGATCGGCGTAAGTTTGAAACTCATGGTTATCAGCATTTTTTACCCTGTACTCGAGCCCTGGGGTAACGCTTAGGGTACCAACACTCGAAGGGAATTCACCGTCTGGTAAGTCACTCCAAGTAAAATTGAAGAACCCCATAGATATCGGCGTTCGTAATACCAAAGACTCCTCTTCGGAGCGCTCAAGATCAAAACTGAGTGGAATATTAACGACTGTCGCATTTTGGCCAGCAGTGCGGTAGATACCGCTGCCCAAATAGTTCGAGAAAGCATAGTGGCTGTAATCAGTTTCCGCACCAACAGGTAAACCAATTAATAGCAGCAAAACAGAAAGGACTCGTAAACGGGTCATAGATCGATTTTAAATTTAATTAAACTCTAATAGATAACCCGAATATAGCGATATAGCAGGGGAAAAGCCAAAAAAATTAAGGCTTTCCCTATCAAACTCAGTCTTTGTCGCCATCGATAAAGTGATGCTCAGACATCATATGCCCCAGCTGAGTCGACTTAGTCTTGAGGTAGCCTTCGTTATAGCGGTTCTTGCCCACTTGCAATGGCACTCGCTCAACAACTTCTAAGCCAAAGCTTTGCATCGCCTTCACTTTACGCGGGTTATTGGTCATTAAGCGTACTTTATCGACACCGATCTTTTCCATCATAGGGATGATCATGTCATATTTACGCATATCGGCCTCAAAGCCTAAACGCTCGTTAGCTTCGACGGTATTCGCACCTTGATCTTGCAGTTCATAAGCACGGATTTTATTAAGCAAACCGATGCCACGACCCTCTTGGCGCAAATAAAGAATAAACCCTTGCCCCTCTTCGGCGATATTTTGCATCGCTGTTTGTAGCTGAAAACCACAGTCACAACGTAAGCTAAATAGCGCATCACCAGTTAAACATTCCGAATGAATACGCCCAAGGATAGGTGTGTCTGGGGGAAATGTACCAAAGGTAAGCGCTACGTGCTCTTTACCTGTCTCGCTATCTTCAAAGCCATGCATTTCGAAAACACCCCAAGGGGTCGGTAATTTTGAAGACGCGATATATTTAATCGACATGAAAAAACCTTAACGACAACTCTCATTCCATGAGACTGCAAACGTCCTGATAAAGAAAATAAATGCTTGAGACGATACTCTTGCTAGCTCAATGATTCAATCAGCCTATGACTTAAACGCTAATTAATTCGCCATAGACTAAACTTGAGTCAGCATAAGCCCAGTGCTTAAAGATAACCTTGAAGCGGCTCACTAAATGAATAACAAAAAGCGCTTAAAACTCTTTAGGTGCAAAGCCTGTCACTTGCTTAATGCCCATTTCACGACCTAAAGCTGTCATAGGGTGTACAACGACCAAGCCCTTTACTGACTTTTTCAATTTACCCATGTCAGCCTGTTCGGTTTTCGTTAGCACTCGACTAAATTTGAGGCCAGAAACAGTGCTACCTTGCTTACTCAGCTCACGTGTTTGCTGACCTTTAACGCTACTAATACGTTTAGTTAAAGCAGCAATCTCCTGCTTAAACTGCATAATAACAGTCGGGTCACCACGCTTTTCAGCGGCTGCTAGCTTACGACGAAATCTGTCTAACTTATCGTTGAGCGTTTGCAGCTCCTGCTTTAAATTCATTTACAAACCTTAAATTCAAATCTAAATAACACGTCTAGAAACAAAAACAGCCTCAGTTAACTGATGCTGTTTTGCCATTAATTGCCACATTATAACAGTATCCAAGGCCATTTTGCCTAGGTTTATAGCAAGCTTATCTGAGATAGTGGATTTCTTGGTTACTGCTGCCCCTAAATAATAAGCTAGGATCGGCAAGAGACTGCTCAAACTTGCCATCTACAACAACGTTGACTATGTCGACTATCTCTTGCTGTGCGGCGCTCAAATTCCCTAAGGTATAACCTGTCCACAGCCAGATATCTTTACCAGGGCATTGCTCTCTCACCCGCTTAACTAGTGACAATATCGCCTCTAAATTGGCTGGAAATAGCGGGTCGCCTCCTGATAGCGATAGACCGCGGCGCTTAATACGCTCATCATTTAGATCATCAATAATGCGTTGCTGCATCTGCTCATCAAATAGATGTCCTGAACAGGGATTCCAAGTGGACTGATTGTAACAGCCGCGGCACTGATGCTCGCAACCCGAGACAAAAAGGGTGGCACGTGTACCCGGCCCATTAATAACATCTGTTTGATAATATTGATGATAATTCATTATTAACTCATTCCAGCTAAAGAGATAAAAAAGGCGCTGATAACAGCACCTTTTTATTTAGAGAGCGAGCAGCAGCTTATAAGTGCTTAACGCGACGCTTAACTTCTTCCTGCTTACCATAGTTAAATGGTCTTGCATCAGGGCTGCCTAAGTAGCCACATACACGCCGTGTTACCGATACACGGCTTGGCTCATGGTTACCACATTTTGGACAGGTAAAGCCTTTGCTAGTACAGCTAAACTCACCTGTATAACCACAGTCGTAACACTCATCGATTGGGGTATTAGTACCATAATAAGGCACTCTGCTATAGCTGTAATCCCACACATCTTCTAACGCTTCAACGTTATTTTGCATGTTAGGGAACTCGCCGTAGCAAATAAAGCCACCATTCGCTAGCTCAGGGTATGGCTGTTCAAAGTCGATCTTGTCGTAAGGGTTAACTTGCTTTTCAACATCCAAATGGAAGCTGTTTGTGTAATAGCCCTTAGCTGTCACGCCATCAACAACACCGAATACTTTAGTGTCTAGGGCACAGAAACGGCTACACAAGTTCTCACTTGGTGTGCTGTATAAGCTAAACGCGTAACCAGACTCTTTCTTCCAGTCTTCAGTCGCTTGCTTCATGTACTTAATCACTTCAATAGCTTTTTCACGCAGCAATTCACTGTCGTAAACATGCTCTTCAGTGCCATAAAGTGCATTAATGGTTTCGTGTAATCCGATATAACCCAAAGAGATCGATGCGCGGCCGTTCTTAAAGATCTCAGAGATATCATCATCGGCGCGTAAACGCACACCACAAGCACCTTCCATATATAGGATTGGTGCGACGCGAGCCTTAACGCCTTCTAGACGCGCGATGCGTGTATCTAAGCCCTTACGAGCGATAAGTAGACGCTGATCTAGAATACGGTAAAATTCGGCTTCATCACCATTTGCTTCTAGTGCAATACGTGGCAAGTTAAGGCTGACAACACCGAGGTTGTTACGGCCTTCATGAACTAGCTCGCCATCTTGCTCAAACGTACCAAGGAAACTACGGCAACCCATAGGTGTCTTGAACGAGCCTGTAACTCTTTCTACTTGCTCATAGTTGAGGATATCTGGATACATACGAGTCGACGCACACTTCAGCGCCAACTGCTTGATATCGTAGTTACAATCGCCAGTCTTGTGGTTAATGCCATCACGAATAGCAAATACCAGCTTAGGGAATACCGCAGTTTTACGGTTCTTACCAAGACCAGCAATACGCACCTTCATCATAGACTGTTGAATTAAGCGTGACTCCCAAGAGGTGCCTAGACCAAATCCGAAGGTTACGAATGGCGTTTGGCCATTAGCGGTATGCAGAGTATTCACCTCATACTCTAATGACTGGAATGCGTCGTGACACTCTTTCTCTGTTTGTGCTGTGGCAAACGCTTTAGCATCAGTAATGCCCCAAGTCAGAGCCACTTGGTAATGCTTGTCATAGCTCTTAGCAACGAACGGCGCTAATACTTCG
This sequence comes from Shewanella sp. MBTL60-007, assembly GCF_019654915.1. GTDB lineage: Bacteria > Pseudomonadota > Gammaproteobacteria > Enterobacterales > Shewanellaceae > Shewanella. The sequence continues at coordinate 8,807 of NZ_BPET01000054.1, read as the reverse complement.
TCGATACGGTTGATGGTGGTGCCGCCATAGATATGGCTCGCCACTTGAGCGATGATCTGCGCGGTAACAGCCGTTGCTGTAGAAATCGACTTAGGTGTTTCAATTTCTGCGTTACCCATCTTAAAGCCCTGGGTTAACATGCCGCTTAAATCGATTAGCATACAGTTAAACATTGGGAAGAACGGCGCATAATCTAAGTCGTGGTAATGGATCTCACCAGACTCATGGGCTGCAACCACGTCTTTTGGCAGAATGTGGCACTTGGCGTAATGCTTAGCCACAATGCCCGCTAAAAGATCGCGCTGAGTCGGGATCACTTTAGAGTCTTTGTTCGCGTTCTCGTTTAACAAAGCGGCATTGCTTTGCTCAACCAGACCACGGATCTCTTTATTTAGGCGGCTGCTAACTTCGCGCTTAATGTCACGATCATGACGGTATTCAATGTAAACACGCGCCAAAGATTTATGTGGGCCTTCCATCAGCAAGTTTTCAACTGAATCTTGTAGATCGTGAATGTTCACTTCTTCTAAATCAGATACAGTTTGACTTACTTTTTCTGCAACTTGTTGTGCATATTCAGCGCACTCAATACCTACCGAGTTAGCAGCTGCTATCACGGCATCTTTAATCCTTGTTTCGTCAAAAGGCGTACGGTAACCATCCCGTTTAATAACCACTGGCATTGTATAAATCCTCTTCGGCTCGCTAATCAAAGCAACACTACATATAGTGCTGCTTTTTCTATAAATCACAATATGTGGCGCATTAAGCTATAAAATAAGAACGGATACATTGATCCAGATCATACTTTTAAAAGAGGAAGACAATAAGAAAACAGTTCTGTCTATAAACCCGCTTATCTAAAAATATGCCCTTGACGGCGACCTAGAAGCGGGCTAGTAACAGGATAATTGAGGTATAAATTGTGGATAAAAATCTAATGCCTTTTCGCCAAGGCAAGGTAGCTGTTGAGCTGACCATTTTCTTGCTGATGCTCGCCCGTCATAGAAGCGAGTTGCATCAAAGATTTAAGCCCTTTGTACTGATTAGCTTGGGCTTCACTCAGAGGTTTTTCAGAATTTAACAACTCGGTGATATGACTTGAAACACGGTTAGCTTTCTGAGCAACTAATGGCGATTGAGAGATATCCATCGCTCCCATGACCCACTTTGCATCATCTAACATCGCAGCTAGCTTTTTGTCGTCTTCACTATCGCTCAAGCCTGCGCGTTGCTCATCAATAAAGTCAGCTAGCGATTGTTCATCGGCAGGCGGAATTTCAAAGCCACTATTAGACAAGCGGTTCAACTGCCCTTCAGATAAAATACCATCTTGATACAGTCGCTGGATAAGGGCAGGCAATTGCGCCGAGGTGAAAGTCCCGCCTTTAAAGAAGTCATTTGCCATCGCTTCGATTTTTTGCGCTCGCTCGGCACGGCCCGACAACACTAAGGTATTGTCACTCTTTGTCAGCTCTGTAGCGGCGACTTGAGTCGTCTTAGCCCCTTGGGCAGTGACATTTTCGGTATTAGCAACATTTGACTGGCCATTATTCACGCCATAGGCATCAGATAGCGTATTGGTGTTTACTGCGGTGTTGATACTGCTAAGTAGATTCATCGTCAAAAAGCCGGCGTTAAATGATAATTACCTCGTTAAAGCATTTAACGTGCCGACTTATCGACTTGAAAACCAACTGATTATTTTTGCGTCAACTCATGGGTTAAAGAGAGACATAAGGCTCTTAGTGACTCCACTTGCTCGTCGGTCATATTGACCTTATCAAGCAAGGTTTGCTTTAGCGCCAAGGCTTCCAACTTAAGCTTATGGCCAGCTTCTGTCAGTACAATCACCTTTTTACGTTCATCGGTTTCATCGGCTAGGCGCTGCAAAAATCCTTTAGCTTCAAGGCGTTTAACAATAGGTGTTAATGTGCCCATATCGAGACGTGTGGATCTAGATATATGTGTCAGGCTCACTCTGTCATGCAACCACAAAGACTGCATCACTAAATATTGGGGATACGTTAGCTCATACCGTTCCAGTAACGGCCTATAGGCTCTCATCAAGGCGTTTGCCGCAGTATAAAGCGCAAAGCAAACGTTATCAGAAAGACTGGGATCGGCAGTATTGTTTGAGTCGTTGTTGGTCACAGCAGTTAAGCTTAGGCAAGTCAGGAATGCCGCTAATATTAACTCACATTTAGGGTTGAAACTAGCTTGTGCACAATCTGTTTGTTAGCAGGCTATTTGCCACCAAATAGTTGGCGCGCAAAGTAATTGCAAAATAAATTTTACCAGCCTATGATACTGACAATTACTTTGCGCACAAATCAAATTAAGGAATGACATGAATATCCAAGAAATTCAATTGAAGTCTCGCCCTGAAGGCATGCCTAGCGCCGATAACTTTGTCCAAGCGGAAGAACAGCTCTCCTCCATAAAGCAAGGTGAGTTCCTAGTCAAAAATTTATGGATGTCTGTCGACCCTTACATGCGTGGTCGTATGATTGACAGAAAAAGTTACATTGCGCCTTTCGAGATAGGAAAAGTATTAGAAGGCGGCGCAATTGGTGAAGTCATCGAGTCTCTCAACCCTAATTTCCCCATTGGCAGTAAAGTCAGCAGTATGCTTGGCTGGCGCAGTCACTTTGTTAGTGACGGTTCAGATATCACGGTTTTGCCCGATACGCCAATTTCAGAGTCGCATTTCCTCGGTGTTCTCGGTATGCCTGGCATGACAGCTTGGACCGGTCTCAATCGTATTGCACAATTAAAAGCAGGTGAAACCCTATTTGTCTCTGCAGCTTCTGGCGCAGTAGGCAGTGTAGTGGCGCAAATAGGAAAACTCATGGGAGCCCGTGTCGTTGCCTCTGTTGGTTCGGACGAAAAGGTACAATATCTCACCTCATTAGGTGTCGACGCAGTGATTAACTATAAAACCTGTGGCGATCTAGACATAGCACTTGGCAAAGCTGCGCCAGAAGGGATTGATGTCTATTTTGAAAATGTTGGGGGTGAACACCTCAGCGCTGCACTCAATCATATGAAAGATCACGGCCGAATCGCCGTGTGTGGCATGATAGCCCAGTACAATGACACGACGCCCACTCCTGGCCCCAGCAATCTTGCACAGATCATTATTAAAAAGTTAAAAATTGAAGGCTTTATCGTATTCGAACATTGGGACCATTACCCCCAGTTTGCAAAGCAGATGGGACAATGGCTAGCCGAAGGCAAAGTGCATGCCGAGCAAACTATTTATGAGGGTTTAGAAAATGCCCCCAATGCATTTATTGGGCTGTTTGAAGGTAAAAACCGCGGTAAAATGGTGGTAAAACTGGCTTAAATTCGGCCTATAGCGCCAATACTCAATCAAAGTAAAAAGGGCCAATGGCCCTTTTTGCTTATACCGATTGGTATTAGAACTCATCGCAAATTTACGCCGTATGTTGAGCCAGTGCAGCCTCAATCAAATGCGCGACTTTCTCAACCGCGGCTTCACCCGCAGCTATCGCCTCTTCGGCACGGTGAAACTCCATAGTACCTATATCCCCCATATCCGGCACAATGCAGATATCTGGCGGATCGCCCATCAAACGCGCTCTTTTATGGCGCTGCTCTAGAATATCCATAGATTGCGACATCACTGCCAGCATTCCAGGGTTGGGGTTTTGAGGTGTGCCCGCTTTATGGCCCAAAGAGAATTTATCTGTTAGACCGGTAATATAGTCACGACCTCGAGCCAAGAGATCGGTAAACCCTTTGTCTTGGTGCTGCTCAGCTTCTTGCACTTCTTCTATCGTTGGCTTATTACTCTTCATACTGACAGGTAAAACTTGCATCCGCCCACGACGTAACCCGTGAAGATCCACAGCTATCACTAAATCTACGCCCATGGCTCGACTAACAGAAACTGGCACAGGGTTGACGACAGCGCCATCGACTAGCCAACGCTCACCCACTTTCACTGGCGGTAAAATACCTGGCATAGAGCAAGATGCGCGCACAGCATGGCGTAAGTCCCCTTCCCTAAACCATATCTCTTGGCCAGAATATAAGTCGGTCGCGACCGCCGCAAACGGCTTGTTTAAGTCTTCAATCTGTAGATCACCAATGCGTCTCTGTAAGAGGTCAAAGACACGCTCACCACCGATAAGTCCGCCTTTACCCCAGCTCAGATCCATCAAGCCAAGTACATCCCAACTGCTAAAGCTACGTACCCACTGCTCAAGCTCTTCTAGGTGACCATTTGCATAGGCAGCCCCCACAAGAGCACCTATTGAACAACCCGCTATTTTATCTGGGAAGACCCCCATCTTAGCTAAGCCATTTAGCACACCGATATGTGCCCAGCCTTTAGCAGCGCCACTGCCTAGGGCTAAACCGATACGTACTGCTTTTTTATTTGTCGACACGTGAAAATGACTCCATAGATCCGTTTCAAAAACAATTTAATAGTAAGGGCAATTCATTAACTATCAATGAACGCAAACGGAAAGAACTCCAAGAAAGTGCGCTATTTTAGCAGAGTTCTTAGGATTAGAAGAACAAAGTTGATGGGTATTCGTAGCGTATTGGTAAATCTGTAGGTTATAATACGCGGTCGTATCATTTATGGAGTACACCTTTGCAATTTACCGATTTCTCACTGGATCAACGCCTGTTACAGAGTCTCAAGCATATGGGGATAGACACCCCGACAGAGATTCAGCAGGAAGCAATTCCAGTCGCCCTTGCAGGCAAAGATCTAATGGCCTCTTCTAAAACAGGCTCAGGTAAGACATTGGCCTTTTTATTGCCGGCGATGCAGAGACTGATTTCGTGTAAAGCATTGAGTAAACGTGATCCTCGCGTGGTGATCTTATTACCAACCCGTGAGCTCGCCACTCAAGTGTACAGTCAGCTGCGTTTATTGGTCGCAAACACTCAGTTTAAAGCGATTAAAATCCTAGGTGGCGAGAATTTTAATGATCAAGCAAAAGCCTTATCCCGTGATCCACACTTTGTTGTGGCGACACCGGGCCGCCTAGCCGACCACCTTAAACAACATCACCTGCATCTAAACGGTCTTGAGCTGCTTATCTTAGACGAAGCTGACCGTATGCTCGATCTTGGTTTTGCCGAACAGCTAAAACAGATTAATAGTGCTGCCGACCATAAGCGTCGTCAAACATTGATGTTCTCGGCAACCTTAGATCATGGCGATGTCAATGAAATTGCCGCAGAGTTACTGAAAAACCCTGAACATGTCGCCATTGGTGCAGGTAACCTAGAGCACAAAGATATTACCCAGCGCATCTTCTTATGCGATCACTTAGATCATAAAGAAGCGATTTTGACTCGCATTCTAAAAGAAGAGCAGCAAAAACAGATCATCATCTTTACCGCCACAAGACAAGATACCGACCGCTTGGCGAAGAAGTTGGCCGATGATGGCTTTAAAACCGCCTCACTTAGCGGTGAGCTAAAGCAAGCGGCTCGTAACCAGATCATGGACGAATTTAGCCGTGGTATGCAGCAAATTCTCGTGACGACCGATGTTGCCTCTCGCGGACTGGATCTACTCAATGTATCGCTAGTCATCAACTTCGACATGCCTAAGTTTGCCGAAGAGTATGTCCACCGTATCGGCCGTACAGGTCGTGCGGGGGCAAAGGGCGATGCCATCTCGATTGTTGGTCCAAAAGACTGGGTTAACTTTACCCAAGTACAAACCTTCTTAAACAAGACATTCGGCTTTAGCGAGCTTGAAGGGCTTAAAGGCAAGTTCAGTGGCTTAAAGCCTAAAGCAGTGAATAAGCGTAAAGCTAAACCTGCTGTCGCTGCCAAGAAGAAAGCAGCCGCAGCCAAAAAGAAATCATCGGCAAAAGCGGCTGCTAATCGCGATAAGCGCTTTGCTACTGGCATCGATGTTGGTGATGCGCCAATGCTGAGAAAGCCTAAGTCTAAGCTTCAAGATACGCCGGAAGACTAAACCGCCCCTTCTACTCAGTGCATTGCGATGCCTTGAGTTAAATGAAAAGCCGCATTGAGTCATTCTCTCTGCGGCTTTTTTATTTTGCATCTCGCCTCTCCTCTTTAAGCGCTAGAGGAAACAAAGGCAAAAAGTTATTTGAATAACGCCTAAATCCACATTAAAACGCTGACCGTTTCGGGAAATAGCGTTACGGAAATAAACCACAAAATATTGTGAGATTGGGCTTTTAAAACCTCTACTTCGATAGCAACAAGGACGCCTATCAAGCGACTTACATAAAAAGTTAATTGAATAGCGCCCGAATCCACATTAAAACGCTGACCGTTTCGGGAAATAGCGTTACAATACCCGCAATATTGTTTTATTAAGGTTTATCATGAGAGTTTGTGGCGTAGAGTTAAAAGGTGGCGAAGCCATCATCAGTTTATTAAGTTATGAAGGCGAAACTTATAACGTGCCGGATTGCCGTCAAAAGTCGTTCGCGATTTCAAACTCTGAAAGCACTGAAACCATGCGTGATTTTCACTTTGCATTTGGCAAATTGATTGAAGACTACCGAGTCGATGAAATCGTGATTATCCAGCGTGAGCAAAAAGGTAAAGGCGCGGGCAGCGTAACTAGCTTTAAATTAGAAGCCTTGATCCAAATTTTACCTGTTCCTGTGTCTATCGTGTCGCCAGTGGCAATCAAAGAGCAGCTAAAGCGTAATCCACCTCAGGTTGATTTTGAAGGTCTAGAGCTAAAGCGTTTCCAAAAGAGCGCATTTGAAGCTGCTTATGCGTACCACAACATGACTATCTACAAGACTGACGAAGCATAAGCACTGTCACTGTCAATGGGCGCACTCAGGGCGCCCTTTTTATATCTTTAAATACATTCTTTCTCTTAAAGTATAGCTAGCCCATGCAAACACTCACCTACCTCGCCGGTTATTCAAGCGACATCCAACAGCAAGTTCAAAGCCTATTAGAGCAAGGTAAACTTGGGCAGTTTCTACTTAAGCGTCACCCAGACATCCATACGATTCGAACAGACAAAGCCCTGTACGACTACACTATCGCAATTAAAAACCAATATCTTCGAAAGTCTCAGCCGCTGTCGAAAGTGATCTTCGATGACAAGATCTCCCTAAGTCACCAAGCGCTAGGTTTACACTCTTATGTTGCCCGTAAACAAGGTGCCAAAATCAAGGCGAAAAATGAGATCCGCATCTCTTCGCGTCTTAAAAAGGTACCGGAAGGATTACTGAGAATGGTGGTGGTTCATGAGCTTGCTCATTTAAAAGAGAAAGATCATAACAAAGCCTTTTATCAGCTCTGCTGCCATATGGACGGAGATTACCATCAATTGGAGTTTGAACTAAGACTGCTACTGACCTTAATCGATGCCGAGCAAAATCCCTACCTTTAAAAAGAAAGCGAACTAGAAAATTACAGGTGAAGATAAACGCTTCATCCATTATCGCCACTATCATCATTATCACCATTAATCACCAACAAAACCTGAACGATAATGATTTTCATTTAAGTGATTTTAGATTACACTCTAAACCATTGAGCATATAGACATTCGCCGATTCTTTGGCTGACCAGTCATGAGTAGAGAATGATAGGTAAAGAGTGATGAGTGATGATTTAATTTACAAGCAGCAGAAATGTCGCCGTAAGCTGGCTAAGTATCAGCAAAAAATCAGTTATTACATTCAACTCAGTGATAGCGAGATCTCACTAAAAAAGCGCGCAGCAAAGCTGTATAAATATCGCTTAAAAGTTATCAAGCGCCAACTTAAGCTTAAGCGTATAGATGCACAAATTACCTTGTCCAGCGCCTACACTAAGCTTACTCCCGCAAATGATGCCGTTGTTAATATGCCAATATTTACCCAGCGCAATATCAACCTCACCTCCCCAGCTCAAACTGACTTGTATCGTCCCCATAAGGCTAAGCCCTGTAAAAGCTGCCCTGCTCTTCGTGGGAAAGCCTGCTTATGTGCGATGAAAAGCGAACAACGTCAACAAGCTTAGCTTCAGCCTTTGAATGAAGGCTTTTACATTTATTTTGGGGTTGGTGTTACCAAGTAGCCTGATCTGGATTATCGCTTCATTGTTATCAATCGCCTCCAGCGGGGTATGTGCAGACACTGCCGAAGCACGCCGCTAGTACGTGTAGGCTCAACGAAAACATCTGATGTGAATGGATTCACAAATGCCGCGGTGACATGGATGTCATAGAGTGGCCATGTTTTCAACGGCTTCAGCCGTATCTACACGTGGTAATTGGTGTACTCATTTAGCTTGATGTCTAACTTGGAAATGCCCCAAAGTTGGTTAGCCTTGGAACTATCAAGCTTCGCTTGACCAAAGTCGTGGCGCTTCGCCCACACCCGAGCCAAGGGGGAAAGCGCTTGTCCCCCTTAGCGAACCCTCAGCGCCCCAGACGAAGTTGTCTCCCTCGTACTTTTGGATAAATCGCTAACGCTTCCGATGGGGCATCCTGCCCCGCGAAAGCTACTCCGACATCCATGTCGGCATCACACGATTTATTCCAACGTACTTCGGCAACTCCGATGGGGAATTGGTGTTTCTTGTGAGTTTCGAGGCTTAGTTTTGCGCCGTTATGGGAGAAGCAATAAGCAGGAAAGAGCTGTGAAGAGCCTGTTGGCCTACTTTTACGAATCGATAAGTAATAATCACGAATTACTTTCGATTTAACATCAATACCAATGCTCACTTTGCTCATTTCTGTGCGCGTTTATCCAGCATGACTTTGATAGAGTCCTTATAAATCAATAGCTTTTATTCAGTAAAAATTAAATAATAGGTTTATT
>NZ_BPET01000053.1 GCF_019654915.1 Shewanella sp. MBTL60-007 | reverse complement strand
GCGCCATGTTCATCGGTGACGGTAACTAGGAACTGCTCCTGTTCACTATCGCCCAGGGCTAGTTGATCCACTAACAAGTTGTCATTGAGGGTGTAAGTCCAAGTACCCGTGTTGGGATCGATAACAAAGTTACCGTAGCTGCCGACGGCATTGCCGCTCCAAGTCCAAGTGGCACCGTTATCGACATCATCGGCGGTGAGAGTGTCAGAAGCCACTAAGCTGCCGGGCTCAGGCTCGTTGCCCCCAGGCTGCACACCAGCCTCGACCACATCGCCCATCGCGGCTGCAGCAGAGGAGGTGATCTCAGGTATGTCGTTGGTACCTGTGATGGTAATGGTGACCACTTGGGTATCCGATAAACCATACTCATCGGTGACCGTGATGGTAAAGCTTTCGGTGAACTCATCGCCATAAGCCAAGCTATTAGCGAGCTCGTTATTTAAAGTGAATAACCACTCACCAGTAGATTCATTAAGAGTGAAGATTCCATATGGAGTCACAGGATCGTCATCAAGTTGCCATGTGAGTACGGCACCATTATCTACATCATTGGCCGTTAGCATACCGCTAGCTTGCGCTATCCCTGCCGTTTCTATATTACCTCCAACGAGCACGCCTGCTTCAATCACGTTACCTTGGGCATCTTCGAGAGAAGAGGTGATCTCTGGAGCATCATTTTCTCCAGTAATAGTGATATTAAGGGCTTGAGATACAAAGTCGCCATCACTATCGGTTAGCTGATAGTTAAAGGTCTCTAGCAGTTGCTCACCTAAAGCAAGCGCTTGTACCTCTGGTAGCAGGTTGTTTAATTGGTAGCTATAGCTACCGTCGGCAGAAATGATAAGTGAACCATAAACTCCAGATATAACCGTGTTAGCGGCAATATCACTGCTGCTATTTTCGCTATTACTTACTTGGGTTACAGCGGCTAAATCGGCACCAAGAGTGTCGTTTATAAGAACATTACCTATTACACCATCTAAGTCATTCTGACTGATTTGGTTACTATCATCTAATCCGCTTGGTGCGTCATCAACGACGTTTGCAGTGACTAACGTTGTGGTTTGTACCCCTTGGTTGTCAGTGAGCTGCAGTAGGAAGAGTTCTGACAGGGCGTCTGAGTCTGAATGGTCGAGCGCAGCGACTAAGGTATAACTGTAGGTTAATACCGAATTGATAGAGTCATAACTACTAATCGTTAAGACACCATATTGGGTCGTGATAGATACGGGCCCTACAAACTCACCATCAGTAAAAACGGCTATTCCATTAATGCTAAGGGATTGGATACCTGCTTGAACGTTCACGGACACGCTTTCTGTCTGAGACAGCAGTGTAGCTTGAGGTTCTGATCCCTGCTCTAAGTGTCTCTCGTACAGAGTGACGGCACGTGCTGAGAGCCTAGGAAGAGCAAACTCTGTTAAAAAAACAGGTAATTCATCTATCGGAGGGAGTTCTACTTGCGCAAAGCCTGCTGTGTCATGTCCTGCGTTGGCAAGGGTTTCGTCACCCGTTCGGTTAACGGCAATATAGCCGCCGCCTTCATTTGCAGTTTGGGGTGTATCACCTGCCGCAGTATCGGGTAGGCTCTCCGTTGGATCTTCGCCACTGAGGAGCTGTTCCTGTAAGGCTACGATTTCAGGATCGAGTTCCGTTTCTATCATTTCGCTTGGTTGGACGTCATTGTCAGTAGCGATTGGGCTGATAACTAAGTCATCCTGTGTGGTAGTCGTACCATCGCTGTACTGTAATGTGAACGTGGTGCCAGCAGAAATAGTAAAAGTTATATTCTGTTTTAAGGTGTCTCCAAGGCGAAGTGTTAGCTCTTCACCTTGATTGTTTTTGGTATTGATATTGCCGGACAGCTCAACAATTGTGGCGTCCTGCTTAAGCGTGTAGGTATCCATCATAAAGTGCTCTAACTTGCTCATCCATGAGTTAATTAAAGGATTAGCTGTACTTCGTTAGTCATTATTTTAGGTACATGCAGTATGAATTTTGAACTGATGTGAACTGTTGTCAAATTCAGGTAAGTCAAGTTCTAGGAGGATAATTAAGTTAACTTTGAGCATCGCTCTATGATCAGAAATGTAATCAATAGTTTAGGCTTGGGCTGAATGTATGGCCGTTTTAGCTAAATAAAAAAAGGTCGCCAAAATGGCGACCTTTAGTTAAAAAAGGTATAAGTGTTAAATAAGTTTAGCCGCATTACGTCTGGTTTGCAGTGCTCTGTTAAGTTCGCCTAAATGCTCTTGGGCATCGGCTAGTGCATGCAAACTGGATACGTCATCTTTTAGGTAACAAGCCTTCTGCCACCAGATTTTAGCTTGGTGGTAATCATGGTTTTGTTGATACAGCTTGGCTAAACAGACTTGGTAGTCGAGATTATTCTCATACTGGGATTCTAATGCTAATAACTGCTTTTTCGCTTCCACATCTGTCGGCGTTAAGACTTCAGCTAAGGCTTCAAAAATAGATGCGCTTGGTGATGTTTTTACCTGTTTGAGAAGCATTTTTATCGCGTCATCTTTTCGTTCGAAGCGGCTTAGGCCAATGGCATATTGTGCAATATACTCAGCTTGTTTTCTCTCGGCTCGGCTTAGCCAATGCCAGCATTTCTCTAGCTCCTGATCGTTAGTTTTGCTCGCTTCAGTTAACAGCGCCATATTGGTTTTAAGGGATAAGGCTTGAAATGCTTCATCGGTTAAAACATGTTTTTTATTCACGATAGGTAGCAGTAGCTTAAGTGCCTGCCAATCCTGTTGATCTTGGTACAGCTCAATGGCTAGCTTGAGCACCGGCAACTTACTCTTGCTGGTTGGGTTGAGCTTATTTAATTCTTCTCTCGCAGCGGCTAAGTCACCTTGCTGCAATAGATAGCGTGTACGGGTGGTGCGCACCGCTTTCTCAGCTAATGGTTCGAGTTGCGCCTTCGCTAAGTATTCATCACGAGCCTGGATGTCGTTCTGATGATGCGCTGCTCGAGCGGCAGCGAATAGATTCAGAGCTGGAATTTCACCTTTCTCAGCTCCTTTGGCCATGGCTTTCTCTGCTGCTGGCCAATCTTCTTCTGCTAACGCGAGCGCGCCAAGCAAGGTGTGTTTTCTCGCTGCTTTTTTACGCCATCTTTCAGGGAGGTAGCGACTGCTGAGTACCATGTTAAAAAGCCAGACGACAACAAACTCAACTAGCTGCAATAAACTATAAAAGATGATGAGTGCAATTACGGCAAATACGATGCTGGTTTCGACTTGGTAGTCGCCAATTGCGAGGTACAGATAACCTTTGCTGCCGACAAGAAATGGACTAATACATAGCCCGAGCAAGATGATAATCAGATAGACGAGAGCTCTAACCATTACTGCGTCTCCTCTGTCATCAAGTTGCCGTAGGTGACTAATTGATTCAGTAGGTTAGACGCTTCGAAGCGGTCAATGCTGGTTGTTTGAATTTTTAATGTCTCTAACGCATCTAGCGTTGCAAGCGTATCTATGGTTAGCTGATCTTTAAGATCAAAGTATTGATAGATCCACTTTCTCGCCAGCTTGATAGAGTTACGATAATTAACCTGATCTTGACGATAAAGTGCTAGTTGAGCCTGTAGTAGTTTATTACGGGTATTCTCGACTAAGTACCATTGTTGGTCGGGCTCAAGCAGAGGTGCAGCATCTGTAGTGCGCTTTCTGACGATGACGAAGTCATCGATCAATGCCTGCCATGATTTCGCTAGATTAGACTGCCAGTCACCGATTGAATCGCTCACTTCTGTATCGGCGAGTTCATCGGCCGAAAAGTGCGTTTCGGCTCGATTCAAAGGCAGTTTATCTAAACTATCTATGATGGTATCTAAGGTGAGCACGGTACCCGAAATATCTGTGTTCTTAACCGCCGAGACGGCAGCAATATCTTTCGAAAGAGCCTTTCTTAAAGGCATTAAAGAGGGATCTCGCATCGATTTAATGCGCTCGTCAGCCGCCTTTAACAGGCTAGTAGCAGTACTTGGATCTTTCTCTAACCAGAGCTTCTGCCCTGCAAGCCTAACGAGATACTTTGCCTCTTCAGCGCGCCAGTGGTTTGGATTACGCTGGGCGATAATCGATACGCGTTCTTCAAGCTGAGTTTGTTGTTCGAGTGTTCGCGCCATAGCTAAATCAACGCTCGATTTAAATTGGTTCTGTTGCTGCTCAAGAGAAGTGATGCGCTGATTCGGTTCAACTAATACTGTTTGTAACGTACGATTTAGCTCTTGCTGTAGCTCAACTGTTTCAGCTCGTTGAGTTTGCAGCTGTTGAAAGAGGTAATAGCCGCCGGCTGTGGTCGCAAAAGTCAGTAGCAGCAATAGGAATAGGGTAAAGATAAGCCCCCAAGGCGTGGGCTTATTCTGAGCTGACGGTGCTTGCTCGGCGCTTTGATGAGAGTCAGGGCTTTCGTTAGAGGCAGTAGGTGACTCTGACTGAGTGTCGATAACTGGCTGCGCCGCCACAGTTTGCTCAGTTGTTGGCTCTGAAGCGCTGGCGTCAGTGTTCTTGGTTTCCATTAAACAGTCCTTGAAAGCTAGATGCTGCGGTGATAGCGAGTATGAACCTAGGTCAGCGCGAACTAATTTAAAGATAGTGCAGCTAACATGGCATTAGTGTTAGCGGCCGTCGCATTGCTGACATGCATAAGACCATAGGCCTTTGCCTTTTCAAATACTCGGGGGCTAGGGACTATAATATGACAAGTTTGCAGCCAAGCAAATAGCTCTTTTGGCACTGTTTTAACTAGGTTATCGAGTATTTCACCGCTGGTAATGATAATAGTGTCAATACCAAAGCTTTGCCATTGTTGACAAAGCGTTGCGCTATCAAGCGTTGGGCAACCCCGTTTGTAGACTTCCCAATAGCTAAGCTGGGCACCTCTATTGATAAGCTCAGTGGCCAAATCTTCCCTGCCGCCTTGACCTCTGACAATAATGACTTGATTGCCTGTCACATCGGCTAATGTGGGGAGGGTCAATAATCCTTCCGTTTGTTGGCAATCTTCTGGTGCTTTTAGGGCATCAATGCCCAGTTGTTTTAGTGCGGCATGCGTGGCATCGCCGACGGCAAAATATTGTGCCGAACTAGGCCATTGGTTATCGATTGCTTGAGTCGCAAAGGCAACGGCATTGGTGCTAATAAAAATGATAATGTCGGCTCGATTGAGCAGAGTATCTATTTGGTTAGCATTAAGATTAGAGGTGGGCTGAACGTTAAGTAGGGGCGTGATGAAGTAAGAGACGTTGCGTTGAGTCAACGCCTCTGCCATCAACTGATTGCGCCCTTCTGGGCGCGTCAGTAAGACTTTCATCTAGGTGTTACGCGTTCGCGTAAACAGCGTCAAGAATGGTTTTAGCACCCTTGCTTAGTAGCTCTTCCGCTAGTGCAACGCCTAGCTTCTCTGCATCGGCAGTGCTACCAGAGGTTGTGCCAGTGATGATTTGGCTACCATCAGGGTTACCCACTAGACCGCGAAGTTTTAATGTGTCGCCGTCGATTTCAGCATAAGCACCGATTGGTACCTGACAACCACCTTCAAGGCGGGTGTTCATCGCACGTTCTGCAATAACACGCATACGGGTTTCTGCATGCTCAAGTGGTGCAAGTAGTGCTTTAACACGAGCATCATCAGTACGGCACTCGATACCTACAGCGCCTTGGCCGTTTGCTGGTAGTGATTGTTCTGCAGAGATAAAGCTAGCGATTCTTTCTTCAAGTTTTAGGCGCTTAAGACCCGCTGCCGCAAGAATGATGGCATCATAGTTACCAGCATCAAGTTTTGCTAGACGGGTGCCAACATTACCACGCAGATCTTTGATAACAAGATCTGGACGTGCGGCGCGAATTTGGCACTGACGACGCAGACTCGAAGTACCGACGACTGCGCCTTGTGGCAAGTCTTCGAGCGTCTTATAGGTATTCGACACGAATGCATCACGTGGATCTTCACGCTCACAGATCACTTCAAGACCCAGACCTTCAGGGAACTCAACTGGTACATCTTTCATCGAGTGAACCGCGATATCCGCTTGGCCTTCTAGCATTGCGACTTCTAGTTCTTTAACAAACAAGCCTTTACCGCCTACTTTGGCTAGGGGCGTATCTAAGATGATGTCACCTTTAGTGCTCATTGGTAGCAATTCAACTGTGAGGCCTTCGTGGATTTTTTCCAGTTCAGCTTTCACAAATTCGGCTTGCCACATGGCAAGAGGGCTCTTACGTGTTGCGATACGGATCAGATTTTGAGACATGCACGATATTCCATCTTAGAACTTATTTGCGTCAATGCTAACACTGCCCGATTACAGATGTAACGCTCTGCTGCCGATTCTTTGAAGTCTACCCTATTCTAAATTGATAATAAGTGTGATCGTGATCACAATAGCTTGCTGCCAATCGGTTTGACGTATACATTAGGGGTGAGTGATTTATCTTTCTAAGGTGGAATAATTTGTCAGAAGAGCTTGATAAGCTTCAGCATGCCGCCGAGCGATTAGACATAATCAGGTACGCCAGAGCGATAGCATTGCTGTCGCCATTAAAGCGTCATCTTCTTCGGCTTATCCCTGTTTTCTTGCATTACCATGCCCCTAAGCTACCTGGCTATAATGGCCCTTTCACTCCAAGTGGGGTTGTGGATTACCATATCGAGGCTGATACAACTTATGCCTGTGAAACCCTTGAGATAGATCTATCTATTGCAGACACTGCCGATATTCCCTTAATCGAGGGAGTTTATAGCATGGGCAGTACCGCCAGCTTTGGACAAAACCCCCAAAGTGATGTCGATGTTTGGCTGGTTCATAGTGATTTATTAAGCAAGAATCAATGCGAATTACTGGCAAGTAAGGCTGTCTTACTGAGCCAGTGGTTTGCCAAGTTCGATTTTGAAGTCAATATCTATCTTGTGCATCCGGATCAGTTTATTAAAGGGCAAACCGAACAAGTCGATCCCTATAACTGCATGGGACACGAGCACAGCGGTAGTGCTCAGCACTGGTTATTACTCGAGGAGTTTTATCGTAGCCAGTTTCGCTTAGCGGGCAAGCCTATTGCATGGTGGCCCAATGCTGACAAGTCTTCAAAGTTACTATCCTTAGGTGATGCAAGCGCGTTGCCAGCCAGTGAGTATTTCGGTGCCTCACTTTGGCAGTTATATAAGGGAGTTGAAAAACCCCATAAGGCACTATTAAAAGTGCTACTTCTTGAAGCTTACGCCAGTGAGTATCCTCATACCCGTTTGGTGAGTGAGCGAATTTGGCAACGCACCTTGCAAGGCGATTTTTCTTCCAACAATGATGCCTATTACCTACTTTATGAATCGATAGAGTCCTATCTGTTAGGTCGCGGTGACAGACGCAGGCTTGAAATTGCTCGTCGTTGCTTCTATCTAAAGTGTGGCGTAAAGCTAAGTCAGAGTGACAAAGCTGTCGACTGGCGTTACTACAAGATGAAAAAGCTGGTGAGTAACTGGAACTGGTCTGAAAGCTTACTCAAAACCTTAGATAACTGTGAAGATTGGCACTGTGGTCAATTGCAGTGGTTTAACGAGCAGCTCAATGAGTTGATGCTAGGCAGCTATCGTACCTTATTGCAATTTGCCTCGACCCATCGTTTAAGCGAAAGTCTGCGGATTTCTGAGCTTGGGTTACTCACCCGCAAATTACACACTTATTTTAGTGAGGATGCTCACCAGATCATGCGGCTTAACTCCCTTTGGAGTCGCTCTATTTTAGAACCATATCTGTCGGTGATCTACAGCACTCAGGATGAGCATTACTATCTGTATCGCTGCTCGCCTAATCCCAGAAATTTTCTCGAGCACAGCTCGGTATTTCACTCTAAGAGTAAGGCTAAACTCTTGGTTTGGGCCAGCCTTAATGGAGTGGCTGATGATAAAACCCGTTGGTTTGAAGTACGTCAGAGTAAGCGTAAATCCATCTATTTGACCCACGCGGCAAATCGACTCGATGGACTGATTGTAAATGAGTCGGTCAAGGTGTCTAAGATGGCGCTGTATCAGCCTTGGCATTTCCGTAAGTTAGTGTTTCTGCTTAACTTTAATAATGATCCGACAGAGAGCTGGGCAGGGCAAGATATCATGGTCGACTATATGAACAGTAATGTGTTCTCCATTGGTCGACGTCACCAGAATATGGTGGACTCTATCGATGTGATCAGTCTCAATAGTTGGGGGGAGTGGCATTGCCATCATTTTGAGGGAGAGAAGAGTATCTTGGATGCGCTGTCGTTTGTCACTCCAGGGATGAAGCGTGCGAGTGCTAGGGTCTCGGTCGAGGTGATTAGCTGCTCAAGTAAATTACGTTCACAGACGGAGCGGACTGTGAAGGATTTATTATATCGGGCGGTACGTCTGAGTCGACAGGCCCAAAGCTCAATGACTTTAGGCTATGCATTGCAGGTCGGAAGGCTACGCTATGGGCTGTTTTTTAATAACCGTGGCATGCATTACGAAAATTTAAGTGATGCTAAGTCTTTTTATCAACAACTCTCTCAGCGCAAACTATTGGAATTGCCTAGGCCAACCTTAGGTGATGAGCCTTTTTCTAAACTGCCAGCGGTGATCCAAGACTATGCGGCTAAGGGGGCTATTCAATATTTCTTGCGCCAAAGAAAACAAGGTCTCGATGTGTTTATCTTGGATGAGATGAATGAGCTGAACCACTATGTGCAAGAGGGCATAGATGTGAATGCATTAGTCAATCAACTGAGTCACTTTCATACATTTGAGGATCCACAGCTGACTCGGGAGAATTTTAACTTACCGCAGTTCTTTATGCTGGATCGCGTTAAGGGGGTGCTAACGGCAGTGCCTTTTGGCGTGAGTATCGAGGCCTACGAAGTCGATTTTTAAGCCGAAGCGCTGAGAATGTTAAAGACGGTAGTATTGAGAATTGCTAAATGAGGAGTTTCCTCCTCATTTCATTGGCAGCACAAGATTAAATATCTAATTTTAAGCCGCTTTGCTTGTAGATTGACTCGATGAGAAATGGCATAAACTCATTACCGTTACGCTCATCCATCCACTTACCATCAACATAGCCAAAATGGTATCCACCAAATTGTGTCGCCAACCAAATTTCATGTAGTGGCTCCTGCTTATTGATTACGATCTTAGAGGTACCGTCAAACTCCAACTGCAGCACATTGCCTGAGCCATCAACATCGACATCCGCATCTTGCTCTTCGATAAGCACTTCTATCGCGTTATCAATTGTTTGAAATATTTCATCAACCAATTGGTGAAATTCGAAATCTGTCATTGCCATGCTAATTATTCCTCAGATTTTTGTAATACCAGCATATTACCAATCGATAGCCTGATTACCAATCACATTAATTTTGTGGTTAATCATCTGCTAAATAAGCCAGCCTCATTTTATTCTATCTAAAGTCTCTTTATTTCAATGTATTAGTGCTTGTAAGGGAGAGTGGGAGTTGTAGGGAGAACATTATGATTAGTTGAATTATTTTGCCTTAGCGTAGCGATACAGCGTTAAGTTGTGATTTACAGTAGTTAACTTGGACTATATAGCGGCTAGTTAGCTGCAGTTAATGTAAGAAAGGCTTGATATAAATGCGTTATAGGGTTGACGCACAGCGGACTTGTCTGCAAACATCAGGACTAAGAATTTTAGCCGATAGCAAGCCGTAGTGTTATTGCTCCAAGGGTCACTGATGTTGAAAAAAATGAGACTGTTTTTGCTAATAGGGCTTGGTAGCCTAGTACTTTTAGGTTGCGGGCAGAAAAGTGCGTTATTTAGAGCGCCGCCGCAAGAGGTTAATCAGCAGGCAGCTGACAAGCAGGTGTCTGACGCTAAGCCAACGCAAAGCGAACAGAGCAAAAAGGACTAAAGATCTTGGATCATTTTTTATATCAAGCAGATGAACTCTACGCGGAGCAGTGTCAAGTAGCTGAACTTGCTAAACAGCATGGAACGCCGCTCTATATCTATTCCCGTGCGACGCTTGAGCGTCATTGGCATGCATTTGATAATGCCATAGGTGAACATCCACACCTTATCTGTTATGCGGTTAAGGCAAACTCGAACATTGCAGTACTTAATGTGCTGGCACGTTTAGGCAGTGGCTTCGATATCGTCTCGGGTGGTGAACTATCGCGGGTTATCGAGGCCGGTGGTGATCCTGCTAAAGTCGTTTTCTCGGGTGTGGGTAAAACAGTTGCCGAGATGGAAATGGCGCTGAATTTAGGTATTTACTGCTTTAACGTAGAGTCAGCCGCTGAGCTTGAGCAGTTAAACCAAGTGGCACTGCGCCTAGGTAAAGTTGCCCCTGTATCACTACGAGTGAACCCAGATGTCGATGCCGGGACTCATCCTTATATTTCAACGGGCCTTAAAGAGAATAAATTCGGCATCGCCATGGAAGAGGCCGAGGCTATCTTTAAGCGAGCCGCTGAACTGCCAGGGCTTGAGGTCAAGGGTGTCGATTGCCATATCGGATCCCAATTAACAGAGATTAAACCTTTCCTAGATGCGATGGATCGCATGCTAGCGCTAATCGATCGTTTAGCCGAGCAAGGGATCGAGATTAAACACTTCGATGTGGGTGGTGGACTCGGTGTTACCTATGATGACGAGCTTCCGCCGCAGCCAGATGTGTACGCCGCTGCCCTGCTTGAGCGTTTAGGTGGTCGCGATCTAAAATTGATTTTTGAACCAGGACGCGCGATTGCCGCTAACGCCGGCATTTTTGTCACTCAGGTGCTCTATCTGAAGGAAAACAGCGATAAGCGTTTTGCCTTAGTAGACGGCGCCATGAATGACTTAATCCGACCGTCTCTCTATAGCGCTTGGCAGAAGATCATTCCTGTTATTGAACGCGCTGGTGAGACCCTTAGTTATGACGTAGTCGGCCCTGTGTGTGAGACAGGGGATTTCTTAGGTAAAGACCGTCAGCTTAATGTGCAGGCTGGAGATTACCTTGCCGTGCGTTCGTCGGGAGCCTATGGCTTTACCATGGCATCTAATTATAATTCACGTCCACGTGCCGCAGAGCTGATGGTGGATGGTGATAAAGCCTATGTCATCCGTGAGCGAGAAAAAATCGCTCAGTTATGGCAAGGTGAGCAGATCCTGCCGTAAACTAGAACAATACTAAGTCGCAAACGTAAGACGTTTGCGGCAGATACTTTTTAAGGATGTCCATCTTGATCCAATTCACTAAGATGCATGGGCTAGGCAATGACTTTATGGTTGTCGATGGAGTGACACAGAATGTGTTCTTCTCTCCCGATCAAATTAAGCGTCTAGCGGATCGGAACTTTGGTGTGGGCTTCGATCAGTTATTACTGGTGGAGCCTCCCTACGATCCCGATTTAGATTTTCATTATCGCATCTTTAATGCTGATGGCAGTGAGGTTGAACAGTGCGGCAATGGCGCGCGCTGCTTCGCACGTTTTGTGCGTAACAAGGGCCTGACCCATAAGCATAAAATTCGAGTAAGCACCTCATCGGGTAAGATAACTCTGCGCTTAGAGCGTGATGGTAAGGTTACCGTTAATATGGGCATCCCGATCCTAGAGCCGGGTAAGATCCCATTTACTGCAAAGAAAGCGGAGAAAACTTACCTGCTGATGGCACCAAGCGGTACCTATCTTTGTGGCGCAGTCTCTATGGGTAACCCTCACTGTGTGATAGAAGTGGATGATGCCGCCGAGACCGATGTCGATACCATAGGCGCAGAGCTTACTAACCATGAACGTTTTCCAAAGGGCGTCAATGTCGGCTTTATGCAGGTGTTAAGTCCTAGCCATATCAAACTTAGAGTCTACGAGCGTGGTGCAGCAGAGACCTTAGCCTGTGGCTCAGGTGCATGTGCAGCTGTAGTCGTGGGGATCTTGCAAGGTAAGCTCGATAGAAATGTGCAGGTAGACTTACCTGGTGGCAGCTTAATGATCAACTGGGACGGTGAAGGTAAGCCGCTGTGGATGACAGGACCTGCAGAACATGTTTACGATGGGCAGATCTCACAATGATAGATAACTCTAAATCTACTCCTCCATTTGATGAAATTCTAATTCGCGAATATCTGCTGGAAAACCCTGACTTCTTCAGTCGTTATCCTGAACTGTTACTGGCCATGCGCATCCCTCATGCTGAGCGAGGCGCAGTTTCGCTTGTTGAGCGTCAGCAGGAGATGTTGCGTCAACGAGTCAGTCAGCTGGAAGAGGAGATCACGGC
The DNA here is from genome assembly GCF_019654915.1 of Shewanella sp. MBTL60-007. Lineage (GTDB taxonomy): Bacteria > Pseudomonadota > Gammaproteobacteria > Enterobacterales > Shewanellaceae > Shewanella. Next base: position 31,690 of record NZ_BPET01000053.1, on the reverse strand, counting down.
CCTTTTAGCCATGGCGTCACGTAATGAGCAGATCTTTATGTTTAACAGTGCATTATCCATGCAACTGCTAAAATGTGAGGATATGGGCGAATTACGTCAGGTGTTGTCTAGCGGTCTAAAAGAGCAGTTTCAGTTTAGTCATGTAAGGCTTATCACGGTACATGACATCGACAGCGAGTTATCGCAGATCTGGAGTAAGCGTCTCGACTCGGGTTACTATTTTGGTCGCTTGACTAAAGAGGAGTCGAAGCGCCTGTTTGGCACGGAGGTTGGCTCGGTAGCACTATCTCGCTTATCGAAAGAGTGTGGTCAGGTGATCTTTGCCATCGCGAGTCAAGATCCTATGCATTTTCATCCTGAGATGGACTACCTTCTCTTGTCTCAGCTTAAGCAGTTACTCGATCACCAACTGACTAAAATTTAATAGTGAGGCTCTATGACTGACGAAGCGTTATCGAATAATGTGCGTTGGTTGAATGACTTTGAGCGTTACCTGCGCACAGAGCGTCAAGTCTCGGCCTATACGGTGCGTAACTATCTGTTTGAGCTGCAACGCATCGAGAAACTATTTGGCGAAACGGACACTTGGTTGTCTTTGCAGCATGAGTCTTTACAAGCCATGTTAGCTAAGCTGCATCGCAAAGGCTTAAGTCCACGGTCATTGTCACTGACACTTTCTGCCCTAAAACAGTTCTATGAGTTTCTACTTAGAGAGCAGCAGATTAAAGTTAATCCAGCCATTAGCCTTACGGCGCCTAAACAGGGCAAGCCTCTGCCTAAGAATATGGATGTCGATTCGGTGAGCCATCTGCTCGACATTGATGGCGATGATCCCCTTAGTCTACGTGACAAAGCCATCATGGAGCTGTTTTACTCCTCTGGTTTGCGTTTGGCGGAGCTTGCAGCGCTGAATGTCGCTGATATCCAATTCTCTCAAGCTCAGGTCAAAGTCTTAGGTAAGGGCAGTAAAGAGCGGATTGTGCCTATTGGAAAATTAGCGTTAACGGCTATAAACCAGTGGTTGGATATCAAGCGCGATATTTACTGTGAAGACGATGCCTTGTTTGTCACTGCCAAGGGCAAACGTTTGGCTCACAGAAGTATTCAGGCGCGCCTCGCTAAATGGGGCCAAGATCAAGCGCTAGGGATTAAGGTGCATCCCCATAAACTGCGTCACTCCTTTGCTACCCACATGCTGGAGTCCAGTGCGGATCTACGAGCGGTACAGGAGCTATTAGGCCACGCAAATTTGTCGACCACGCAGGTTTATACCAGCTTGGATTTTCAGCATCTAGCCAAGGTGTATGACGGTGCGCATCCAAGAGCTAAAAAACGAGGCAACAGATCATGAAGATCTATATTCGTCCACAAGCCTTTCAAGCTATCAGCTTCGACTTAGATGACACTCTCTACGATAATCGGCCGATCATCATTCAGGCTGAATCCGAGCTGCAGACCTTTTTACACCAAGCCTATCCTAAATCTGCAAAGTGGCAGCTTGCTGACTGGCGCAGACTCAAGCTAGCCCTGTTTAGGGAATCACCAGAGCTTCGTCATGATACGACCGTTGCGCGACTGACAATGTTGGAGCGTGGTCTGCTGCAATTGGGTTATGACGCCCAAACCGCAAAAGCAGGTGCTAAGGCGGGTCTTGAGCACTTTGTGAAGTATCGTAGTCACTTCAAAGTCTCGACAGAGGTTATTGAGCTGCTAGCTCAGCTTAAACAGAAATATCGCTTGATCGGCATTACCAATGGCAATGTCGATCATCAAAGGATTGGCTTAGAGGGATTATTCGAGTTCGTATTGCACCCAGGGCACGGCTATAAGCAAAAACCATCGGCAGAGATGTTTGTATTGGCTGCTGAAAAATTGGGGCTACCCTTGGCAAGTATTCTTCATATTGGTGATAGCGCAAAGAGTGACGTCTATGGGGCAAGACGAGCTGGTTGCCAAGCTGTCTGGCTTAACCCTGGCTTTGGTGTGATTGATAAGTCGAGCGCCTACGGGATGCTACCTCATATCGAAATATCCTCTGTGCAGCAGCTGAGACAGTTGTTGTAATCTATTGAATTATTAGTTGTTAATAACTTGTTATTTTTCACTGTCTTGATATGCTCTATTCTTTGAAAATTTAATAATAACAAAGTTTTATAGGATAGGGGTTATCATGAAAAAACTATGTGTTGCGCTATCAGTTTTATTACTCACCAGTGCCTGCTCAATTAAACAGCGTGTTGATCCGGTTCATGTGAACAATAATGCTGAAGTATGTATTCAAAAGAACCCCGACGTGAGGGATGGTTTTTTGCAGGAGATGGAGAAGATCCTTGCAGAGAAACAGATTAAATATCGCATCATCGAAGAGTTAGATGCCAGCCAGCAATGTGAGTGGACTGCTACGTATACGGCGAACTGGCGTTGGGATCTTGCGTTATACATGGTTTACGCAGAGATTAAGGTATTCCATCAAGGGCGTTTAGATGGTGAAGCAATTTATGACGCTCGAAGCGGTGGAGCGAATATGAATAAATTTATTGATGCGGAGCCTAAAATTCGTGAGCTAATAGAACAGCTTATTCAGCAAAAGCAAGCTTCAATAGCTTGGTCACCACTTCAGCAAACCGCGATTTAATAAAAAGGCTCACAACGGTGAGCCTTTTTGCTTCTTTGCTGTAAAAACTTATCAGGCGGTCAGCGCCAATGCTTTCGGGAACAAGATATTGTTCTCAAGATAGATGTGTTGTTTTAAGTCAGCTTCAAATTCGGCCAAGCTGGCGTAACAAACTCGCCAAGTGGTGCAAGCATGTGCAGGTGGAGTAAAGCCATTAGTTAGTTCACTAATTTTTTCAAAGATCTGCAATGCGTCATCGTGCTCATATTGCATGGCATTAATTGGATTGCCGATATGACCAAAGCAAGTTTGCATTTCCACTTGATTGTATAGGCCTAAGATGGCGGGAAATAGGATCTGTTCCTCTTTCATCAAGTGCGGCATTAAGTCATCAACGAGTGCGCGGATCCAACCTGCTAGCGGTTTAATCTCACTATGGTTTTCACCATGGGCACGTACCATTTTTTGACTATATTCCAGTAGTAATGGGGCTTTTTCTCTTACAAAAGTATGGTGTGTCGATTCAATGTAATTGAGTAGATCGGGCAGCGGTAGTTGCTCCAACCCTTGCTGTTTATCGCCTTGTGCTGCCAATGCTACTAGCGCATTAAGCAGTGCATCTTCATCGGCATCGAAACGTTTAATTGCTCGCGCTAAAGAAATGCCACCGCCACAACAAAAGTCAATTCCATATTGGCTAAAAAGATGTGCAGTACGGAAGTCATTGGCAACGAGTTCACCGACACGAGTGTTGAGTAAGTTGGTCTTTTCTTGAGATTGATCAGCTTGAGACTGAGGCATACGCTGCTCCAATAAACGCAATTTATTTACATGTATATTATTTGCATCTTATTTGTGGTTCAACAATTACCTGAGTAAAATGCTCGGGTAATCACATTTTTTGCGCCAAATTAGCTCAATGTAGGTAGGTCTTATACTGCGATAGGAGTATGGGGAACTCATATGGAACTGTTGAATTGATCGATTCTATTGTATGAAACTGATGTGATTTGAGTCTTGAAACAAGGTTTTAATATAGTGTTTTAATTTCGATTAATTTACACTAACCTGCAGCAAACTAAGATATTATACCAATCAGTATAAGAATTTGATCTACTCAGAGCGATTTTGGCAAACTAATTCAAGGCGAATAGCTGCAATAATGGTTATTCCCTTATAAAGCTAATCAACGCAGAAGTAGGCAGCCAAAAACGCTCCAAAATGGCGAGTTTTAGCGATTCTGATGCTGTGTTAACGAGCTTGAACGTAGAACAACTATGCTCTTCACTCGTTGCCTTGCCTCAAAACCGCTAAACTCTCGCTGAGTGACTAAATGTTTATACTGATTGGTATTAGTCATCATAAACACAGTGAGGACTAGTAACATAATTAAGGATTGTAGTTAGTCATAATGTTTCGCCTAGCTCGTTTTATTCACGCATTTATTTGCTCTCCAGCTAAGTTGGGGCGGATATTGTTGATCGTGATTTTAACGATGCAATCTATGGTGACTATGGCTGATGACTGTACTTCTGCCCACCAAGATTGCGGTAGCGCTGCAAGCCATGTTGTTGAGCAAATTAATACTTTTGCTGACAATACATCCCAATGTGATGAGGCTGGCAATAGCAGCCATGTAGAAGACGATTGTGCAGACTGTAGCAATAACTGCTGCTCATGCTGTATGACGTTAATGCATCCAATGTCTGCGATGCAAACAGCACAGGCTTACCCAAATAGCTTCGTGTTATCAGTTAACTTCACTTCTGTTGAAGCACCTTACTATTCGCTTTTGCGTCCGCCCAAAGCCTTACTCGTTTAATCAAAATATTATTGATTTAGCCAGCTTTTAAAGCTTGCTAAAGATCTGTTGCATCTTTTTCAGATTTAGCTAGCAGATCTGTATTTTTGTATTAAATCGAGGCTTATTCTCTGATGTTTTATAATACTTATATCAGCAACGATGCCACAAAAGTGGTGATACGTTGTCTTGGGCGAGGGCTTTTTAGCACCCTCGCAATCATTACTCTTCTATTTGCTGTCCCGTTTTTGGCAAAGGCTGAAACGCAAGCTGATACGCTGTCGTTAGCTAAGGTCATTGAGCGAGTACAACAGCAACATCCTACCTTGAAGGTGTTTCAGTTTCGAGCCAATGCACTTGATGGTGCTGCACAAACTCAGGCACTTACTCCTGGCTATGAGATTGGATTTGATGTCGATAATGTTATTGGAACTGGCGAGTTCCAAGGCATTGAGAGCGCGGAGTTCAGTGTGTCACTATCATCGGTGATTGAACTTGGTGACAAATTAGCCGCACGTAAAGGCGTTGTAAGTGAGCAGCGTGCTGTATTGGAAGCGGAAAGAAAAATCACTGCGCTTAATTTATTAGCTGAAGCCACTCGTCGCTACATTGATGTATTAGCCGCACAATCTCAGCTACAGCTGGCGATAGATGGCTTAACGCTTGCGGAAGAAACCCAAGCAGTAGTGGCAGAGCGAGCGCAGGTTGGGGTGACTTCAGATGCAGAACTTAAGCGCGCTCAAGCTGCAGTGTTTAATGCCAAATTAGTTGCTGAAACTCAGCTACAGCAGCTTGACTACGCGAAATTAGCGTTGAGTATGATGTGGGGCGAATCTCAAGTTAGCTTTGACTCTCTGCAGGGCAATTTATTTGCATTTACTGATGACGTAGCGCTTGAGCCGCTATTTGAAAAAGTAAAATATAGCCCAGCAATCACTGCGTTTTTAACTCAGGTACAGCTTAAAGAAGCCGAGCTGCGTTTTGCTAAAACTCAATCGAGTAGCAATATTAGTTGGTCAGTTGGAGTCAAGCAGTTACAACAGACTAACGACATGGCACTCACCGCTGGTTTTAGTATGCCGCTATTTAATAGCGAGCGAAATGCCGGTGAAATCATCTCAGCTCAAGCGGCAAAAGAACAAGTTTTGGCGAATCGTGAAGTGGCATTGCTTGAACTATATGGTCAGCTATACCGCGCTTATGCCAGCCGCAAGCAAGCGATAATCACAGTAAACCGTTTGCAATCAAGCGTGATCCCTACCTTAACCTCAGCCCTTGAAGACACTAAACGAGGTTATGAGCAAGGTTTGTATAGCTACCTTGATTATTTAACTGCCCGTGAAGAGCTGTTATTTGCCCGTAGAGCACTGATTGATTCAGCTGCGTCTGCATTGCGCTACGGCGTTGATATTGAGCAACTGATTGCCGAACCACTACCTGCTTCACAACATACTTTTTTCAATGACTTTTCAGAGCCAGCAGACTTTTCTAACGCAGCTATTTCTAATGTAGCTAAAGGACACACAAAATGAGCGCTAACACACTAACAAAATTTTCTCTCGTTCATCTTGCTGTCACTGCGGCCATTACAGCTTGTATGCTTGTTACGCCGGTGAACGCCGCAGATGAGCACGCCCATGAGCTTGAACATCAGCATCAAGCTGAGCGTCATGACGAGCACAGCCATGATAAGCATGAGGACGAGCACGGACATGATAAGCATGAGGATGAACATGGTCATAAGGATGAGCACGATGATGATCATGGTCATAAGGATGAGCATGGGCATGATGAACACGGCCACGATGAGCATGAAGAGGGCAAAGTGCATATTAGTCCAGAGCAGATGCAGCGCTCAGGTATTGCGACTCAAATTGCTCAAGCGGGTGATATTAAGCAAACCGTTACCGTGTATGGCCGCACCGTATTGCCAGAAGCCGCCAGCAGCCAAGTCAAAGCTCGCTTTGCAGGCTTAATTACTCAAATGAAAGTTAACGTAGGCGATAGGGTTAAAGCTGGACAAGTCATCGCTGAAGTTGAGTCTAACTCAAGCCTAAAACGTTACTCAATCAAAGCGCCTATTTCAGGCATGGTAGTTGAACGCAACGCCAATGCAGGTGAAATGGCAAACGATAATGTATTGCTAAGCATTATCGATGACAGTCGCCTTTGGGCTGAGTATCAGATCTTTCCTGCACAAATGCGCAGTGTTGCGGTAGGCCAGCAGTTATTGGTTACTGGCACACAGCAGCAAGCTGATTCGAAGCTTGAATATCTATTGAATGCGCCACAAGGGCAGTTATATCAGCTTGCGCGTGCACCGCTTGATAATACTAACGGCCAATGGTCGCTGGGTAGTCTAGTGTCAGGTTACGTCACCTTGAGTAAGCAAGCTGTTGGCTTGATGATTGACAACCTTGCGCTGCAAGAAATGGAAGGCCAACAAGTGGTGTTTGTGCGCAATGCAGAAGGTTTTGAAAAACGTGTGGTTGAGCTTGGCCTGCGCGATAGCCAAATGACAGAGGTGTTGTCAGGACTCATAGCTGGCGAAGAGTATGCGGTGCAAAAGAGCTTTTTGTTGAAGGCAGATCTTGAGAAATCAAGCGCCGGCCACGTGCACTAAAAGGAGACGACAATGATTGAATCTATATTGCGTCTCTCGATAAATAGACGCTGGATGATGATGTTCCTTGCCATGCTGCTAGTCGCAGTAGGGCTATGGAGCTATCAAAAACTGCCAATTGATGCAGTTCCAGATATTACTAACGTGCAGGTACAAATTAGTACTCGCGCTGAGGGATATTCACCGCTAGAAACCGAACAGCGAATTACTTACCCGATCGAAAACGCGTTAATGGGGATCCCTAAGCTTTCTTATACTCGATCACTATCGCGTTATGGGTTATCGCAAGTAACAGTGGTGTTTGATGAGGGTACAGATCTGTATTTTGCCCGTAACTTGATCAATGAGCGTTTAAACGCGATCAAGGGCAAGTTACCCAGTGATATCGAGCCGGAGATGGGACCGATCTCTACTGGTCTAGGTGAGATCTACATGTACACCATTGAAGCGCTGCCGGATGCGAAACAAGCTGATGGTAGTGCGTTTGATGCAACGGCGCTTAGAGAGATCCAAGATTGGATCATTAAACCGCAGTTAGCTCAAGTGCTGGGTGTTACCGAGATCAATACGATTGGTGGCTATGATAAGGAATACCATATCACGCCATTACCAACGAGCATGTTGCAATACGGTGTATCTTTGGTCGATATCAAGTTGGCTTTGCAAACCAGCAACAATAATCGTGGTGCAGGCTTTATTGAGCGAGAAGGGCAACAGCTAACAGTTCGCTCGGCTGCTCAGCTCAAGACCATTAGCGACATTGAGCAAGTGGTTATTAAGCATATTGATAGCGCGCCTGTTTTTATTAGTGATGTAGCCAACGTAGGTATAGGTAAGGCGCTGCGAACAGGCGCGGCAACCCGTGACGGTAAAGAAACTGTACTGGGTAGTGCCATGATGCTGGTAGGCGAAAACTCACGTCAGGTGTCGCTGGCGGTTGCCGCTAAACTTGAAGATATTAAAGCGTCATTGCCTGATGGCATAAAAGTAGAAGCTGTGTACGATCGCATCACTTTGGTTGATAAAGCAGTATATACGGTACAGAAAAACTTAGTTGAAGGTGCACTACTAGTTATTGTGGTGTTGTTTATTCTATTGGGTAACGCACGAGCCGCACTTATCACCGCAGCAGTTATTCCGTTAGCGATGCTCGCCACTATGACAGGTATGGTGCAAGCCGGTGTTTCGGCTAACCTGATGAGCCTTGGTGCACTCGATTTTGGTCTGATCGTAGATGGTGCGGTAATTATTGTTGAAAACGCTATTCGTAGATTAGGTCAGGCACAGGTGCAAAATGGTGGGCAGGTGCTTCCTCGTAAGCAGCGTCTGCAACTGGTGTTTGAAGCGACTAACGAGGTGATCCGCCCAAGCCTATTTGGTGTGCTGATCATTACCGTAGTTTACATTCCGCTATTTAGCTTAACGGGCGTTGAAGGCAAGATGTTCCACCCTATGGCAGCAACCGTAGTGATGGCTCTGCTTGCAGCCTTAGTTATTTCGTTAACGCTAGTACCAGCTGCTGTAGCCTTGTTTATGACAGGTAAAGTGACTGAAAAAGAGAGCCGCGTTATTACCGCCACTAAATCAGTTTATAAGCCGTTACTCATTGCAGCGATGAAACTGCGTTGGTTGGTACTCGGCGCGGCTATGGCGTTAGTGGGCTTCTCTATCTGGTTGGCAACGACGCTAGGATCTGAGTTTATCCCGCAGCTCAATGAAGAAGATATCTTGCTGCAAGCGATCCGTATTCCGGGTACAGGTCTTGAGCAATCGGTAGATATGCAGATGCAGTTAGAAGATCGCATTAAACATTTCCCACAGGTGCTAAATGTGTTCTCTAAGATCGGTACGCCAGAAGTGGCTAACGATCCTATGCCGCCAAACATTGCAGACACTTTTATTATGCTAAAGCCGCGTAATGAGTGGCCTAACCCTAAGATGAGTCACGATGCGCTAGCGGCAGATATTGTTGACGCTGTATCAGGTCAGCCGGGTAATAACTTTGAGCTGACACAGCCAATTGAGATGCGCTTTAATGAACTGATCTCAGGTGTGCGTGCCGATCTGGGTATTAAGGTTGTGGGTGATGATCTCGATCAGTTGTTAGCTTCTGCCAATGCTATCCATGAAGTACTAGAGAAGATCGATGGGGTTGCCGATCTGCAAGTTGAGCAAGTTACGGGATTACCAATGCTCACGATCCAACCTGATCGCATGGCGTTGGCTCGCTTTGGCTTAAGCGTCGATCAGTTACAAGACTTTGTCGCAACGGCAATTGGCGGTGAACAAGCCGGCATTATCTTTGAGGGCGATCGCCGCTTTAAAATGGTCGTGCGTTTACCAGAAGCTATCCGTCAAGATGTTGAGCACTTGCATGAGCTGCCAATCGTGTTGCCATCCGGCGAGTATGTGCCGCTATCAGAAGTGGCAACACTGGATATTGCACCGTCACCTAATCAGATCGGTCGCGAAAACGGTAAGCGCCGCATAGTGGTGACCGCTAACGTCCGTGGTCGTGATTTAGGTACCTTTGTCAGTGAGGCTAAACAGCAAATTGCTGCACAGGTGGATATGCCTGCGGGTTACTGGCTTGAATATGGTGGTACCTTTGAGCAACTTGAATCGGCAAGTCAGCGCTTATCGATTGTGGTGCCATTAACGCTGGCGCTTATTCTAGGTTTGCTAGTCATGGCTTTTAGTTCTGTCAAAGATGCTTTAATTATCTTTACAGGTATTCCATTAGCGCTGACTGGCGGGGTGATTTCACTGTGGATCCGAGATATGCCACTGTCGATTTCAGCCGGGGTGGGCTTTATTGCGCTCTCTGGTGTGGCAGTGCTGAATGGCTTAGTGCTGCTGAGCTTTATTCGTCAGCTTTATCAAGAGAAAGGTGAGCTGATGACCGCAATTATCGATGGTGCGCTCATCAGACTGCGCCCTGTATTGATGACAGCCTTAGTAGCAGGTCTAGGTTTTGTGCCGATGGCACTGAATATTGGTACCGGCGCAGAAGTGCAGCGTCCAATTGCCACAGTGGTGATTGGCGGTATTATCTCATCGACGATACTGACGCTATTTGTTCTCCCCATTCTTTATCGTATGGCGCATCAAAGTCGTGAGACCAAGCAGGTGAGTAACGAGCAAGTGGAAGCTAGTCTAACTTAATTGGTTGAGCCTAATACGTTAAGCCTGACATAAAAAAGCCCTGCAATTGCAGGGCTTTTTGTATGAGCAGTCGTAATCGATAAGAACTACAGCTTACTTGCTTTGAGTCATGATCCAGTGGCTTAGCAAACGTACGCCGTGGCCAGTACCGCCAGCAGGAGTTACACCTTTGTCTTTTGCGGCTAATGCACTGCCTGCAATGTCCAGATGCGCCCACTTGGTATCACCGCTAAATTGCTTTAAGAATGCAGCAGCTGTTGTTGCTCCTGGGCCACCAAAGCCAGCGTTTTTAAGATCGGCGATAGGGCTCTTGAGTAAGTCTTCATAGGCAAGAGGTAAGCGCCATAGCTTCTCATCCACAGCTTGGCCCGAGAAACTAAGCTCATCGACTAAAGTGTCATGGTCACTGATAACAGCCGTATAGCGTTTACCTAAAGCGCGCACTTTAGATCCCGTCAGTGTGGCAACGTCAACCATCACTTGTGGCTTGTAGAATTCACGGGCGTACCACATGCCATCGGCTAAGATAAGGCGACCTTCTGCGTCGGTGTTGAGTACCTCAACGCTTAAGCCTTCGGCTGTCATCAATACATCGCCTGGAGCTAGTGCGGTTTCAGATACCATGTTAGCCGCCATTGGCATCACAGCGACTACGTTTACATCAGCTTTTTGTAGTGCCATAGCCTTAACTGCACCCAGTACTGCAGCGGCACCAGCCATATCAGACTTCATACGCGAGATAGAGTCGCCAGATGCTTTAATGTTGTAACCACCAGAGTCGAACGTGATACCTTTACCCACAAGCGCGATAGGGGCGTCGTCATTACCTTCCCAGTGGGCAACAACAAGTCGAGCACCTTCTTCTGAGCCGCGGCCCACAGCATGCAGTGCGCCCATGCCTAGCTTAGCTATTTTCTTCGGCTCAAGCACAGTTACCTTTACGCCCAACTTTTTTAGTTCTTTTGCTGCTTTAGCAAAGTCTACTGGCGTCATTTCGGTTGGTGTTTCAGAGGTTAAGTCACGGGCAAGGAACACTCCTTGTTCAATCGCTGCTAGCTGAGTGTAGAGCTTGTCAGTGTCTTTCGCTTCGTCGACTGCGATGATGTAGTTCTTTTCGGCAGGCTTTTTCTCTGAAAAATACTTATCGAACTTGTAAGCGCGTAGGTTAATGCCGTGAGCAAGCTCTGCGGCAAAGCTGGCGTTGCTGGTGGCATCGCTAATGCCATCGGTTAATACTTGAATGTCTTTGACTTTAATACCGTTGAAGTGGGCGGTGATTTCTGCGCCAAGCTTATTTACTTCACCCGGAGTTAACTCTGCTTGCTCGCCGACACCGATAACCACAAGGCGCTTAGCATCAATGCCATTAGGCATTAAAATCTCAACGATTTGCTTCTTTTCGCCTGTAAATTCCTGCAAGGCTAAGGCATTGCTAATTTGCTGTTTTGACTGTTTGTCTAATTGAGTTAGTGCACTTGACGCATTTTCGCCAGCTTGAAAGACCACTAAGGTGTCGATGTTATCCGCTTGCTTTTCAACAAAATTAAAAGTTTCAGCATTTGCTGAGTAACTGGTTAATAGACCTAGGCTTAATGCACTACTTAGTAGGGTTTTCTTGGTTAGCATAATGTCCTCTATCGGGATTTAGTTCTGCGTGCAGGCTTTGCCAAGCGGGCCGCAGCTTCTTTTTGTTGTATTGGTATTTATCGTTATTGATTTAGTCGCACTGGATTGGGTTATCGCCAGTGGGTCGTGAAATTTATCACTTTTAGCGTTAACAACTAAGTTAAAACTTGTTAGAAATTGTCACATGGTTTGCGAGTCTACAAGGTGAAAATTAGCCGAAGCTGAAAGCATTAGTTTGTTGCAGGTTTATTTGATTGATTTACAAAAGAAGGGAATATGAATTGAGCAAGGGCATTAGACCAACCAGGGGACATATGGGGGGATATATAAAAGCAAAACGGGCCTTACATTTCTGGAAAGCCCGCTTCTTAATGATAAAAAGTACAACAGGTTAAGACGTTGTTCCTAGCTAATCTCTTTAACTCTTTAGCTGTTTGTTCACAGCAAACTCTGCAAAATAAAGAGGGATGACTAGATTAACTTGCTCAGTCGCTGGGGAGCTCTGAGTTCCGGTTAACTTAATCGTTTTATGTGGCTGACACTTGTTGATATAGGACTCCAGTGACCTAGCTCTAGTGCGTTTACCGCTTTTTACCTCAATAGGCACTATGCGGCCTTCATCATCAGCGATAATAAACTCTATTTCAGCTCGCGCATCACCCCATGAATATGTCGGATCGATACCTTGAGCAGCGAACTCCTGTTGAACAAAGTTTTCGGCAACATAGCCCTTATATTCATAGCCTTGTTGCTTCACCTCTTTATAACTAACGCCAAGCATGTGATTGAGCAGCCCGACATCAAACATAAAGAGTTTAACCATATTGTCTTTCTTATAAGCCGCTAATGGACTTTTAGGTGCGCCCTCTATAGGGTAGTTTTTCAATACTAATCGACATTTATCTAGCCAAGTAATGGCACTTTCTAGTTCACTATAGCGAGATTTTCGCTCATGGACGCCTTTAAACTTAAAGCGTTTTACTGATTCGTCTATTACGGCAGATAACTGAGAAGGCACATTATTAAATACCGCCTCAATGAGTCCAGTATCAACTTTGCCTGAGTACTTGCCAAAGTCTCGTTGATAGCCCGAAATCAAATCTGCTTGGATATCTGTCACCGCCTCAACACGCTTCAAAATGCTGTTGTCAGCCATTGCAAACCAAGTGCTAACGGCCTCAGGCATACCGCCTGTAAAATAGTAGTCGGTGAGTTTGTCGAAGAGTTTAGTGTGGGCGGCCGATGCACTCGCTTGTGCTTCAAACGCTTTAATCAGTGGTGCTTCATTAGAGGCGATTAAGAACTCATGAAAGGTCAGTGGTCGAAGGTTATGTTGCTCGACTTTACCCACGGGGAAAGTATTAAGTAAGCCGATATTTGAGCCACTAGCAGCAACGAACATATGCGGTGCTTTTTCTGCAAAGTATTTTAGCGCTGTAACGGCGCGAGGGCATTCGCCGATTTCATCTAAAATTAGCAAGTGGGTTTCTGGGTTGAAAACCTCTCCTGTCAGTAACTCAATATTTGAAATAACGTCGCTAGGGTTAAGTGATTCAGCAAAAGCCTCAGCCATCTCGGGCGACTCAAGAAAATCAATGCGTAAAACCTGTTCAAATGTTTCGCCTAGCAGAGTTTGCAGCAGATAAGTTTTACCTGTTTGGCGAGCGCCATCAATCAATAAGGGTTTACGCTCATTTTTGTCTTTCCACCGTAGTAGCTTATCGAGTAGTAACCTTTGCATGACCATTATTCCAATATTAACGCGTATTTTAATTACACTTTAATGCGCATTAAAATGCAAGTATTTACACCTTTATGCGCATAAAAGTGTGTTGATGTGACTTTTTTAGCGCTTACAAGTGCGGAGTTTTTCACATGATATTTTTTATAGGTGAAATTGAGAAAACTTAGAGGGGATAAGGGCTAGGGCAACAAAACAACGAGGGGACATATGAGGGTACATATAAAAGCAAAACGGGCTCCCCATTGCTGGAAAGCCCGTTTTAATACAACACGTTAAGACGTTAGTCTTAGTTCATGCCGTATTTCTTTAATTTCTTGCGTAGTGTACCACGGTTGATACCTAGCATGTTGGCAGCGCGAGTTTGGTTGCCACGAGTGTGTTGCATGATGATATCTAGCAGAGGTGCTTCAACTTCGCTTAACACCATTTCATATACTTCTTCAGCTTCTTGCCCGTCCATTTGAGCGAAAAAGTTAGTGACAGCACGCTTTACCGCATCACGTAGTAATTGTGGCTTGATAGCGCCACTTGCGGTTTCGATTTTGCCAACAGTAAGTGGGTGAACTTCAGTGTGAGTAGTCTGATCAAACATTCGTATTCTGCTCTTTATTAATATGCAACAAATTCATCAAAATAGCGTTCCACCATGGAACATTGTTCTTCAACGGTCTCGAGTCGATTAAACTCGCCTCGAAAAGCCCGTTGATTTTCTTGGTCTAAGTACCAGCCAACATGCTTTCTTGCGAAGCGGATGCCCTTATAGTCGCCATACAAGTTGTACAGCAGCTTTAGGTGTTCAAGTATCACTTGACGCTTTTCATCCATCTCTACGGGCGCTAGCTTATTACCTGTATCCAGGTAATGTTGGATTTCCCTAAATATCCAAGGTCGTCCTTGAGCTCCTCTTCCAATCATCAGGGCATCCACACCAGTATAATCCAACACAAAACGTGCCTTCTCTGGGGTTAAAATGTCTCCATTTGCGACAACTGGTATCGAGATCTGTTTTTTAATCGCTTTAATTGTGTCGTACTCGGCTTCGCCTTTGTACATGCACTGCCTAGTGCGGCCGTGAACGGCCAACGAGGCAATACCGCAATCTTCTGCTATCTGGGCGATATGAACACCATTCCTGTGCTCTGGAGCCCATCCCGTTCGAATTTTTAGCGTCACAGGTACATCAACTGCTGCAACCACGGCCCGTAGAATCGCTTCTACCTGCGCAGGATCTTGCAGCAGGGCCGAGCCTGCTAGCTTCTTATTCACTTTCTTTGCTGGACAGCCCATATTGATATCAATGATCTGTGCGCCTTGTTGTACGTTGACAACAGCGGCATTCGCCATTAATTCTGGATCTGAACCGGCAATCTGAACCGAACGTATTCCGTCTTCACCTGCGTGTGTCATACGCAAGCGGCTTTTATCTGTATCCCAAACTTCAGGATTCGATGAAAGCATCTCCGATACGGCTAAGGCCGCGCCATAACGTAAGCAGAGATTTCTAAAGGGTTGGTCTGTGACACCTGCCATTGGCGCCACGATCAACTGATTTTTCAGGCGATAGGGTCCAATCTGCATTTATCAAAACACCTTGCTCGTCAAAGGGGCGCTATAGTACGCCTTTTTCAAGCCTGTGAAAAGGTCAATAAATGACCTGAGGGCAACTTTTTTTCTTGACTTTTGTCTAGTGAGAAGTCAGTCGCGGCGCTGAAAGCGCCGCGGGTTACTGCTATTTACGTATACCTGTCAAGCGGCTCCAATCGTCTTTGTGAGCAGGCTCGTCCATATTGAACCATTGACTGTAAAAGGCCGAAAGTTCTTCAGCTTGTTCTTGTAACAGGCCTGAAAGTGCCAATAGTCCACCCGGCTTAACTTTTTCTGCAATAAGCGGCGCAAGTTCACGGAGTGGGCCAGCAAGAATGTTGGCCACAAGGATATCGGCTTGTAGATCGGTTGGCTGATCTTCTGGAAGATATAGGTCTAGTTTGTCTTCTACACCGTTGCGCTCAGCATTGGCTTTTGACGCTTCGATGGCTTGGTAATCAATATCGATACCCGTTACACGTTCTGCGCCAAGCTTTAGCGCTGCAACCGCTAGGATGCCCGAACCACAGCCGAAGTCGATCACATCTTTATTGCTGTAATCTAGGCCATCTAACCACTCAAGGCATAGCGCGGTAGTTGGGTGGGTACCTGTACCGAAGGCTAAGCCAGGATCTAGGATGACGTTAACGGCGGTTGGGTCTGGGATTTCACGCCAGCTTGGACAGATCCAAAGACGATCGCCGAACTTGATAGGGTGGAAGTTATCCATCCATTCACGTTCCCAGTCTTTATCTTCAACTTGCTCAATTTTGTGGCTGAAGTTATCACCTAAATAAGGCAGACCTTTTAGCATGGTGACTACTGGCGCTAGATCGTAGTCAGCTTCAAACAACGCAGTGATGACAGTATGATTCCACAATGGTGTTTCACCTAAAGTTGGCTCATAGATTGGGGTATCTTTGCCATCTTCATAGGTAATTGACAGTGAACCAAGTTCCATAAGCATATCGCTTAGGGCATCAGCGTGTTGATTGTCGGTATCGACTTTTAGTTGGATCCAAGGCATGAGAGTTCTCGTTATCTAGATATATGGGGCTATTGTAAACCATGGCAGGTTTGAGTGTGAATGTTAGATGTGGATTCAACGAATTTATCTTTAATAATAGCCACTTTTTGTCGTTTCAATCTTCGAAATTGAATTGGTTTGCTGGTGATTGTTTTGTTTGAATTACAGGTTCAAGGTGTTGAATTTTATTGGTTAAATGGTATTACCAGTGTTCTTTTGTATACCCATTATCTGTGATCTTGATCTAATAGCTGGGTTAAAAAGGGTGAGATCGTTCACGAAAAAAATCTCTGTATCATTTTGCTGACAAAGATCTTGTTAGAGTGTAAATCCCACTATTAGGCATAAGATAAACAAGACAAGAATAATGTTAGCATCCTACGTAAGCGGTACCGGACATCCTGCATCGGCAAAAGCAGATAAAATACAAAGCATTACAGGGGTAATGATGGGCTGCTTCCTATTGGCCCACTTACACTTCGAATCGAGTATCCTACTTGGAAAAGATGCTTTCTATACAGTCGTGCAATTTTTAGAGGGCGGAATGTTTAGCCCTACAGGTCACGGTTTTCCTATTGTGACTAAAGTTTTCTCAGTGTTTATGCTAGCCGTAGTGATGCTGCACGCCGCCGTTGCTTTACGTCGTTTTCCTGCCCAGCTTGGCCAATGGCGCGCATTAAGACGCCATATGACAGTGATTAATCACAAAGATAGCCATGCTTGGTTTTGGCAATTAGCTACTGGTTTTGTATTGTTCTTCTTAGTACCTGTGCACCTGTTTACTATGATCGCCAATCCTGAAATTGGCCCTAACTTATCGGCTGAGCGTGTTTATCACCATAATGCTTGGTTGCTATACGCTCTATTGCTGCCAGCAGTCGTTATCCACGCCATGATCGGACTTTACCGTGTTGCGGTTAAGTGGGGCTTCACCCATAAGCGCACAGGTCTGCGTAAATTGATTAAGGTGTTGATCGTTTATCTTATCGTCATCGGGTTGCTTAGCCTAGGTTCTTACATTTTGATCGGGAGTGAATTGACTCTTCCTGTAGAGGCTTATCGACCAAGTTAAGTGATGCTTATTAGTGAGGTTATCAAGCTAAAGTAGTTTATTAATCTTCACTTAACTAATCGTATTTTTGTTGATCTATCTCACAGTTAAATACCTTTTATTGCGCGACATTGTAACCAAATGGTTAATAAGCTAGGTGTTTATCTAGGATAGGACAGCGAATGAATAAAAAAACAGATCGCGGTAATTGGAGTGGTTGGTTGGATTTGAGCCAGAGTCTCTCTGGTGGCGTACTGGCAATATTTTTATGGACACACCTAATACTGGTCTCCTCTATTCTGCTTGGAGCGGAGGCGATGACCTGGGTTGCCAAGACCATGGAGTTGAGTTTCTTAACTGCAGATGGCCATGGATACCCTTGGGTAGTGTCTATCATAGCCCTATTGATTGCGGCCATTGTACTGGTGCATGTGTTGGTAGCTATTCATAAGCTACCGCTTAGCCTGCGTCAGCAAAAGGCGTTAAGGCAGCAGCTTAACTTGGTTAATCACGGCGATACACGTCTATGGGTATGGCAAGCCGCGACGGGAGTGGTGATTTTACTATTGCTACCTGTGCACTTGTGGCTCATAGGGTCTGCACCCGAGACGATTGGCCCCCATGGTAGTGCCGATAGAATTTGGCAACAGGGAGCATGGCTGTTGTATCTGCCGTTATTACTCTGTGTAGAGCTTCACGCTGCGATAGGGGTATATCGCCTAGCGGTGAAATGGGGCGTAGCGAGAGATTTAAATACCCGCGAAAGACTGAAAAAAATAAAGACTATCATCAGTGTGATTTTCATTGTTGTGGGGCTAGCGTCACTACTGGCGTTCTTGCCTTATACCAATGGATAAATAGTGGTGATAAATAGAACATAAACTGACTCTGCACCCTACTTTAAGGAGCACGTGTGAAACTGATATATACCGATTCATTAGTGATCGGCGCCGGACTTGCTGGATTACGAGTAGCTATCGCATCTAAAGAGCGTGGCCTAGATACTGTTGTATTGTCATTAATTCCCGCAAAGCGCTCGCACTCCGCTGCAGCGCAAGGTGGTATGCAAGCGAGTTTGGGCAATACCGTAAAGGGAATGGGAGATGATGAGGATGTCCATTTTCAAGATACGGTAAAAGGTTCTGATTGGGGCTGCGACCAAGACGTGGCGCGCATGTTTGCTCATTGTGCGCCGAAAGCCGTGCGTGAATTGGCCAACTGGGGTGTACCTTGGACGCGTGTAACCGCTGGTCCACGTCAAGTGGTAGTGAATGCAGAGAAGGTAACCATTGAGGAAGCAGAGAGCGCTCATGGCTTGATTAATGCTCGAGACTTTGGTGGCACTAAGAAGTGGCGTACTTGCTATACGGCAGATGGTACGGGTCACTCGTTACTTTACGCAGTAGATAACAAAGCGATTTCGATGGACATTCCAGTGCATGAACGCATGGAAGCCCTATCATTGATCCATGATGGCAAGCGTTGTCACGGTGTTGTAGCACGCTGTTTAATTACTGGCGAGCTACATGCTTATGTGGCTAAGTCGACGACTATTGCAACTGGCGGTTATGGCCGGATCTATGAAGTGTCGACCAATGCCATTATCTGCGAAGGTGTGGGGCAGGCGCTGGCATTAGAAACCGGTGTTGCTAAGCTTGGCAACATGGAGGCGGTGCAGTTCCACCCTACCGCTATCGTGCCTGTAGGTATTTTGACTACCGAAGGTTGTCGTGGAGATGGTGGCCTGCTGCGCGATAAAGATGGTCACCGCTTTATGCCTGATTATGAGCCAGAGAAGAAAGAGCTGGCCTCACGCGACGTGGTATCGCGCCGCATGACTGAGCATATGCGTAAAGGCAAAGGCGTCGATAGTCCTTATGGCCCACACTTGTGGCTGGATATTACTTTGCTTGGTCGCAAACACGTAGAGACTAACTTGCGTGAAGTGAAAGAGATCTGTGAAAACTTCCTAGGGATCGATCCTGCTAAAGACTGGATCCCGGTAAGACCGACCCAGCACTACTCTATGGGGGGGATCCGTACCGACAAGACAGGACAAAGCCCGCAGTTGAAAGGCTTATTCAGCGTTGGTGAGGCTGCATGCTGGGATATGCATGGCTTTAACCGCTTAGGGGGCAACTCCCTAGCTGAAACCGTTGTTGGCGGCATGATCATCGGTAAGTATGTCGCCGATTTCTGTCAGGAAAACACCTTAGAGATCGATACTGGCCTAGTCGAGACATTTGTCGACAAGGTACGCAGTGAAATTGATGGTTTAGTTGAAGGTGGCGGTACAGAGAGTCCATATGCGATCCGTAAAGAGATGGAGCGGATCATGATGGATTATGTGGGTATTTTCCGAAATGGCCCTGAGTTAGATAAAGCCGTTACCGAGTTACAAGAGCTACTAAAGCGCTCTCGCGCTATCGGCCTTAAGTGTAACAAGCGCCATGCTAATCCTGAGTTGGTAGAGGCTCTACGTGTTAAGCGCATGCTTAAGGTTGCACTAACCGTTGCTTGTGGCGCCGCTGCACGTACAGAAAGCCGTGGTGCTCATGCCCGTGAAGATTTTCCACAGCGTAATGATAAAGACTGGTTAAACAGAACCTTGTCTAGCTGGCCAGATGAAAATGCTCTGACGCCAGAGCTAAGCTATGAGCAGCTAGATGTGATGCAGATGGAACTACCGCCGGGTTATCGTGGTTACGGCATCGATAATGCGATCGCTCATCCAGATACCGCTAAGCGTGAGCAGGAGATCAGCGAGATCTTAGCTCAGCTAGGTCCTGATGCAGATAGATATCAGAAGCAACATGCATTAATGCCGTTTGACGTACCAGAATCATTAACACCAAAGAACGAACGCTTAAGTGACACGCTTGAAAATTCGAGCGTAGGAGAAAACGCTAAATGAGCCAAGAAATGGCTAAGGGCCGTACCTTAACTTTTAATATTTTTAGATATGATCCGCAGGTGCCGGGCGATAAGCCTAAGATGGTGAAATACCAGCTGGAAGAAACACCTGGCATGACGGTGTTTATTGCACTCAATCGTTTGCGTGAGGAGCAAGATACCTCTTTGCAGTTTGATTTTGTTTGCCGCGCCGGGATCTGTGGCAGCTGCGCCATGGTGATCAACGGTTTTCCAACCTTAGCTTGTCGCACCTTGACGACCAAGTATCCTCAGGGTGAGATTAACCTAATGCCTTTGCCAGGCTTTGAGCTAATTGGCGATCTATCGGTTAATACGGGCAAGTTTATGCGTGAACTCGCAGAGCGCTTAAAGTTATGGTTACACCCAATCAGTGATGATATCGATGTACACCGCTTAGAAGCGCCAATGGATCCGGCTGAGGCCGCTAAGTTATATGAGCTGGAGCGCTGTGTAGAGTGTGGTGTGTGTGTGTCGGCCTGTGCAACAAAGCAGATGCGTGACACCTTTGTCGGCGCCGTCGGTATGATGAAACTAGCCCGTTTCGAGCTAGATAGTCGTGATGGTCGCGAGCTAGAAGACTTCTATCATGTGATTGGTAACCAAGATGGTGTATTCGGTTGTATGACGCTACTTGGTTGTCAAGACAACTGCCCTAAAGACTTGCCGCATATGCAGCAGATAGCCTATCTGCGCCGTAAGATGGCGGTGACACTCGTCTAGGTTGAGCTAAAGAAGAAAGCCTGCATTTGCAGGTTTTTTTATGGGTGATGTTTACTGAGGCTTTATCTACAATTAGATTTAAATAAATAGGTATTTATAAACGGAATCTTGATAAAGATGCAGCTCGATGATCTAAGGCTTTTTGTGCGGATAGCCGATTGTGGCAGTTTGACTGC
Source organism: Shewanella sp. MBTL60-007 (assembly GCF_019654915.1). Lineage (GTDB taxonomy): Bacteria > Pseudomonadota > Gammaproteobacteria > Enterobacterales > Shewanellaceae > Shewanella. The sequence continues at coordinate 10,625 of NZ_BPET01000053.1, read as the reverse complement.
TGCGGCCGTCGAACTCGATATCTCCTCTGCGGTAGCGAGTGCAGGGCTAAAGCGGTTAGAAAAAGCGCTAGGAACGAGTCTTTTTATTCGAAGCACCCGCAGCTTAAGGCTTACCGATGCCGGTGAGCGTTACCTTATTCATTGTCGTCGGGCGTTAGCGGATCTTGAATTGGGACAAAGAGCAATAGAGAGCAGTCAAGCCAGTATATCGGGCTTGGTTAGTCTAGCTGTGCCCTCAGATGTTGGTCGTAATGTGTTATTGCCTTGGTTAGATGATTTCTTGCAAGAATATCCTCAAATGAATCTACGTCTGCACATTGGCGACAACCTATCGGATTTTTATCATGACAAGATCGATGTTGCGTTGCGCTCAGGAAGACCTAAAGACTCTTCGCTGGTGGCCTTTAAAATTTGCCAGTCACACCGAGTACTGTGTGCTTCTCCAGACTATATAGAGCGCTTCGGTAAGGTGAACTCTTTGGAGCAATTAGCAAAACATAATTGCCTATTCTTTATGTTAGATGAACGGACTCATGATCAGTGGCTATTTAGCAAAAATGGTCAGCAGCATAAGGTTAGAGTTACGGCTAACCGAACTTGTAATGACGCCGATGTAGCTAGACGCTGGGCAGTTGCAGGTCAGGGGCTCGTATTTAAGTCTTGGCTCGATTTAACAGACGATATCGAAGCTGGCCGCTTGGTACCAATGCTCAGTGAGTATCAAGGCGAAGAGGCTGATCTGTACCTAGTATGCCCCGGACGAGAGCATGTGACGCCTGTGGTGCTGTTATTGAGAGATATGCTCAGAGAGCGCTGTAAAAAGCGTTTAGAGCGCGTAAGCTATCATATGAGTCGCTAGCTCTCACTTAAATACAGATATAAAAAAACCGCACGGATGCGGTTTTTTATTACTAGCATTAGACTAACTCTTAGCGAGTTTGGGTCTTAGCGCGTTTAGGTCTTAGCGCGTTTCATCGCAGTGAAGAACTCATCGTTAGTCTTGGTCATTGCCAATTTGTCGATTAAGAACTCCATGCCACTGACTTCATCCATAGGATTTAGGATCTTACGTAGGATCCACATCTTCTGTAGTTCATCCGGTGTTGTTAGCTTCTCTTCGCGACGAGTACCAGAGCGGTTGAAGTCGATAGCAGGGAAGACGCGCTTTTCTGCAGCTTTACGAGAAAGGTGTAACTCTTGGTTACCTGTACCTTTAAATTCTTCGTAAATCACTTCATCCATCTTAGAGCCTGTATCAACAAGCGCTGTCGCGATAATAGTTAAGCTGCCGCCATGTTCGATGTTACGAGCTGCACCAAAGAAACGCTTAGGACGGTGTAGGGCGTTAGCGTCAACACCACCAGTAAGTACCTTACCAGATGAAGGGATAACAGTGTTGTATGCACGAGCAAGACGAGTAATAGAGTCAAGTAAGATAACTACGTCTTTCTTATGCTCTACTAGGCGTTTTGCCTTTTCAATTACCATTTCGGCAACTTGTACGTGGCGGCTTGCAGGCTCATCGAAGGTTGAAGCAATCACTTCACCTTTAACCATGCGTTGCATCTCGGTTACTTCTTCAGGACGTTCGTCGATCAGTAGAACCATCAACACCACTTCTGGGTTGTTGTTAGTGATGCTTTGCGCCATGTTCTGTAGCAATAGGGTTTTACCCGCTTTTGGTGGTGCAACGATAAGACCACGCTGACCTTTACCAATTGGAGAACATAAATCCAGAATACGTGAAGTGATATCTTCAGTAGAACCATTACCACGCTCCATGCGAAGACGATCTTGTGCATGCAAAGGTGTAAGGTTTTCAAAAAGGATTTTGTTGCGAGAGTTTTCAGGCTTGTCGAAGTTAACTTCGGTGACTTTTAGAAGGGCAAAATAACGCTCGCCTTCTTTTGGTGGACGAATTTTACCAAAAATCGTATCACCAGTACGCATGTTAAAGCGTCGAATTTGGCTAGGTGATACGTAGATATCGTCTGGGCCCGCTAAGTATGAACCATCAGAGCTACGAAGGAAGCCGAAGCCATCTTGCAAAATCTCTAGGACGCCACCACCGAAAATATCTTCACCGCTTTTAGCGTGGGCCTTAAGAATAGAGAAAATAATATCTTGCTTACGAGCACGGGCCATATTGTCTAGCTTCATGTCTTGCGCAAGCTGGACTAAATCTGAAATTGAGGTGTTTTTTAATTCTGATAAATTCATCTTGGTGGGTCTTGTTTTTACGTGACAATGCCATCTTCGATCAATGGTTTTGTAGCTTATTGAATATCGATCGGATAGCGAGAAGTGGGTTAATTTGAATGTGTCTGGTTATTAAAGTAGCACTAACAAGACTGGGCGTCTAGAAGTTTAGTGTCACCCGACACATTTTCTTATTGAAGCTGTGTCGGGAATCACTTATATACCGCTTTATTGGGGATAATGCGGTATTTTTTAGCTTAAAGTTGAGCGTCGATGAACTCTTTAAGTTGAGTCTTCGATAGTGCGCCAACTTTAGTTGCTGCTAGCTCGCCTGCTTTAAATAGTAGTAGAGTTGGGATACCACGAACGCCATACTTAGCTGGTGATACATTGTTTTGGTCAACGTTCAGCTTAGCGATTGTGATTTTACCTTCATACTCTTCAGCTACGTCATCTAGGATTGGAGCAATCATTTTACATGGACCACACCATTCAGCCCAAAAATCAACTAGAACTGGTAGTTCAGAGTTAATTACGTCATTTTCAAAGCTGTCGTCGCTTAGGTATACAATCTTGTCGCTCATGTTGTTCTCCAGTTTGGTTGCCATCGCTGGTTTGTTAATGGCTTAACCTGTATATTGGGTTGGTAAAATAGCTTTTCAAGCCAAAAGTTATGCAAATATTACTGCCAGTACTCTTTAGGAGCAAAAAACGCTTTAGACAAGACGCTGATTTACAGGCATAGTTAGCCTACGTCAATGACGTCTAACGCTAATAAGCGTTTAAAATTGTCCTAAGAGAACCGTAAATACACGCTAAAATTTCATCGCATCATATAAAACAGAGGGAATAATGATTCCGTCACCGATGCAAAATGTATCGTGAAATACGCTTCTCAGAGTGTGCACCAATTTTCTGTGATAAAATTCTATCGCTATTTCAAACGATCGAGTTTTTTATTGCAACCTTTACAGGTAAGCCTGCGCTATGAGCGAAACACATTTATCTACAAAGAAGTTTGCTGACTTCCCTTTACATAAAGAAGTTCATCAAGCACTTAATGAAGCTGGGTTTGAGTTCTGTACTCCAATTCAAGCGTTATCATTACCAATTTTATTAGAAAAAAAAGATATAGCGGGTCAGGCACAAACAGGTACGGGTAAAACCTTGGCCTTTTTGGTTGCGACCTTTAATCACCTTCTATCTGTTCCTGTACCTGAAGAGCGCCAACTTAATCAACCGCGCGCGATCATTATGGCGCCGACTCGAGAGTTGGCGATTCAGATCGCTAAAGATGCTAACTTACTGGCTAAATACACTGGCCTGAAGGTGGGTATCGTTTATGGCGGTGAAGGGTATGAAACCCAGCGTAAAGTGCTCGATAAAGGCGTTGATATCCTTATCGGTACTACTGGTCGAATTATCGATTACGTACGCCAAGGTGTCATCAATGTGAGTGGTATTCAGGCAGTCGTGCTTGATGAAGCCGATCGTATGTTCGATTTAGGCTTTATTAAAGACATTCGTTTCCTGTTTAGACGTATGCCAGATGCTAAGTCACGTTTGAATATGCTGTTCTCTGCAACACTTTCAATGAAAGTGCAGGAACTGGCTTATGACCACATGAATGAGCCTGAGAAAGTTGAGATTGCGCCAAACGAGAAAACATCAAAGAACATTAAAGAGGAGATCTTCTATCCATCGATGGAGGAGAAGATGCCTTTGTTATTGTCACTGCTTGAAGAAGACTGGCCAGAAAAAGCCATCGTTTTTTCTAATACCAAACACAGCTGTGAAAAAGTGTGGTCATGGCTTGAAGGGGACGGACATCGCGCAGGCTTGCTAACTGGTGATGTGCCGCAGAAGAAACGTTTACGTATTCTTGAACAGTTCACCAAAGGTGAAATTGACATCTTAGTGGCGACAGACGTTGCAGCGCGTGGTTTGCATATCTCTGATGTATCTCACGTTTATAACTACGATCTACCGGATGACTGCGAAGATTACGTACACCGTATCGGTCGTACAGGTCGTGCGGGTCAAAAAGGGGTATCGGTGAGTTTTGCGTGTGAAGAGTATGCTCTTAACTTGCCTGCTATTGAGTCTTACATTCAACACTCGATCCCTGTGACTTCATACGACAGTGACGCACTGCTTGATGATATTCCTCCACCAGTGAAAATTCATCGTAAGCCAAGCAGTCATACACGTAATCAGCGTGATCGTAGTGGCCCAGGCCGCACTCAGGGTGGGCACCGTAGTAACGGTCCGCGTCGTCACGACAGAACGCGTAGGCATTCTTAGGCGATAAAGCTCAATGACAACACCTCTTTATGCGGCCATCACATTAGGCTCAAATAGTTTTAATATGTTGGTGGCCAAGACTGACGGCCATCAACCTAAAATTATTGCTAAGTACAAACGAAAAGTTCGTTTGGCCGAAGGGATTTTAGCTGATGGCTCGCTGAGTGAAGAGGTGTTATTACGTGGGCTGGATTGTTTGAAAATGTTTGGCCAAATGCTCGAAAAAGAGGGTGTTTCAGCTGAGCATGTAGCAGTTATAGCCACAGCCACACTCCGTAAAATTTCAAACTCAGATGACTTTTGCCGCCGTGCCTTACCTATCTTGGGCCATCCCATTGAAATAATCTCAGGCATGCGCGAAGCGGAGCTTATTTATCAAGGTATGGTTGCCACGACAGAAGGTGAGGGGCGACGACTTGTTATCGATATTGGTGGTGCAAGTACCGAGTTTATTATCGGTGATGGCAATAAAGTTCTACTAAAATCAAGTTTGCCCATGGGCTGCGTCACCTTTAATGATACTTTTTTTGCTAGCTTTCCATTCCAGCAACTGGATTTTGATGACGCTAAAGCTAGAGTCAGAACGGTACTGGGAGAGCAGTTGGGCGAGCTTAAGGCATTGGGCTGGCATTGCGTAGTGGGAGCATCGGGCAGCGTTCAATCTGTTGTTGAGTTGCTTAACCATCGCAACCTTTCTAGTGTCATCACATTAGATGTGTTGCAGCAGTTAAAACAGGAAGTACTCACCCAAGAGCATCCTTCCATGCTGGACATTCCCGGTTTGAACCCTGAAAGAGCACCAACTTTTGCCGCTGGGGTAGCCATTCTTCTCGGTCTATTCGAATTACTCGAGATTGAAAAACTCCACCTTTCAGGTGGTGCACTGCGTGAAGGCGTGTTGCAGACGTTAGCGAGTAACCTTTAGTTAGTTTATTAATATCCTTTTCTTTATCGTCACTGCCATACCTTTCTGACGATTTACACTCCTCTCGTGCTGCATCTAAGTGGCAATAAACCCATCATGATCGCTGCAAATTGTTCAATTTCAGCCGCTTCCTAAGGCTCCAAGTTAAAACTACCCACTAATTTAAGCGTGTTATTCTATTTTTCTTAGGCATCCTAGTTAAACCTTCTGTTTTCATGACCTTGCGTGGCTTTTAAGGCTGATTTTGTTGTGTTTCTTTAGATCTTCAACTTAGTAAACTCTCCAATCGCGCTTTATTTCGCATAATGTAGATTGTATAAAATATGTGTAGTATGTTAACGTTTTGTTGCGCTTGGTCGTGTTGAGTCCAATTAATACTAATAAGAAGTTTGGCTAAGCGTACACAGAATTGATTTTAGGGAGATAGATTATGTCTGGAAGTAACGCTTCGAAGCGATTTTCGCCTAAAAAGAGCTTAGCGGCTTTGGCCGTTGGTTCGGTGCTTTTTATGGCTACACCTGCTGCAATGGCAGCAGATGGTCTAGGTGTGATGCAAGGTCACATTACAACTGAGGCTGGCTCAAATCTTAGTAATGCGAAAGTCATTATTAAGCATGAATCAAAAGGTATTGTCAGAGAGACGACCACTGGAGCAAACGGAAGTTTCTCTCTTAAAGGTCTGCCAATTGGTAAATATACAGTAACCATCTCTAAAGATGGCTACTACCAAGTTAGTGAACAACACATTGAAGTTACCATGGGTAATGCACTGACTTTCGATGTGGCACTAGACCTAGAAGGCTCTGATGTTGAACGTATTACGGTAAATGGTGCGAGGATCAGTCGAGTAGATACTTCTAGCACAACTACATCACAAGTGATCTCTATGAGTGAGCTTAACCAGCTGCCTGTAGAGCTAGACTCAACGGCCATTGCATTGTTAACACCTGGTTCGGTTGCTGGTGACAATGGATTTGGTGGCGTAGCAATTGGTGGCTCATCGGTTGCAGAAAATGGATATTATTTAAATGGACTTAACATCACCGATTTGCGTAAAGGTATGGGGGATATAGACTTACCTTGGGAAGCTATTGCGCAAACAGAAGTTCAAACTGGTGGTGTGTCTGCTGAATACGGACGTTTCATTGGTGGTGTGGTGAGCCTAGTTTCTAAGTCTGGTGACAATGAATGGAAATTCGGTGGTAAGGCTGAAATAGCACCAGATTCATTAGCTGAGCCTACGTTACGAATGAAAGACGATGGCACTATCGAAGAAGCTAAAGAAGGCTACTGGCAAGAAACCGAATATAACATCTGGGCTTCAGGGGCATTGATTGAAGATAAGTTATTCTTCTACGGCCTATGGAACCCGTTTGAAGAAGATGTAACTTCTTATGGTGAGAGCCAGATTGGTGATAACGAGTGGAAAACTAACCGCTGGTTCACTAAAGTCGATTGGTTTATTCACGAAGATCACTCAATTGGCGTAATGGCCTTTAGTAATGAAGGTGATTATCAAGGTACTCTGTACCATCGAGATGAAGATGGTGGTCGTGGTGATGAAATTGGTGTGACAGAGACCACTTACGGCGGCACTGGTTGGAACGCACAATACACAGGTTACCTAACAGATGATATTACTCTGTCTGCTATGTATGGTGAGATCACCCAATCTACTAAAGATAACTCGGGTACCCTTGATCAATCCACTTATTGGGATAACCGCTCGGGTTACTGGGAACGTCTAGGTGATTGGGTCGGTTATGGTTCGTCTGAAACCGAAGACAAGCGAATCACTTACCGTATCGATTTGGATTGGATCATTGGTGATCATACCTTACGTGCAGGTTATGACTATGAGCGTCTAGAAATTGCTGATTTCTATACTCCACATGGAGAAGGTTGGTACGAGTATTACGCAGCGGGTCCAGACAACGCCTACGGTCTTGCTGAAGGGACTGAATATGCTGATTTGCGTATTTGGGGCAAAAATAGTGAAACTGAAAACGTTCATACTGCGCTATATATCTCTGATACTTGGGCTGTAACAGATACAGTGACGATTAATGCTGGCGTGCGTTATAGCGAATTTAGCAATACGACAGGCTCTGGTGACAAGTATGTCGATCTAGATGGCCAGTTTGCTCCACGTTTAGGCGCAACATGGGATGTTCTGGGTGACGGCAGCAGTAAACTATACGCTTCATATGGCCGTTATTTCCAGCCTGTGTCTCCAAATACGAACCTACGTATGGCATCGGCAGCATACGACTCCCACATTGTTAGTCACCTAGAAGGTGTGAATGCCGATGGTTCACCAATTTTAGGTGATGAAATCAGCCGTCGCGTGGTTGCCGATGGAACTGTACCTGATGCAGACCAGCTATTTAACAATAAAGCCGGTTCAATGTATTCAGATGAATTTGCTATTGGTTATCAGCAGCAGGTTAACGACGATTGGGCTGTAGGTATCCGAGGTGTGTATCGTGATCTTAAGCAGTCTATTGAGGATGTATCATTTAACTATGGAATGAATCAGTGGATTTTAGATAACTACGATGCTGATACATGGTATGCAGGTAATGGTGAAACAAGCGCCGAAGATTATTTTGTTGGCGGCTGGTTCCCAACATTAACCAACCCAGGAATTGGCACTGAAATCTATTATGATGTTGATGGCGATGGTGTTAAAGAGACGGTAAATGTAAACGCCGATCAGATGGGCTTCCCTGAAGCTGAACGTACTTATAAGGCTATCGAGTTAAGCTTTAGCGGTAATGTTACAGATGACTTTACACTTAATGGTTCTTATACCTGGTCTAAGAGTGAAGGTAATACAGAAGGTTTAGTTCGCTCAGATAACGAGCAGGCCGATCCGGGTTGGACAACTTCTTTCGACTATCCAGAACTTATGGATAATGGTGATGGTTACCTACCAAATGATCGCCGCCATAACTTTAAACTATATGGTGTATATAACATTACAGATGACTTCAGCGTAGGCTTTAACTCTTACCTACAATCGGGTCGTCCAATTAATGCCTTTGGTGTTCACCCAGTCGATCAAGGTTACTGTGTCCAAGCGGTTGCGATTGATGGAACATGTTATGGCCGTGATTGGTATGGCGCTTCATCTTTCTATGCTGATGGTGAACCTGCGCCACGTGGTAGCATGGGACGCACAGATTGGGTTTATAACATTGACCTAAACATGTCTTACACCATGGACTTCAATGAAGCTGGCCGTCTGAACTTTAAGTTAAATGTATACAACCTATTTAACTTCGATGGTGTAACAGGTGTTGATGAGCAGTATGAGTCAGATAGTGGTGCGAAGAACCTTCGTTATGGCTATCCAGACAGCTTCCAGACTCCACGTTACGTACGAGCATCTGTTCGTTACGATTTCTAATAGTGAAGTTATTAGCTAGCTAAGATCATAAAAGGCCGCAACTGCGGCCTTTTCTTTTTATGAGCGGAAAGGCTAGTTTAAGATTTTAGCCAAATCAGCCTCGAGTGATACTTCTGGCCTTTCAACAATGCGTCCAACCTCTTTATTATCCTGTTCAATAATAAAGGTAGGGATACGGGTGAACTCATATTTAGCAGCCAAACCATCTGGATCTTGTTTCGCTCTGTCTACACCTATATATGCCACTTTTATATTTGGATTATTGATCTCTTCAATAATGCGAATGAAACGAGGCGTTTCTCGGTGACAATCTGGACACCAAGTACCGATGATTACGGTCACTTGGGTTGGCTTATCGACTTTTTGTAGTTTAGCTATAATTGCTGCATCAGTTTTGTAGTTCTTGTACTCGTCGTTAAACCAGTCAAATTCATTAAGTTCTTGATGTGTTACTGCGCCAGTTAAAATCACTTCTTGCTTCTCCTCGCTGCAAGTTGCTAAAAAGCCCTCTTGCTTATCTTCAAATCCGCAGCCGCTGCTAGCCAACGTTTGACTACTAAAAAATAAAACGGTGGTTGCAAGCAATGCTTTAACGTTATTGTGCATGATAATACCTCGAGCAAGAAGAAATGGTTTCGTTTTATTCAAGCATGTCTGAACTAGTGCGTGAAGAGAACAATTACCGCATTGTTATAGGGATCACTCTAAAGTGACGAATTGCTTTAATAAGAAGTAGGTTAACAGGCGAAGCCTGAAGTGTAGCTGAATCGAGTATGTAGAAATCTGAAGTGTGTTTAAACTAGAAAGAGTGAATTGTAAGAGCAAACACCTTACTGAATTTAGTTTGATTAGATTAGTTATATAGTCATTTATAAAAGATAGAAGGCTGATTTTCAGCGCAAGGTTTAGCGTAAGGTATAGATGCTCTGTACGACTTATCGCATGATATACAGGCTGCAGCACTCGTCGCGTTGCAGATAACAGGCCTAACATTAGACAGGCAAATAAAGCTAGGCTTGTAATAATTCAATTTTATTTCAAATTACACGTGCAACTCGTAAATACTGTACTAGACTGAATGTCCCAGCGCACAAAATGTGAACGGAAATATCGGTTTTGTGGATAACTCTGGGGGTATTTGGTGGGTATGATGTGATTAAGGTAGCCTTTTGAAAAAACTTCATTTTTCTTTCAAAAAGCGCTTGCGCTCGTCTTAAATCTCCCTATAATGCGCATCCACTGACACGGCACAGCAGGCCAACTACCCAGCGTAAACGCTAGATAGAACGGGACTTGCAGCAGTGTTAGAGAGTTAAAACTCCACGGAGATTTGATTCAGGTGGCAAGCGGTTTAAGAGCTTCATTTGATGGTTGTTAATACGAGAGTGTATAAAGAATCATCGCTTGAAAAACTTCTTAAAATAAACGCTTGACGCCAACAACGGGAGGTGTAGAATACGCAGCCCTAGCCACTTGAAGCGGTTCGTAAGAACGTCAAGCAGGCAACGCTCTTTAACAATATGACAAGCAAATCTGTGTGGGCACTCACAGGTGTTGAGTTAATCGAAATTACATCTTAGATGTAATCAAAATTTTTCTCGATGAACCACTGAGTGACCATAGCAATATGTAAACTTCATTAGCCTTAAGGTTGATGGAAAACAGTATAATTCATTGAGCAGGTCTTCGGACCATCAAAACTTTAATTGAAGAGTTTGATCATGGCTCAGATTGAACGCTGGCGGCAGGCCTAACACATGCAAGTCGAGCGGTAACACAAGGGAG
>NZ_BPET01000052.1 GCF_019654915.1 Shewanella sp. MBTL60-007 | reverse complement strand
ATTTAGGATGCACAAAGCCACTCTTCCTAAAGAAGAGTTTTAAATTTCTATTGAGTTAAATTTCTATTAATTAGCAGCAAATGCTAATTATCAAGTAGCAGAGACTTGTACGAAGCTAATGGATTAAAACCAACCGATATGTAACCCCACTGAATCACCTGTTAAAACAATTCGAGTAATTAGTTGTACGCTAGTTCCATTTCGTGACAAGAAATGAGACCTATCGCACCCCTTTATAGGTAGATGGCAAATGGAGCGACACCATGAGTAACTAAAATAATAAGACTAAGGACGGGGAATAGCAGATTATAAGAGCGAGATATGAGGGTAAATAAAAAGCAAACATTAGACCCTTAAAAACTGTATTAAAAGCAAGATACTATAATCAGTTTATGAGGGCCTTATCTTACTGTATTAAGCCGTCATTGCCGCTTTTACATATACATCGAAGCGGTTTTTCTTGGTGGCAATCACCATGCTGGGTTTTACCCCATCAAGATCATCAGCGTAATCAGGACGCTTCACCACAACGCGCTTGGTGGCGAGTGCCATCGCAGGAGCTAGCAAGCCATCGGCATCGAGATCGGCGCCAACTAGTGATTGGAACACGCGCATCTCTTTCTTTACTAATGCCGATTTCTCACGGTGCGGATACATGGGATCTAAATAAACCACATCGACTTCAGTATTTGACGCTTGGGCAGCGGCGGCTAATGAGTCTATGCTCGAGCCATGAAATAGACTCATACGTTCACGCATCCAATCACCAATTTCGGCATCTTCATAGGCGCGGCGCAGACCATCTTCTAACAGTGCTGCCACAACAGGATGACGCTCAACCATGATTACCTTACAACCTAAACTTGCTAATACAAACGCATCACGCCCTAGACCTGCAGTGCCATCAACCACTGTTGGGGTTACACCTTGTTTAAGGCCTACCGCTTTAGCAATCGACTGACCTCGGCCGCCGCCAAATTTACGACGATGGGCCACAGCACCGGAAACGAAATCGACAGAAATCCCTTTTAGCTTGGGTTCATCGCGCTTGATCAGGGTCAGGATGCCATTCTCAAACACCAACTCAAACTCTGCGTTTGCATCGAACTCCAGCCCCCAGCGCTCGCAAGCGGATTCAAGGGTTGGATAATGGCGATTAAAGAAAATGCTGGTCACGATTAGGCTCTATGTTTGAGTGTTAACCTGCAGATAATACCACTCCTCGCAACGAAACCATATCAGCCACAGGCGTCTGTTTTGATGAAATCAGGCTTATTTTGCTGGATTTATCTCCTCAAAACTCCTCAAAACAGCTCAAAGCGGCTGAAATCGACCTAAAAAACTTCAATATAACTATAAATAGGTATCTGTTCACGTCACGCCATTGACTCTTAAGGCACACTTTTTTGGCGTCGTTGATAAATCAAACGACTTTAAGAAAATATAAAAGAGAGATACGTGATGATGAACGCAAACAGATTCAAAACAAGGCTGTGCTATGCCACGCTTGTCGCGGCCTGCTCAATGAGCATGGTGGCGTGTTCCGGCGATGACGGTAAAGACGGTGAAGATGGCCAACCCGGTGGCAACGTTACCACAACCGCTGAAGTGTTAACGGTAACTATCGATAAGACCACGATTACAGATAACATCCTGAGCATCGATTTTAGTGCCGAGAACGAACTGGCGATTCCCGTTGTTAAGATTGCTGCAATCAAGATCAATGCCGCGCAACTATTGCCACAGATTGAAGGTGAGCGTTCACAATGGCAGAAACTTGCCAGCGAAACCTGTTCGCCAGAAAAGGGCTGTGACGGTAACTTAATCGACAACATGGATGGTAGCTATAGCTACACCATGGATGCTGCGTTAGTTGCTGGCGACATTAGTCACAACGGTGATTTTACTCAACGCGTACTGTTTAAGGTCTTAGAAACAGACAAGCTACCAGCCACAGAAGTGATTGCTGACTTCAACCTTGATGGCAGCGAGATCACCGACAATCGCAGCATTATTGATGGTAGTTCGTGTCTAAGTTGTCACGATGACATAGCTTCAATCAAACATGGCGGCGACAACATTGAAAACTGCGCCAGCTGCCATACCAGTAACTACATGTCTGACGCTAGCAAGGTATGGCCTGTACTAGCTCATACCGCGCACATAGGTATCACCCCACAAGCGTTGGGTAACTGTACGACTTGTCACGCTAAAGAAGTCAGTGAAACAGAGCTGCAGGCGACCAACTGGAACCTAGTCCCAACACGTGAGACCTGCTCTAGCTGTCACGATATGACCACTAACCCAGTATACGACCACAGTACTCAACCAGATAACGGCAGCTGCTTGACCTGTCACTCGCCAGAGAACACCTATGATGTTCATATGAGCAAGTCAGAAAAAGCGGTTGAGGAAGATCAGCGCAATATCGTCAACATCAGCCTAGAAGATGCTAAGCTGGTTGAGCAAGACGGTGAGCATTTCGCTGAGATCAGCTTTGCGCTACTCGATAGACAAGGCCAACGCATCGCCGTTGCCAATAACAACCCAGCCGATGCCGATTGGATTAAAAACCTACAGCTTTATGTTAACTGGGGCACCTCAGTAGACTTCACCACCAGCCGCGGTTACAGCATCTTCGTTAAGAGTAACAAGAAAGACATTACTCAAGATGGTAGCGATGGCATCACTCCAGCTGGTGAGCGTGCGCGCACCCCGCTACACAAGTCTGAAGACAATGTGTTTACCTACCTAATGGGTCCAGTTGTTACCCAAGATCAGTTCTCTGGCGATCTACTCGGTGACGCTGGCTTCATCACTAACCGTTTAATTTACTGTTTTGACGGTGCGCAAAATCTTGTGAGCTGTGATCTGGCTGGTCACACTAAAAATGCCGAAGCGAACAAGCGTTGGTTCTTCGACAAAGATGGCCTCACAGAAGCACCAGAAGCCAAGCGTCCTTTGATTGTCAGCAACAAAACCTGTGGTTCATGCCATGGTTACGATGAGTTTAACGACAACTCAGAGTTAGCCTGTCGTAACTGCCATAGCCGCAAAACGGAGATCAACAAAGAGCTGGCTGACACCACCTGCTTCTCAGGTCATGACCACGATGAACTCGGTGAACATATTCGTCCATTTGAAGAGCGTGCGATGGTTGCCAAAGGTAAGCCAGGCTTCTTAAGCTCAACTGCCGATATCGTTGACCCATGTTTAGCTTGTCATAACCCGAATACACCACCGACTCAGGCCATTCGCGAGATGCACACTAAACCAAGCGACTGGGATTATGTAGAGCAGTTAACCGTAAGCCACCCAGACCATAAGGTATGGATGCACTCACTTCACACTAATCAACGTGCGACTCAAGACCGTGAAAATGGTGTGCGTAATATTGAGTTCCCAGCCGACAAAGCGAACTGTTACCGTTGCCACGAAGGTGACACCTTCGGCGTTGAGCGCTTAACTGCAGTTGGTCGCCCATTGGCCCTAGATCTGGACTACAACCCAGACTCAAGAGCTCACCCAGCGACTGATATCACGGTTGATGCTTATACCTCACCAGTCTCAGCGACTTGTTATGCATGTCATGCTAAGCAAGAAGACGCCAACGGTAAGATGGTAATTAACAAGGCCGTACGTGCACATATGGAGCAAAATGGCGGCCGCTTCGGTGTGGCAGCTAACGAGCTACAAGTGGAGTCTTGTGCAGTTTGTCACTCAGTAGACAACCTTAAGCAGGTGCATAACCTTTAAGGTGAACCCTACAAACAATTGCTCTCTAGACTGATGTCCCTGCAAAAGAATCAGACAAAGAGATCAAGCAGCTCAACGCTCTGCGTTGAGCTGCAACTTTATTTAGCGTTCGATAAAAAAACTGGAAATATTCGTGTGCTAGCCGTGCTACGGGACACAAGCTATAGGCAAAGCTCGAAAAGTTCGAAAATTGACTCAAAGTTTACGGGCTAAAATTTCCATCGTTTTAAGCCTATGTGAGTGCATAACACTGAATTAGTAATGTCTGAAGATAAAGTTACGATAAAGATGCAGAAAATATACTTGATTTTGCCGTGCTACGGGACACAAGCTTTAGGCAAAGCTCAAAAAGCTAGAAAATTGACTCAAAGTTTACGGGCTAAAATTTCCATCGTTTTAAGCCTATGTGAGTGCATAACACTGAATTAGTAATGTCTGAAGATAAAGTTACGATAAAGATGCTGAAAATATACTTGATTTTGCCGTGCTACGGGACACAAGCTTTAGGCAAAGCTCGAAGTGGCTCAAAGTTTACGGGCTAAAATTTCCATCGTTTTTCACCTAAGAATATACTCAATTAGATATCCATTTTGTTAGAGAATCCTGTGCAGCTCACTCCTAAGTTAAGCTTGAATGTGGCTCAGCAACATCTATTTGATGCTGAAGACTCGTCACGTATTGAACTCAGCTATGCCGAGACTGCAGTGCTGCAACTGATGCTTAAACATCAGGGAACCCTTATCACTCGCGAAGCCTTGCTAGAAGCGGGCTGGCACGACAGAGTCGTCTCGCCATCATCACTGCAGCAATGCATCAGCGTTCTGAGAAAGAAGCTGGCAAACTACCCAGACATTGAGTTAAAGACCATTCCTCGTCATGGCTATATGCTGCATTTATCGCCTGCAGAAAAGCCCAAGAAAATCACAGCCAAAAACAGGGCGGTTTGGCTATTTATCATTGCGGTCTTCGCCAGTTTATTGCTCATGGCTTATGGTTACGTCAGCCATAATCAACCGCCTTACAGTGAAACACAATTCGATAGCCAATTGAGCCAAGTAAAAGGCGAAATGACGCTGTTTTCTCCTAGACATGCTGAGACAGTTTCAGCCTCTATAGCCAAACAACGACTCAGCAATCAGATAGGTAACGAGCTTGATTGGCAAGCGCCCTTCAAAACCTTTAATAGTTTTGCTCTACTCAACGATAAGATGGACAACTTTGCCATCTGCCCCGACTACCAAGATCAGACCTGTAGTGGTAAGCAATTGATCAATATCAGTAGCGAAAAAGGTCATGGTAGCAAATTGGCTCTTTCTGACTTTCTGACCACGAAGATCAGAATGGAGCAAAAAACCTATAATAAGTTAGATCTGCCTGAGCTTAGAAAACATCAGGGCGACTTAAAGGAGCAGATCTATCACGGCGATCTGTACTTCGCCATTGATGATCACCGCCTCGTCCGTAGCGATATCCGTATTTCAATGGTAGATCTCGCACCAGACAGTGGCATCTTCTATTTCGCTGCCTGCATTACCGACGAGGACTGCTATACCACACCTATTCGCTACGAGATCCGTGGTCAGTTCAAACGCACCACAGAGAAATGGCACCAACGTAAGGTAGAACGCTTCGATATTGAGGTCAGCAAGACCACGCTCTCCTCCCCTAATGCGTTATCCGATACCGCGCAAATTATCTATCTCGCTCTAAGAAAGCAGCACCTAACCCAAACCGGTCTGAGTTTTTATCGAGTCTATCAAGACGATGGCACCGCGGTTTGGCAGCTTCCATTGGTGAACAACAACATCATGTGGATGCAGCGACAGACACTGAAATTATGATCCCTTGCCTGAGTTGATATATAATCTAGCCTCTGTTCCTTTAGGCTAAAAACTCAATGTTAAGTTATCGTCACGGCTATCACGCTGGCAATTATGCCGATGTTCTCAAGCACGCTATTTTGCTGCAAGTACTCAAACTCATGCACAAAAAAGATAAGCCTATGGCTTATATCGACACCCACGCAGGTGCAGGCGGTTACGCATTAACAGACGAGTTTTCAAAGAAAACCGGCGAATACCTAGATGGTGTTGCCAGACTTTGGGACAGAAGCGATCTACCCGAATCATTAGTGCAATACATCGAGGATGTGAAGCACTTCAACCAAGGTAAAGAGGAACTGGAATTTTACCCAGGCTCTCCCGCTTTTGTTGATATGAACATGCGTGAAAAAGACCGCATGGTACTGCATGAGCTGCATGGCACCGACTTCTTAACCTTGGATGAGCAATATACTGGCGACCGGAGCGTACGCGTAATCAAGGGCGATGGCCTTAAAGGTCTTATTGCAGCCGTGCCACCACTTGAGCGTCGCGGCGTGATTTTGATTGACCCAAGTTACGAAATTAAGACCGACTATCAAGATGTAGCGAAAGCCATTATTAAGGCTCACAAGCGCTTTGCGACTGGCGTGTATATGTTGTGGTATCCGGTTGTAGACCGTGAGCAGACTGAAGGCATGCTGAAACTGCTAGCCGAAAGTGGCATTAAGAATCAGCTGCGCATCGAGCAAGCCATCAAGCCTGATAGCAATGAGTTTGGCATGACTGCCGCGGGTCTGTGGATCATCAATCCACCTTGGCAGCTCGATACTGCTGCCAAAGAGATGTTGGATTATCTTGAGCGCCGCCTTGGCCACAACGGTGGCAAGACCATAGTTAAGCAGGAAGTACCTGAATAGGAAGAGCTAAGACGGGAACAGCCGGAAAAGCTAAGACGAGGTCGGGCTTCGCCCTGCGAGGGCGTGACTGCGTCACTTCGAGAAAGAATTAAAAGATAGGTTCTAGGTACGAGGTTCTAGGCCCTAGGAAAGCTAAGATTTAAAAGAGACAAGCAACAGATTCAGGCTCCATGAACCGGCTTTGTCTTTGCTTTTAAGCTATTAGCTTTTCCTAGTAGCCAACTTGTTGGCGTCCTCGTAGGTGCGCAGCACCGTTCTAGAAGTGAGCCAGCGAACGTCCTAGAAACGAGCTTGCGAGTGCCCTATCTTAAAGAAGCGAGCCTGCGAGCGTTCTAAAGCTCACTGCAACACCGAATGCAGCTCCTCAAAAAGCCAGTGCATCACTGGGCCTATTTGCTGGTCACGACGATTCACCACACCCATTTCTATCAATAAAGGGTTAGTAATATATTCGCTAGAAAGCTCACATAAATCATCAATATACCATTCAGATTTAGCCACATGTTCAGGCACTAACGCCCAACCGACGCCCTGTAAAACCAATGCAACGATATAATAGTAACTATCGATATACCAATAGTTGGCCGATAATGCCGGTGTTTGTGATTGCCCAGTAATATCACAAATAACCAGCTGCCGATATTGCATCAACTGTTCTAAAGTCGGCGCAGGATTTGTGGCCAGAGGATGAGAGGGCGCCACCACTAAGCTTTGCTTAAATTGGCCTATCGACATAAATTCTAATGAATCTGGTAGCATGGTTGATGTGTGAAACATGATGCCAATATCAGCACGGCCCGCATCAACCCAGGCAGCAATGTCCACTTGCGAGCCATTAATAATGGTGAGTTTTAGCAATGGGAATTGAGTCGATATGCGCTGAAATAACACTTCAAATGCGGTAACGGGCACCGCTTCATCCATGGCAACAGTAAGTGCTATCTCCTCACCCGAGGTCACACTCAGGGCTCTTGCATTCAGTCGCTGACATTGAGCGATAACCGATTGCGCCTCAATAAACATCTCTTCGCCAAGTTTGGTCAGCACAGGCAGTTTCGCGCTACGATCAAACAGCTCAAAGCCTAAGTCGGTTTCTAAATTGCTGACCGCTGTACTGATCCGTGACTGCGCTTTGCCCATCTTACGTGCTGCAGCGGAAAAAGAGCCCAGCTTAACCGAATATACAAAGGCATTTAACTCATCTAGTGTCCAGTTCATCTCTCAGCAACCCAAGTATCTATATCTAAAACAGATAGTAGCTAACTTTAATCAATCATAAATACAGAGTAACTTGCCGAGCTTTATTGTTCAATATTGATATACCTATGCTAGCTGCAAACATCGAAAACACTCAGGTTCAGTCTATTAGTCGCACTTTTTGGCGTTATACACTGCCTGCCATCGCCGCCATGTTGGTTAACGGTTTATACCAAATCGTCGACGGCATTTTTATCGGCCATTACATCGGCTTTGAAGGGCTTGCGGCGATCAATATGGCTTGGCCAGTGATCTACTTTATGGTGGGATTTGGCATCATGGTTGGCATGGGTAGTGGCAGTTTGCTATCGATTCAACGGGGTAAAGGCGACACCCGCGCGGCGGCAAGCATTTTAACTAGCTGCTTTGTACTCATGCTAGGATTAGCCGCAGTATCGACTACGATTTTAAGTGTATTCAGCGACTTCTTTCTTGAGGCGCAAGGTGGTGCCGATCTGACCTTAACTATGGCGCAAGAGTATATCGGCGTGTTTACCTTAGGCACTGCTATTACGATTATAGCTTCAGCCTTGCCATTGCTTATTCGTAACGATGAAAGCCCCAATATCGCCACAGGCTTAATGGTGTTGGGTGCTGTGATTAATATTGCACTCGACTACTTATTAATTGGTGTGTTTGAATTTGGCCTGCTGGGTGCAGCTATCGCCACCATTAGTGCTCAGGCAGTTGTGTGTGTGCTAGGTGTTGGCTATTTTTGCTCACGACTAAGCAGCATCAACTGGTCGGCGAAATTCAGCTGGTTTAACGCCTCATTTGCTCAGCAAATCGTGTTATTGGGTTCCTCTAGTCTATTTATGTACCTGTATACCAGCTTTGTGTTTGCACTGCATAACCGACTCTTTACCGAATATGGCACACCACTAACCGTAGGCGCTTTCGCCATTGTTGGTTACCTGATGGTACTTTATTACTTAGTTGCCGAAGGTGTAGCCGAAGGTATGCAGCCCCCTGTCAGTTATTACTACGGCGCCGAGCAACATGAAAACATCAATAAGATGCTTAAGCTATCGGTAAAGGTAACTTTGATTGCCGGTACCTGCTGGGTCTTACTACTCAACCTATTACCAGAAACCATGGTCGGCCTGTTTAACAACGATGATCCCTTGTTAATTGCCACTGCTATTGATGGCATAAAGATGCATCTGTTTGCCATGCCCCTAGACGGCTTTATCGCCCTTTCATCTGTGTACTTTATGGCGACCAACCAAGGTGTTAAAGCACTCATGATTGCCTGTGGCAATATGCTGATCCAGCTGCCATTTCTAATGATATTACCGAAGTTTTTGGGCGTTAATGGCGTGTGGATGGCGATGCCGCTTTCCAACATCGCACTGTGCCTTATCGTGGTGCCAATGGTTTGGTTTGATGTTAAATCGAGAAAACAGCAGTCGAAATCGCAGCAAGATAACCGGTTAACTATCGGTTCCGTTGATACTACTGCTATCGTAAGCTAAGCCTTGCGGTAACGCTTGAGCAGGATCTGCACTCGTTCGACATAGGCCTGTGTCTCGGGAAAAGGTGGCACACCATTATATTGCTCGACCCGTGAAGCCCCTGCGTTATAGGCCGCGCAGGCCAAGGCTATATCGCCATTAAAACGTTTCAGTAACTGCGACAGATAACGGCTCCCAGCTAAGATATTTTGCTCAGGGTGAAAGGCATCACTCACTCCCAGCTCATTAGCCGTAGCAGGCATCAGCTGCATTAAGCCCTGGGCCCCCGTTTTAGATACCGCTGCCGACTTAAAAGCTGACTCGGCATGGATCACCGCCCTGATCAGTGCAGGCTCAAGTTGGTATGCACTCGCAGCATCGGCAATCTGCTGCCGATATTGAGAGGTGAATAACGGAATAGCGTTCCAGTTGATACTGGACTGGGGCTTACAAGCGTAGCAATCGAACAGAAGCACCTGATAATGCCCGTGCTGTGGCGCTGAATCGGAAAAAGCCAGCCCACCGCTGGCGGTAATGTAGTGATAAACCTTTTCGCCTTGCTTTAGGTTCACTCCAGCCGCATGAGCCGTATTGTGCACAACATTATTGGAGACGGTTTTACCCAGCACGCCCTTATTCGATGGTTTGGCGACAAAATGGGGCTTACTCGTCTCAGCGATTGCTTCCGCCGAGATACACAGCAAAGCTATCAGCACTCCTTGCTTTATCATAATCCGGTCTTTCGCTCTAATTGCAGTACATCAACTATAGCAAATAGCTGCTTCATCTCTTTATTGATCTGACTGAACTCGTACTCGAATGTCGCTGCCTTGAAGATGGACGCCATCTCGAAACGGTTATCCTTACTGCCTAGCATAATCAGTAACTTGTTGCGGTAGAACGCACACTGAATTTTATTACCAAAACTCGCCGATAGCTCTTGCAGTCGCTCCATAAAAGTCACAGTTAACAGATAACGCGCCTCAATTTGATCGGTAGAGAATACATCAAACTGCTTCTCGAAGATCGGGTCTTCAAGCTTTACTCTTTCCAACCCCTTAAATGAATCTGACAAGAAATTCACTAAACCACCGCGGTTCTTTACCACCACGGTATGGCCGCGAAAATCCTTATGGCTACTCAACTCGATCATCACCCCTTTAAAGACGGTTACAGTATCGGTATTTTTATCACGCTTAACCTGCTTAGTTAGATGCAGCTCGTTAATGGCGATCTCTACGTTTTTATAGGTTCCCTGCACATAATCATCAAAATTAGCAGCATCGTAATGGGGAAGTAACTTCGATGCCTTTAGTGCAATCAGACTCATCTTATGTTCACGACAAAAAATGAAGTCATGACCAAAGTACTTAAAAATCAACGGATAGATTTTCTGTTTCACATCGGCTTTATAGTGCTTAACGGGATTGAAGACCCACCAAGCAAAGGGCAACGCCAACAGCACTAAGCCGATAAGATAGAAAAAAATAGGATCTGAAGCATCGAGGTAAGGCATAAACATAAATGCCAAGGCTGCAATACCGAGATAGATGGCGCTGCAAAGATATAAGCGCTGGCGACAGGACTTGAGACTAGCCACTCGCGCATTCTCAAACTTACTGGTTAATGGCTCAAGATGATCTTGATAATACTGCTTAAAATTTGCAATCTCACTTGGTGAAGCAGTTAACTTATTACGATTACGGATAGGCTTTATCGGCGCACCAAATAGGAAGCTAAAGATATTCATTTTGTTGCCAGTCAACTCCAAGCAATTTAATCACCCATTGCTGCCGCAATACAAACATACTGCGGCAATCAGATAGCAAAATTTGAGTTACTTTAAATAATCGGCTGCATCGACCGGAGCTTTAGATGCCTCATCGGCTTCATAGAAAGGCATCACTTTGACGCTTGCCATAGAGGCTATGATGGAACCGGGGAAGATCTCAACGGCAGTATTAAGCTCTGACACTGCCGAGTTATAAAAACGACGAGCAGCAGACAGTTGAGCCTCGACTTCGTTATAGGTCTGCATCGCTTGTAGCATGGTATTGTCAGACTTCAACTCTGGGTAGTTCTCGACACTCACCATCAACTGAGACATTTTTTGATTTAGCTTTTCTGAGATTTCGAGGTGAGCCTTAACTGAGTCAGGATCAACATGATTATAGCCTTTAGCCGCTAAGCTTCTTAACTCGGTGATCTCAGTTAGCAGAGACTTCTCATGATCCATATACTTTTGTGCGATCTGGAGAATATTAGGTACTAGATTAGAGCGCTTCTTTAGCTGAACGTCTATGCCAGATAGTGCCTCACGCCCAGTATTTCGTTTCTTAATTAAGCTCACATACCAAAGGTAGGCAATAATCACGATTAAGCCCGACCCTAACAATATCCCTTCCATCTGTGCTTCCTATTTTTCTTTTTATTTAAACAACTTACACTTATCTCACATCAGTAGATTAAAGCTGAAAAATGACTACGCTACTCTCTGATAACTTATACTGTTACTTATTTGAGCAACGAAATCTAGCCTCAACACCAGATAAACCAACCTATTCGCAGTGTTACTTTTTAACCTCGCTAACAAATAACTTGAAAAAAACTGCAGAGAAAACCCAAAAAAGCACTAACTTATCTAGCCTTATCGAATTAACTTTTCTGAGTAGCACTAAAAAACATTACCCGTACACTATCTGTGCAGCAAAAATTATTATTTCCTTAGAGAACAGGTGTTAGCAGTAAAATCTAGAGTGTGATTTTTTGAACTACCCTAAAATCATCTAAGGTTTTCAGCCAATAAAAACACTCAACTAATTAAAATTATTAGTACTTATGATTAACTTTAAGCTTACCCTGCCGTTTGTAGCATTTTATTTCCAACCTGACGTAATCGGCCATTGACTGCAGCCTCCTCTTTGCACAAGAACGGTTCATGGCTCATTCAGCTTAGATACAGTATCCCCTAGCTATAGTAATCACATCCCTTAGGAAATCGTTCAATACAATCATCCCCTTCGGACTCATTCATAATGAGTCCTTTTTTTTGCCTTTAATTCACAAACAACCTTTTATATCAAATGATTGCCATATCATTCACTTTAGAAAAACAAAGGTTAACAAGAGTTAATCTAAGTCATTTCCATCGTTCAGCTTAGATACAGCTATCCCTAGTTATAGTAATCTCAATCCCAACGGATACTGCAAATCAATCCCTTTTGGACTCATCCTATATGAGTCCTTTTTTTTGCCTGCAATTAGGCTAACTTCCATTCTTTTCATCAAACTCAAAACTTAGCAAAGCCGCATAGGCGCTCACTATTATGCTTAATAGCCTTATCGACAAACGTGGGTGATTTAAGGTTTAATTAATTTTCATTATCCATCATGACACACTGGATTAACAATAAACGCTCATTAGTAGCCCCCCTTTGCCGCACATAAGTAAAATAAAAACAACAAAATAATAATAAGGAATATCCGATGAGCAGCAATAACGGCGACAGCTTGCCTTTATCTAGCCAAGCCCCTTTAGATCCCAGTAACAAACCCAATGGCTTATTTGTCCGCTTCCTAAACGTGGTTGAACGCCTAGGAAATTTGTTGCCTCACCCTATCACCCTATTTGCCCTATTCTGCGCCGCAGTTATTGTGATCAGCGGCATCGCGGGCTATTTCGAATTGACAGTGATCGATCCCAGACCCGAAGGCGCATCTGGCCGCAGTAGCGATGGGCTCATTCATGTTGTCAGCCTGATGAACGCTGAAGGCCTGAGGATGATCGTCTCCAACTTGGTGACTAATTTCACAGGCTTTACGCCGCTAGGCACAGTACTAGTAGCATTACTCGGTGTAGGTATTGCCGATCGCTCAGGTCTATTATCAGCAGCGATGCGTACCTTGGTCATGGGGGCATCAAAGCGCTTAGTGACACTCACCTTAGTATTTGCTGGTATCGTTTCTAATACAGCTTCAGAGCTCGGGTATGTAGTGCTAATTCCTATGGCGGCGATGATCTTCCACTCTTTAGGTCGCCACCCTCTTGCAGGCCTCGCAGCGGCATTTGCTGGCGTATCTGGCGGCTACAGCGCTAACTTACTGCTAGGCACTGTTGATCCATTACTATCAGGGATCACCGAAGCGGCTGCGCAGATGATCGACCCTGACTATATCGTTGGTCCCGAGGTAAATTGGTACTTCATGTTTGTCTCCACCTTCTTGATCACCTTTCTTGGCGCACTCGTTACCGAAAAAATCGTCGAACCTAAGCTAGGTAAGTATGATGCCAGCGAAGCGGCAATCGATCTTAGCGAGCAGAAGATGGATACAGTTAGTGCCCTTGAGAAAAAGGGATTAAAAGTCGCAGGTCTTGCTGTACTGGTGATGTCAGCGCTGCTGGCATTAACTATTATTCCTGAAGGCGCACCGCTTCGAAACCAAGAAACCGGTTTAGTGGCAGGCTCGCCATTCCTGAAAGGGATCGTCGCGTTTATCTTCATCTGCTTTGCCATTCCAGGACTGGTTTACGGCCGCGTTGTCGGCACAATGAAGCGCGATATCGATGTGATCAACGCCATGTCACACAGCATGAGCAGCATGGGCATGTATATCGTGTTGGTATTCTTCGCCTCACAGTTTGTCGCCTTCTTTAAGTGGACTAATTTAGGCGCGGTGCTGGCGGTATCTGGCGCCGATGCATTAAACGCTGTCGGGCTAACCGGGCCGTTAGTGTTTGTGCTGTTTATTATGATGTGTGGCTTTATCAACTTGATGTTGGGTAGTGCTTCTGCCCAATGGGCGGTCACCGCACCTATCTTCGTACCTATGTTGATGTTGGTGGGCTATGCCCCTGAAACCATTCAGGCTGCTTATCGAATCGGTGACTCGGTAACTAACCTTATCACCCCGATGATGAGTTACTTTGGGCTGATCTTGGCGGTAGCTTCGCAATATAAGAAGAACCTCGGCATTGGTACCTTAGTTGCCACCATGCTGCCATATTCGATCGTGTTCTTTATCGGTTGGACCTGCTTCTTCTTTATCTGGGTATTTGTGATTGGTTTACCAGTTGGCCCTGGTGCAGCAACCTATTATACGCCTTAAAAGAAGGTTCTAGGTGTTAGGAAAAGCTAAGACGAGGACGGGCTTCGCCCTGCGAGGGCGTGACTGCGTCACTTCGAGAGCGCGACTTTGTCGCTTCTAGGAAAAGCTAAGATTTAAAAGAGACAAGCAACAGATTCAGGCTCCATGAATCGACTTTGTCTTTGCTTTTAAGCTATTAGCTTTTCCTAGCAGCCAACTTGTTGGCGTCCTAGAAGTGAGCCTGCGAACGCCCTAAAAACGAGCTTGCGAGTGTTCTATCTTTTAGCTTTTCCTAGCAGCCAACTTGTTGGCGTCCTAGAAGTGAGCCTGCGAACGTCCTAGAAACGAGCTTGCGAGTGCTCTATCTTTTAGCTTTTCCTAGCAGCCAACTTGTTGGCGTCCTAGAAGTGAGCCTGCGAACGCCCTAAAAACGAGCTTGCGAGTGTTCTATCTTAAATGTTGGCGTCCTAGTAGTAAGCCTGCGAACGTCCTAGAAACGAGCTTGCGAGTGTTCTATTTTTTAGCTTTTCCTAGCAGCCAACTTGTTGGCGTCCTAGTAGTGAGCCTGCGAACGTCCTAGAAACGAGCTTGCGAGTGCTCTATCTTTTAGCTTTTCCTAGCAGCCAACTTGTTGGCGTCCTAGTAGTGAGCCTGCGAACGTCCTAAGTCCTATCCCCTAAAGACCTTTTCTCTATAAAGCTGTGCTACTGGTCACTATTGCGTCTCTTGCTTTATTAATAAGCGATCTTTTTAATGTTCAATTAATTTTTCTTATCCATGATGCCAGCACCTTTAATTAAATATAAATTAGTAACATAGCGCTAATTAGTTGCTATTCCTGCCGCAAATAAACCCAAAAAAGAAAGACCCAAATAAAAAATAATAACAACATCTTGTAAGGAAAAACCCATGAGCAGCAATAACGATGATCGCCTACCTATGTCGGGCGATGGTTCTTTAGATCCTAATCATCAAGTCAGTGGTTGGTTTGTTCGTTTTCTCAATATAGTAGAAAGGCTAGGAAATCTATTACCTCATCCTATTACTCTATTTGCTATTTTCTGTGCCGCAGTCGTTGTCATCAGCGGCATTGCAGGTTACTTCGAGTTAAGCGTTGCCGATCCCAGACCCGAAGGTGCATCAGGGCGTAGCAGTGACGGCATGATCCATGTTGTCAGCCTGATGAACGCTGAAGGCCTGCGGATGATCGTCTCTAACTTAGTGACTAACTTTACCAGCTTCACTCCATTAGGCACTGTGCTTGTAGCCCTACTCGGTGTGGGTATCGCCGATCGTTCCGGCCTGTTATCAGCCGCAATGCGTTCACTGGTGATGGGCACATCAAAGCGTTTGGTGACCCTCACTATTGTATTTGCTGGTATCGTTTCTAATACTGCTGCAGAGCTTGGCTATGTAGTGCTGATCCCTATGGCTGCGATGATTTTCCATTCATTAGGGCGCCACCCACTCGCAGGTTTAGCTGCTGCATTTGCCGGTGTATCGGGTGGCTACAGCGCAAACTTACTACTTGGAACCGTCGATCCCTTGTTATCAGGCATCACCGAAGCCGCCGCACAGATGATCGATCCGGATTATACCGTTGGCCCTGAAGCAAACTGGTACTTTATGTTTGCCTCCACCTTCATCATTACCTTTTTAGGTGCATTCGTTACCGAGAAAATTGTTGAGCCTAAACTTGGAAAGTATGATGCAAGCCAGGCGGCCAATGATCTTGGCGAACCGAAAATGGAAGGGATCAGCGTAGTAGAAAAACGCGGGCTTAAAGCCGCTGGTATCGCAATTTTAGTCATGGCGGCACTGTTAGCTCTCACTGTGGTACCTGAGGGTGCGCCACTTAGAGATCCTAAAACAGGACTTGTTTCAGGTTCGCCATTTCTAAAGGGAATAGTCGCGTTTATCTTTATCTGTTTTGCCATTCCAGGATTAGTTTATGGCCGTATCGTTGGCACAATGAAGCGCGATATAGATGTGATTAATGCAATGTCTCACAGCATGAGTAGCATGGGCATGTATATCGTATTGGTATTCTTCGCCTCACAATTTGTAGCCTTCTTTACTTGGACAAATTTAGGCTCAGTATTAGCTGTTGCAGGTGCTGACGCATTACAAGCCATTGGCCTCACGGGTCCATTAGTGTTCGTTATCTTTATTGCCATGTGCGGCTTCATTAACTTAATGCTAGGTAGCGCATCGGCTCAGTGGGCAGTAACAGCACCTGTATTTGTGCCTATGTTAATGCTCGTTGGCTATGCCCCTGAAACCATTCAGGCCGCGTACCGAATCGGCGATTCGGTGACGAACCTCATCACTCCAATGATGAGCTATTTTGGCCTTATTTTAGCGGTTGCATCGCAATACAATAAAAACCTCGGCATTGGTACCTTAATCGCGACTATGCTGCCGTACACTATTGTGTTCTTTATCGGTTGGACTGCCTTCTTCTTTATCTGGGTGTTTGGATTCGGATTACCTGTCGGACCGGGCGCAGCAACCTATTATACGCCTTAAATTTTAGGAAAAGCTGAGACGGTAACAGCCGGAAAAACTGAGACGAGGACGGGCTTCGCCCTGCGAGAGCGCGACTTTGTCGCTTCTAGGAAAAGATTAAAAGATAGGTCCTAGGTTCTAGGCAAAGCTAAGATGAGGGCGGGCTTCGCCCTGCGAGACGTGACTGCGTCACTTCGAGAGCGCGACCTTGTCGCTTCTAGGAAAAGCTAAGATTTAAAAGAGACAAGCAACAGATTCAGGCTCCATGAATCGGCTTTGTCTTGCTTTTAAGCTATTAGCTTTTCCTAGTAGCCAACTTGTTGGCGTCCTAGAAGTGAGCCTGCGAACGTCCTAGAAACGAGCTTGCGAGTGCCCTATTTTTTAGCTTTTCCTAGCAGCCAACTTGTTGGCGTCCTAGTAGTGAGCCTGCGAACGTCCTAGAAACGAGCTTGCGAGTGCTCTATCTTTTAGCTTTTCCTAGCAGCCAACTTGTTGGCGTCCTAGTAGTGAGCCTGCGAACGTCCTAGAAACGAGCTTGCGAGTGTTCTATCTTTTAGCTTTTCCTAGCAGCCAACTTGTTGGCGTCCTAGTAGTGAGCCTGCGAACGTCCTAGAAACGAGCTTGCGAGTGTCCTATTTTTTAGCTTTTCCTAGTAGCCAACTTGTTGGCGTCCTAGAAGTGAGCCTGCGAACGTCCTAGAAACGAGCTTGCGAGTGCTCTATCTTTTAGCTTTTCCTAGTAGCCAACTTGTTGGCGTCCTAGAAGTGAGCCTGCGAACGTCCTAGAAACGAGCTTGCGAGTGCTCTATCTTTTAGCTTTTCCTAGTAGCCAACTTGTTGGCGTCCTAGAAGTGAGCCTGCGAACGTCCTAGAAACGAGCTTGCGAGTGCTCTATCTTTTAGCTTTTCCTAGCAGCCAACTTGTTGGCATCCTAGTAGTGAGCCTGCGAACGTCCTAGAAACGAGCTTGCGAGTGCCCTATTTTTTAGCTTTTCCTAGCAGCCAACTTGTTGGCGTCCTCGTAGGTGCGCAGCACCGCCCTAGAACCTATCAGGACGAAGTCCGTCCTAGAAGTGAGCTTGCGAACGCCCTAGAAACGAGCTTGCGAGTGTTCTATCTTTTACTAGCTTTATCGAGAAACAAAGCTATATTGACGATCTGTTTTATCATTCTAGGCATATAGCCCATGAAACTTTTTATCGCCTCCGATCTACACGGTTCTCTATCAGCCACTCAAGCCATGCTGAATCGCTTTGAGCAATCAGGTGCCCACTATCTAATCTTGCTCGGCGATCTGCTTAATCACGGCCCGCGTAACGCCATTCCAGAAGGATACGACCCCGCCGCATTAGCCGAAACCCTAAACCCTTATGCCGATAAGATTATTGCAGTACGCGGCAACTGCGACAGTGAAGTCGACCAGATGCTGCTGCAATTTCCTATTACAGCAACCTACGCTCAGGTATTGATGCCACAAATGCGCCTTTTCCTAACCCATGGCCATGTTTATGCTCCTGATAAGCTACCTCCGCTGCAAGCGGGTGATGCTTTACTCTATGGACATACCCATATTCCCGTAGCTGAATATCGCGACGATATATTATTGTTCAATCCAGGCTCAACCACTATCCCCCGTAATAATGGCCGCGCCTCATATGGCTTAATTACCGCAACAGAGTGTCAGGTACGTGCTATCGATAACGATGAGCTACTGCTAAGCTGTCCAGTTCATCATAGGTTATAGAAAAGCTAAGACAGGAACAGCCGGAAAAGCTGAGACGAGGACGGGCTTCACCCTACGAGACGTGACTGCGTCACTTCGAGAAAGAATTAAAAGATAGGTTCTAGGTGTTAGGAAAAGCTGAGACGAGGACGGGCTACGCCCTGCGAGGGCGTGACTGCGTCACTTCGAGATCGCGACCTTGTCGCTTCTAGGAAAAGCTAAAATTTAAAAGAGACAAGCAACAGATTCAGGCTCCATGAATCGGCTTTGTTTTTGCTTTTAAGCTATTAGCTTTTCCTAGCAGCCAACTTGTTGGCATCCTAGAAGTGAGCCTGCGAACGCCCTAGAAACGAGCTTGCGAGTGTTCTATCTTTTAGCTTTTAGCTTTTCCTAGCAGCCAACTTGTTGGCGTCCTAGAAGTGAGCCTGCGAACGCCCTAGCTCCTAGAACCTATCTTTTAAAAACAAAAAGCCCAGCTTCTGCTGGGCTTTTTAGTGTTTAGCGAGCTCAATAACGCTTAGGGTTATTTGTTCGCTTTAGCTTCTGCCTTGGCCGCTTTAGCCTCATCTCGCTCGCGCTTACTGAATATACGCTCAACGATGACGAAGAAGAGTGGCACAAAGAAGATACCTAGGAAGGTAGAACTTAACATACCGCCCACAACACCTGTACCAATTGCATTCTGCGCTCCCGAGCCTACACCCGTACTGATGGCTAGTGGCACAACACCTAAGCCAAAAGCCAGTGACGTCATCAGAATTGGACGTAAACGTACCCGCACCGCATGCAAGGTTGCCTCGGTCAACGAAGCGCCTTTCTCGTAGTATTCCTTAGCGAATTCTACAATCAAGATAGCGTTCTTAGTCGCTAGACCCACAGTGGTCAACAGACCCACCTGGAAGAACACATCGTTATTCAGACCGCGGCCATAGGTCGCCAACAGCGCACCAATAATCCCCAAAGGAACAACCAGAATGACCGAAAACGGCACTGACCAGCTCTCATACAATGCAGCCAATACTAGGAATACCACTAGGATAGACAAGGCATACAGCATAGGTGCCTGGTTACCCGATAAGCGTTCTTCATATGACAGACCGTTCCACGCAATACCAAAGCCTGCCGGTAACTTACCCGCCATCGCCTCAAGACTATTCATGGCTTCACCAGTACTATATCCAGGTATTGTCGCACCTTGAATGTTTACCGCTGGTACACCACCAAAACGCTCTAGACGCGGCGCGCCAAACTCCCACGAACCTGTCGCGAAAGCCGAGAAAGGCACCATCTCACCTTCGTTATTGCGCACAAACCACTTGTCTAGATCTTCTGGTTGCATACGCGACTCAGCTTCACCTTGGACAAATACCTTTTTCACACGACCACGGTCGATATAGTCATTCACATAACTACCACCCCAAGCCGTCGCCAATACGCTATTAACATCATTGATGCTAAGGCCTAACGCGCGCAGCTTGCCATGATCGACATGCAACTTGTATTGTGGCGCATCTTCCTGACCGTTAGGACGTACACCTACTAAGTTAGGATCTTGCCCTGCCATACCCAATAGCTGGTTACGGGCAGCGATAAGCGCATCATGACCTTGACCGTTCTTATCTTGTAGGAACAGATCGAAACCACCGGCTGTACCTAGCTCCAATACCGCAGGCGGCACGAAGGCAAATACGAAGGCTTCTTTAATCGTCATAAAGTAACCCATGGCGCGGTTCGCAATCGATTGCACATCCTGACCAGGGTTAGTACGCTCGTCCCATGGTTTCAGACCAATGAAGGCGATACCCATGTTCTGACCCATACCTGCGAAGCTGAATCCAGAAACCGCAAATACTGATTGTACGTTTTCCTTTTCAGATTCCATTAGGTAGTTAGTCACTTTATCCATGACTTTCATGGTGCTTTCTTGGGTCGAGTTTGCCGGTAGCATTACCTGAGAGAAAATCACGCCTTGATCTTCATCTGGTAAGAATGCCGTCGGTAAACGTAGGAATACCCAAGCGGTTGCAACCACGAGTGCCAAGTAGATAACAAACACACGACCCGTACGCTTGATAATGGTGGCAACGCTTGACTCATAGCGTGCGGTCAAGCGGTCAAACATACGGTTAAACCAACCAAAGAAACCTTTGTTGGTATGCGCATGGCCCTTTTGCACAGGTTTGAGCATAGTCGCACACAATGCAGGAGTCAGGATCACAGCCACCAATACCGACAGCGCCATGGCTGACACGATAGTGATAGAGAACTGGCGGTAAATAACACCTGTTGAGCCCGACATAAATGCCATCGGTACGAATACCGCAGACAGGGTCAAACCAATACCCACCAAGGCGCCGGTGATCTGGTCCATCGACTTACGGGTCGCTTCCAACGGGCTACAGCCCTCTTCAGACATTACCCGCTCGACGTTCTCTACAACAACGATGGCATCGTCCACTAGTAGACCGATGGCCAATACCATGGCAAACATGGTTAAGGTGTTAATCGAGAAGCCCGTGGCCGCCAAGATCCCGAACGTACCGAGCAATACTACAGGTACCGCAATCATCGGAATTAGCGTTGCGCGGAAGTTCTGTAAGAACAGGTACATGATAAAGAATACCAGTACTACCGCTTCTAGCAGCGTCATCACCACACCTTCGATAGACTTACTCACGAATGGTGTCGTATCGAATGGCAGAACCACATCCAAGCCTTGTGGGAAGAATGGCTTCATCTCATCAATCTTGGCCATAACAGCCGCAGCCGTATCAAGTGCGTTAGCACCGGCAGCCAACTGAATCGCCATACCCGAAGCTGGCTTACCATTATAGAAAGAGTTCACCATGTAGTTTTCAGCGCCGACTTCCACTTCCGCGACATCACCAAGGAATACCTTGGCACCGTTCACGTCAGATTTCAGTACGATCTGCTCAAACTCTTCGGCAGTTTGCAAGCGACTCTGAGCTGAAATAGTGGCGTTAAGCTCTTGCCCTTTAACAGAAGGTGAACCACCTAACTGACCAGCAGAAACTTGCGCGTTTTGCTCGCGAATAGCCACCACCACATCGGCGCTAGTCAGAGAGTATTGCTTCAGCTTCATTGGGTCTAACCAGATACGCATCGCATATTGGGCACCAAATAGCTGAATATCACCCACACCAGCAACACGGCTCATTGGATCTTGAATCGTGGCCGCCACATAGTCGGAGATATCCGCCTTGTCCATGCTGCCATCTTCAGACACAAAGCCCAGTACCATTAAGAAACCAGCACTGGTTTTCGCAACGCTCACACCTTGCGCCTGCACTTCTTGTGGTAACAAAGGCATCGCTAACTGCAGCTTGTTCTGTACCTGAACCTGAGCGATGTCACCATCGGCTTCGGCGTTAAAGGTCAGGGTAATTTCCGCATTACCAAAGCTGTCACTGGTCGATTTGATATAGCGCAAGTGGTCAAGACCTGTCATACGCTGCTCAATCACCTGAGTTACAGTGTCTTCTACCGTTTTAGCAGAAGCACCCGGATAGTTAGCGGTAATAGCCACCGTTGGCGGCGCAATACTAGGATACTGAGATACGGGGAGGCCTTTAATGGCCATCAACCCCGCCAGCATAATAATAATGGCGATCACCCAAGCAAAGATGGGGCGATCGATAAAATAACGTGCCATAAACCTGCCCTATTATTCTGCTTGAGCTTTCGCTTCAGAAATTAACTGAGGTGCAACTGGCGCACCTGGACGTATTTTCTGTAGACCCTCAACAATCAGTTGATCGCCAACCTCTAAGCCTTTAGTGATCAGCCATTGATGATTAATAACTTCAGCTGTCTCAACAAAACGTTGCTCAACCTTATTTTCAGCATTAACCACCATGGCAACACCCTGTCCCTTAGGATTACGGGTCACCGCTTTTTGTGGCACTAAAATCGCTTTAGGATCGGTACCCACTGTCAGTACAGTGCGAACAAACATGCCAGGCAGTAACAAGCCATCTGGATTAGGGAACTCAGCACGCAGTACCACGGCACCAGTGTTTTCATCAACGGTGACTTCAGCGAACTGTAACTTACCTTCATGGCTATAAGCCGTGCCGTCTTCTAAGAATAGGGCTACCGGAGCTGTGTCATCATGCAACAACTGACCACTGGCAATACGTTGCTTCAGGCGCAGCATTTGAGTGCTCGACTGTACGATATCAACGTTAATCGGATCTAGCTGGGAGATATTGGCTAATGCCTGTGCCTGACCGGCACCGACTAAGGCACCCGCTGTCACATTAGACTTACCAATACGACCTGAAATTGGTGCTTCAACTTTAGTGTAGGCAAGGTTGATTTCAGCGGTGTTAATCGCCGCTTTAGCGACTGCAACACTGGCTTTAGCTTCTAGGTAGTTAGCCTCTGCGGTATCGAAATCTTGCTGACTAATTGATTTGCTTTTAATCAAAGAACTGAAACGCTCAGCCGTTGCTTTAGTCGACTTCTCTGCAGCCTGTGCGCGTTCTAGCTCAGCCTTAGCGCTAACCAGTGCAGCTTCATACTGCGATGCATCGATTTGATACAGCGACTGGCCTTTTTGTACTTCGCCACCCTCATTAAAACTACGAGCTAGCACAATACCGCTAACCTGCGGACGAACTTCAGCCTCTAAATACGCACGGCTGCGACCAGGCAACTCAAGGGTGATCTCCTGAGGTTGAGAGGTCACTTTTATGACGTTTACAGGCACACTTTGTGGACCTGCAGCCTTGCCAGCGCCTTCTGGTTGTTGTTCACAGCCAGTTATCCATAACGCCACACTTAAAACAGAGGCAATTTTGACTATTTGCCGCATGAGAACTCCTAATAAAAGCCATCTACTCGGTATTCATTTTTGAAAGCAGAAAGTGCCGTCAAACCCACCTTTGGAAGCATAATTTTTTGTCGAAAATTTAACGCACCTTTATCTCACAATGTCCATTAGTCAACAAGGAAAACTCCCAGTTTTAATTGTAAGATAATGAAAATTTCTGCATGAAATCAGCTGCATATGTTGGATAATTGTTAACAAGGGAATATATAAGCACAGCTTGTTAACTCAGGGTTCAAACAAGTGTCGTGAGTAGGTAATGCATTAACATAAACCAATTATTACTGACTAATTTAAAAGGATTTTATGTCGACTGACTCGGCTCAGCAAAATATAGTTTTAAGTTTATACTCGATTGTCACCCACACTACAGGCCAACACTCTACTGATATCTGCGAGGCTACGTCCCGACTCTTGTTGCCAGTGGTTAAACACACTCTGTACCTGTTGCAAACCCGCCTTAGAACTAAAGCCATAATCAATAAGACCATGCCCCTTCAAATAACCCTGCACATCAGTAGTTAACAGAAAGGTGTCTTTACCCATAGAGCGCAAAAAGTAAGGACCAGTATTACCACCGAGCCGGCTACCTTTACGTTTAAGCACAGCCCAAAGCCCAGTGA
The DNA here is from genome assembly GCF_019654915.1 of Shewanella sp. MBTL60-007. GTDB lineage: Bacteria > Pseudomonadota > Gammaproteobacteria > Enterobacterales > Shewanellaceae > Shewanella. The sequence continues at coordinate 20,507 of NZ_BPET01000052.1, read as the reverse complement.
TATCTTCACTCGGCCAGTCAGCAATGAACTTGGCAAAACTACCGTGTTGGGCCGCTAGATCGTTAACCATATGGGCATTATCATAGATCGCCATGGTCTTTTTCAGGTGACGAATAAGTTTAGAATCGCTCGCGCGATCTTGTAACTGTTCCGGCGACAGCATAAGCACTTTAAACGGCTCAAATCCAAAGAAGGCTTTCTCATACTCTGGCCACTTGGCCTCAACAATTCGCCAGACGAAGCCACTTTGAAACACTTTCTTGCTCATCTCAGACAAAAGCTGTGCATCACTATATTGCATCAACTCGTTATTCGTCAGCCCTGTCGGTAATAGACTTTCGAGACTGGCATCCCCACCTTTTCGCTGCGATGCTCTGGCATAGATAGCAGCAAACTTTTCAATCTGACTCATACTCGCTCTCGTGATTAAAAATTAAACCCTAAACAATTAAGCTTCATCTTATATGACTAACCGTTTGAAGTGGCATCTCTTTAATTATTCATGCCAGAATCCAGTCTAGTGAACCACTTGTGTACAACATTGAGAGTCCTACTGTTTGCGACTAGAGTTAATAGTAACCCTTATATAACGAACCCACATCGGTTATGGATCTGTATTACCATCCACTGGCACGCCAGTCACAAAAAACACTGATTGCCCTCTATGAAAAACAGGCAAGCTTCAGCCCACATATCATCGATCTCAGCGATGCCTTTAGCAGACGCAGTTTTCAACAACTTAATGCCGCGTCTAAGCTGCCACTATTACACGTTCGAACAAAAGAATTTTTTAACGATGCCAGCATTATTATCGAATATATCGATAACTATATCAGTTCCGGCACTCAACTTATCCCAATAGACAAGACTCAAGCTTTATATGTCAGGCTCTATGATAGGTTAAGCGACAATCAACTAGATAAAGAAATTGAAGCCTGGCTGGAGGCGATTAGCACTAGCTGTAACCAGATCCACATTAAACGACTAGAGAGGGCGATGCTAGCCAGCTTGGCGCTCTTTGATCAGCGCCTAGCCAGTAACCACTGGGTTTGTGGCGAAAGCTTTTCCCTCGCCGACTGCGCATTCATCCCCTGCTTAAAAACCTTAGAGAGTCGATTGCAACTGCTAGATTACGAGCATATAGGTCGCTACTGGATCCAGGCTAAATTACGCGGCTCGGTGAGCCAAGTATTCGAGGAAGTGGAACTCACCAAAGCCACATTGGGCCAAAGTGAGCAGCTTATGCATACTTAGCTCGCCGCTCTAAACTCCATCGGCTCGCCCGCAGGTGTTGGAAGATTGCACTCCTTCTTAAGCAGCAAAAAGCTCTTCCATTTAATCACCTCCGGCGGCAATTGCGGGGCAGGATCATTAAAGCCTACTTCAGCGAGCATGGTCGCGATAGCCACCTGTTTACCTTTGCAAACAAACACTCCACGCACGTGGGCGATGCAGTGCAGGCCTCGCTCGCTAACAAAGCGCTGCTCAATATAAAAGTACTTTTCATCCCAGCCCACCAGCTTAGTTTCAATCTCAAACTTGGCGAACGGCTTGATATCGCGGATATAGGTAAATTCAGCAGCGTTCACTATAGGCATCCAGCCCAACTTTAAGAACCGCTTCAAGAAGCCCATTTCGGCCATCATGTAGGTACGCGCGAGATCCATAAAGGCCGGATAACGAGAATTAGTCAGATGAAAGTTGATATCACAATCTGTCGGCAGTGCACGATATGCCAAGCGGCTAGTGTCTAAGAAGCCGATCTTGTTGCAGTGGCGATTACGCCAGAGAAATAACCAAATAAGCCTAAAATAGAGATTCATTTACAACACCCTTGAATAACGAGTCGCAAAGGCTAACAAAGGTCATACCAGATGACAAGCGCAACAAAAAAGGCGCTAAAAGCGCCTTTCAATCGGATTTAAAGGCTAGTTTTAGCCATTAATGCCACTGTGTCTTAGTAGGGCATCGGTTTGCGGCTCACGACCACGGAAACGCTTAAACAGCTCCATCGGCTCCTCGCTGCCCCCCATCTCTAGGATGTTCTCAAGGAAACGTTGCCCAGTTTCTGCATTGAAAATCCCCTGCTCTTCAAACAGTGAGAATGCATCGGCAGAGAGCACTTCGGCCCACTTATAGCTGTAATAACCCGCTGCATAACCACCAGCAAAGATATGGGCAAAACTATGTTGGAAACGGTTGAAGTCCGCCGCCTTAATCACAGCGACTTGGTCACGCACCTCATCAAGTTTTTGCTGGATCTCGGCACCTTTGGCTGGCTCAAACTCTAGGTGTAACTTGAAATCAAACAGCGAGAATTCTAGCTGACGCAACATCATCATGCCCGACTGGAAGTTCTTTGCCGCTAACATCTTGTCTAGCATGGCTTTCGGTAACGGCTCACCGGTTTCGTAATGGCCAGAGATCTCGGCTAACGCTTCTTCCTCATAGCACCAGTTCTCCATAAACTGACTCGGTAACTCTACCGCGTCCCAAGGTACACCGCTAATACCAGATACGCCGCCCACATCAATTTTGGTCAGCATATGGTGAATACCATGGCCAAACTCGTGGAACAGGGTTGTCACCTCTTCATGGGTAAACAGCGCTGGCTTACCCGCCACTGGCGCATTGAAGTTACAGGTTAGATAGGCCACTGGATCCTGTAAGCCATTTTCTGTCATCCGGCGCGCACGGCAATCGTCCATCCATGCACCACCTCGCTTGCCTTCACGGGCATAGAGATCGAGATAGAAACTGCCGCGATGCTCATTGTTAGCGTCGGTAATATGGAAGAAACGTACATCTTTATGGTACGTGTCGAACTCTTTTTGCTCTTCCACTTTTAGGCCAAATAGGCGTGATACAGTGTAGAACAAACCCGACAATACCTTATCTTCAGGGAAGTATGGGCGCAGTAATTCCTGTGAGATCTCGTATCTATGATGCTTGAGTTTTTCAGCGTAGAAGCTCAAGTCCCAAGGCTCCAAATCCGTTACACCACACTCTTTTTCGGCAAATTCAGTGAGTTCAGCAAGCTCGGTTTCACCTTGAGACTTAGAGCGAGCCGCCAGTTCAGTTAAGAAATCGAGTACCTGTTCCGGTGACTCAGCCATCTTGGTGGCTAGTGATTTGTGGGCAAAACTTTCAAAACCTAACAGGTTCGCAAGCTCATGACGCAATGCGATGATTTCATCCATCAAAGGACCATTATCGAACTCTCCGGCATTCGGGCCTTGGTCCGATGCACGCGTCACAAATGCGCGATAGCACTCTTCACGTAACTGACGATTTTCGCTGTACATCATTACAGGCAGGTATGATGGAAAATCTAGGGTAAATAACCAGCCATCTAACTCTTTAGCCTCTGCCATCGCTTTCGCTGCAGCAATCGCTGACTCAGGCAGACCTTTAAGATCGGCTTCATCGGTGAGCAGTTTGGTCCAAGCCTGTGTGGCATCCAATAACTGATTTGAGAAACTGCTGGTTAACTCCGACATACGCTTAACCAATTCGCCGTAACGCTGCTTATCACTGTCGCTTAGACCTATACCCGACAGCTCGAAGTCACGTAGGCTGTTCTCAATCAACTTCTTCTGCGCCTGTGAATAGTCTGCAAACTCAGCCGACTCCGCCAGTGACTTATAAGCCTCATATAAGCCTTGATGCTGGCCAACAAAGGTGCCGTATTCAGATAATAGCGGTAAGCAAGCATCGTGAGCTTTGCGCCACTCTTCACTGCTAACAACCGAATTCATATGTGAAATAGGCGACCAGATCTTACCTAGCTGATCATCCGCCTCCTCTAGTGGTGCCACAAGGTTATCCCATGTGAACTCACCTTGATGCGTTAGCACCTCTTCGATTTTTTTTCGACAATTAGCGATACCTTGCTCAACAGCAGGCTGGATATGTTCAGGTTGAATACTTGAAAAAGGGGGAAGCTTATTGCTGTTTAACAAAGGATTGCTCATCGATGATTCCTTAACATTCTATGTTGATAGCTATAGAGATAGGGGCGAACACCTCAGTATTCAATCTATAGAGCATAATTGTTTATAAACATAATGCGTCCTAACAATAAAAAACCACATCAACTGAGATCTTAATCAAACTTTTTCAGGACAAACTTTATACAGAATTAGTATTGCAAACCATGTCGCAAATACGAGCAATTATCATTTACATTCATATATATAGTTCTAGTATGCGAGGTGTTATTTCTTTCGCCTATATTTTGAGTCTCACCATGAAGAAAACCAGCCAATGCACCGCGTTAATAGCGCTATTAATGAGTACGGCAGCTTTTGCCGATGAAGCAGTCAACATAGATGACTCACACAGCACGATAGCCATCCAACAGCTTCCTGTAGACGATAGCGGGCAGGTTCAAGGCCTAATCGATCTTGGCTGGGACTCGAAATACATCTCAGAAGGACGCAATAATCTAGAAAAAGGCGGCATCTACTGGGCAACCGCCGCAGTACAAAAAGACAACTTTAATATTTATGCCACCGTTGGACGGGGCGACAGTCAACACTATACCGAGTGGAATTTTGGTATTGAATATGGCTTTGAGCTAGGTGAAAACCTAAGTGGTAGTGTAGGTTACCAACGTCTAGAGTTCTATGGTGATGAGCGCGCCCATGATAATGAGCTATTTAGCTCACTCGAATACACGGCCGTAGACTGGTTAGTGCCGTCGGTTAGCTACACCTACTCCACCGAAGCAGCGGGTTACTTCGTTGAAGTAAGCCTTCACAGCAACTGGGAGTTGGCTCAAGGTTTCACCGTCAGCCCCTATGTAACCCAAGGGTTTGACTTCCAATACGCTACTGAAGAACATGATGGAGCCAACCACTTTCAGTTTGGTGTAGAGGCCGAGTATTTATTGCCGAATAACTTAGTGATGTCTGGCCACATTAGCCATACTATTGCTCAAGAAGATATTAAGCTTGAGGCTCGTAATGATGGCGTCACAGGTAGCCTAGATGAAACCTATGCCGGCCTTCACCTAAGCTGGAATTTCTAGCCATTCCTAACTCATTGTTTCTACTTCGTTGCAGTTAGCTATACTAACAACTCATAGCTAACTGTCTTCGCTTTCGCTTAATAATGCAGATTTTAGCAAAAGCGTATGCAACACCTGAAGATACACAACAGATTACACGGATAGTAATCTTGAGTAAGAGGAACAGGGAATGTTACTTCTATCGCGCTTAATTTTAGTCACGCTCATTATCGTTTATAGCCAGCTCAGTTATAGCCACGACCCCGATAGCCCAACACTAGAGCTAGGTAGCGCGCTAAACGATAAGGGGCAACCGCTCGAACTTCCCGACCAGCCTAAGAGCAGCTTGAATTATTCACCGCCTCCCATTGAAGACTCCAAGCAATCATTAACACAGTCCCGCGTGACAAAAGACAGTCCGCATAAGAAAGCCAAACCTAAGAGTCGTAAACAACAGCTCGTCAGTCGCAGCAGCGTAGCCAACGACCCAGGTTGTCGCTGGCTTAACGCTCGCATGAACAGTCTAGAGCGCCAGATTAGCTCAGGGGTTAACTCACGCAATCGCCATTACCAGCAAGAACTCAAAATTCGACAAGATGAATGGGAGTGTATGAAATGCGGTGCAGAAGGCCCTGCTCAAAGTGACCATGCAGCCTGTCAGTACAGGCGTTAAAGTCAGTCTCTTGATAATAGCCATCGGACTAAGCCTGTGGTTTATGGTTAATAGTTAAAGTGTTCTAACTGATAATTTATGGGGCTAGCTGGATTAAAAAATTCCCTCTACAATGGCTTGATCTTGAACTGGCTAAAGCCAAATTGTTAATTCGTCATGGATTGTTCGTCTTTTTCGGGCAACCAACGTCTTAAGCATAATTATCGCAATAAAGGCGGCCTTACTTTCAACCTTTATTGCACAGTTCGCAACTTTATTGGAGATACACATGGCTCAACATTTTGATTATATCTGTCTTGGTGCGGGTAGCGGCGGTATTGCATCGGCTAACAGAGCGGCCATGCGTGGCGCCAAAGTACTACTTATCGAAGCGAAAGAGCTAGGCGGCACCTGTGTTAACGTAGGTTGTGTACCGAAAAAAGTAATGTGGTACGGAGCACAAGTAGCTGAAGCCATGCACCTTTATGCTAAAGATTATGGTTTCGATGTCACTGTGAATAAGTTTGACTGGAGCACGCTTGTAGCCAGCCGTGAAGCTTATATCGGCCGTATCCATGGCTCTTACGACCGTGGCTTAGAAAGCAATGGCGTTACCTTAGTTCGCGGCTACGGTCGCTTCGTCGATAGCCGCACCATAGAAGTGAACGGCGAACACTACACTGCTGATAATATCTTGATCGCCACTGGCGGTGCCGCCACAATCCCGAACATTCCCGGTGCCGAGTACGGTATCGATTCTGATGGCTTTTTCGCTCTTGCGGAGCAACCTAAGCGCGTAGCTGTAATTGGCGCGGGTTACATCGCTGTCGAAGTCGCCGGTGTACTGCAAGCACTAGGTAGCGATACTCACCTATTTGTTCGTAAACATGCACCACTGCGTAACTTCGACCCAATGTTGAGTGAAGCACTGATGGAGTCAATGGCGACAGAAGGCCCAACACTGCACACCCATAGCATCCCTGAGTCGGTCACCAAAAATAGCGATGGCAGTCTTACTCTTAAGATTGAAAATGGTGAGAGCTACGAAGTTGATTGCTTAATTTGGGCGATTGGTCGCCAACCATCAACTGGCAACATTGGTCTTGAAAATACCAAGGTTGAGCTAGATGCCAAGGGCTATGTAATCACCGATGAGCAACAAAACACCACAGACCAAGGGATCTATTGTGTCGGCGATATCATGGCGGGCGGTGTAGAGCTCACGCCAGTAGCCGTTAAAGCGGGTCGTTTGTTATCGGAACGACTATTTAACGGCATGACAGATGCCAAGATGGATTACAGCTGCATTCCAACCGTAGTATTTAGCCACCCAGCTATCGGCACCATGGGTTTAACCGAACCAGAAGCTAAGGCTGAGTACGGTGAAGAGAACGTGACCGTGTACACCTCAGGTTTCACTTCTATGTACACCGCAGTCACCGCACACCGTCAGGCTTGTAAAATGAAACTTATCTGCGCTGGCGACAATCAGAAAGTCGTGGGTATTCACGGTATCGGTTATGGTATGGATGAAATTCTGCAGGGCTTCGGCGTGGCAATGAAGATGGGAGCAACTAAGGCTGATTTCGATGCGGTAGTGGCTATCCATCCAACGGGTGCCGAAGAGTTTGTCACTATGAGGTAATCACTTGATTACCAATCAATTTTCAATAAAAAAAGCCGCTAAATAAGCGGCTTTTTTGTGTTTATAGTTAATCCTTTATCAAGCATTAGCCATTAAACGATTAGCTAGACGTATTCAGTCTCGATTGAATAGCCTGCTTAACCTCTTCATGAGCTAATAACGCCTCTTCCTCTTCCTTGCTACGCATCAATGCATCGAAAGCTACGCGCGCTTCTTGAGCCAATTCAGACGCCGCAAGCTTAGCTTCTTTAGCTTTCATAGACTCATCAGTTAGCTGTTGTAGCTTTTCCAGAATCTCATCAGGCGCATCACCTAAGTCAACGCTTGATTCACCACGTGCTAACGCCTCTTTACGCAATTGCTTTTTAAGCATCCAGATTGCATCGTTAGCTTCACGCTCAAGGTTAGCCGCATCGATGGCGTTATCACGTAATAGCTCAAAGCGTGCCAGTGCTTGACCCTCTTTACTCCAAGGGTCGACGTCAGGTAGATCTGAAATATTGATAACAGGATCCACATAGTCATCTTGATGGCTTAAGTCTAACGTCGCCGCTTTAACACCAGAGATCATCAGCATCACAGCAATAACCAATAGCGGCAAGCCACCGACAATCGCCGCAGTTTGCAATGTGGCTAAACCACCCATAAACATCAATGCCGACGGCATAAACGATAAGGCAAACGCCCAGAATAGTCGGTTCCAACGCATAGGATCATCAGTCACGTTAGTTTGTACAACCGATGCTAAAATATAAGAGATTGAGTCAAAGGTCGTCGCAGTGAAAATCACACATAACAGGGTAAACAGTGCGATGATCAGCGTGCTAAAAGGTAACTGCTCTAACGTTGCGAAAATAGCACGAGTCGCGCCCTCAGTATTAAGGATATTCACCACATCTAACTGACCAGATAGCTGTAGAGAAAGACCATAGTTACCCAAAATGATGAAGTACATTGAACAGCCAAGCGAGCCGAAGAATACCGCACCAGACACCATCTGCTTGATCGTTCTACCACGAGAGATACGTGCAACGAACAGCCCCATGCTAGGTGCAAACACTAACCACCACGCCCAGTAGAAAATCGTCCAGTCTTGTGGAAAGTGAGTATCGGCAAACGTGCCTAAACCACCAAACGGTTCTGCCCAAGTCGCCATCACAAAGAAGTTAGATAGCATACGGCCAATTGAGTCTAGACCTGTTTCCAACATGAAGATCGTTGGACCACAAACAAGCACAAACAGCAGTAAACCTAAGGCGCCCCAGAAGTTGATGTTACTTAAGATCTTAATGCCTTTATCCATGCCCATATAAGCAGAATAGGCAAAGATTGCTGTACATAGCATCAACACGCCAATTTGGCTGCCAGTGGTGGTAGGGATATCGAATAGGTAACTGATACCTTCGTTGATCAACGGAGCCGCTAGACCTAAGGTCGTTGCCGCGCCCCCCAATAAACCGAAGATAAACAGAATATCGATAAACTTACCTAGCTTACCAAAGCTGTTTGCTTCACCGATAACTGGCATCAACGCCGCAGAAACCTTAAGTACTGGTTGCTTACGAACATAGAAGAAGTAAGCAATTGGGATCGCAGGGATCATATAGATACACCAGGCGATAGGCCCCCAGTGGAACAGGCCATAAGTCGCCGCCCAGCGTACGGCTTCTTCACTACCAGGCTCTAACTGAAATGGTGGGTTTTGATAATAGTAAGCCCACTCGATCGTGCCCCAATACAAGATACTTGCGCCAATACCACCACAGAACAGCATCGCAGCCCAAGACGCAAGTGCAAACTCTGGCTTTTCATCAGGATCACCGAGTTTAATCTGACCAATATCAGAGAAGACGATATAGATCATGAAGAAGAACGCCGCTAAACCCAGACCTAAATAAGCAAAACCTAACTTATCTGTCATAAATGTTTTAGCTACTGCAATCCACTCTGCGCCTTCAGCGGGAAACACTAGTAGGGGGATAACGACTGCAAGCAGTAATATTAACGCGCCGATAAATGTCGGCTTATCGATAAGCTCGAAGTGTTTTTTCATTTTTTTTGTCCGCAACAACTAAATACAGATTTAATCAAGTACACACCACAAGAGCCCGTCTGCGCAAAAGAACAGATGGGTTTTATACTAAGTAGAAGAGTATGAATATTGTGTGTGAACGGTTTTTTTTGTAAAGCTAATAACACCCGAAAGTTGCCCAGATTACGATTAATATGGACTTAGGATAAAATAATGTTAACCGGGCTTGCTGTCGACAAACTTATCTCTCGAATCAATCAAAGTTGTGATGCAAATCTCACATGTAAAAAGGTAAAAAATCCCTAAGGGTTATTAATGCAGCAAAACTAGGCTAAACGCCTTTCTAGCGGCGTTTGTGGGTCATTTTGTCCATAAATGAGTTTGCACTAAATGTCAGCAATTTTACATTGCGGTTTTTGGGGGGGAACCCAGAGGTATCGATGGCAATGACTAAAGATAAAAAGAGAGCAAAACTGTAGATGTTGGCACAATAGCAATCGTGCCAACCGTCGCGATAACAAGCCTAAGCAGCGTTACGCTTTTTATATACCACGCAAAAATTACCGCGCTTAGTACGACACTTAGAGCAGCGTTCACAATCCACTTCAGCCTTACTGCCGTCCAGCCATCGCTTAACTAAGTGTGGCTCTGCGAGTAATGGCCGTGACAATGCAAAAAAGTCGATATTAGTGGTATCGGCAAGCTCTTCGATAGCGCAAATATCGGCAAGCCCGCCAACGGTAATAACTGGCACCTTCACCTCTTGGCTGATCACCGCGCCGTATTCACGGAAGTAACCTTCACTTTGAATGGTATAACCATCAAATGATTCGCCAACTAGGGTATTTGCATTACCGTGAATGTTGCCAGAGATAATAATCGCATCAACGCCAACCGATTCCAGCTTCTTACAGATGCTACGGGTCTCGTCGAAAGTTAAGCCGCCGTCGAAAAACTCAGAGGCTGTTAGCTTGACTAAGATCGGGTAATCATCACCAACCAACTTACGGATCTCAGTATAAATCTCCAACAAAAAGCGCATACGGTTCTCAAGGCTGCCACCGTATTCATCTTCACGCTGATTATAATATGGGCTTAAGAATTGGTTAATAAGATAAGTATGCGCGGCATGGATCTCAACACCATCAAAGCCTGATTGTTGGGCACGATAACTCGCCGCGGCAAACGCCTTAACAATGTAATCGATCTCGGCTTTAGTCATTGCCTTACCCATGGTCTGGGTACCACGCTCGGCGATGGCACTCGGTGCGAAAATCACGCGTTCGCCCACATTGTAAGTGGTCTTAGTGCCACCATAAGCCAGCTGCATGACGATTTTCGAATCATAGCCATGTACCAACTCAGTCAGCTTTTGGTACTCGGCGATAAACGAGTCGTCATATATACCCATCATACCCGCGTTAGGCTTTTCTTCAGCAACAATGTTAGCGTAGCCAGTAACAATCAGCCCAACCTCCCCTTTGGCAAGTTCTTCATACACTGAGTACAACTTGTCAGTCATATGGCCTGTTTCGGTTGCCATATTTTCCCAAGTTGCGCTTCTTACAAAGCGGTTTTTTAGTGTCATGTTGCCAATACGGGCGGGTGAAAACAAAGTGCTCAAGTGCAATCCTCTTAAAATCTTATTCAGCTCTTGCCAACCAAGTTAGCAAGCAACAAAAACAGCAGGCGCAGGATCCTACGCGCAAAATATAAGAAATTCCTTAAGCTAGGTTCAGCTTTTGCCAATTAATGGAGCAATACAATTTAGGAAATGAGAAATGCGGCAGGGGAATGGTTTCCTAGACGCTATAGATAGCAACTGCTAAGTTAGCGCAAAATAAGCAATTACAACTAAAAAAGCGCCAAATATTGCACCTGTTATAAATGCAATCTGCTTAGCGTTACCTTTTAAAAAACGAATCATAAAGTCCCTTTTTAATATCATTAAAATTATGAACAGACTTCATTAGCAATCAACTTAGGTTGACCAAAGAACGTCTATATAGTGCTCTCTGCGGAGCAAAAAAAATCTTTTTAGTTAAGACGTTATAAGTGGCTAACAAGTACAGCTAACCAAGGCATAAGTACCACTGTTAGCGAAGTACTACTTTGACTAACCTAGAACGTCCATATATGTCCATGGTTCATACACGCTGTAGAGTCAACTAAGCGAGCAGCGCCTTTTTGTTACACTTTGTAACACATCAAGCAACTTAATATACTGATTTAAAGAAGAAATTAAGCATAAACAAGTTGTGAATTTATCAAAAACAGCCTCAAACCTTAATTCCCCCCTTTAATGTCAATTACATCAATCAATTAGCATATCACTATGACTACACTTCAAAAAACAATTGTAATATTTTAGTTGCGAACTTGTAACCAAAAGGTAACCAAAGCAATATGAAGAATAATCATACGCTAGGACGGCGAACGGTAGTTGCTAGCTTAACAGCCTTATATTTAGGCGGACTAAGCAGCGCTATAGCAGATCCTACAATGCACACAAAAGATAAGTCTGGCTTTTATATACCAACCTTTACTGCAGAGGATGTCGCTAAAATCGATGCAGAATATAAGGCATCACTACAAGGCGATATTTTTGTCGGCAATCCAGGCCAAAAAAATCAACGCATTCGCACCCCTAACCCGACAAATATCTTTAAACCCACGCCAGGGATTACTGGAAAACAGACCTATATTGTTCAGCTAGATAACGAGCCACTAGCCACCTATTCTGGAGACATTCAGGGCTTTGCAGCCACTAAGGCGCCAAATAATAGATCTATGATCGCCAAAGGTCGAGTTAGCATTAACACTCAAAATGCAAAAGCTTACCAATCATTCTTACAAGAAAAGCAAGTGAACTTCATTAGTCGCGCCCGCCAAGCTGGTGCCAATGCTGAGATTACACGCCAACTAACCATTGCAAACAATGCCATTGTTGTTGAAATGACTGAGTCTGATGCTGCACGCATGGCTACTCAATCTGGGGTAAAACACATTAGCCTTGAACGTGTAATGCAATTAAACACGGATAGAGGCCCAAGTTTTATAGATACTCCAGCCCTATGGAATGGCACAACTGAGGCAGGTGTCAGTGTTAAGGGTGAAGGTATGATCGTCGGCATTATCGATACCGGTATTAACACCGATCATATCGCATTTGCTGATGATGAAGACTACGCCAAAAGTAATCCGCTTGGGGCCAATAACTTTATTGGTGACTGTCAGGCTGAGCCAAGCTTATGTAATAACAAACTAATCGGTGTGCGCTCATACTCAGAAATTACCGATATCTATAAAGCACCAGAGTTTCAAGAATACGAATGGCAAGAAAATATGATCCGCCCCGCCAATGGTGAGGATTATAATGGCCACGGTTCTCATACCGCTAGCACCACTGCGGGTAACAGCTTAGTTGATACCCCACTGCAAGCGCCGGGACTTGGGCCTACCAGTGATGGGACAGATTTACCCTTCAACTTTGACTCCACCTCTGGAGTCGCGCCACGAGCTCATATTATCTCTTATCAAGTGTGTTGGCCAGGTGGCGGTGGTGACCCTTACGCGGGTTGTCCTGAATCCGCTATCCTATCGGCCATCGAAGATGCCATTGCCGATGGCGTAGACAGCATTAACTTCTCTATTGGTGGTGCTGAGCAGCTACCATGGACAGATCCGATTGAGCTAGCATTTTTATCCGCACGCGAAGCAGGTATTAACGTTGCCGCAGCCGCAGGCAACGCTGGTTCATTTTGGAGCGCCGACCATTCATCACCTTGGTTAACAAGCGTTGGGGCAACAACTCACGACCGCGTACTCGACTCAGGCAATAAGACTCTGGGTAGCTTTGAGGGCGTGAGTACACCTTGGCAAGATATCGAAGGTAAAAGTTACTCAGGTGGCATTACTGGTGAGGTTGTACTCGCGGCTAACTTCCCAGATCCGAACCTAGATGATGCATATGGCCCTGAAAAATGTAATGTTCCTTTCCCAGCAGATACATTCACGGCTGATCAGATTGTTTTATGTGAGCGCGGTGATATCGCCCGCACGGATAAAGCAGTGAATGTTGCAGCAGGTGGTGCCGGTGGCATTATTTTACAGAATGTAGATTGGCAAATAGATAACATAGCGGCTGACCCATTTGTCATTCCGGGCATTCATGTCGCTTATTCAAACCGCTGGAGTTTACAAGGCTGGATCAACGCCAGTGAAGCCGCTGGTGTACCGGCAATGGCGACGATTTCTGACTTTAGCAACGACTACCAACTCATAGCAGAAGAAGGCAGCAAAATTGCACCGTTTAGTTCTATGGGACCAAGTAAAACCAATAATTCCTTAGTACCAAACTTGAGTGCGCCAGGTGTTAGCATCTATGCCGCAAACGCGGACGATCAACCTTTCACCAATTACCCGGCCCCTTCTGACTGGACCTTTATGAGCGGTACCTCAATGGCAACGCCGCATGTCACTGGCGCCATGACCCTGCTTAGTCAGTTAAACCCTCAGTGGACACCAGCAGAAGTGCAATCAGCACTGATGATGACCGCGGGCGATGTGCTTATTGAAACCTATGAAGGCTTTGTTAACCCTGTTTACAACTTTATGGCTGGTTCAGGTAACATCAATGTTGCACGTGCGGCAGATACTGGCCTCGTAATGGATGAAACCATTGAAAACTACCGCCAAGCCGATCCATCAAATGGCGGCTTAGTCAGCTGGCTTAACACACCCGCTATGGTTGATATGCAATGTGAACAAACCTGCCGCTGGATGCGTACAGTAACTGCAACTAAAAATGGTGAGTGGCAAGCGACCCCTGAAAGCTATGACCCAAATCTAGAGATCAGTGTCGAACCAGCCAGCTTTAACCTTAATACAGGCGAAAGCCAAACCCTGATCATTACCGCTAAGGTGCCTGGGTTAATTGAGCACAAGGTTAACCCTGGTGGGCCAGACGAAGCCTGGGACAACGTAGTCAATAACTACACCCTGTTTGATGGCCGTCTCAACATTACTGAAATTAATAACAATGCACCGGATGTACGCTTGCCTATTTCTGTAGGTAGCTTATCTGAGCAAATGCCAACCCATATCGACCTTGACATCAGTAGAGATAAAGGGGCTGAAACTGTTAGCTTAAATACCGACAGCTACAGCGAATTAACCCCTAGATTCTATGGTCCTGTCGTACCAGAAACTTATGATGCCATTCTCGAAGCAGTGCCACCTTTCATTGATGATTATTACATTGAAAAGGGTTGGAAAATTGAGCTTATCAATGTACCGGAAAATACCAAGCGTTTAGTGGTTGAAGTTCAAGGTACTGAGTTTGTCAGCAACGCTGATGAAGCCGCACCAAGATACAATAAGATGTTCCCATACATCATGGTCGGCTTAGATAAAAACGATAATCAAGGCTTTAAGCCTGTGGATAGCTTAGACTCGTACGAAATGAAGCAGGAGTATGACCAAGAGCTAGTTTGCTTATCCACAAGCCAAGCTGAAAACAACTATTGTAGTATCGAAAACCCACAACCAGGTAACTACTGGGTTGCCACTGCTATGGCTTATGGCTATGGACTAGTAACTACCACAACAGGTTATGCGGTTATCACTGAAGACAGTGATAAAGGTCAACTCAGCTTAACCGGTCCTGCAAGCCACGATGGGGCTGGGAATTATGATCTCGAACTGCAATGGGATATCCCTGACACACAGAAAGGCGATGTTTTCTATGCAGGCATGGATCTAGGTGCAGGCCCAGGTGCCGAAGGTAGCTTTGGCTTTAGTGCTATCAATATTCGTCGTGGTAACGATGCAGTTAACTGGAGCGTAAGTCAAGATAGTGCCCGTGCCATGGATGTTATCGACATTAGCCTAAACCTTACGCCTAACTTAGAAAGCCAAGAGCGTGATTATGTAGTGGATATTCAGCTGCCAGAGGGTATGCGCTTATTAACCGAAAGTGTAACCAGCAACAATGCTGCCATTGCCACAGCAATTGAGGTAAGCGATAACCATTTAAGTCTGCTTGGCACCCAGTTAAAAGGTCGCGATATCAAGCGTGAGTATAAGGTTACAACCAATTTATCTGACGCAACCTGTAAGACTCCTATGATTGATGAGGCTTCCACGGGAGGTTATATCGATCTGTTTGGTGAGTTTTCCCTGCAACCAAATGCGGACTGGTTAATCGGTGACGGCAGCGTTAGCTATGATGTCCCTATCGACTGGTTATTCTACAAAGAAAATGCAGAGTTTAAGATGTATAACCAGCTCAATGGCGGCTTTATGCGCATCCACCCTGTCGGTGCCCTGCAGTTTAACCCTGGCTATTGGAATATGTACTGGCATAAAGGCCCTGGTTTCTTAATGGAAGCGTTAGCGCCATTCTGGCGTGGCACTTTCACCATGGACTATAAGCGTCACTGGGAAGACCCTATCGGCTTAACCATAGCTAACCAGTACAAAGAAGAAAGACCAGATCTAGGCGACTTAGTATTTATGGAGTTCGATAACGTCACCGACAGCCAAAGCGGAGAGACCTTCGATTTCCAAACCATCCTGCGCAGTGGCTATGACGACAATGAAGGTATGTATGAAATCATCTATGCCTATGACAACCTTGGTGCGAATGTTCGCGAAGGAGCTGTATTCATTGAAGGATTTGACAGTGCATGGGCAAGAGATGCTGGTCCTAAAGAGGGCTTACTCTATAAATTACTGGGCTTCGACAATCTCGATGAAATACTGGAAGATGACTTAGTCGTATGTTTTGACTATGTCGGCCCAGAGCAAACAGAGGTTAAAGTTGAGTTCAAAGCTGCAGTTGCACCAGAGGCCACGGGCAAGACTCTGGATATCACCTTAGATTACGATCTACAGGGTGGCGAACCAACCAGCCTAAGCCATAGCATCACTGTTAACGGTAACATTAACCTAGCCGAAATCGCGAACATGAGTGTTAATGAGAACGAGCGTTTAGACGATATAAAGGTAACTTATATTGATGCAGACAAAGTGCCTAACACCATTGAAGTGACAGGTGAAAACATCACTACTGAAGTTGATGGTAATCAGTTTAACTTGATACCAGATGCCGACTTCCACGGTGAAACCGTGGTTAACGTGACAGTGCGTGATAGCTTGCAACCTACCGATATGGCAACCACCAGCTTTATACTGACGGTTATCTCGGATGGTATCGAGCCTGCGCCCGAGCCAGAAACTCCAGCCCCTGAGGCAGAGCAGGAAGAAAAATCTGGTGGTGCGCTTGGCGCACTATTGCTCACCCTGTTGCCATTAGCGTATATACGCCGTAAGCGTATGCACTAATCACACAATATTAGCCATCATATGGCTTAACGTAAGAAACCGGGCCTTGCCCGGTTTCTTTTTTCTAGTTAACAATCAAACTCAATAAGAGTGTGCAAACACCATCATTTATAGAAAGTCCCCACGAGATTGCACACCAAAAAAATATCAACATGGCTCAAAGATAAAACCAAGGCTCCCCGAAAAAATATCTATCCGAAAAAGAATAGCAAACAAGAGTTTATCTAATAGCAGAACGCTTTGATTTTTAAGCCATAACCCGCTAATGTGTCGCCTAAAATTAAGGCCTATTACTCAACCTAGTTGACGCCTTTTCAATCACTCTCAGAGACAAACCCTATGTACACTCGGATTTTGCCCTGTATTTTAATTTCATTGATTTCAAGCTTTGCTTTACCCGCATTCGCAGCTAATGATCTAAGCGGGATCTGGCAAGGCACCCTAGGCAAAAGCAAAATCCGCGTCTGCTTTAATGAATACGGCACTGGCAGTTATTACTATCAGCGCTATCTCACCCCAATCAGACTCGAGCAAGTCGATAACCATTGGCAAGAAGACAAGCAAACTGGCTTCTGGCAGTTTGACAGTAGCAGTGAACAACAACTTATTGGCCGTTGGTTTAAGACTGAGCCAACTCAAAATCAGTCAGCTAAATCGTTAACCATTAAGCTTGAACGCCAAATCAGCCCTGATGGCATCAATGATTGCAGCAGCGATGCCTACAACCTGCCGTTAGAAACCGCGCCTAAACTCCGCCATGGAAAGTGGCAGCAGTTTGACAATACTGACGCTGAGCAAGCCAGCACCAACAAAACTCACACCAGCCCACTAAGCTACCGCCAACTGACATATGGCGCAGAACTCGGCCTCGAGCTTAAAGGTGAGCAAGCAGGCATACCTGCTATTAACCAGTGGCTCAAGCAAAAGCTGACTAGCAAAGAACAATTTGCCGAAACTATTGAAACCCGCCGCAGAATGCTAGCGCGAGTCGGCCAGCCAATCGCAGACGAAACCGGAGCTGAAATCGATTTTATTAACCAACATTGGCTTAGCGTACGATTTTACCGCTGGGCAGCAGGTTATGGCGCTGGCGGCATAAGCCGCACCTATACCAGTTTTAACCTAAACGATGGCCAAGCATTCACCCCATGGCAATGGTTTAGAAGCGACGCCCCTCTTGACCAAATGCGTCACCAACTGCCAGATGCTCTGCGCGAAAAGCTATTTTCCGATATGGAAGTGTATGAGGACTGTGACAACTCAGACGGCTCAGGCTATTTTTACCTAACACTCAGCCCAAAAGGCATCGAGCTATGGGAGACACCGAACGGCAGCGGCTGCGAAAACGAATTCACCCTCAGCCCAAAAGAGGCGATACCGTTCGCCACTGAGTACGGAAAGAGTCAGCTTAAGCTGATGGAGTGATACCCATATTGAGTCAAATAGTGGAGCCTCAAAGTGGTCTTTAAATCCTGTTTAAATCAACTAAAAGGTTCCAATACCAGCTCTACTGTTATTCACTGAATAGATATAAGCCTATCGAAAAGCATAGACACATCTATTCTTAGGCAGCAATTGAAACGTATTCTCAGTTAACCCTCGTTTAATATTCTGTAATTTGGCGACTTAACGTTATGTTTGCCTAAGTACTGAAGTGGCTCAATGAAAACCCCAAAAGTTAATATCTAACCAGCTGTTTTTCTGAAAAAATTATAAAATAATGTAACAAAAAAACTCAAAAAGAATACTCTGTAAATATCAATCTCCCCTCCCTCAACCATCAACTCATAAATAAAAGAGCCAAAAAAAGCCCCTAAAAAAACTGACAAAGTAGAATTCATTAAGCCCCCTATTTATTAAGTTTAAGAACATAAGAGCTAAACTTTAGCTTAGCTCCTGTTCAAAGATTAACGGTTAACGCCAGTGCTGGTATGGTCTAGCGGAATTAGTACTCCAGGTAGCCCAAGCTCTAAATGCTGAGTTAATACCTTCTGAGCCACCAATTGAATCGTAAATGTAATTTCCGATAATCCCACCAGAAACTCCACCTAGAAACGCCCAACCACACCATTAACTTTTTCAACTTCCTTCATTGTTAGTTCTTTGCATAATATCTTCCTTAAATTAGACTGTTTAACTTTATGTTTGCCTAAGTGATTAATAAC
This sequence comes from Shewanella sp. MBTL60-007, assembly GCF_019654915.1. Lineage (GTDB taxonomy): Bacteria > Pseudomonadota > Gammaproteobacteria > Enterobacterales > Shewanellaceae > Shewanella. The sequence goes on along the minus strand of NZ_BPET01000052.1, from coordinate 1,655 downwards.
TCGATGAGACTAATTAAACATTAAACGGCTGACCAAAGACACAGTTTCCCGCTAAAGTTACCGCATCCTTGCTTTTAACCGATACAGTATTTAGCTATTTTCGCCCCCAATACTCCATCGTTTAAAGCTCTTTTATCCTTTATATTTGCATGAGCTAAAAACTCACTACTTTTATCAAACACAACTTGATTGTTTTACTCGTTAAATGAACTCTAAGGATGCTAGAAATAAATCACACGAGAATTCTTAGACACCTTATAGATTGCAACAGCCGTGATGCTACTCCTATCTACCAAGCCAAAAAAGCGTGAATCATAACTATCAAACTTATTTTCGCCTAAAAGATAGTACTCATCGCCCTTTAATTCTATATTCTCAATATGAATGCAGTCTGACTGACTTCTATGCTCTTCGTAAAATGACTTACCATTTATATACACATCAAAATCACATACAAAGATACTATCGTCAGGCAGCCCAGCTACTCTTTTATTGACGTTTATAACTCCATTCCCATTCTGATTAACAACATTTAAAGCTGTAACAATATCACCTCGTTCAATGTTAATCCCCGTAGTTTTATACATAACAACATCCCCTACCTCTAACGTAGGAGTCATTGATTGGCTTATAACCTCCCCCAAATAATAACCAAATATCACTGGCATTTTATTTTTAATAATTGAAAACCAGCAGACAAATAAACAAACAAACAAAACTACAGGTAAAGTTACACTTTTAAAAAACTTAACTAGAAAAAACAATAGCAATAGTGAACTGACTGGAAGTAACTTAACAAATAAATCAATTCGTTCAAAGTATCTAGGCAAGTCAAAGGCTATAATAACAATGGTATTAATAATAAAAAAAATAAACACAAAAAAAACAATCATCCATATTTTTTTGAAGCTCATCTTAATCCTTACTTTCACACTGTTAACAAGAGGTAAAGATAACCACACCTTACCTCCTGTCAATTATATAAACTTACAGTATTCTGTCACAGGTTGGGAACCAAGAGCTTCCACCTGTTTGATACCCGTACTGAAGCCCCATTTGATGATCATTAATACGGCTCAAGTAACCAAGCCAACTGCCACCTCCATTAACAGCCTGTAATTCGGCAACCGTCAACTCTTCTAATTTTGTTTTTTGCTCTAATTTTTGCTGCATAATATCTTCCTTAATTTAAACTGCTTAACGTTATGTTTGCCTAAGTGCTTAGCGGCTCGATGAGAGTTACTAGACCTTAAGCGACTGACTAAGGGCACGGTTTCCCGCTAAAGTTGTCGCGCCCTTGCTTTTAACCAATACAATGCTTTGCTGTTTTGAGCATCACACCCCATCGGTTAAAATTTCTTTTTCCAATTTTAACTTTTTGCTACGCCATTCTAAACAATTACCGAATCTTATCTTTCGCGCATACTTAATCAACATTAAGTAACAACGCTACCAATCTGGAATCAAACATCTAAGATTAGATAAAATTTTAGTTCAACCTAAAAAACGCCTAACTTAATGATATTCACCAAACTGCAAATATTGAATTACAAAATAATCAACACAATAGAGACAAGCATTAAAACAAGACCAATAAAACTAAAAACATTAAACTTGAACACATCAGAATTTAAAGACATACTTGATGATAAAAA
>NZ_BPET01000051.1 GCF_019654915.1 Shewanella sp. MBTL60-007 | reverse complement strand
GTTAAGCAAATAAGCCGGCATAGCTCAGTTGGTAGAGCAACTGACTTGTAATCAGTAGGTCCCGAGTTCGACTCTTGGTGCCGGCACCATAAAAACAAAAAAGCCACTCACTGAGTGGCTTTTTTGTTTCTGTCGTTCTATCAGCATCAAACTACTCTGGTCCAAACGACTCTGCTCCAAACTTACGTTAGGCTAACCGCTCAATAAGAAAACCCTTCCCATCTGCAAGTGTTATTTTATATTCTGCGCGCCCTTTAAATTTATGGCTCAAGCAGCTCAGAATTGAGAGCATGCCACTAAAGAAAATCGTGGGCTGGTAGCGAACAACCAGATAATAGTGACAAATAATGCTGCCTCTGAAGTTAATAGGCCTACAGTTAGCGCTTTTTTAACCACTCAACAGGAACTTGGCAAGGAATTAGGTTACTAATAACCCACACAATAAAAAAAGCACTTGCACCTTATAAAACATCCCTATATTATACGCGCACTCCAAACGAGACGGGCTTTAAAGGCTCAGTTTGAAGTAGCAAATCTAACGTATACATTAGTAGCGCTTAGTTGCCCGAATAGCTCAGTCGGTAGAGCAGAGGATTGAAAATCCTCGTGTCCCTGGTTCGATTCCGGGTTCGGGCACCAACATTTATTAATGAGTTTACTAACTTGATTAGTTAACTTGTTAAGCAAATAAGCCGGCATAGCTCAGTTGGTAGAGCAACTGACTTGTAATCAGTAGGTCCCGAGTTCGACTCTTGGTGCCGGCACCATAAAAACAAAAAAGCCACTCACTGAGTGGCTTTTTTGTATTCGTAATTTAACAGTACCTCGTTTCTTTTGGTTAAAACCAATGACGGCATAAATGCCGACCTACAGAGCTCTTATTATTTCGCCTTTGCTTTTCCGTCTTTTCAGTCTTGCTTTTATCGACCTATACCCTGCTCTTATTAGGTTTCTACCGTCTCAACACTTTGCTACTTCCTTAAACCAATGACGGCATGCAGATCTACAATGATTTACCTTTCGCCAGTGCCCTTTCAGCTTTTCCGTCTTGGCTTTTATCGGCCTATACCCTGCTCTTATTAGGTTTTTTCCGTCTCAACACTTTGCTACTTACTAAACCAATGACGGCATAAATGCCGACCTACAGAACTCTTATTATTTCGCCTTTGCTTTCCGGCTTTTCCGGCTTTTCCGGCTTTTCAGTCTTAGCTTTTGTCGGCTTGTATCCGGCTCTCATTCAGTTTTTACCGTCTTTTACCAAGAAAACAAAAAGGAGCCCTTAGGCTCCTTTGTAACGGCTCCTGCAAAGCAAGAGCTTCTTAATTCAATGTTACCAGCTACGCATCTTATGGCCTTTCAGGGCATAGAATAAGATGAATAGATAACATGGTAGACCAACCCAATAAGCAACCTGAGTATTGTCAGCAAAATAAGCGACCTTACCAAATACTAGCGGTAGGATTGCGCCCCCCGAAATCCCCATAATAAGCAATGCAGAACCTTGAGCTGTATACTTACCTAGACCTTCTAGAGCCAGTGGCCAAATTGAAGGCCAAACGAGTGCATGAGCCAATCCCATCAATGCCACAAAGGTTACCGTATCAGGGATCACCGGAATACCACTCCATCCCCAAAGAATATCAGCGATAAGTGTGCTTTCACGAGAACCTAACGCCGCACCGATAATACAAACAATTCCAGCAAGCGCCGAACCAAGCAGTGCTTTTTCCTGACTGATAAATTTAGGAATACAGGTCACACCGATTATGTAACCAAATACCATAAACACCATGGTATAAGAGGTCAGCGAAGCAAAGTTATTAACCCCTAAACTTTCACCGTATAAGCCAATAGTGTCACCCGCAATCACTTCAACACCGACGTAGGCAAATAAAGCCACTGCGCCCAGTACTACCTGTGGAAAATGGGTAATACTGCCCTTTTCTTGATGCTCTTCAGCGGCCTCAAACTCTAGTTCCGGTAGCGATGAGAACTTAACTAAACCAATTAAGAAAGTCAGCGCGAGTGCCATATAGATGTAGGGCATAACCAATCTTGAAGACAACTCATTAATTTGTGCTAATCGGTCTGCTTCGCTTAACGCAGCTAAGTGATCTGCAGTGAAGTTTTCAAAGCCTGACAGCACTAACGCCGTAAACAAAATGGGCACAATAACCCCTGCGCCTTTATTGATAAGCCCCATGATACTAATTCGCATCGCGGCGCTTTCTTTAGGGCCAATATGCACTACGTAAGGATTAGATGCGGTTTGCAAAATGGTTAAGCCCGTACCAAGTACAAACAAAGCACCAAGGAACAGGATAAAGTTTGCACTCTGCGCCGCAGGGATAAACAGCAAAGAGCCGACCACCATAATCGCTAGGCCAATTGCCATACCGTTTTTGTAGCCCGTTCTCTTAAGTATTGATGACATCGGCAGAGCCATCACGGTATAAGCAATATAGAAAGCAAACGTCACAAACAAGGCTTGAAATTCGTTTAGCTCACAGATGATTTTAAGGAAAGGGATCAGCGAGCCGTTAAGCCAAGTCACAAATCCGAAGATGAAAAATAACACACCAATAATGGTCATAGGCAGTAAACTGCTCTTTGGGCTAGCTTGAGCCTGAGTCGTTGCTGTCATGTATTAAACCTGCTTCTTATAGTAATTAATTTTATGATACCAGATTAAACTGCTACCCCACCCTTCATTGTTATCTCTTTAACTTATGCAGATGACTGTCTGCTTATATTCTCTACCTTAGTTTCAACTTCAGGCCACTTTAAACCTAATGTTTCACCGATGTTAAAACATTACGGCGAAAAAGACAACGCTGTCATTTTTACTCAAACCACGAATTTAAAGTTATTGTGCTCTTCGCCTTCCCCTTGAAAAAGTACTTAATCGAGGCTAAATGTAAACTTATATAGCTTAAACCTTAATGAAGATATTGCGCTTATACATCCAGTAAAGCACTAGCCATTGCACTAGCAGCAAAGCAACAACACTTGCTAGGGCTTGAGCATTATTAGGCAAAGAAGAAATTAATCCGCCAAACAAACTGCTGGCTGTGTACTTCCAATTTACAATGCTAGTCGCAATATAGATAACGATAGAGTTGCAACCTATTACCGTAAAGAAAAACGCCCACTTCTGCACCTTAACTACATCAATGATGGCGTAAAACAAGGCAAGGAAGAGTATGCTCCAGCCCGAAGTCACCAAAGTAAAGCTACTGGTCCACAAGGTTTTATTCACGGGGAGCCACGGTGAAGTCGCCCAGCCTAGCGCCAATAAACCAAAACCGGAAATGGTTAAAACTCCAACCTTAAACCACTCTCCCTTAACGTGAGGTTTAACGATAAAGTGCCCCACAAAGACACCAAATAAGCCATTTACGACTGCCGGGATCGTCGAAAGTATTCCTTCGGGATCCACAGCAGCGTTCTGATAAGTTATGCCCGGCAATAATAAATTATCAACAGCGGCATTAATTGAGCCTGTTTGACTAAAGGCTCCGCTGCTGTCTAAGGTTACCATTGGAAAGGCTTGCAGTAAGGCGTAGCCAATCAATACGGATATTGCTGTCACTATCTGAGTTCTTAAACTTGTGTGCCACACTAAAAGAGCGCAAAAAAACCATGCAAAGGCGATTCTACCAAGCACACTAGCATAGCGAATGTCACCAACTGCAAATGGCGCTCCGGTGCCCCAACCATGGTTATAAATCACACCAAATAACAGCAAGAGTAATAGGCGTTTTACCGCATGTTTATATAAGGGTATACGTTGAGGTAGGGGTAACTTGTCTAAGCGCTTGGGTGATAAGCCTAGGGCAACGCCAGACAGGAAAATAAACAGCGGAAAAATCAAATCGTAAAATGTAAAACCGTGCCAAGCACTATGGTGCATCTGAGCGTCGAGCCAGTTAAAGCCAGCCCATCCCGTTAATAGCAATAGAGCGGCAAAAATCGCTTCGCCCCCCAAAATCCAAAACATATCGAAACCACGCAGTGCATCCAATGACTTGAGCCGAGGCTTTGCTGACGGCTTGGAAACCGTTTCAGCCACCGCACTTGCCGTACTTACTCGGGGTTTATCTATTATTATTGTCATTAAACAACCCTTGTTATCGCTTTTATCGCCGTCTACATAAAGCAAAGCCTCAGGTGATTTTTAAGTTTGTATTCACAACTGAGGCTTAATTTAACCAAATTACAGCATGAGATTTCAGCTCTTAAAAGCCAACTCGCCACCAATGTAGGTTTGCTGGACACGGAACCTATCATCAAGCAGCAGCATATCGGCACGTCCACCTACTTGTAACTGCCCCATCTTATCACTTAAGCCAAGGAACTGGGCAGGATACAAAGAGGCCATTCTTAACGCCTCTTCTGGTGCTAGCCCTAGCATATTGACGGTATTAGCTACAGCTCCTGCCATATCTAGCACACAGCCAGCGAGCTCACCCGTCACGGCATTCAGTCTGTCGCCTGCTCTTATTACTTGAGTACCAAATAATTCAAAACTCGCCTCATCATCTAACCCTACTGGCGGCATTGCATCGGTAACTAACATGACCTTGCCTTTAGGTTTGGCATTGATTGCTACTCGTGCTGAAGCAGGGTGAACGTGATGGCCATCGACAATCAAACCACACCAAGCATCTGTGCTTTCTAGAGCTGCGCCGACCATGCCAGGACTTCTAGAGTCCAGTGCCGACATCGCATTATATAAATGGGTAAAGCCTGTCGCACCAGCTGCGAGCGCCTTTTTTACAGTATCGTAATCAGCGTTGGAGTGACCTAAACATACCTTAACTCCCACCTTCACTAATGCTTCTATCACCTCTGGTGATACATTCTCAGGTGCAAGCGTTACCACTTTAATACCTAGATCTTGGCGACTAAAAACTGCCAGCTCGGCATCGGAGATGCGTCTGATATATGATTGTGGATGCACACCTTTTTTAGGCACGCTTAGGTGCGGCCCCTCGAAGTGAACCCCGACGACACCAGCGCTGTTTGACTTAACGGCTAATGCAACGGCATCGGCCGCCTGACGCATCACATCGACATCATCAGTAATAAGTGTCGGTAAATAAGCTGTCGTACCAAACTTAGCATGAGCCTTACCTATCGCTTCGATGCCCTCAACACTCGGTGAGGAATTAAACAGAACTCCACCACCGCCGTTGACTTGCACATCAATAAATCCCGGAACTATCAGCCCACTTACGCGAGATTCACTTGCACCATGAGCCGTGTCGAATGAAAGGATATGACCATCTTCGAAGGTGATGGCTAAATCTGTATGAAATCTCTGTCCATCAAATACGCGGTCGGCAATTATCGTCTGCTTCATCTTATTCTCACTTACTAAAATAGTGATCCTGCTACGCTTTGCTATGCTGTTGTTTAGCAAAAAAGGCTGCGCCCCACTCTGGCGGCTGCAGACTAGGAGATAATTTAGCTAATACATCTTCAGCCAACCAAGGTGCTAGAGGTTCGGCTAAACCACCGATCATAGAGAATCGAGGCGGTTCTATGCCAAATAACTTTTTGGCCAATTCACTGATATAGGCAGCACCTTCACGAACAATATCTAAGGCCACGCCGTCATTAAGCTGAGCGCATTCAAACACGACTCTGGCAAGCTTGGCATAAGTACTGGAAGATTGCCCCGCCAAGTTCTCAACAATGCCGAGGGCATTATTGACCCCAAAGTGCTGCATCAATCGTTCGGTCAGTAATGTTTTCTCGCCAAAACCATCTAAGTCTAACAGCGCAGCTTCACTGGCCTTTAATCCCAGCCAAGCGCCACTGCCCTTATCACCTAAAGCAAATCCATGCCCGCCGAGAAATAACTCTTGGTCACCAACGCGTGCATAACCACAAGAGCCTGTACCAGTAATGATTACCGCGCCCTCTTGGCCTTGGTGAGCGCCGATACAAGCCGTATGAAGATCAGTTGTGAGATACATGCTAGCAAACGGATGCTGCCACTTAGCGATGTCTTGATAAAGGCGAGGAACATTTACCCCAGCTAAACCGAGGCCTGCAACGAGTTGTTTACTGTCACTAACTTTTAGACCCGCATCAACAAGGGCTAGCTGTGTGGACTCTTCAATTGACTGAAATGTTTGGGCTAGCCCATGAAGCGGATTAGCACGGCCTGCAACTCCAGTACCTAGGATGCGATAATCGTGAGTGTAAATTGTTGCGCGGCATTTGCTGCCACCACCATCGATACCTATATATAGGGACTCTTCTTTCGCCTGGCTCATGCCCATGACAGACCTCTTTTTTGTTCTCATTCTTTAAATGCAGAATGGGTCAGGGCTTTATGCATATAAATGTCTCTAAAGCCCACTAAGTTAACTCCATGTTACAACAATAATGACAGCGTTGTCATTTGTTTTTTAAGCCTGCCTGATAATAGGGTGGAAGTGTGGCAACACCTTAATGCTGCCACATTCAGGCTTAGTTATTACTAACAAGCGCAAGATAACACCTGTTACTTAGTTGTTATTTAATTACTAGAGTTCGGCCTTTACGTTTGCCATCGGCGGCAATAACACGCACTTCAACAGGTGCAGTTACCTTTACCCCTTCCGCATAGTTCTGCCACTTTCCTGTTGCATCGCGATACTCTATTTCAAGTCCTGGAAAAATAACGTTCGCAAACAACTTACCGTCTTTAATGACTGCTCCAGGTGTGGGTACCCGATAGGCTATATTGGCTTTATCTAGCTTTAATAGCTCTTTAGCACCTAAAGTATTGGCGACAGTGTACCAGTCACTCGCCTGGGCTTGACGCATCTCTCTGGTGAAGAAGCCGCTTTTCTGATTATAAATAGCACCTTGGTACTGATATGGCACTTCCCAACTAGGCTTGTGCCATGCACGCTCTGCAAGCATCATCAGACGAGGAAACATCATGTATTCGGCTACTTCATCACTACGCACAGTCTCACTCCAAAGCTGACCTTGAATACCAGCGAAGCCAAACGTAGCCTTTAGTGGCTCACTAATCATTTTGCCTGACTCATCAGTTTTTAGGGTGTCATCGGCTTCAAAAGGTAGGTTTTCAATATCAGTCCATTGCTCGGCATTGGCAGGCAAGTTTCCAGTCATAAAACTATGGATCTTCTTTGAGTTAGTATTACGACTCGCCCAGTAGTAACCATGCTCTTTCGGATCGGCTTCATAGGGAAAGTCGAAATAGAGAACCTCAGGTTGCCCCAGCACTGCCTGCCAACCAAGGTTAGCCTGTTGATGTGCCCGCTTGTGCCCACCGTGTGCAATAACATCCCAAATATTAGATTGCGCCTGCTTTGGCATATTTTCGGGGCGAGTATGGCTCATGCCATCACTCCAGCCTGCTGCTTCAATGCCTTTATCTGCTAACATTTTTGAGGTTCTTTCAATAAAGTAAGCACCTAACTGCTCCATGCTAGTCACGCCTTTATCATTATTGGCGATAAATGCCTTACATACCGGGGATTCGAGCCAGGCTCCAGCCGTTTCATCAGCACCTATGTGATAGAGATTCAGTGGCACGCCAGCAGCTTGGTGCAACTTAGCGATTTCATCGATTACCTTTTCGATAAAGGTAAAGGTCGACTCCATGCATACATTCAAGGTGTTATCGTTATAGTACTGAATCGATGAATAGACAGTTTTATCTTGGCTATCAGATAACAGGTATTGCTTTGCCTCTTCTACTTTCCCTTGAGCATTTAGCTTGCGAGCTCTCGCTTCCATCGATTTGATCGCCGCTCGCGAATGACCCGGCATATCCATCGATGGAATCACCTGTATTTGTCTCGCGGCCGCGTACTGTAAGATCTCGATATAGTCGGCTCTGTTATAGTAACCATTAACCTTAGTGTCGCTATAGGGACCACTGCCTAACTGAGGTAGTAGGCAGGTATCTTCATTGAGATCATGACAGCGCTTACTTCCTACCTCCGTAAGCTCAGGTAGGCCTGCAATCTCCAAGCGCCAACCTTCGTCATCAGCCATATGTAGATGTAACTTATTAAGTTTATAGGCCGCCATCTGATCTAAAAGGTCTAGAATCAACTGCTTACTATGGAAGTTGCGTGATACATCGATATGCATGCCACGAAAATCATAGCGCGGCATATCCTCCACCAGCATAGGGTTAACCGTTAAGGTGTTAGCATCGACTAGCGCCGCCAGTGAGGCTAAACCGTAGGAGAAGCCTGCATCATCTGCAGCAAAAATCTTGATCTCATTGCTAGAGATCTCGAGACGATATTCTCCTTCAATGCTCGCAGTAGCTAATGGGTACAGTGCCGTGTTAACACCACTTTCAACCTCAGGGTTACTTTGCTCAACGCCGATGCGAGCTAAACGCTGCAACGCCGCATCTACAACATCTAGGCTGACGCCATTAAGCTCGAGTTTTATTCCATCTTTTAGTGAGATAGGTTTAGCATCTGTTTTCAGTGAAACCTTTGACGGCGTGGGTAAAATGGTATTTTCTGCTAGGCTGGCATCGACAGGCGTGTTGAGGTTATTACGATATAATACCTCTGTCGTTGCCCATTGAAGCTTGTCTGTTTCACGGCGCTTATATTGGCTATCACTATCGGTAAAGGCGCTAACATAGGGGCGAACTTCCATACCAGTTTCAGGATCAACCGATACCTGAGTACTAGCAATGATGACAGGCTCTAAACCATCGGCAACGATATAGTAGTTGGGCATGGCATCAGTTTCAGATAACTGCCATAGCTCACCGCGAAATTGAATCGTTTTAGTTTGGCCCTTTTTAATGCCACTAAAGCCTGCCGCCGGAGTGATTTTATGTAGATCACCTTGAATACGAGTGATAGTGAACTCATCACCCACTATGCTTTGAATAGGTCGCATTTGGGAGTAGTAGATAGCCCAATCATTACTGTCTATATCGACTTGAGAAGTCAGAACTATTTCAGCCAAGAAACAGCGTCCATCTGCCGCATCTTGGTCACAATTATCGTCAGGGATGTTAGTCACTACGCGATAGCGAATATCGAGCGTCTCACCAATTTGCTTCAGTGAAGCTTGAGTCAAGCCAGAAGAACTTACTGGTTGACTAGGCGGTAATTCTTGCTTAGTGGGGGAGATAACATGAGTAACTTCTTCAGTTTCGCTCTCCGAAGAACATGCACCAACAGACAACGCGAGTGCTACCGCTGAAACTATCACTTTAATCTTCATTACATTCCCTATGATTTCTATTGTTATTTAAAGATGAAATGCTCAAGCACGGTCTCGTTATTTCTCCCCCTTATGGAAATCAACGAGAACTCAGTATTACTTAGGTCCTAACACGCTTGTTTCTCAATACCTTGCGTAAGGCTCCTCTATTGTGCCAGATAAAAAAATGGCCGAGTACTCATAAAGTACTCGGCCCACGCTAGTTTCTGGGGAGAGACTATATAGGAGTAACAAACATAATTGTTCGTCAAAGACATGAAACGAGAGACCTCTTCCCGTCCATGAAGACCTTACAAACAACCTGTCACACAAGCAGATGACAACGCTGTCATTTAGAATATACACAAATATGTACAAAACAACTACATTTATCTGACATTTAGCTGTATTTATATTCTCCCTAACGAGAAGAAAACGAACAAAAACACATAAAAACAATAACCTAAACCACATCCTTCTATATAAACATTGATTACGGCTCTCTTCTTTGACTTCCGATATGAACATTCTGGGCACAAAAAAGGTTGATATTAGAAATAGCCCCTAGATAACAGTAGATAAAATTAACCTAGGTACCGATGAGGCGAAAGCATAGCTATCTAGATCTGTAAGGTGTTATTCCCGAGGCTTAATTGACAACGTTGTCACTTATAAGTATACCTAAGCACAACAAAAAACACGCAATTGCAACACACCTGTGTTAGTTTTCTAGTGGCTTACAAATGGATTACGCTCAAGGACCCTATAACAATGAAGAATAATATCGTCCCACTTAACTCTGAAAATCATCTTGAAATGTGTATTGCCGAGTCCCAAGACTATCGCCGCTTTGCCGAGCAGCAGCTCATTCCTGTTGTTTTTCATGAATTTCATCAATTAGCGACCGAGTTTCCACTGGTTTTTGTTAAGAACAGCGAGACCGGACAATTTATTCCTGTCGCCATGATGGGAGTTAAAAACGGCCTAAACCTCTACTGTCAAAGCAGTGATTGGCCAGCAATGATAAAACCTCGAGGCTTTAATAACGCCCCCTTATCTTTAGTTAAGACCAGTCAAGAAAGTGACAACGTTCTGATCTGCGTCGATACCGCTAGCCCGTTAGTAACCGAAGCTGCAGAGAATGCACATCGCTTATTTAACGATAATAAAGAGCAGAGTGAATACCTTAAGAAGCGAACTCAAGCGCTACTTGAAATAGCCGCTTTTAATGAACAGACAGGCAATATTTGTCAGCTCCTAGCATCCAAGAGCTTATTCACGGCAAAACAGTTAACGGTTAAGCTAGCCGAAAGTCAGCAACCAATAAACATCGACGGTATATATGTTGTTGATGAGAAAGCGTTAAACCAGCTTAGTAATGAAGAGTTTATATCCCTAAAAGAGAACGGCCTGCTACCACTAATCTACGCTCATTTACTATCACTGCAGCAGATCCCACGTCTGATTGAAAAACAAAACCACTACGATTTGACTCACTAAGCCCTTATTGATTAAGCCAAACTCGCAATAACGTGAGTTTGGCTCTTAACCCTAGCTAACTATAATTTTTGTAAACCATAACGCTTTATTTTATCAAGTAGCTCTCTATGCTGGGGCAGCTCTTCAACAAGATGTGTCACCAGATTATTTAACCTCTGATGTAAAGCCGCGCTATCAGTGCTCGGCTCATTGCATAAAACCTTATCCCTAGGCGTATGATCCATACCATATAAAACATATAGAAAGTTCTCTAAATCAAAGACCTCAAACTTGCTAAAGAAGTCCTCTCTAGCAGGGACAAAGTCTTGCCACATTGCCAAACGCTTTTTTAGCTCATCGGAAATAGTTGCCGGATCTCGATTATCTATCCAAAATTGTGAGTCATTGCGATCAGACAGGCAGTAATGCAACTTGATAAAGTCGACGACTCGATCCCAAGCATAATTCATAACATGATTAAAACGCTGCTGCATTCCGGTAAGCTGTGACGTCGAGGTTGGGAAGCGCTGCGCTAAGAATCCGGCAGCAAAATCGGTCAAAAGAATAGATGTGGCCTCTAAGGGCTCTAAGAAGCCTTGTGCCAAGCCCAATGCTACGCAGTTTTTCTCCCATGATCGCTCTCGGTAGCCTACCGTCATAGGAATAATTCGGTGTTGATGCTGGGCGAGCTGTCCACCTAGGTATTTATCTAACTTATTAATTGCCGTCTCATCATCCATATACTTAGAAGAGTAGACAAGGCCTACACCACGGCGATTACTCAACGCGATATCCCAAATCCAGCCAGCCTGATGAGCAGTAGAGATGGTAAAAGGGGGGATAATATCGTCATTAGCAGTTGGCACCTGAACCACTACAGCCTTATCGACAAACAACTGCTCAGCCTTATTGATAAAAGGTACTTTAAGCGCCTTATCTATAAGTAATGAAGCAAAACCACTGCAATCAATATAGAAGTCGAAATCTAACGTACCAGCGCAATCTGTAATAAGAGAAGCTATCTCACCGTCTTGCCCAAGAACAACCTCCTTAACATTGGCGCGAAGGTGCTCAACCCTAAAACGCTGTTTGGCATTCTCACCGAGTAACTCTGCAAACTTGGCCGCATTGAGGTGATAAGCGTAACCTAGCTTTCCTGAATACTCTGGATCGCTTATATTCTTTGGCGCCCTAAAAGCCTCACAAACGGCATGTTGAGGCGATACAGCACCTGCGTAGCATCCCTCTTTATTCGATAACCAACGCTCGGTTAAATCCTGCAGCACTGTGCCAGGCATATCGAACAGGTGATGATAAAAGTTCTGCTGGCCATGTTTGTGCTTATCGAGCCAGTTAACGAACTTTATCGATTGCTTAAAGGTCACATCACAGCGGCGAATAAACTCAGTTTCACTTATGCCAAAGCTTTTAAGTGATTGACGGATAGCCGGGACAGTGCCCTCGCCCACCCCTATGGTTGGAATATCTGGAGATTCAATTAAGGTTATAGACAACTTTTCGCTATTTACCAGTGCCTTACCTAGATGGTTTGCAGCCAACCAGCCCGCTGTACCACCACCTACTATCGCGACCCTTTTAATTTCCATCTCACCTCCAAGTATTTAACGCCCGCCAAAAACCATCTAGCATAGTGGTTATAGAGTCAATCAAATCATTAGTATTAACTTTTCTAAATAGACAACAAAAAGCCCAGCGTTGCTGGGCTTTATTCAATACATTAACTACTTAGAAGCGTAATGCTACACCTAGCTTATAGCGAGCTTCACCTTCGAAGCTCCATGCTGGGTAACCATTCTTAAGCTCTGGCTTAACTTCTGCAGAATCAGGAGCTACACCTAGTTGCACGCTGTCTTCTTCAAGTAAGTTAACCACTTCGAAGGTTACAGATAGGTAATCAGTAACATTGTAGTTAGCACTTAAATCAACAGTACCGTAGTCTTGGTGCTCACGGTTACCGTAGAAACCTGGAAGCTCACGGATCATGTATTCACTACGCCAGTTATAAGCTACACGAGCAGAGAAATCTTCCATCTCATAATAGCCCACTAAGTTAACAGTGTGCTCAGATGAATCAGAGAACACGCTCACTTCATCAGGGTAGTTATCAGCAGGCGCATCAGAATCGGCAAAGGTATAGTTAGCAGAGTAACCTAGACCGTTTTCAAATGAATCTTGTAACTGCAGCTCGATACCCTGAATTTGGCCACCGGTACCATTTTTCTTAGTCGACTTAGTCCAGTTGTCTTCTCCCGAACCTGGGTCAATAATTCCAATGCTTTGATTTAAGATTTGATCTGAAGTAATGAACGAACTGATATCTTTAATAAAGTATGTCGCCGCAACAAGACCATCTGGGCTGAAGTACCACTCAACACCCAAATCTGCTTGAGTCGCTTTAAATGGCTCAAGTGCAATGTTACCCGTATTGACCACTTCATTACCTACAACATCGTCCTTATATCCCGCTAATGCAGAAGAGGCAAACATATCGCCATAGTTAGGACGTGAGATAACTTGTGATGCCGAAGTACGAATAATCACATCGCTAGTCACATCAAATGCTACGTTTACGCTCGGTAACACATCGCTATAGCTCGCATCCATTGTGCTTAGGTTGTCAGCGTAAGAGCCATCCTTTTGCAGCTCAAAGTAATCAGAAGAGGCATCGGTCGAGATATAACGTAGACCGAAGTTACCCCGAATACCATCTGACTCGAAGTTAGCCATTAGATATAGCGCTAGGTTCTCTTCGTTAATAGTACCGTAACCAGACTTATATACTTCATTATCCGTACTAAAATCTGTAATAGCGGCATTAGCATCATTCAACATAGCGTCAAGATTAGGCTTAGGTAGAGTAAAACCGGCGCCTGAAGATACTGTACCTGAGTAGTAAGCTGACGCATCTTTAGCTGTCACATCTGGGTTAACGATAGCAGGGAAAGTTTCTTGTTTTACGTCATGATCAGCCCAGCGAACACCGGTCTTAAATGAGGTTATTGCACCTAGATCTACAGGCACTGTGACATCAAACTGTGCATAAGTCTCTTCATCCGAGTTTGGCTGCTTCTTAAGCGACCAACCCGCTGGAGAAAGTGGACCACCGAAATCTTCAGCGCCAAATGACTTATTAGCGATATCGATTTTAACAACTTCACCAGTCGCATCGTAAGTTCCAACAAAATCTTCAGGTTGACCTAACCAGAAACCATAGTTAGCAGTCATGTCTGTACCACCTTCAGACTTAGTGTTACCCACTCGGCCCTCTAAGGTATAGTTGTCCGCTTCATATTTAAAATCTAAATCGTAAGTGTTTGAGTCCATGCTCGCTTTACGCGCCCAAGTTTGCGCCCAACCGGGGTTTGCTCCCTTACCGTCACGACGATAGAAGGTACAAGTACCCGAAGCATTGGTTTGCTCACAAATCTCTTCTTTACGGTTATCACCGTCAACGATACTTGGGAACATGGTAAACAGTGAGGTGTTAGCGTTGTTAGCTTTCATATCAAGACTCATGATATTTAAGCCAAACTCTAAGTTGTCGGTAGGGCGATATTGTAAGGCACCATTAATTGCAGTGCGCTCACGCTCTTGCTCAAAAGTTGTTGGAACGATATCACCCCAGCCTACTAGCGATTCGATACCATTACGCTGATAGTTAGTTTCAGAAGCCGCTGCCGAAAGTAGGAAACCGAAGTTTTCATCTTCGTTCTTCCAGCTGTACAAACCTGAAAGCTCAGGATCGATCTCTTCTGAAATTGTGCCATAGTCGCCTTTAGCACTAACAAAAACAGTATTTGCATCTAAATCGAGTGGCTTACGGGTCTTAACGATCACCGTACCACCAATACCACCTTCTGGAATATCCGCTTGTGATGACTTATAAACTTCGATTGCACCTACCATTTCAGGCGGAAGTAGAGAATAGTTAAAGCTACGGTCGATGGCCTGTTGGTCGTACCAACCAGTCGAGGCAACCGAATGACCATTCAGCAGGGTACGAGTTAACTGGCTTGACGCACCTCGAATAGAAACTTGCTGGCCTTGGCCAAATTGGCGGTTAACGGCAACACCCGGAATACGGCCTAGTGACTCACCTACGTCACCATCGGGAAACTTACCAATATCTTCAGCTGTTACAGCATCAACAACTGAGTCTGAGAATCTTTTAGCATTAATTGAGGCTTTCATTGAAGCGCGCATACCACGAACTTCAATTTTCTCAATGTTTTCGTCAGCTGCGGCTTTCGCATCAGCCTCTGCTGCCATAGCAGAAACAGACATAGCTCCGCTCATCAGCAGCGCGATATTTGTAGCTAGTACACTTTTCTTAAAGGTAGATGGTCGCATCTCGTTTCCCTTCCATAACTTATTATCTTTTTTTATATCCATAACCATTCCAGAAGCGGAATGACAACGCTGTCATGTCTAGAGCAAAGATTACACAACTATTAACACTAGCGCCACAACAAAATAACCGAAGCACCGATTATATTTATACAAAACAACAAAAGTGCGAAACAGCTCACCCAATAACCATTTAAATACAGCCAGTTAATAACATGTAAGCGATGTGATTAATTAATGCATTTTTTTTTATTTGAATGAAAAATCGCAAAAAGTTCGTGGCTTATTATTGCTAATTCCGATAAAACTTCGCACTATACCGCTAAATTTAAGGACAAATTGCACCATCTCAGCGCGGTTTGTTAATCTTGTGTTACCATGCTTTGGCAGCACAGAATGTTTAACTAATGAGAATCCCGCTTAATGAAAGTCACCATAAATGATGTTGCCAAACATGCTGGCGTATCGATAAAAACAGTGTCACGGGTTACTAATAATGAGCCTTCGGTTAAGCAAGCCACGATAGATAAAGTGCATGCTGCCATTAAAGAGCTTAACTACCAGCCCAATTTAGCAGCAAGGAATTTGGCTGGAACTAAATCTTATGTAATTGGTTTTATTTATGATAATCCCAATGCCTACTATATTATTGATATGCAGAATGGCATTCTGTCGGCCTGTAAAGACCTAGGTTACGAGCTATTGATCCACCCTTGTAACTCTCGGGCTGACAATATCTGCGAAGATCTGACCAAGTTAGTTAAGCACAATCGTTTGTCTGGTTTAGTACTCACACCACCACTTTCTGAAGATCCGGTGATCTTGGCTGCACTCGATAAAATCGATGCCAGCTATGTGCGTATTATTGCGGGGGAAAAAGTTGAGACGGGTTCTGGCTTAGCGGTTCTGGTTAACGACAGATCCGGTGCGGTTTCAATTACGCAGCATCTTATTGATCTTGGCCATAAGCATATCGCCTTCTTGAGTGGTGACCATGAACACCAATCAACTAAAGAGCGTTTATCTGGATTTAAGCAAGCACTCGAGAATAACAACATCGCAGTTAACGACAGTTATATTATCGATGGAAAGTATTCATTTGAGTCAGGAGTACAAGGCGCTAAAGCATTACTAAGTCAAAAGATTAGACCGACTGCGATTGTCGCTTGTAACGATGAAATCGCTGCAGGTGCATTGTTTGCGGCAAGATTAGAAGGTGTGGACATCCCATCGGACATCTCTATTGTTGGTTTCGAGGATAGCCCGTTTTCACGTCAGACTTGGCCAAAACTCACTACCGTGCATCAGCCCAACGAAGAGATTGCGCATATCGCAACCGAGTTATTGATTGCTAAACGCCGAGAGCAGAGTTCAGAACTTGCGAAAGTATTCCAGCCTGAGCCGGTGATTAGAGACTCATCGGCCAAACCAAGAGCTTAACTCAACGTTGAGTAATTAAGGCTTAACTTAGATTCAATTTAGGTTCAACTTAGCCTCAGCTCGACTTTTTCGCATTATATTAAACACTCTATAATGCGAAAAAGCCGCTAACGCTATACAGCCTCTTCGTTCTCTTCGCCAGTACGAATACGAATAATACGCTCAATATCGGTGACGAAAATCTTACCATCACCAATCTTACCAGTACGCGCAGTATCAACGATAACCTCTAAGGCCTGCTCTAAAAGTTCGTCTTGAATTACTAATTCAATCTTAACCTTTGGCAGAAAGTCGACCATATACTCAGCGCCCCGATAAAGCTCAGTATGCCCCTTTTGACGACCAAAGCCTTTTACCTCTGAAACAGTCATACCAGTAATACCAATATCAGCAAGCGACTCACGCACATCATCTAACTTAAATGGTTTAATAATGGCTTCGACTTTTTTCATTGTAAAACTCCCTAAAAACTTGCTGTAAGACGCTATTTAATAACGTCGTAGCTTATCACGCAGTGACAAAACTCAGAAGACTAATGTGATTTGTTGCTGCACTCAAAAGTAAATGCTGTCTTCATGTAACCGAACAATATACTAATCGGTTCTTGGTTTACTTAAGGCTAGGCTATACTTTTAAAGTGCCCACAGCGCGATATTTACAGGAAGTAAATATTCCAAACAAACTCAAGGAAGAGTTGATATGCACCACAGAACCGTCGGTTTTACCTTAATCGAGCTAATGATTACTCTTGTCGTTGCGACAATTCTAATCGTGATAGCTGTTCCATCGTTAAGCCAGCTTTACGAAGCACAAAGAGCGCAGGCAGCAATTCGTGTTATACAGCAGACTCTACAATATGCCAGAAACGCCGCAATTAGCTTTGGGGTAAGAGTTACCGTATGCCCAATTACATCTGATAGTTGCAGTAAAGACTGGCGCTTAGGGCTTACCGTTTTTACCGATTCGGGTGAGAAGAACCGGATAGATAATACAGATAAAATTCTTCTTCAAACATCTCCATTCAATCCACAAGATATCGTAAGCTACAACAGAAGCGCTGTCCGATTTCACCCTGATGGTTTAGCATCCGGCTCTAACGGTACACTAAGGTACTGCCCGTCGTCTCCCACTAACCCTTACTCCAAAGCCGTTATTGTAAATCAAGCCGGAAGGATCAGGTTTTCTCAAGCTAATCAGATTGAGTGCTCAAACTGAGCCTTTATTCCACATGTCAAAACATCTCGACTCGCCAAGATATTGACTTTAAAAAAGAACAACTTATATGCTGAAATACTAAACTTTCTCGCTTATAATGCTAACAGGCATGAATTGGAAGGGACTGAAAGGATTGCGCATATGTTGAACAAGAAGCAAGGTTTTACCTTAGTAGAGCTTATGATAACAATTGTTGTTGCAGGGATATTATTATCAATTGCGGTCCCCTCTTTAGTCTCAATGTACGAACAAACTCGGGTTAATAGTAATGTTGAGAAAATTCACAATATTTTAGCTTTTGCTCGTAACCAAGCCGTTAGCTATGGTACCAGAGTCAATGTTTGCTCATTTGCAAGTCAGGTCTCTTGCGGTAGCGATGCTGAATGGCAAAAAGGGATCAGAGTCTACCTTACTGATGCTGGGGGCACAGATAAAGAGTTGCGTGCAATAGATGGCTTCAACAGCAACGACAAAATCAAAAGCTCAACAGCCTTGATAACATTCTCCTCTGAAGGGCTTTCATCAGGTGGGGAAATTATCTACTGCCCAAATGGTAAAGCAACAAACTCTAAAAGTGTTAAGGTTAGCGCCAGTGGTTTAGTTTCTTATGGGGCGGAGGGAAACAGCTGCTAGTTATTAAGGAAGTGCCTAAAAAGGCATGGTACTCTCTATTTGATTGACTAAATTAAACTTAATAAGCTCGTTAGATGGCTCATGTCTCCTTTGGTTGGACTATAAACCATCTAACTCACCTCAACGCTATCTCAATGTACGTTCATCGACTCGCCTAGCCTTTTCAGAACTAAAGTCTTTAGTTAAAGGAACGCACTCTGTGGCCTCCCTTATAAAGTATTTTTTACCTTTATGGTCGGTTAACTGCTTACCCGGCAAGCTTGCGAACTTAAGCTTAAAATCTGATACCCTCCAGCGATAAAAAACGACTTGTTCCCCCTTTTTACTACTCACTACATGGCACTTGTATTCTTCATATTCAACTGCGAATGCTTGAGAAGTTGGCAATAGCAGCGCCGTAACGCTCGCCAATACTAGATATTTAAGCCTTATCATTACCAACACTCCTTTGAGGGGCCCTTAATGCCTGCGTGAGTCAGAGTTATCGTTGCGCAAGTCGAGTCTCGACTAGCTTGAGCCCCTATTGCTGTTGCGGTTATGGTGAACGCAGCAGTACCAGCAGAGGCAATACTGTAGTGGCCACTTTCAGTAATAAATGGGCTAGCACCAAGTCCAAGCTTCTTCAAATCCGTTGCAAAGGCGCGATTATCTAAGTAATACTGCTCTTGAAGATTAGCCACTCTCAATACTGCAGCAACACCTTCAGAGCGAGCACTCTTAGTCACATAATCAATATAGGAAGGGTAGGCAATAGAGGCCAAGATCCCCACGATAGCCACTACTATCATTAGCTCTATTAAGGTAAAGCCTCTTGTTTTATGCATTATTAGTTACTCTCATCCAAATGGTAATAGATTCGATTAGTTGTCAAACCACTACCAAGCTCAACGGTTCCTTTACACTCGCCATTTTCGCACTCCCCTTTACCTACGCCGATAATATAGGCCTTCGACTCCTCGCCGTCTTCAGACTCAGGGATTACAATTTGTGGCGTGTCAGGAACGCGCTCTCCAACTTCATAATAGAGCTGACTATTAGTTCTTGTTCCTCTATGTAGATCGAAGACATAGAGTCTACCTTGCCCAGAGAATCCACAAACGCCAGCATCCAAATTAATTTCGTTATTAGTTGGTGGAATAAAAGAGGTAAAATAAACCTTACCATCAAAGATAAGTGATGCAGAAAGGCTCTTCTCCCCTGTGGCCAATAATGAATAATACCAGCCCCGCTTCTTGCCAAATGCCACATTGTCACTCTCGGTTACTGGCGCTGACGAGGTAACATCATATAGATCAGTCAGTTGCAATGGGCTAGGAACATTCGCTCCTGAAAACGTCTTGGTAACTACGTTCCGGTCTTGAAAAACATAAAACATATCATCTGTACTGGTATTTAACGGGTTCGTACGGTTACCAGTTCCCACAGTTACGGCATCATAAGGGATGTTTTGATAACTCAGCGTTCCAGACTGACTATGAATATTATTAAATTGCGTTTGTGCGACTGCAGGTTCTGCAAAGAACATACGATCATTTGGTGACAAAGAGGCGCTTATTGAAGCGAACTGAAACACAGACCAATCACTGCTTACTTTTGAAGGCATATCCATACGCCAAACATTACCACCTATATCGGTTGCATAGATGCGATCGGTCACACCATCATTGTTACTGTCAAGAACTGCGACTTTATTTGGAATACTGCTCATACCCGAGTCGGTAAACTTATTAATGTAGGCCCCAGTATCGGCATTAACAATATAAACCGCTTCGCCTGTGCCGTCAGGGGAAGCCATACCACCACCGAATATCAATACGGGGCTCTCAACTCCCGGAATAAAGGTGACGACAGGTTCAGACCATGTTTGGCCTAACTCTTCTAAACCTGTGGTATTTGAATCGATCTTCCACTTAAATTTAGGTTGATCGGGGTTAGTAATATCAAGTGCATAGTAAGACATGCCTCCACGGCGCATCCCTAAATAGACCCAAGCTTTACTCACCTTGCCACTGGTATCTGTTTCGGTATAGGCAACAGGGGATAAGTCCATACCATAAACACTATGCGCTCCAGTCGGTAAATTCGATTTTAATGTTGGTACATTGGATAAAAGCTCTGCAGGAATAAATGCCCAAGACTCTTCAACCGTTCCAACTGAGTAATCTTTACTGCCAGTATCAGAATCTTTAAACATATGTACTAACCCTTGGTTAGTCCCCACCAAGATCCGCACGTCCAAACTGGTAGAAGATGCTCCAAAGTTAATGGCTAACGGCTTGGAATGCAGCGGGTCCCCCATGACATCGATTCTCGCCTCAGTACGGTTCTCATCATTATCATCGTCATCCACATCAACGCCATAGAGCCAATCTAAGTGTTGCCGAACCGAAGCTGATTCTGAATCCGCTGCAACTGGGCTACCCAGCAGTGAATACATAGATGATGAAGCGACATCTTCTATACTCAGTAAACTGCTACTATTGTTGGTATATAAAGTTCTGCTCTTAAGGGCTGTTCTTAAAGCGGGGAGCACCCCTCCAGAGTTAACCTTATTCCCATCCGCACTTGAAGCCGTGCATGTATTCCAATAGGTGCAAGTGCTGGCACTTATGTTGCCAGCGGCATCGATAGCCTTAGATGTTCCGCCAGGCCCTACAATATCGCCGGACGATGTCACCTTTAGCTTTTTAAGGTTGCCACTCCATCGTGGGCCATCTCCTGGTAAAAACATCGCAAAATAGGCGGAGTTATAGGTTTGGGTTTTATCGAAGTTATTACTGGCAATACTGGGTGACGTAAAGGAGGAGTCGACCGATAAAATCGACTTAAGTGCTGTATTTAAAGCTTCCTCTAACGCTAGGCCTGTTTTTGCCACATAATAACCTTTAGATATTCCAAGATCATTTCTAGGGTAACCACCGCGAAAAGCCGCCTCCTCTAATAAGCTAGCAGCCGCATCGGCGCCATCGGAAAAACCAATCGTTGATAACATAACATTTTGCTTATTATCGACTCCAGATGCGTCGGTATTACCCACAACAAGATCGTTGTTATACATATAAGACGCTAACGCCGGAAGGTAACTCGTCTCCGTATCCCCCCTCGTATTAGTAAAGTCGAAAGGCTCATACTTGCCCGCTTCTGTAGCGTTATCCGTGAGTGTCTTAATGAGACCGTCTGCAGCGCTATCTAAGGTCGGCGCACCGTCGGTAATATAGATCACATAAGCGGTATCAGGACACTTCTTAAACGGGCTTGTATAATTACCTGAATTGATAATGCTAGGAGGGCTATTGGGGACATAACCATCAATCTTGTACTTCCCTTGAGCATTACTGTCTTTATTACCGTAAGTGACAGCTCCGCCGCTAAAATACTGATGGGCCTCAAATAATGTCTCACACAAGGGGGTGTTGGTTTGTGCTGGCATGCCATTGATTAAAGAGATAAAATTATTTAAATTGGCCGAATCTTTTCTAATATCTTTCATACTAGACACAATTCTGCCGCCATCAATTTCATTCTCCCAGGGGTAATTTAAATTAAATACAGCTAAGCTAGCTTCGATAGGGATATTCAAAGTCTCCAAAGCCTTACTTAGAGCGGATTTAGCAACTTCCAACCGGGTTCCGGTACCGCCACTGTTCTGGCCATCTTCTGTTGTGGTCACCCACTGATACCAAACTAAATAATGTGAAGTGTAAAGGGTTACCGGGTTCCCCTCTCCAAAATCTGTTCCCTCAACACTCAGCTCTTGAGCTGCCGTATCTGAACCTGCGGTATACATGGCTTTTGTATCAATCGGATAACCATCATCAAAGGCAACCGTGCCGCCACCCTGCTTTTTCCTGCCGGGGTTTTTCGAGTCAAACTCCAGTATATCTTGTTGGCAATCGACTATTGCCCCCTGATTGAAGCCCTCGTTTTCAGCGAGCGAAACCCACTTGCCTGTTTTGCCACTGGATTTAAATTCGCGCAGGTAACCGGTATAGCGACCTCGCTCTTTTAATGCAATAGCGGCCTTATTACAGTTATTGTTATCGGCATAGAAACGGCGAGAATCCTTTGGCTCGTCCGGTACGGGCATGCTACTGGTATTATCAATGCCGCCTGCATTCCAATAGATCCCTGCTTCATTGATATAACCAGAATAACCCGCTAAGTAATCCTCAAAGCCCTCGGCGTAATTACAGTCACCTGCCGCTTTTCCCGCTGCAGAGCAATAGTCGCTTACCGCATTTTGATCTTCAGTGGACATACTGCCGGAGTTATCAAAAATAAATAGCACTTGAGGTAGTTTACCCGTAGCCTTATTTGGGTCGACAAGGTAAAGCTCAGTATCATCTGCGAAACTATATGCTGAAACGACTATCGAGGCAGCGATTGCACTACAAAATAGATTTTTAATCATAACCCTAATTCCCTGTCAGCACCTGTTGCTCTACACCCGAGGCAACTGTGAGTGTTCCCAGATTATCTCGACCAAATGTCACCGTGCTGGTGATCTGAACCCGCCGACAACTCACAAGATTTGCACCAGTTGCATTAGAAGTTCGTTGACAAGCCACATCCCTCACTCCAGCCTCTGGTAGCGGAGTAAGTACTTGAGAACCGCCAAACAGCTCAGCGGTTGCAACAGCCGGAAGGTTAGCAAACCTTGCACCAGCATTATCGGCGATGACCTGCGCCAATCCACCATCGGCAATAGCTTTGGCTTCCACTCGCTCTGCTCCAGCACCAGCCATACGCAAAGACTGGGTTGAATTAACGGCAAGCGCGACACCTATTACCGTCATAACGATAAGCACTATCAACGCAAAAAAAAGCACAACACCTTGTTGTTTCTTCATCAAAGTCCCCACTTAACTTCGGATCAGTACTGGGTTTTCCAGTACCACCGTTGTCGACATGATTTTACGTCTGTAATTATCTTTTGGTGCGGCGATAACCTTATCGCCCAACTGATACGACGTTTCATTGGTATAACTCTTATCTTGTTCTGTGGAGCGCACTAACACATAAATTTTGATAGCAACTAAGCGTTGAAACGATTCATTATCCCACATCAGAGAGGTAACATTTTCGGCTGGAATATAACGATCTGGAGTGCTATCGCCATCGTTATCAAAGCCATATAGAAAACGAATATTCTCAACCCCCTCGACTAACTGTTCGTCATTTTTCATGCCTGTTGCACTAAGGGTTTTGCGGTTTAACATGGGGATATTATTGGCTTCATCGATATAATATACGTGATGTTGATATTCCCAAATTCTTGCATTTAGTAAATTCGCTGAAGGAACCGCATTATTAAAAAAGATGGCTTGGCTAGCCGTTGAAGACACGTAATATCCAGTACTTGCACCAGCTGCGACACTGGGGCCAATAAAGCGTTTTATCTGTATGACGTCGGTCCTGTCTTTTACTCCAATCAAACAGGCTAAGCTTTGCGCACTCACGCCGTTCTCATATCCCCACAAGCGTCTAAAGTGGGCAGGTTCATTATTTGGAAGCGATGCATTATTTAAGCCTGCACCAATACAGTCATCGGCGGCCGCTAGGGGGGAATCAACTGTTGTATTGACGCCAACCACAAAATCGGTTCCGGTCAGATCCCCCATAAAGCCAAGCTGACTGATATCGCGCTCCATGATTGTGAGTGCAATACGACCGTTTTCCTGTAACTGATTAAATTGGCTGGTCGTCGTCACGTTAGATGAGGACATACTAAACATGGTAAGAATACCGGCAGACAAAAAAAGGCTAATGAGCAAAGCAACCATCAATTCGACAAGTGACATGCCGTACTGCAATGAAAAGCTCTTTTTGGGGAGATATTTCATCTAAATAATCACCGTTTGAATTGAGTAGACTCGTCGGCGATCACTTGAGCTTCCGCAATCAGGGAGTTTTCCAGAATCAGATGTAGACCTTATCCCACGCCACGACATGACGACCGAGACTGTATTGCCGTTAATAGTGATACACCCTGTGGGCGTATCTAACCCACCAACGTTTTGAGTCCCCACAGTTTCTGCTTGGCCGATAAATGCAGCTCGCCATTCATATAGATCCCAAGTAGCAGTTTGTGCTGGAGTACAAAGTGCGACCCCGGTACAGGCGGGGGTTGGTATAGTTGGAGTGCCACTATAATTACCCACATAATTCGCTAACTGCCCAGGATTAAGTCTCATACGATTAACAATATCATTGGCGTAGTAAGACGCCTGAGTCTGCTGAAAAGACTCGAAGCTACCGCGTTTAGAGATGATATGAAGATTAAAGACACCAACTAGGCCAACGGTTAAAATAACCAAAGCGACTAGCACTTCAATTAATGAAAGCCCTTTCTCTCTGGTTTCCATTCCGTCAATTCCTCTCTATTCGTCATATTCTTGACGTTGAAATTATTTTTTTACCGTTTAAAATCGGTGACTTATAGTAATATTAAAGCATACAGGTTAATAGTAGATTAGTCGAATGTTGTATTGTAGTGACTCACAATAATTACTGATTAACATAGCAGATGTTTCTGAATTTCATACAAAAAAAAGAGGCCTAGGCCTCTTTTTTATTTATTTCAATTTGTATCTTTTTTTGATGAAGGATCAACGAAGCTCGGCAGGTACCGCAAACACCGTATCCTCTAAACGTCCTTCAACCTCTGTGACCACACTCGGTGCCATCTTAGCAATAGCATCAACGACCTGCTTTACCAGTACTTCAGGTGCCGAAGCCCCTGCTGTGACAGCCACACGCTGTACGCCATTAAACCAAGTAGCATCCACATCATCGGCATTATCGACTAAGAACGCCGTTGTACCTTTCTTTTGCGCTAACTCTCGTAAACGATTTGAGTTCGAACTGTTCTTTGAGCCAACCACAATAAAGAGTTCAACTTGTTCTGCAACATTACGCACCGCATCTTGACGATTCTGGGTGGCATAGCAGATATCATCCTTACGAGGCCCTTCGATAGAAGGATACTTTTTCTGTAAAGAAGCAATAACATCTGCAGTATCGTCCATCGACAAGGTTGTCTGAGTCACGAAGCAAAGGTTATCTGGATCTTTTACCACGAGGTTTGCCACATCTTCAGGTGACTCAACTAAGTGCACACCACCTGCCGCGTTGTCATATTGGCCCATGGTGCCTTCTACTTCAGGATGTCCGGCATGGCCAATTAAGATGCACTCGATGCCTTTACGGCTAGCCCTTGCCACCTGTAGGTGAACCTTAGTGACTAGAGGGCAGGTTGCATCAAATACCTTAAGACCGCGTCTTTTCGCCTCACTACGAACCGCTTGCGACACTCCGTGAGCACTAAAGATGACGATGCTGTCGTCGGGCACCTGATCCAACTCTTCTACGAATACCGCCCCGCGATCCTTTAGATTCTGCACCACATAGCGGTTATGCACCACTTCGTGCCTAACATAGATTGGCGGTGAAAACAGCTCTAATGCTCGCTCCACAATGCTGATCGCGCGATCGACACCGGCGCAAAAGCCACGTGGATTTGCCAGAAGAATATTCATAATTACAGTACCTGTACCACTTCAAGTTCAAAGGTGAGCACTTGTCCCGCGAGTGGATGGTTGAGATCAATAGTTACCGAGTCACCAACAACGTCTCTGACCATACCAGGGATCTCGCTGCCACCAGGACCTGCGAAACTCACGATAACGCCTGACTCTAGCTTCATATCGGCAGGGAAACGGCTCCTATCCATATGATGCACAGCATCAGGGTTCGACTCACCAAATGTGTCAGAAGGCTGCAACGTAAAGCTGTGCTTATCACCTTGTTTAAGGTTAATAATTTCGGCTTCAAATGCAGGGCTTAAGCTTTCATCACCCACATTAAATCGTGCAGGTTTGCCACTTGAGCGCGTGCTCTCAGCAGTTGAGCCATCTGCTAGTACGATATTCATATGGCATAAAATTGAATGCATCTCTGACACTTAACTACTCCTTCAGATCACCCGTTTGCTTGTCATCTTTGCCAGTAACAAACGAATCTAAGATGATGAGTCCAGCTCCGACACAAATCGCAGAATCGGCGATATTGAATGCCGGAAAATGGCTTGTATTCCAATAGAAATCTAAAAAGTCGACCACAAAACCATGCTGTAAGCGGTCAATCAAATTACCTAACGCGCCACCAATCACTAAGGTGTAAGCAAGGTTTAAGCGCCACATTTTGCTTGGCTGCTGACGCAGCCAAACCGATAACACTACACTAAAGCCAACCGCTACGAAGGTGAATAACCAACGTTGCCAGCCACCTGCATCGCTTAAAAAGCTAAATGCGGCGCCATAGTTGCGCACATAGGTAAAGTTAAAAATGGGCAATAACTGTATCGACTCGTAAAGTTCAAAATTCGACAACACCCATTGCTTAGATAGTTGGTCGGCAAGAAACACCAACACAACTACCCAATACCAACGCAGGCCACTGTCTTTCCAAGTAGTGGGCATGACTGTTCCTTTAAGCAAATTGACGAACTTCGCCATCGCCTTCGATGTTGGTTACACAACGAGTACACAGAGTTGGATGCTCGGTAACCGCGCCTACATCTTCTCTGTGGTGCCAGCAACGTTCACACTTCTCAGCTTCTGACTTCTTCAAGCCAAGCTTAAGTGACGCAAGCTCAGTCTCAATAGCATCAGATGGTGCGGCTGTTAACGCAACAACTTCAGTCTTAGAGGTTAATAGAACGAAACGCAGTTCATCACCAAGGTTCTCAAGTGCAGCTTGAAGTGCTTCATCGGCATACAAGGTCACTTCCGCTTCTAATGAGCCACCCACTTGCTTTTCACGTCGTGCGTTCTCAATCACTTTATTCACTTCTGCACGAACGGCTAGTAACTGATCCCAGTACTCATCGCTTAGATCTGATTCAAGCGTCACAGACTTAAGGCCGTCGTACCAAGTTTCAGTAAACACATACTCAGCACGCTCACCTGGAAGCAGCTTCCAGATTTCGTCAGCAGTAAAGCTTAGAATTGGCGCAATCCAGCGAACCATAGCTTCAGAAATGAGGTACAGTGCAGACTGACAGCTACGACGAGCATTGCTGTCTTCTTTCGCTGTGTACTGTCTGTCTTTGATGATATCTAAGTAGAAGCTACCTAGTTCAACAGAGCAGAACTGCATCAACTTCTGAGTGACTAGGTGGAAGTTATATTGCTCATACGCTTCTAGTAACTCTTGCTGTAGCGCTGCTGCGCGGCGAACAACCCAGCGATCCAATGCAACCATGTCTTCAACCGCAACCATATCGGTCTCTGGGTTAAAGCCATTGATGTTAGCCAATAGGAATCGAGCCGTGTTACGGATACGGCGGTATGCATCGGCACTACGGTTAAGGATCTGATCAGAAACCGTCATCTCACCGCTATAGTCTGTCGCAGCAACCCATAAACGTAGAATGTCAGCGCCTAACTTGTTCGTTACATGTTGCGGTGCAATCACGTTACCAACTGACTTAGACATCTTACGGCCTTGACCATCAACGGTAAAACCGTGAGTCAATACTTGCTTATACGGTGCTTTACCGTTCATCGCAGTAGAAATCATCAGCGATGACATAAACCAACCACGGTGTTGATCGCTACCTTCAAGGTACAGATCAATTGGGTGGCCGTTAAATTCTGGACGTGAAGCAACAACTGACGAGAAAGTAGAACCCGAGTCATACCAAACGTCTAAAGTATCTGTCACTTTACGATATTGGTCAGCTTCGTCGCCCAAAAGCTCTGATGCATCAAGATCCCACCAAGCTTGAATGCCTTCCTGCTCGATACGTGCAGCAACGCGCTCCATTAGCGATACGCTATCTGGGTGAAGTTCTTCGGTTTCACGGTGAACGAATAGCGTGATGGGTACGCCCCAAGTACGCTGACGTGAGATACACCAGTCTGGACGGTTCTCTACCATCTTCTCGATACGGCTCTGACCCCAATCAGGGATCCACTGAGTCTGCTCGATTTCACTTAGTGCCTGCGTACGCAGACCCTTTTGATCCATAGAGATAAACCACTGTGGCGTTGCACGGAAGATAATCGGCGTCTTATGGCGCCAGCAATGTGGGTAGCTGTGCTTAATCTGTACGTGATTAAGTAGCGCACCTTTCTCTTCTAGTAGTTCAACAACGTTCTTGTTTGCCTTAAATACATGTAAACCTGCGAAAAGCTCTGTATCTGGCTTATAAACACCGTTATCACCAACTGGGTTAGCCACTTCTAAACCGTATTTCTGACCAACCACGAAATCGTCTTGACCGTGACCTGGAGCGGTATGAACCACACCAGTACCTGAATCAACTGTCACGTGGTCGCCTAAAATAACAGGTACGTCAAAATCGTAGAATGGGTGGTTAAAACGTAATAGCTCTAAGTCGCTACCCGCAGCTGTACCTAGTACAGTGTGTGACTCTGCGCCAAAACGCTCAACACATGACTCATATAAATCAGTGGCTAATACTAATGCTTGAGCCTGACCCTCTTTGACCATCTCAACCAAGGTGTACTCGACATTGGCCCCAACAGATAACGCGCGGTTAGCAGGCAGAGTCCAAGGTGTTGTCGTCCAGATAACCATAGAGATGTTATGTGGATAATCAGTCACGCCGAACTTAGCAAGCAAGGCTGGCTTATCAACAACAGAGAAAGCCACATCGATCGCTGGCGACATCTTGTCTTCGTATTCAACTTCAGCTTCAGCCAAAGCTGAACCACAATCGGTACACCAATGTACTGGCTTCACACCTTTGTGTAGATGGCCGCTATCGATCACTTTAGAAAGTGAACGTACAATGTTAGCTTCAGTGCTGTAATCCATAGTTAGGTAAGGGTTTTGCCAATCGGCAAAAACACCTAAACGGATAAAGTCCTCACGCTGACCGTCAACCTGCTTAGCCGCGTATTCACGACACTTTTGACGGAATTCAGCAGCAGTGATCTTATGTCCTGGCTTACCAACTTTCTGCTCTACTTTTAGCTCAATCGGTAGACCATGACAGTCCCAACCAGGAATGTATGGCGCGTCAAAACCAGACATGGTCTTTGACTTAATAATAATATCTTTAAGAATTTTGTTTACTGAGTGGCCAATATGAATGTCACCGTTCGCATATGGAGGACCATCATGCAAAATAAACGGTTTAGCATCTTTACGGCTTTCACGGATCTGTTTGTACAGTCCATTCTCGTTCCAAGATTTCAACATCTCTGGCTCACGATTAGCCAAATTACCACGCATCGGAAACTCTGTTTCCGGCAAATTCAAAGTAGATTTATAGTCGCTCATTGATCCTTTACCGTTTTGTTCGCTAAGCTTTTCAGCCTGCATCGCTACCAAGTAGGGCTTTCGCTCTATCGGCATCATATTTAATTTGTTTTTTCAGCGCATCTAACGATCCGAATGGCTGCTCGTCTCTAATCTTCGCCACCAATTCAACTTCGACTGATTTACCATAAAGGTCACCATCAAAGTCGAACAGATGGACTTCTAACTGACACACTTGACCATTCACCGTTGGTCTAAAACCGACGTTAGCCACGCCTTCATATATATCGCTATTATCCCAATACAGCTTCACAGCAAAGACACCACGAACTGGCGATACTTTACGTTTTAAAGCTATATTAGCAGTGGGAAAACCAATTGTACGGCCAATTTTCTCACCATGAGCAACCTTGCCACTTAAGATGAAAGGGTGCCCTAATAAACGTCTTGCTTGCTCTAAGTTGCCCTTTGCAAGCTGCAGCCTAACTTCTGTCGAGCTTACGCGCTTATCACCTAAAACAAAGCTTTGGGTGCTCACTACGGCAAAACCGTATTTTTCACCTGCTTTGCGTAGCATCTCAAAATTACCTTGACGCATTTTACCAAAGCAAAAGTCATCGCCCACAACTAAATATTTCACACCGAGTGCTTTTACGAGTAGCTGCTCGATAAAATCTTCGGCGGTAAAACTCGAAAATTTCTTATTAAAGTTCACGCACAATAGACGCTCGATCTTCAGCTCATCTAGCAAGACTAGCTTGTCTCGCAATAAGCTCAAACGAGCGGGCGCATTTTCACCTTGAAACAACTCTCGCGGCTGCGGCTCAAAGGTCATCACAACTGCTGGCAGGCCTAGATGCTGTGCCTTTTTAACCAGTCGATTTATCACTTCCGCATGACCACGATGGACGCCATCAAAGTTGCCTATCGTCAATACGCAACCATGATGTTTCGGCAAAATATTATGAATACCGCGGATTAATTCCATTATCTTACACGACGCATGAGAGTAAATGGGCGGATTATATACTAGCTAGCCTTTATAATCAGCACTCAAACAGCAGCTTTCATCTTCCAAGGGCGAATTCCAAGGCAAACCAAGCAAATAAAGTAAGAGATTGCTGCAAATGCAATCAACTTTGCCAATGTAAAGCTGCGCTCTATGAAGGATAAGTCGATCCATTGTGCCGTAGTAGGATCAAATTTAAATAACACTGCCAACATGACCCCTGCAGCGAGCAATACCTTTACACTAAAGATCAGTGTCGATTTTTGGATACGGTAAACATTAGCGATATGCAGGCCTCGATACAATAAGAATGCATTCAATAACGCCGATAGCGATGTGGCAATCGCCAGCCCTACATAACCGAATGGAATCGCAAAAATCAGGTTAAATACCATGTTGCTCACCATGGCGATAATACCAAAACGCACAGGTGTTCGAGTATCTTGTCTTGAGTAATAGCCTGGCGCTAAGATTTTAATCAGCATGAAGCTCAATAAACCGCTGCCATAGGCCATTAAACTGTATGAGGCCATCTCGACATCTTCATAACTGAAGGCACCGCGCATAAATAGCACCATCAGCATAGGTTTAGCTAACATAATTAGGCCGCACATGGCGGGAAGACCCAGTAGAATAATCGCTTTTACCCCCCAGTCCATAGTTTTGGCGAACTCATTACTTTCGGCATTTACATGGCGTTTAGATAACGCAGGTAAGATAACCGTTGCGATAGCGATACCAAATAAACCTAGAGGAAACTCCAACAATCGGTCTGAGTAATAGAGCCAACTAATAGAACCTGTCATTAAAAAGCTCGCAATGAAGGTATCGAGCAACAGATTAATTTGTGACACTGACACACCAAAAAGTGCCGGGATCATCAAGGTGCGAATTTTGGTTACCCCTGGATGATGCCAGCCCCAACTCGGCTTAACCATGGCCCTTTCTTTAATAAGAAAAGGAATTTGGAACAAAAACTGAACCAAGCCACCTAAAAACACGCCACAAGCTAAACCAATTTCCGGCTGACTCAAGTTAGGCGCAAGATAGATAGCCGCCGCGATGATAGCAACATTTAAAAATACTGGGGTAAATGCTGAGACTGCGAATCGCCCACGGGTATTTAATATCGACCCCGCTAGCGCAGTAAAAGTGATAAACCACAGATAAGGGAAGGTAATCTTAAGCATTAACGAGGCCAGTTCAAACTTGGCCCCATTGGGCTCATCATTTAACCAAGCTAAAAACCAACCACCGCCGAATAGAGCCGCCAATACAGGCGATGCGATAACTCCCACTAAAGTCACAATAGTAACGAGTATTCCTAAGGTTCCGGCGACTTTAGAAATTAACTCCCGCACTTCCTCTTTGGTATTTTTTTCTTGATATTCAGTTAAAACTGGCACAAAAGCTTGTGCAAAAGCCCCCTCTGCAAACAGGCGTCTTAAAAAATTTGGTATTTTATTTGCGAAGAAAAAAACATCCGCACTGCTTCCCGCTCCCATCAAGTTAGCGATAACCACATCCCTAACTAAACCTAAAACACGGGAAATCAACGTCATAGCACTCACAATCATGCCTGACTTAATTAACTTCTTGCTCAAAACGCCCCCGACCTCTGGATAGAGCTAAATAACTTAGGCAATATCGCGTAAAAATTAGCATTAGCCTCTATTGTCTCATAGCAATACCTGCTAGAATTGCGCCACATATTACACGAGTTAGGTTGAAGATAGCCAAGCTGGTTGGATTATTTTGAGTTAATCAGACTGATTCAATCATTGTCATTGACAAAGTGACATAAATAGGGCATATTCCTCGACCTTAAAAATACCAAACCCAGTTTTAGGAGTTGCACCTTGGCTAATAGCAAGTCTGCAAAGAAGCGCGCGCTTCAATCTGAAAAGCGTCGCCAACATAACGCTAGCCGTAGCTCAATGTTACGTACTTACGTTAAAAAAGTAATTGCTGCAATCAATGCAGGTGATCACGCGACAGCTACTGCTGCTTTCGCTAAAGCACAACCAATTGTTGACCGTATGGCGACTAAAGGTCTTATTCACAAGAATAAGGCTGCTCGTTATAAGTCACGCTTAAACGCTAAAATCAAAGCACTAGCTGCTTAATCTTTAGCTTTAAAGCAAATTAAAAACCGGCCTTGGCCGGTTTTTTTATGCCTGCCACTTTTTCATCTCTACAACCTAACCATTAGTACAATGAAGCCGTTTCTATCGGCCGCCGTAAACTGCAGGCAAAAAAATAGAGAGGCAGGCCTCTCCATTGTTCATCTACTCTATAGCTTTTAACTTGCCAATAAAAACCAGCTATCAGCAAACGATCTCACCGTGCTAACAACTGGTCTTCACTTCACTAGGCTACAGTCTTTAAACTATCGCAATAGATGTTGTTCAGTAATTTAATAATCTCAGCAACTTCATCACTCTTTAACGAGTAGTAAACTGTTTGAGCTTCTTTGCGCGTTTCTACTAAATTATCTTTACGTAACCAAGCTAAATGCTGGGACAGAGCTGATTGGCTTAAACCCAATTTCTTATTCATTTCACCAACGCACATCTCGCCTTCATTAAGAAGGTAACACAAGATAAACAGACGACGTTCATTGGCTAACGCTTTCAACAATACAACGGCATGGTCTGCTCGTTGCTGCATTAGTTCTATATTCATTACGAGCCATTTCTCCTAAAACAAACCGACGCTCTAATATAGCGTTGCCTTACAGATATAGTCGGGACATAAAGCACACTTTTTGCTAGATTGTTTTTAAAAGTGGGACATACATAATAAAAAATGAAAAAACTTATGAAAAACAACTATCTCAATCTGCTTTGCGGATTAACGCTTATTGGCTTAATGGGTTGCCAACAAACTAATACAAATAATAGTGACGAGTCTATATCCGCTCAGTTACAACAAAAAGCCCTTAATTCGGCGCTTGCTTACGAGCTTGTTGAATCTCTAACCGTTGAGGTAGGCCCAAGGCTTGCCGGAAGTGAGAAAGATTTAGTAGCCGTACAATGGGCTGAGGCTAAACTTACGAGCCTAGGCTTCGATAAAGTCTATAAAGAGGCAGTACAAGTCCCCGTGTGGCACCGAGGTGAAGCGAAAGCATCAATCACGGCTCCATTTCCGCAGCCTCTGGTCATCACCGCCTTAGGGGGCAGTATTGCCACACCTAATGGTGGGATAGAAGCGAAAATCATACGCTTTGATAGCCTAAAAGCGTTAGAGCAAGCCGACAGCGCTGCAGTTAAGGGCAAAATCGTGTTTATCGATCACGTAACGGAGCGCCATAAAACAGGTAAAGGCTATGGCAAAAGTGTTGGAGGCCGCTCAAAAGGCGCCGTTGCAGCCGCAAAAAAGGGAGCAGTAGCCATTATCATCCGCTCTATTGGTACCGATCACGACCGTATGGCTCATACGGGAATGATGCGCTATCAAGATGGAGTCAATAAGATCCCAGCTGCAGCGATGTCCAACCCCGATGCAGATCTTATCAATGCCATGCTAAAACGCACCGATGAAATCACCGTCAAATTAGCGCTCTCTTCTGAAAACCAAGGATTTGCCACCTCTTACAATGTGATTGCTGAAGTAACAGG
Organism: Shewanella sp. MBTL60-007; assembly: GCF_019654915.1. GTDB lineage: Bacteria > Pseudomonadota > Gammaproteobacteria > Enterobacterales > Shewanellaceae > Shewanella. Next base: position 10,448 of record NZ_BPET01000051.1, on the reverse strand, counting down.
TACCACTAAGCCCGAGGAGATAGTCTTGATTGGTGCTCACTTAGATTCATGGGATGAAGGCACAGGTGCTATTGATGACGGCGCCGGTGTCGCCATTGTCACTGCTGCGGCAAAACTGATCCAAGACCTGCCCATTAAACCCGCTCGCAGCGTAAGAGTCGTGTTATATGCAGCAGAAGAGCTAGGCCTCATTGGTGGCAAGGCTTATGCGAGTACTCACAAGGAGGAGCTTGAAAAGCATTATATTGCAGCTGAATCCGATTTTGGCGCGGGCCGCATCTATCAAATAGACTTTAGAGCCAGTGAACAAGGTTTTGAGCAGTTAATACAGAAAAGCCTACCAATGACAGCAAATGGTGTAACTATGGGCAGTAACAACGCCTCTGGTGGCCCAGACGTATCCATGCTACCCGCTTTGGGTGTTCCCGTTGCCTCACTTAGACAAGACGGCAGCGATTACTTCGACTATCACCACACCCCAAACGATACTATAGATAAGATAGACCCTGCAGCGCTTAGGCAAAATGTCGCCGCTTACGCTCAGTTTGCTTACCTAATGGCACAATCTGAAATTGAACTCCGCCCGATTGTACTAGAGCCGTAACTTTCTCGGTTATCTAAGTAAAAAGCAGCCTGACAGCTGCTTTTTACTTATATCCATATCACTCATCTTTGCACTAGCAAAACTACTGCTCTTCACGTAAGAACACAGGCTCATTCACTGTTGAGTCTTTCTCACTATAGTAATAACCCGCCGTGTCAAATTGGGTTAATGCCTCTAACGAGTCAATATTATTATCTAAAATATAACGCGCCATCATGCCTCTTGCCTTTTTGGCATAAAAGCTAATCACCTTGTATTGGCCGTTCTTACAGTCTTTAAAGACTGGGGTGATCACCTGCGCTTTAAGTTGCTTAGGCTTAACCGCTTTAAAATACTCATTTGAAGCTAGGTTGATTATAAACTCATCCCCCTGCTCCTCTGTGGTCTTATTAATCTCATTAGTAATGATATCGCCCCAGAATTGATAGAGGTTTATGCCTCGCTCATTAGCTAAACGAGTGCCCATCTCCAAACGATATGCTTGCATCAAGTCTAGTGGCTTAAGCAAGCCATAAAGACCCGATAAAATCCGCAGTTGCTGCTGCGCCTTATCTAACGCTTGAGGAGAAAGTGTATCGGCATCAAGCCCCGTATATACATCACCACGAAAAGCAAACAAAGCTTGTTTTGCGTTAGCTGGGGTAAAGTCCTTTTGCCAAGAGCTAAATCTTGCCACATTTAAGCCTGCTATTTTATCACTCACTTTCATCAAGCTTGCGATATCTGCGGGTGTTAACTTACGGCAAACTTCAATCAACTGTTCACTTTGATCGAGTAACGTTGGCATTGAATAGCTTTCGCTGCCCGGTGGATTCTCAAAATCTAACGTTTTTGCAGGAGAGACTAAGATCAGCATTCATGAGTCCTTTAAAGAAAAAATTCTTAAACTAGTCCCAATCAGTTTAAAGATATTGCTCTCTGAGCGAAAGTTTAGCGCGTTAGAGGCAAGGCAACGAATGAGAAGCATAGTGACTCTATCACCCAAAGGGCTTGAATTTACTCCCCAAAAAGCGCGATGAGCAGCTCACATTCTTATACTGATTGGTATAGGACAATCATACTGAACAAAAACAAAAAAACCACGCTTAAACAGCGTGGTTTTTTAGATTGTACTGATAAGGCTTATAGATTAAGCATTAGCAGCATCAGCTTTCGCTTCCGCCTTAGCTTGAGCCTTGGCTTCCTCTTCAACGGTTTTACTCGTCCAGATCCCGCCTTCTAAATTAGATAGCTCAGGGAACTTGCTAGCATCAAACGTTGGAGTTTCGCCGCTTTTCAGCTGTTGACGATAATCGTTAATAACTCGAATCGCTAAACCAGACAGTAGCAGTAAGGCAATGATGTTCACTGTTGCCATTAGGCCCATAGACACATCGGCTAAATTCCACACTAAGCCGATTTTAGCTACAGCGCCAAACATCACCATACCCAATACGCACACTCTAAAGATCGGCAATGCTTTCTTACTGTTACCCGATAAATACATTACGTTGGTTTCAGCATAAGAGTAGTTAGCAATAATTGAGGTAAAGCAGAATAATAAAATAGCAAGTGCTACGAATCCGCCGCCCCATGGGCCAACATGTTGAGTTAACGCTTCAATAGTCAGCTTAATACCATCGCCATCCGAACCTAAGTCGCCCGCTAGCAAGATAATAGCCGCTGTAGCAGTACAGATAACAATAGTATCAACAAATACCCCCATCATCTGCACAAAGCCTTGTGATGCTGGGTGGTTAGGGTTTGGTGACGCACTCGCTGCTACGTTAGCAGCACTACCCATACCCGCTTCGTTAGAAAACAGACCTCGAGCGATACCTGCTTGCATAGCCTGAGCAATAGTATAAGCCACACCACCAGCCACAGCTTCTTGTAGACCAAAGGCACTCTTAATCACCAGCATAAATACATCAGGTAGCTTATCGAAGTTAATTGCCACAACAACAAAAGCAATCAAGATATAGGCTAAAGCCATGATCGGCACAACGACTTCAGAGACCTTAGCCACCTTATTTAGGCCGCCCATAATCACAAAGGCACTGAGGATCACAATTGCGATACCAACATAAGTTGCATCTAAATTGAAGACCTGAGTCATTGCACCCGTAATCGTATTAGCCTGAACAGCGTTAAATACTAGGCCAAAAGCAATGATCAAGAAGATTGAGAATAGGATCCCCATCCAACGTTGACCAAGTCCCTTATCCATATAATAAGATGGGCCACCACGGTATTGTCCGTCTTCATCACGCACTTTGTAAACCTGCGCCAATGTTGACTCGACCATAGCGGTTGCCATACCTAAGATAGCAATAAGCCACATCCAAAATACCGCACCAGGACCTGCGGCGGTAATAGCTACAGCCACACCAGCCATATTACCGGCACCAACACGTGCAGCCATACTTGTACAGAACACTTGAAAAGATGAAAGACCGCTGCGGCCTCCACCTTGTCGACTCTTAAGCATAATTTGGCCAGAGTGCTTAAAATGAGTAAGCTGAATAAATGTCAGTCGAACTGTAAAATACAGTCCGGCTCCCACCAGACCATATACTAAAAGCTTTCCCCAAAGCAGCGCATTGAGAAAATTAACCGTTGTTTCTATCATTTTTTTCAATCCCCATGACAAACTTAAATCGAGCAAATCGCCCCTCGATCATGTTTATCCTGTATTAACCTTCCTAAGTATTTAAATAACAGCAGATTTTATTCTCAAATTGTCTTAAACGTGAAAAAATTACATCACGCCCGCTGTAATCCGCGCAGCAAAATAGCATAGCATCGCTTCAATCCCGAGCGACACAGATCACAATTCACCACTTACCTGACATCAACGTCACACCAACACACAAATAGTACCAGCCAAAATAACCAAATTAACACTATATTTACACCTAGTCGGTGATGCTTTTTATACAAACTGCTTTCAATAAATCAGAGCTTGCCCACGTTTTTGTAATAAAATTACAAATATAGTGGTGAATATGAAATTTGTTTAACTTTATGATTACGTAAATGGGGTTATTTATGGCACATCAGCAAGAAATTGTCGCACTCAAGAAATTTGTTCGAGCAACTAACTTTCTAGCGACATCGCAAATTTACTTAAAGAAAAACGTGCTGCATAAACGCGCACTCGAACATAGCGATATCAAGCCAAGACTCCTTGGCCACTGGGGAACCTGTCCTGGTATCAACTTTGTTTATGCAAACGTTAACAGACTTATCACTAAGCACAATCGCTCATTTGTCTACTTAGTCGGTCCTGGTCACGGTTTCCCTGCCGTTCAGGCAAACCTATTTATGGAAGGGTCATTAAGTCACTTCTATCCAGACATTATCCCATATAACGAAGAGGGTATCACTGATATCTGTCAGAAGTTCTCAGCCGCTTATGGTTACCCTTCTCATGCAAACCCTGAAGCACCAGGCCAAATTCTAGAAGGCGGGGAGCTAGGCTACTCACTTTCTGTAGCTTGGGGCGCGGTTTTAGATAACCCCGATCTGATCGCCGCTTGTCTAATTGGTGATGGTGAGTCAGAAACGGGCCCGCTAGCAGCCTCTTGGTATGCAAACCGTCTTGTTTCACCGAAGAACAACGGTGCCGTACTGCCTATCGTTCATATCAATGGTTATAAGATCTCGGGTCCAACTCGTATGGGGCGTATGAGCCACGAAGAGCTGGATCTAGAATTTAGAGGTCTAGGTTACCACCCAATCATTGTTGACGACGAGCTAGAAGAAGACGTTTACGTTCAAATGGCTGCGGCAATGGACAAGTCATATGAAATGATCAATGACATCCAAACCCGAGCGCGTGCTGGCGAAGACATTGTTAAGCCACGCTGGCCGGTGATCTTGATGCGTACCGCTAAGGGCTGGACAGGTACCGCAGAGTTTAACGGTAAGAAACTAGAAGGTAACTGTGAGTCCCACCAAGTTATCGTTAATAAGTGTGCGACCGATAAAGCCCACCTAGATGCACTGAATACCTGGTTAGCCAGCTATAAGTTTGGCGAGCTATACAGCGTCAACGATCAAGGCGAGCTTATCTTCGATGAAGATATTCAATCGCTACTACCACCAAAAGAACTCACATGCGGCCGTCAACATTTAAGCTATGGCGGTGAAGTGGTTCGCGCCTTAGCACAGCCTAACCTTGAAAAACTGGCCTACGGTGCGGAAACTCCACGGGGCCAACGTGGCCTGTCTATGTATAAGATGGGTGAGTGGATGCGTGATGCATTTAAACTCAACCGCGACCAACGCAATCTACGCATTTTCTGCCCAGATGAAACTTACTCAAATCAATTGCAAGCTGTATTTGAAGAAACTAGCCGTGCATGGCAGTGGCCTATCGAAAGCTGGGATGAAGATATGTCCCGTGATGGTCGAGTCATCGAGTTACTATCAGAAAACTTGTTGTTTGGTATGCTACACGGCTACACGGTGACAGGTCGCCATGCGATGTTCCCAACTTATGAGGCATTCTCACAAGTCGTGTCTTCTATGGCTGACCAATACTGTAAATACGTCTACGCCAGCCAAGGGGTACATTTCCGTAAACCTGTGCCAGCCTGTAACGTCGTATTATCATCACTGCTTGAACGCCAAGACCACAATGGTTACTCGCATCAAAACCCCTCTTTCTTAGGGGCGATGCTTGAGAAGCACCCTAAGATTATCTCTGCTTACCTACCAGCAGATGGTAACAGCACCTTAGTTTACACCGAGCGCGCCTATGCCGATCGTGACAAGCTCAACATCTTAGTTGCGGGTAAGAAAGAGCTACCACAGTGGTTAACACTCGATGAGGCTCGTCAGCAAGCTAAAGATGGCGTGATGGTTTGGGACTTTGCATCAGATGCAAATCCAGATGTCGTTCTAGTGGGCTGTGGTGACTACGTCACACAAGAGGCGATGGCTTCACTAGTCCTTATTCGTGAACTATTACCACGAGTACGCATTCGTTTTGTCAGTGTGACAGAACTTACCAGCAGTGGTCTAGGTAGCTTAGAGTTCCAAAGCAAGCCTTGGTTGATGGATGAAGTATTTACTGCCGACAAGGGGGTAGTATTTAACTACCATGGTTATCCAAACACGATTAAGAAACTTGTGTTTGACTATAAAGGTAGCGATCGTTTCAGAATCAAGGGCTATGAAGAGGAAGGCTCTACAACAACACCATTTGATATGGGCGTACGTAACGGCACATCACGCTACCACCTTGTTATCGATATGGCGTATAAGCTGTTCCAGCAAGGCGTAATTGATGAGACTCAGCACGTTGCTATCACTACAGATATGCTTCAGCGTCTAGTCGATCATAGAAATTACATCAAGGCCAACGGTGTTGATCCAGAGAGCATCGAAAACTGGGTTTGGACTCGCTAAACTTCAGATTTACGACTCTAAATTAAGCCAAATAAAAGGGCGCTATTTCAAATAGCGCCCTTTTTACAACTTTAGTGCTCTATATTATCCAGAAAATAAAGTGGAAAATATCGCATTTGCAACTAATAATAGTCTCAGCTAGCTAAAACATAATGGATCTCCGTGATAAGCGCTAGCACTGCTTGAAATGATATTGAGCAGACGGAGGAGTTTTATTATAAAACATAAGGATTTTGAATGATGAACAACACACTAAAAGCAGTTCTGCTTACTTCGATGTTACCTTTTGCTGCAAACGCAGCTGATGGCATGAGCCCCTGGTATGTAGGTGGCGGTGTCGGCATCAACAATTACGAACCCAATTGCGATCAAAAAACCATGAAAAGTTGCGGCGATGATGATCCCTACGCATGGGACGTATTCGCTGGTTACCTGTTAAATGACCACTTTGGCGTAGAGCTAGGTTATCGCGACCTAGGCCGAGCCGAATGGGTTGACTATTCAAATAAGCTCAATGACGTTGGCGCCAAGGGGATGAACCTTGGCTTAGTGGCGTTTTGGCCATTTGCCGGTAACTGGAGCCTATCCGCAGAAGCAGGTGCCTTCAATTACCTTATCTCTAATAATAAGAACTATGGTAGCGAGTACTATAGTGACAGTGGCGTTGCTCCATACGTTGGCGCAGGTATTGGTTATAACATTACCGATAACCTAAAGCTTCAGGCGAAATACCGCCGCTATGAAAACTTAGATGAAGATAAGTGGAAAACCCTAGAGATGGAGAGTAACTACTGGGGCTTAGAGCTAAGCTATCGCTTTGGCAGTAAAGCTAAGCCTGTTCCGGTCGTTGCGCCAATCGTAGTGGCAGACTCTGATAACGATGGCGTAACTGACGACTTAGACCAGTGCCCTAATACTCCACCGACCCATAAAGTTGACGCAAATGGCTGTACAATTTACCAGGAGGCTGAAGACGAGTTTGATATCGAAGCTAAGTTTGCTAATAACTCCGCTAAGGTAGAGCCCTCTTCATATGGCGATATTAAGGATTTGGCCGCTTATATGAGTCAGCATCCAAACTCAGAAGTTATGATTTCTGGCCACGCTTCTAACACTGGATCGGCTGCCTACAATATGGATATCTCCGAACGCCGCGCAGCAGCGGTTGCCGAAATTCTAGTAAATGAGTATGGCATCGCACCAGAAAGAGTATCATCTAAAGGCTACGGTATTACCCAACCGCTGATTGAAGGTAGTTCAGCAGAAGCCAATAAGGCTAACCGTCGTATCGAAGCCCATGTCACTGGCACGGAAAAAGTGCCTGTACTTAAATAAAAGTACAATTTACTTAACAAAAGCTCACGCTTCTCAAAGCGTGGGCTTTTTAGTTTTATCAGTTCGCAAAAAAGCTATACTTTCTGATTAAGCTTTTACCCAGCTAACAACAAGTAAAATATTGTTGCTAGATTACCAAAAATGACCGTTCTAATGATTTTCAGCAACTTTTGTGTAATTTTTTTTCATATATAGTTGGAATGTTCATTAAAATGGCTTTTAATAGCAACTAACTTAACTGTCACACAGATGCTGTACATAGAGTAAGGATGTAATACGCATGGCAAATACATTAGAACAACTTAAACCTTTCACTACCATTGTTGCCGATACCGGCGATATTGAAGCCATAAAACGTTACCAGCCAGAAGATGCAACAACCAACCCCTCTCTCATTTTAAAAGCATCAGAAATCCCGGAATACAGTGCATTAATCGAAGATGCCATCTCTTGGGCTAAAGGCCAGAGCAGCGATCTAGCACAGCAGGTTGAAGATGCCGGTGATAAGCTTGCCGTCAATATTGGTTTAGAGATCCTAAAAATTGTTCCTGGCCGCATTTCAACTGAAGTGGATGCCCGACTTTCATTCGATAAAGAAGGCTCAATTGCTAAGGCACACAAGCTAATCAACCTATATCAAGCAGCAGGTATCGACAAGTCTCGTATCCTTATTAAGCTAGCATCTACATGGGAAGGGATCTGCGCCGCGAAACAACTTGAGCAAGAAGGTATTAACTGTAACCTAACCTTACTCTTTAGCTTCGCTCAAGCACGTGCATGTGCTGAAGCCGGAGTTTATCTAATCTCTCCTTTCGTTGGTCGTATCCTTGACTGGTACAAGAAAGATACAGGCCTTGAGTACAGTGCGGCTGAAGATCCAGGTGTAGTCTCTGTTACTAGCATTTATAACTACTACAAGCGTCATGGCTTTAATACCGTGGTTATGGGCGCAAGCTTCAGAAATACAGGCGAAATCATTGAGCTTGCAGGCTGTGACAGACTCACTATTGGCCCTGCACTACTAGAAGAGCTATCTAACAGCAACACCCCTATCGTTCAGAAGCTACTTCCTGCAACTGAAGTTGTTGCGCCTGAAGCGGATATGACTGAAGCCCAATTCCGTTGGGAATTTAACGAAGATGCTATGGCCGTTGAGAAACTAGCCGAAGGTATTCGTAACTTCGCTATCGACCAAGGTAAGCTCGAAGTTATGCTAAAAGATAAGCTTTCGTCTTAACGGAATTAGGACAATACAATGACAGAACTCACTCAACAAGCTAGCTGGCAAGCACTGGAGAAGCACTGTAAGACGCTTCCCCATATGCGCGAACTATTCTCGACTGAACCTCAACGCTTCAGTGATATGTCGACTCAGGCATGCGGTCTATTGTTAGATTACTCTAAAAACCGCGCGTCAAAAGAGACGATGTCATTACTGTTTCAATTAGCGAAAGAGTCTCAGCTTGAATCGAAAATTAAGGCGATGTTTGCTGGGCAGGCAATCAACAACACAGAGCAACGAGCTGTACTGCACACAGCTCTGCGTGCGCCCGCAGATAAAGTGATTACAGTCGATGGCAATAATATTGTCGCCGAAGTTCAGCAAACTCTGGCAAAAATGGGTGAGTTCGTCGAGTCACTGACATCAGGTCAGTGGAAGGGCTATACAGGTAAAACCATTACCGACGTGGTAAGTATCGGTATTGGAGGCTCATTCTTAGGGCCAAAAATCGTTTCCCAAGCCCTGCGCCCATATTGGACGGGGGACCTAAACTGTCACTTTGTTGCCAACGTTGATGGTACTTCTATTACTGAAAAGCTTAAGGGACTGGATCCACAAACCACATTGTTTGTGATGTCTTCTAAATCTTTCGGTACTCAGGAAACCTTAACCAATACCCTTACCGCCAAAGCATGGTTTTTAAGCCAGGGTGCATCCCAAGCCGATGTTGCAAAGCACTTTGTTGCTGTCAGCTCAAATGTGGCTAAGGCGACAGAGTTTGGTATCGATGCCAACAATATCTTCCCTATGTGGGATTGGGTAGGTGGTCGTTATTCATTATGGTCTGCAATTGGACTGCCAATCGCTCTGCTTATCGGTATGAATAACTTTCGCGAGTTATTAGCCGGCGCTCACGAAATGGATGAGCACTTTGCTAACACTCCTTTAGAAAATAATATGCCTGTTATTATGGGCTTATTCTCTCTGTGGTACGGTAACTTCTTCAATGCCCAGTCTCATGTCGTACTGACCTATGATCATTACCTAAGAGGCCTACCGGCATACTTCCAGCAACTCGATATGGAAAGTAACGGTAAATCTGTCACCCTAAGCGGTACAGATGTCGATTACAGTACCGGTCCGGTGATCTGGGGAGGTGAAGGTACCAATGGTCAACACGCATATCACCAACTACTGCATCAAGGTACGGCACTGATCCCTGCTGACTTTATCATGCCACTCAACAGCCACAATCCTGTTGGTGAGCACCATGTACAACTTGCTTCTAACTGCTTTGGCCAAACTCAGGCATTAATGCAAGGGCGGACATTCGATGAAGCGTTAGCGGAGCTAAGCCAAAGCACCCTTAGCGATGAACAAAAGCAGCTCATCGCTAAACACAAGGTGATGCCAGGTAATAAGCCAAGCAACACTATCTTAATGGATAAGTTAACACCCGCGACTTTAGGTGCACTCATCGCCCTGTATGAACACAGAACTTTTGTTCAGGGCGCAATTTGGCAAATAAACTCTTTCGATCAGTGGGGCGTAGAGCTCGGTAAGCAGCTCGGTAACGATGTGCTAGAACGTCTAACTGCAGATGATGAAGCCACAGAGCTAGACTCATCCAGTAATGCTTTAATCAATCTGTTTAGACAGGGAAATATTTAAGCCACTGCCACTCCTCAAAAAGCCAGTTTCGACTGGCTTTTTTGTTTTTAACCAGCAGAGCCTTCCGTAGTCGCTTGAAAAACACTGATATATCACCTCCTATAGTTCAAACTAAAACAATAAAACTTCATGTTGATTTAACATTTTTGAAACATTTTAGTTGCACCATGAATCAAAATCATGCTATTAAATTGAAGACAGAATAAACAACAGGAGGTT
>NZ_BPET01000050.1 GCF_019654915.1 Shewanella sp. MBTL60-007 | reverse complement strand
AGTGGATGCGCATTATAGGGAGATTTAAGACGAGCGCAAGGGGCTTTCTTAATTAAATGAGAATATTCGAATCAAATGCATAGTTATCAAACGATACGTACAAAAAAGGGGCTAAAAGCCCCATTTTATTATCATTATTCGTCTTCTTTTTACCTAATCAGCTTTGCTTGTCACTTTGCTTTGCTGCTGAGGTTGCTCCAAGAAGCTTTTAATAAGTGTCACCGCTTTATCATCATCCCAATCAACAAAGGTTCGAACGAAAGCGATTAACTCCCCTTCCCTATTCAAGATAAAGGTCGCTGGAATAGTATCTAAAGGAAATACGTGACCCAATTTCTGCTCTTTATCATAATAGGTATTGAAATCTTCCATACCTAATGACTTTAAAAATGGCTCTACCTGCTTATTACCTTCAAGATCGATAGAAACTGGTAGCACCTCAAAGTCATCCGATCCGATCTTAGCAGAGAAGCGACTTATAGCCGGTAACTCTCTTACACATGGAGGACACCAAGTGGCCCACATGTTTACCATGATAACTTTGCCTTTATACTGGCTAAAGTCGACGGCTTCACCTTTACTATCTTTAAAGGGAACGGCTTCAATTGGAAACGGCTTAGGTAAAACACTGATAAGATCGACGCTTGACTGAACTTGTCTTTCAGCTTGCTTTTCCATTCCAGGATAAGCCTGCGCCCCTGCAGCAACCAACATCGTTGCTGCGACTAGACCCACTATGGTCAATCTCATTTAGCGTCTCGCTTTAATAGACGATCTAATTCTTGCTGCTCTTCGGTAGATAGTTCTGGATTATTCGCTTCTGCTATACGCTGCTTGCGGATAAAGAAGAAACCAATCAAACCACCAAACAACAGAAGACCAATTGGACCTAACCAAAGAACGTAAGTCTTAGCTTCCATTCTCGGCTTATAAAGAACGAACTCACCGTAACGGCTCGTCATAAACTCAACGATTTCGTCATCGCCCTTACCTTCATCAACCATCTGGTAGACTTCTAAACGTAGGTCTTGAGCTACCGGGGAGTTAGAATCAATCAAGTTCTGGTTTTGACACTGTGGACAACGTAATGAGTGAGCAAGGCTTAATGCACGCTTTTGGTTATCAACAGACTTAAATTCATAAGTATCTACTGGCGTAGCATTAACGATAGATGCCATGCTTAGTAGCAATACTAGAGCCGAAAAGCCTTTCATTAATAATTTAATCACGATGCACCATCCTTCGCAGCTTCAGCTTGTAGCTGTTGAACCATAGGGTAAAGTGTTTCTTTCCATACGCGAGAATCAATTGGTCCCGCATAACGGTAACGAATAATACCTTTATGATCGACTAGGAAGCTTTCTGGCGCACCGTATACACCTAGGTCTAAACCTAAGCGACCGTCATGGTCAAAGATATTGATTGCATACGGGTTACCTTCACGGCTCAATTCTCGGATAGCAAGAGGTCGCTCATCACGATAGTTGATACCATAGATAGGTAGAATATTCTTACGTGCTAATGTCATCAGGAAAGGATGCTCATACTTACATGATGGGCACCAAGTTGCCCATACGTTAAGTAATCCTACTTTGCCTTTTAGTGTTTCATTAGTGACGATTTCACCTGACTTTTCCAAAACCTCTAACTGGAAAGCCGGGATCGGCTTTCCTTCTAGAGCAGAGTCGAGTTGCTGCGGGTTAAGGAAGAGTCCCTTATAAAGGAACACTCCCATACCTAAAACTACGACGAGTGGAATAAATAATACTAACTTTTTCATATTTACTCTGTTCCAATTAAGCCGTTGCTAACTTATCCGCTTCTTTAGCTGCCGTCTTTTCTGCACTCTTAGCTTTTACGCGATAGCGCTTATCAGACGCGGCGAAGAAACCGCCAACCATCATAAAGATCGAGCCAAACCAGATCCAGCGAACATAAGGCTTGTAGTTGATACGCACCGCGTATTCTGTACGACTAATTGGGTCGCCCATAGTCACGTAAAGATCTCGGAATAGACCCCAGTCAATACCGGCTTCAGTCATATCCATAGTACGGACGTTATATTGACGGCGATCAGGTCTTAGTAGAGTAACGTAATCATCACCCTCATAGACTTCGATTTGACCTTGTTGGGCCGTATAGTTAGGGCCAACAACATTCTTGGTTTCCACATAGTTAAAGGTATAACCAGCTAGCTCATGAGAGATACCAGGGCCCATACGAACACTCTTCTCTAATGAGTAGTTTGAAACCATAGTGGCACCAACAACTGATACGGCAATACCAAGGTGAGCGATGATCATACCCAGCTGACTGCGTCCAAGGCGGGTTAAGTCAATAGAGCCATCTTTAGTCTTAACTATGTTGTATGCAGCGCGGAATGTCATCAAGGTGACCCATACTGCCATACCGATACCGAATACTACCCAAACGTTAAATTGACCGTCAGCTAGGAAAGGTGCAGCTAAGCCAACTACCGCTGCAATCACAGCTGGTACGATTAACTGACGCTTCATTTCACCCGCTTTAGACTTCTTCCAGCGAATGACCGGGCCTACACCCATAAAGCCAAATAGAACTAGAACGATTGGAACGAATACAGCGTTAAAGTATGGAGGTCCTACAGAAATCTTACCCATACCTAATGCATCGATTAGTAGTGGGTATAGCGTACCTAGAAGAACTGTACCACAAGCAACCGTTAGTAATAGGTTACATACTAGAAGCATAGTTTCTTTAGACTTCAATTCGAAACGTGCTGGGCTGCGCATCTCACTTGCTCTGAAAGCAAATAGCGTGAGTGAACCACCAACAGCTAAACCAAGTAGTAACAGGATGAACATACCTCGACTTGGATCCGCGGCGAACGAGTGAACCGACGTTAACACGCCTGAACGAACAATAAAGGTACCAAGTAAGCTTAATGAGAAAGCGAAGATTGATAGTAGAACAGTCCAGTTACGGAATGCACCACGCTTTTCAGTTACAATCACAGAGTGAAGTAGTGCTGTACCAATTAACCAAGGCATGAAAGAAGCGTTTTCAACTGGATCCCAGAACCACCAGCCGCCCCAGCCTAGTTCGTAATATGCCCACCAAGAACCAAGTGAGATACCACCTGTTAGGAATACCCAAGCCGCTAGCGTCCATGGACGGCTCCAACGAGCCCAAGCAGAATCAAGACGACCACTCATTAAAGCTGCAATAGCGAAAGCGAAGCTTACCGCAAAACCTACATAACCTAGATAAAGCATTGGAGGGTGGAAGATCAAACCAACGTCTTGCAACATTGGGTTTAGATCGCGGCCTTCCATAGGGATTGGGAATAAGCGTTCAAATGGGCTAGACGTTAGCAACATAAACAGTGTGAAGCCGATAAGGATCATCGCTAATACTGCCAACACTCGGGCAGTAAAGACTTCTTCTAAACCTTTACTAAATAGAGCAACAGCAGCAGCCCAAGCGGCTAATGAGAATACCCAGAATAATAATGAACCTTCATGACCACCCCACACGGCAGCAATCTTAAAGAAGATTGGCAACTCTGAATTGGAGTGATGTGCTACATAAGCAACAGAGAAGTCATCGACTGCAAAACTATAGCCAAGTGCGATAACAGAGAAGAGAATAAAGAAGAACATTCCGTAACTTAGTGGCCACGCATAGCGCACTAGGTATTGGTCTTTACGTGCTACACCTACTAAAGGAACGATGGCTAACAGCATGGCGAATGCCAAGCCGATAATCAGCGAAAAGTGTCCTAATTCTGGGATCATGGGTTTTCCTCAGTCCTAAACCATGCTTGATTAAGCTTTCGCTGAATCATCGCATACGTGTTTACAATTAACACTATTAAAAGGTACAAATTTTAGCTCAGTTTAGTATTTGCTATTGTTAATGTCTGCCTATTTCGTACAAATATGGGTGACCTGTCTCATTCTTCCCCTATCTTATTAACAAACACACATAAACATCTGCATGTCACATTCAACCATATACTGAGCAAATTCAGTCGAATGTTAAGGTCTGACAAACAAAGTTCCCCTAAGTTTCGAGAAATTTTACAAATAGAATCAATCTGTGAACAAGCACTCAACTTAGAGTATTTAAGGTTATATTACTGTTCAATGAATAATCTTTCCGTATAATCTTATCCCTAGTTCAGCGGTGAAGCCGCTTTTTCGCAAACTAAAGTGAAATAGACATAATGACCACATTCTGGATTTTGATAGCCTCATTTCTACTGGTTAGCCTAGCGCTGATTTGGTTCCCACACTTCCGTCAACAGCGCATGCTAAGGACTGAAGAAGCCGATGTTCGTAAGGGCACTAACCTCGAACTATTCAATGAGAGACTTGCGACTTTAGAGAAAGAACTTCAAGAAGAGCTTCTTGATCAACAAGAGTTCGATGCTCTAAAGAAAGAACTTGAAATCAGCTTACTTCAAGATATGAAGCAAGGTGATGACGAGTCTTTAGTTAACAAGTTAAAGCCAAAAAGCATCTTGTGGCCGTCAGTTATGTCTGTCGTTGTTATCGGTGTCTGTGGCTATATGTACTCAACCTTGGGTGCTTATAAGAACCTAGATCAACCAATGACTGCCAACGACCCACACCAAGGCATGACTAATGAGCAGATCATGTCTCAGCGTGTCGAAATGATGGAAGCGCAAGCAAATGCTGAGCCTGAAAATAGCCAGCTTTGGTTTAGCCTAGGCCATGCTTACATCTCAGCAAACCGTTATGACGATGCGATCAAAGCATTCGATAAGACAATGGATCTTGTTGGTGTGCATGCCGAGCTACTAGGTCCTAAAGCAACCGCACTTTACTACCGCTCTAATCAAAAGATGACACCTACTGTTCAAGCGCTTGTTGATCAAGCGCTAAGCCTTGACCCAGAAGATCCTTCTACACTGTTGTTAGTGGGCATGGATTCATTCTTCACAGCGGATTACAAGAAAGCAATTGACGCATGGCAGCTAATTCTAGATAGCGACCGTACAGACGTAGACCGCGGCGCAATCATGAATGCTATTGATAGCGCAAAAATGAGAATGCAATCTGAAGGTATGATGCCAAATGATGAAGCTCATAAGAATGTGAAGCCTGACGCCACGGCTAAGACTGTGACTGTTGAAGTTTCTATCTCGCCAGAGTTACAAGCAAAAGTGGCCAGCACAGATATGCTATTTATCTTCGCTCGCTCAACTGAAGGTCCAAAAGTCCCTCTCGCAGCGACTAAGATCTCAGCAGAGTCTCTACCAGCAACAATTACCTTAGATGACAGCACTGGTATGGGTGGCAACACTAAGCTAAGCGATGCCAAAGCCGTTGAAATCATCGCTGTACTATCTAAGCATGGCAGTGTGAGAGCACAAACTGGCGACATCCAAGGCAAACTTGCTATGATTAAAGTTGGTGACACTGGCCAACTAGTACTAGACACACAAGTTCAGTAATAATGAACATCAAATTTAAAAACCGGCATTAGCCGGTTTTTTTATCTTTATCGAATGGCAAATGCCATTATCCCTACAACGATGCCGTGATCATCCTAGCTTAGGTGTCTGCTACAAGCCCCTTACAATACACCTAACACTGCAAACACAATCAAGCTCTTCATCTAAACATCTATTGATTTGAGAGTAAGTAATAGCCACAAAAAAACCGGCCTCAGCCGGTTTTTTTTGATGTCTAATAAAAATTACTTAGACATATACTCGATTGCATTCTTGTAATCTTCATCAGAGCAATCTGTACACATACCACCTGGTGGCATGGCATTTAGGCCAGACTTAACTGTAGATACTAAAGCGTCCATACCTTTAGCTAGGCGCGGTTCCCATGCTGCAGCATCGTGTGATTTTGGCGCACCAGCAACACCCATGCTGTGACATACTTGACATGCCTTGTCATATACCGCTTTACCATCTTGAGCAAGTGCGCTTGTAGACAGAGTCAAAGCTGCCACTGCAGTCAGTGCTAATAATTTTTTCATCTTATACTTTCCTAATGCAAATTCTAACAAAGCTCACGCTGCCCTCAAATTTTCGGCAGACTTGTTATAACCCCGCTAGGTTACTACAAAGTTCAACAAATGGCATCTTTTTGTGATATTAATCGCGTGAAAGGAGTTTTCACAAGACATAGTTCGCAAAAAGGTTAATATATTAGCAAATGTTTAAAAAGTTCATAGAAAATACACAATATTCGAACTACATCAAATTGCTGACACTTCGCGACAAGCAAGACTAAACGCTTGAAAGCGTATGTGTTAGTATCTCTTGTGTTTTCATACAGCTTGATATAGAGGGCTCAGTGGTAGAAAAATCAAAAGCAACAACACTGGTATCAGCTAATAACTTAACCTGCATCAGAGAAGAACGCATTTTATTTGACGAGCTTAGCTTCGAAATATCCGAAGGTGAAATCGTCCAAATCGAAGGCCCGAACGGCGCAGGCAAAACAAGTCTTTTGCGGATTATTGCTGGTTTATCTCGTCCCTATGCCGGACACATCAGCTTCAAGGGTGAAGACATTAATCGTTGTCGTGACGAGTACAATGACGCGTTATTGTATCTTGGTCACCTTGCAGGTGTTAAAAGCGAGTTAACGGCAGAGGAAAATCTTAACTTCAATTTAAGGATCAGTGGGTATGATGACTTCGATGCCCGTGAGATCCTTGCAAAAGTAAATCTCTCAGGTTTCGAAGAAGCGCTAGCAGGACACTTGTCAGCGGGTCAGCATAGACGAACAGCGCTTGCTCGGCTATGGCATACAAACTGTAAAATCTGGCTTCTCGATGAGCCTTTTACAGCGATCGATAAGAAAGGCGTAGAAGAGCTTGAGCACCTATTTTTAGCCCATGCAAAGCGAGGTGGTTGCGTAATATTAACCACACACCAAGACATGGGTGTGATTGGTGATGATATCTTACGTAAAATTCGTCTCGATTATCGCTTCGTATAAGGTTTGGCAATGAAAAAAGGTATCAGTTATACCAAGGCTTTTAGCACGCTACTAAAGCGCGATCTGCAAATTGCTGTGCGTCATCGCGGTGATATTTTTAATCCGCTATTGTTTTTTGTCCTCGTGGTGACACTATTCCCACTGGGTATTGGCCCCGAGCCACAAGTATTAACCCGTGTTGCACCAGGTATTATCTGGGTTGCGGCACTATTGGCATCCATGCTGTCTCTTGAACGTTTGTTTAAGGCCGACTATGCCGACGGTAGCCTTGAGCAAATGTTACTAAGCCCACAACCATTACCCCTAATGGTGTTGGCTAAAGTATTAGCACATTGGATTTTGACTGGCGTACCGCTAATTTTAGTGGCACCTTTATTAGCTGTGCTATTACATTTAGATAGCAATAGCTACGGAGCATTAATCGCAACACTAACTCTTGGTACTCCGGTACTGAGCCTATTAGGTGCAATAGGTGTAGCGTTGACAGTTGGATTACGTAAAGGTGGCGTATTATTAAGCTTGCTTATTCTGCCTTTGTATATTCCTGTATTGATTTTCGCTACCAGCGCTATTGATGCTGCTGGTATGAATTTACCCTATGATGGCCAACTCGCTATTATCGGCGCCATGTTGGTCGGTTCATTAACATTAGCACCTTTTGCAATTGGTGCATCCTTACGAGTGAGTACTAACTAAAATGTGGAAATGGTTACATCCATACGCGGATCCTGAACGCGCCTACAAACTCTCAGGCACCCTACTACCTTGGTTTGCCATGCTTGCCATCTCGTTTATTGGACTTGGTACAGTCTGGGGCTTAGTTTTTGCTCCTACGGATTATCAACAAGGTGACAGCTACCGAATTATCTTTATCCATGTTCCAGCAGCTTCTATGTCAATGGCGGCCTACATGGCGATGGCAACGTCATCTTTTATCGGCCTTGTTTGGCAGATTAAATCTGCTGATTGGGCAGCGGCGGCTATTGCACCAATTGGTGCAGTAATTACCTTTATCGCATTAATTACTGGTGCGACTTGGGGTAAGCCAATGTGGGGAACTTGGTGGGTTTGGGATGCACGCCTAACTTCTGAGCTAGTGCTCCTATTTTTATACTTAGGCGTTATCTCTTTATACGCATCGTTTGAAGATAAAGTCCTTGCCGCTCGCGCAGCAGGTATTTTGGCAATCGTTGGTGTAATTAACATTCCGATTATTAAGTACTCAGTTGATTGGTGGAGTTCACTACACCAGCCATCAACGATTAAGATCACTGAAAAGTCATCAATGCCTACCGAGATGCTATATCCATTACTGATAAACATCATGGGCTTCGGGTTAATGATTGGCGCGATTACATTAGTGAGATTTAGATCAGAAATTTTAGCACGAAATGGCATGCGTCCATGGGTTCGTGAACTTGCGAAGGCAGAGGGGGTCAAATAATGCAGTTCGACTCAATAAGTGAATTTATCAACATGGGCGGCTACGGATTTTATGTATGGCTAGCTTATGGTGTAACCTTTTTTTCGCTAGGAACCTTAGTTGTCCTTAGCGCTAGACAGAAACGTAAGGTGTTAGTAGAGATCGCTAAGAAGATCCAACGCGAAGAACGCCTTAAAGAAACTCGGAGTAACAAATAGTGAACCCAAGACGAAAGAAACGCCTTACCCTTGCTATAGCCCTCATTGGTGGTGTCGCAGCTATCGCTTCTTTGCTGCTATATGCGTTGAACTCTAACTTAAACTTGTTCTTTACTCCTACAGAGATTGTACAAGGCAAAAAAGATACTGGCGTAATGCCAGAGATTGGCCAACGTATTCGTGTTGGTGGCATGGTGACTGTAGGTTCAATGATCCGCGATCCTAACAGTCTTCATGTTGAATTCGCTGTACACGATGCTGCAGGCGGCGAGATCATCGTAACTTATGACGACCTATTGCCAGATCTTTTCCGCGAAGGACAAGGTATTGTTGCTCAAGGTGTACTGATTGAGTCAGGCAAACTAGAAGCTACTGAAGTTCTAGCTAAGCATGATGAAAACTACATGCCTCCTGAAGTTGCTGAAGCTATGGGTAAGTCACACGAAAAACTAGACTATAACGAAGAGCAAAAATCAGGCGGTTACTAAATTAGTCCAGATCCAATCTTCTAAAAAGCCTTCGTAATAGAAGGCTTTTTTGTATTCACAGCTCGCTTAGCTTAAATCAAGACCCACAGCCTACCTCAGAATACCTTTAGGCTTTTCCATTGAAGCCTCAGCCCAAACAGATAGACAGTTCAGAAATTGTTTCTGTTACCGATAATAGCGTTATAGCGTTGAACGACGCGCACTCTAAGCGCAAGAATGGAGCTCTACGCTCATTTTCTTAAACTGCGCCATCATTACACTCATTTCTCAACTTGTGCCTAACCAGCAGCTTCTAACGCGTTTAAAGGCTATACAAACAGCTATTCGTCACTCTACGATTAATACTGGCTTTAATTCACAACCAACCCTGCTGAATCCTATTTCCCTCCCCCTTGACCAATCAACTAAAGCAGGTGTAGAAGCAAGCAACGCCTCTCCAGAGCCATATAACGGCAACTATCTAATGAGCCTTAGCAAAATGAGTTCTAACTCAACTCTTAAAACTAAGCTATACCAACCTCCGTTAAAGCGAAAATGCTCTGTAGCTCGAGCGCAACAGCAACCTAAAGCTTCTTGCCCCAGCACCTTTATGTTGAGCAATTTAGCCAATTAATAAGTCGGCACAAGGTTAATCCAGTGAAAGCGGGATGACTTGTGGGATGAGCGAACCTAGTTGTACCACTGCATAAAATCGACTTACCTAGGCACTGAGGCGACGACTAAGGGATAGGGTTAAGCCGTGTCTGTAGTTGGGACTAACGAGAAGGATGATGAACAACTAGAGGATTGCCTAGCCTCGAACGAACAGTTAGAGAATAGTTGCAACTGGTGCAATAGGTGAATTTTAGGCATAAAAAAGGCCGAACATATGTTCGGCCTTTTAAAACTAAGACTTATTTACTCTGCAGTGTCTTCAACAGCTACTGCTGCTTCTGGACGACCTACTAGTTCAATATACGCCATTGGCGCTTTGTCACCAGTACGTAGACCGCACTTAAGAATACGGGTATATCCACCAGGACGTTCCTGGAAACGTGGACCCAATTCAGTAAATAACTTACCTACGACTTCAGCGTCGCGAGTACGTGCAAATGCCAAACGGCGGTTTGCTACACTATCACTCTTAGCAAGTGTTATCAGAGGTTCAACTACGCGACGCAGTTCTTTCGCTTTAGCAACAGTAGTTTTAATCACTTCGTGACGAACTATTGAGCAAGCCATGTTACGGAACATAGCTTGGCGATGACTGCTGTTACGGTTCAGTTGACGACCACTCTTACGATGGCGCATGACCTAATCCTTATTACCTATATCTGTACTAATCTGGACTTAAAGGTCGTCTGCTAAACTAGCTGGAGGCCAGTTTTCCAGACGCATACCTAACGACAGTCCGCGAGAAGCTAACACGTCCTTAATTTCAGTAAGAGATTTCTTACCTAAGTTAGGAGTCTTAAGCAGCTCAACTTCAGTGCGTTGTACCAGATCGCCGATGTAATGAATCGCTTCAGCCTTCAAACAGTTGGCTGAACGTACAGTTAGCTCTAAATCGTCGACAGGACGCAACAGAATCGGATCGAACTCCGGCTTCTCTTCTACTGGTGCAGTCTCAGTCACATCACGTAACTCAACAAACGCATCTAGCTGTTCGGCTAGGATGGTCGCTGAACGACGGATAGCTTCCTCAGGATCAATAGTACCGTTAGTGGTCATATCGATAACGAGTTTGTCTAAGTCTGTACGCTGTTCAACACGAGCAGCTTCTACATTGTATGCAATGCGAGCAACTGGCGAGAACGAAGAGTCAACCAACAAACGGCCGATAGGGCGATCATCGTCTTCGGTTTGTGCACGGGCAGAAGCCGGTACATAACCACGACCACGCTCTACGCGGATACGCATGCTGACATCATTGTTACCCGTCAAATGACAGATAACATGGTCAGGATTCATGATAGTAACATCACCATCATGCGTGATATCTGCTGCAGTAACAGGGCCTGCGCCTGACTTACTTAGTGTAAGCATAGCTTCGTCTTTCCCTTCGATAACTACCGCTAGACCTTTAAGGTTTAGTAGTATCTCTAGGATATCTTCTTGCACGCCTTCCTTGCTACTGTATTCATGCAGTACACCATCAATCTCTACTTCGGTAACCGCGCAGCCTGGCATAGACGACAATAGGATACGACGCAACGCGTTACCTAGAGTGTGACCAAAACCACGCTCTAGCGGCTCCAGTGTAACCTTGGCACGTGTTGGATTAACCTGCTCGATATCAACGAGACGCGGTTTAAGAAATTCTGTAACAGAACCCTGCATTGTGTCCTCTCTTTTGTTTTAACCTTACTTAGAGTAAAGTTCGACGATCAGCTGTTCGTTAATATCCGCAGACAAATCACTACGCTCAGGAATACGCTTGAAAGCACCTTCCATCTTAGTGTTGTCAACTTCAACCCATGTTGGCTTTTCGCGTTGAGCCGACACTTCTAAAGCCGCTTTAATACGAGCTTGAGTGCGTGACTTTTCACGAACGCTCACTACATCATTCGCAGACACTTTGAATGATGGAATGTTAACGACGCTACCATTAACCATAATTGACTTATGGCTAACTAGCTGACGTGATTCAGCGCGTGTTGCACCAAAGCCCATGCGATAAACTACGTTATCAAGACGGGTTTCTAAAAGAGTAAGTAGGTTTTCACCAGTGTTACCTTTAGTACGTGCAGCATCTTTGTAGTAGTTACGGAATTGCTTTTCTAGCACACCATAAATACGACGAACTTTTTGTTTCTCGCGTAGCTGAACACCATACTCAGACAAACGGGTCTTACGAGCGCCGTGTTGTCCAGGTGCAGTTTCAAGCTTACACTTCGAATCGATTGCTCTCACTCCGCTCTTTAGGAAAAGGTCAGTACCTTCTCTGCGGGTAAGCTTGAGCTTTGGACCCAAGTATCTTGCCATGTTCTTTCTCCAACTATCCTATTAAAAACGACGAATTAAACGCGACGTTTCTTAGGAGGACGACAACCATTATGAGGGATAGGCGTCACATCGGTAATGTTAGTTATCTTGTAACCAACCGAGTTTAGTGCACGAATCGCTGATTCGCGTCCTGGACCTGGACCCTTCACAAAAACTTCTAGGTTTTTAACACCGTAGTCCTGAGCAGCAACACCTGCACGCTCAGCAGCAACCTGTGCAGCAAATGGGGTAGATTTACGTGAACCACGGAAACCTGAACCACCAGAAGTTGCCCAAGATAGTGCGTTACCTTGACGATCTGTAATGGTAATAATTGTGTTGTTGAAAGACGCATGGATATGCGCCATACCATCAGCAACCTGTTTACGTACACGCTTACGCGGAGAACGTGACGGAACTTTAGCCATTTTGGATTACCCCGTTACTTTCTAATTGGTTTACGTGGACCTTTACGCGTACGCGCATTGGTCTTAGTACGTTGCCCACGAAGGGGAAGGCTACGACGATGGCGAAGGCCACGGTAACAACCAAGGTCCATAAGACGCTTGATGTTCATGGAAACTTCACGACGTAAATCACCTTCTACAATGTAGTTGGCAACTTCTTCGCGTAGACTATCGATTTGAGCTTCGCTCAATTCCTTGATCTTAGCATCTTCAGCAATTGAAGTAGCCGCGCAAATAGCTTGTGCGCGAGTACGACCGATGCCGTAGATAGCAGTCAATGCAATGACTGTATGCTTTTGATCAGGAATGTTAATGCCAGCGATACGGGCCACTATGCACTCCTTAAGTTAAAGGTCATCTGTGAAAAGCCCGGTAGGATACTCGACAGACGACAATTTAGCAAATAATATTTTGACCAGCCCGGACTGGGCTGGTCAATTTTTTTAGCCTTGACGCTGTTTGTGTTTAGGTTCAACACAAATCACACGTACAACGCCACTACGCTTTACGATCTTGCAGTTACGGCAGATCTTCTTCACGGAAGCTCGAACTTTCATTTCAACACTCCGAGATTACTATCTTAGCGACCAAAGCGATCTAAGTTCGCTTTGTTTACTAAGTTAGCTTTCTTCATTACAGACTCATACTGATGAGACATCATATGGGTCTGAACCTGAGCCATGAAGTCCATGATTACGACTACCATAATTAGTAGTGAAGTACCGCCAAAATAGAACTGTACTTTCCACGCAATTAACATGAACTCCGGAATTAAGCAGATAAAGGTAATATATAACGCACCAGCTAGTGTCAGGCGAGTCATAACTTTATCAATGTAACGCGAAGTCTGTTCTCCAGGACGAATCCCGGGAATGAACGCACCACTCTTCTTCAGGTTGTCTGCTGTTTCGCGAGGGTTAAACACCAACGCAGTATAGAAGAAACAGAAGAAAATAATCGCTGTTGCATATAGCAATGAGTACAGCGGTTGTCCTGGTGACACAGCTAGTGAAAAATCACTTAACCATGACATGGACTCATTTTGACCAAACCACTGAGCCAGTGTGCCTGGGAACAAAATGATGCTGGACGCAAAAATAGGCGGGATAACACCAGCCATATTCAGCTTTAGTGGTAAATGAGTGCTCTGC
Source organism: Shewanella sp. MBTL60-007 (assembly GCF_019654915.1). Lineage (GTDB taxonomy): Bacteria > Pseudomonadota > Gammaproteobacteria > Enterobacterales > Shewanellaceae > Shewanella. The sequence continues at coordinate 32,306 of NZ_BPET01000050.1, read as the reverse complement.
GCTGCAAATACCTTACGGCCTTGCTGACGCTTTGCATAGTTAACAACGATACGACGTTGTCCACGCTCAACGAATACCACAAAATAAGTGACAGCGAAAACAATCACTGCCAGCAACAACAATACTAGTACATTCAAGTCGCCTTGACGCGCCTGCTCGGCCGTTTGACCGATAGCAGATGGCAGACCAGCAACAATACCTGCGAAAATAAGAATCGAGATACCGTTACCTATGCCTCTTTCGGTAATTTGCTCACCTAGCCACATTAGGAACATTGTTCCCGTCACTAAGCTCACTACAGCAACGAAGTAGAAACTGAATCCTAAGTTAACAACTAACCCTGGAACCAAGTTTGGTAAACCTGTTGCGATACCGATTGCCTGGAATGTACCCAGGACCAATGTGCCGTATCGAGTATATTGACTGATCTTCTTTCTTCCTGACTCGCCTTCTTTTTTCAATTCAGCAAGTGCAGGATGAACCACAGTCAACAACTGCATAATAATCGATGCCGAAATATACGGCATGATACCTAATGCAAAGATAGAGGCACGTTCAAGGGCACCACCAGAGAACATGTTAAACATGCCTAGGATGGTCCCCTTTTGCTGATTAAACAGCTCTGCTAGTACAGCAGCGTCAATACCAGGAATTGGTACAAACGAACCGGCTCTAAAGACGATAATTGCACCAATCACGAACAGGAGGCGGGTTTTCAATTCTGATAAACCGCCCTTCGCGCTTTTTAAATCAAGTCCTGGTTTTGCCATCGACGTATTATTCCTCGATCTTGCCACCGGCAGCTTCAATAGCTGCACGTGCACCTTTGGTTACCTTAAGACCTTTTACGGTCACTGGGCGCTCAATGGTACCTGAAAGAACGATTTTAGCAAACTGTATGTTGCGAGTAACTAGATTCGCATCTTTCAGCGCATTTAGGTCGATAACATCACCGTTAACTTTAGCTAGTTCGCCAACGCGAATTTCAGCTGATACCAACGCAGTGCGTGAAGTAAAACCGAACTTAGGTAGACGGATCTTAAGTGGCATTTGACCACCCTCGAAACCTACGCGAACACCGCCGCCAGAACGAGACTTCTGACCTTTGTGACCACGACCTGCAGTTTTACCTAGGCCTGAACCGATACCGCGACCTACACGCTTAGCTGCTGATTTTGCACCTGCAGCTGGTGATAGAGTATTCAATTTCATTGATTAATCCTCCACCTTTACCATGTAGTAAACCTTGTTAATCATACCGCGAACTGAAGGAGTATCTTCTAGTTCAACAGTGTGATTAATGCGGCGTAGACCTAGACCAGTCAAAGTCGCACGGTGCTTTGGTAAGCGACCGATTGAACTCTTGGTCTGAGTTACTTTAAGTGTTTTAGTAGCCATGGTGCATTAACCTCGAATTTCATCAACATTCAGGCCACGCTTAGCTGCGATTTGTGATGGTGACTTCATGTTCACCAACGCATCTACAGTTGCGCGTACGATGTTGATCGGGTTAGTAGAACCGTATGCTTTTGACAGAACGTTATGAACGCCTGCTACTTCCAATACGGCACGCATTGCGCCACCGGCAATAATACCGGTACCGTCAGAGGCTGGCTGCATGTAAACACGAGAACCAGTGTGACGACCCTTTACAGGGTGGTGCAAAGTACCATTGCTCAATTCTACAGAAACAATGTTACGGCGAGCCTTTTCCATTGCTTTCTGAATTGCTGCTGGTACTTCACGCGCTTTACCATAGCCATAGCCAACTTTACCGTTACCATCACCCACTACTGTTAGTGCAGTGAAGCTAAAGATACGTCCGCCTTTAACTACTTTAGAAACACGATTTACTGCAACTAATTTCTCTTGCAGATCGTCTTTTTGCTGTTGAGCTTCAAATTTAGCCATTTTTCATCATTCCTTAGAACTTGAGGCCAGCTTCACGAGCAGCGTCTGCTAATGCAGCAACGCGGCCGTGATACTTGAAGCCGGAACGATCGAATGCAACTACAGCTACGCCTTTTTCGATAGCGCGCTCAGCAACGGTTTTACCCACTACTTTAGCTGCATCTACGTTACCTGTGTACTTTAGCTGCTCTGATACCGCTTTTTCAGCAGTAGAAGCTGCCGCCAACACTACGTTTTCAGGACTAATTACCTGAGCGTAAGTGTGACGTGGTGTACGATGTACAACCAGACGGTTAACGCCCAGCTCTTGGATCTTCTTACGGGCGCGTAGTGCGCGGCGTAAGCGAGATGTTTTCTTATCCATATCGCGTTACCTACTTCTTCTTAGCCTCTTTACGGCGTACTTGTTCATCAGCATAGCGAACACCTTTACCTTTGTAAGGCTCTGGTGGACGGTAGCCACGAATCTCAGCAGCAACCTGACCAATTAACTGCTTATCAGTACCCTTAAGTACGATTTCAGTTTGGCTAGGACATTCTGCTGTTACGCCAGCGGGTAGTTCGTGTACTAAAGGATGTGAGAAACCTAAAGTCAAATCAACGCCGTTACCAGCAACTTTTGCACGGTAACCAACACCAATTAACTGAAGCTTCTTCTCAAAGCCTTCTGATACACCGATAACCATATTGTTTACTAGTGCGCGAGCTGTACCAGCTTGAGCCCAAGCGTTAACAACGCCTTCAACTGGACCAAACTTGATTTCGCTGCCTTCAACAACAAGACTAACCGCATTGTTAATAACTCGAGTCAAACTACCTTTAGCACCTTTTACGGTGATAGTTTGTTCGTTTAAAGTCACTTCTACGCCTGCAGGGATAGCGACTGGTGCTTTTGCGACACGAGACATTGCTAGCTCCTTATGCTACGTAGCAGATAACTTCCCCACCCATGCCATTTTGGCGGGCAGTACGATCAGTCATCAAACCTTTAGAAGTGGACACAATTGCGATACCCAGACCGCCCATAACCTTAGGAAGTTCGTTTTTACCTTTGTAAATACGAAGACCTGGACGGCTAACGCGCTGGATAGTCTCAACGACTGGTTGCCCTTGGAAATACTTAAGAGTAATTTCCAACTCAGGCTTGGCTTCATCTGCTACGGCGTAGTCAGTGATATAACCTTCTTCTTTAAGCATTTTCGCGATAGCGATTTTTAGCTTAGCAGACGGCATCTTCACAGATACGTGTTTAGCAGCTTGGCCGTTACGAATACGTGTTAACATATCCGCAATAGGATCTTGCATGCTCATATTAGCTTACTCCGTGACAAGTGCTTACCAGCTGGCCTTGCGAAGACCAGGAACTTCACCGCGCATAGTTGCTTCACGTAACTTGATACGGCTAAGGCCGAACTTACGTAGGAAACCATGTGGGCGACCAGTTTGACTACAACGATTACGCTGACGCGCTGCGCTAGAGTCACGTGGTAGAGCTTGTAACTTAAGTACTGCATCCCAACGATCTTCGTCAGAAGAAGCTGGACTGCTAATGATAGCTTTAAGTGCAGCGCGCTTTTCAGCGAACTTAGCCACGAGCTGTGCACGTTTTGCTTCACGTGCTTTCATTGAACTTTTTGCCATTACGCTACCCTTATTTCTTGAATGGGAAGTTAAAGCCTTCGAGCAGAGCTCGGCCTTCTTCGTCATTCTTCGCAGTAGTAGTGATTACGATATCCATACCGCGGATCTTATCGATTTTATCGTATTGGATCTCTGGGAAGATAATCTGCTCACGTACGCCCATCGCATAGTTACCACGGCCGTCGAACGACTTAGCGCTCAAACCACGGAAGTCACGAATACGAGGGATCGCGATATCAACTAAACGCTCTAAGAATTCCCACATACGCTCACCGCGCAGTGTAACCTTACAGCCGATTGGGTAGCCTTCACGGATTTTGAAACCAGCAACTGACTTACGAGCTACAGTCACTACTGGCTTTTGACCAGCGATAGCAGTCATGTCACGAAGCGCGTGCTCCATAACTTTCTTATCTGCTACTGCTTCGCCAACACCCATATTAAGGGTGATCTTTTCAATCCGAGGGACTTGCATGACACTGGTAAAACCGAACTTTTTAGCAAGTTCAGGACTAACAGTCTCTTTGTATTTATCATGCAGTTTCGCCATCGTTTACTCCAAATTACTTAACGAGTTCACTGTTCGACTTAAAGAAACGGACTTTTTTACCGTCTTCAAATCGGAAACCAACGCGATCTGCTTTGCCAGTGGCAGAGTTGAAAATCGCTACGTTTGATGCTTGTAAAGGTGCTTCTTGCTCAACAATACCGCCAGCTACGCCCAATTGTGGGTTTGGCTTTTGGTGCTTCTTAACAAGGTTGATACCTTCAACAATTAATTTACCAGTTGGTAGAACTTGAGAAACCTTACCGCGTTTACCCTTGTCTTTACCTGCTAGTACAATTACTTCGTCTTGACGACGTATTTTAGCTGCCATTTTGAAGCTCCTTACAGTACTTCTGGTGCCAATGAGACAATCTTCATAAACTGCTCTGTACGCAATTCACGTGTCACTGGTCCAAAGATACGAGTACCAATCGGTGCAAGGTTTGCGTTTAGCAATACCGCTGCATTCCGATCGAAGCGAATGACAGAACCGTCTGGACGACGTACGCCTTTCTTAGTACGGACTACCACCGCGTTATATACATCACCTTTCTTCGCTTTACCGCGAGGAATAGCTTCTTTAACAGAAACCTTGATGATGTCGCCGATACCGGCATAACGACGATGAGAGCCACCCAAGACCTTAATACACTGAACTCTACGAGCGCCACTGTTACAGGCGACTTCTAGAGTCGATTGCATTTGGATCATTTTAAGTGCTCCGCTATCGTTACTTCACATTCCCACTATGGGGCTACATTTTACCCTATTTCCGACTTTAATTTAGTCAAAAATGGCGCGCAAGTGTAACACCTAAAAACAGGAATAGATAGTACTAAAAATATAAACGGCTCCAATTTCTGGAGCCGCTTAACTAAATACCTAAAAAACTTAGGCTTTTGTTACTACTTCAACCAGAGTCCAAGACTTAGTCTTAGACAGCGGACGGCATTCGCGAATAGTCACGATATCGCCAGCATTACACTGATTTTGTTCGTCATGAGCATGGATCTTAGTAGTACGCTTGATAAACTTACCGTATAAAGGGTGTTTTACCTTACGTTCAATAGCTACAGTGATAGACTTGTCCATCTTGTCGCTAAGTACTCGACCTTGCAAAGTACGGATATTATCAGACATTATGCACCCGCCTTAGAAGTAATAATGGTCTTAACGCGCGCAATGTTGCGACGCACGATTTTAAGCTGATGAGTCTGAGTCAACTGACCAGTGGCGTGTTGCATACGCAGATTAAACTGCTCACGCAGCAGACCAAGCAGTTCAGCGTTCAATTCTTCAACGCTCTTTTCTGTTAGTTCGCTCGCTTTCATTACATCACCGTCTTAGTTACGAAGGTAGTCTTTAGAGGTAGTTTAGCTGCAGCTAGGGCGAAAGCTTCACGAGCTAACTCCTCAGATACACCGTTCATCTCATAAAGAACCTTACCTGGTTGAATCTGGCAAACCCAGTATTCAACGTTACCCTTACCTTTACCCATACGCACTTCAAGAGGCTTAGAAGTAATTGGCTTGTCAGGGAATACGCGGATCCAGATCTGACCTTGACGTTTAATGTGACGTGTCATAGCACGACGCGCAGCTTCGATTTGACGAGCAGTTAGACGACCACGTCCAACAGCTTTCAAACCGAATTCACCGAAGCTAACTTCAGTGCCGTTCGCTAGACCGCGGTTGCGGCCCTTGAACATTTTGCGAAACTTCATTCTTTTTGGTTGCAGCATTGCCAGCTCTCCTATTTACCGCGAGGCTTACGCTTCGGCTGCTGTTTCGGCTCTTCGTGCTGAGGTAGAACGCCGTCTAGAACTTCGCCTTTGAAGACCCAAACTTTAACGCCAATCACACCGTATTGAGTGTGACTCTCAGAAGTAGAATAGTCGATATCAGCACGCAGTGTATGCAAAGGTACACGACCTTCACGATACCACTCTGAACGCGCAATCTCAGCGCCGCCTAGACGGCCGCTCACTTCAACTTTGATACCCTTAGCACCAAGACGCATTGCGTTTTGAACTGCGCGCTTCATAGCACGACGGAACATAACACGACGCTCTAGTTGCGAAGCGATGCCATCGGCAACAAGCTTAGCATCTAGCTCTGGCTTACGGATTTCAGCGATGTTGATTTGAGCTGGAATACCAGTCAGCTTTGCAACTGCGTTGCGTAGCTTTTCAACGTCTTCACCTTTCTTACCAATCACAACACCTGGACGGGCAGTGTGAATAGTAACGCGAACACTCTTAGCTGGACGCTCGATAACAATCTTAGAAACTGATGCTTGCTTAAGTTTCTGTTCTAGAAACTTACGCACTTCCCAGTCACTGCTCAAGTTATTGGCATAGTCTGACTTGTCAGCGTACCAGGTCGAGATCCAAGGCTTAGTGATACCCAGACGGATACCATTAGGATGTACTTTCTGTCCCATTGCTAACTCCTAGCGATCTGATACAACCACAGTAATGTGGCTGGTACGCTTGATTATGCGATCAGCACGGCCTTTAGCACGTGGCATGATACGCTTCATAGTTGGACCTTCATCGATCATAATCGCTCCAACTCTTAGTTCGTCAATGTCAGCACCTTCGTTGTGCTCAGCATTAGCGATTGCAGAGTCCAGTACTTTCTTAACAAGTACTGCAGCCTTTTTAGGGCTGAAAGTTAGAATTTCGAGAGCCTTAGCAACAGGCAGTCCACGGATTTGATCTGCAACCAAACGACACTTTTGAGGCGACGTACGGGCAAAACGATGTTTAGCTAAAACTTCCATCTTATGTCTCCCGTATTAACGCTTCTTCGCTTTCTTATCTGCAGCATGGCCGCGATAAGTGCGAGTTGGTGAAAATTCACCAAGCTTGTGGCCGATCATTTCGTCAGTTACGAACACAGGTACGTGCTGACGACCATTATGGACAGCGATGGTCATTCCAATCATGTTAGGAATGATCATAGAGCGGCGAGACCAAGTCTTGATAGGCTTCTTGTCTCCAGCTTCCATCGCTTTCTCTACCTTCTTCAGCAAGTGTAGGTCAATGAATGGACCTTTCTTGAGAGAACGTGGCATGGCGAATCCTCTTACTTTTTATTGCGACGACGTACAATGTACTTGTCGGTGCGTTTGTTACTACGAGTCTTATAACCCTTAGTTGGCATACCCCAAGGTGATACAGGATGACGGCCACCAGAAGTACGGCCTTCACCACCACCATGTGGGTGATCTACTGGGTTCATTGCAACACCACGAACTGTTGGGCGTACGCCTCTCCAGCGCTTAGCACCTGCTTTACCTAACTGGCGTAGCATATGCTCGGCATTACCAACTTCACCCAATGTCGCGCGGCAATCAACCGGCACTTTACGCATTTCGCCAGAGCGAAGACGTAGAGTGGCGTATTCGCCGTCACGAGCAATAACTTGTACATAAGCACCAGCTGAACGCGCGATCTGAGCACCTTTACCAGGCTTCATTTCGACTGCGTGCACTACGCTACCCACAGGGATGTTACGTAGAGGCAATGCGTTACCGCTCTTGATCTCTGCATCGATACCAGACTGGATCTTATCACCAGCTTGCATGCCTTTAGCAGCAAGGATATAACGACGCTCACCGTCAGCGTATAGTACCAATGCGATGTTAGCAGTACGGTTTGGATCATATTCCAAACGCTCAACCTTCGCAGGGATACCGTCTTTGTTACGCTTAAAGTCGATTAGACGATAATGTTGCTTATGACCACCACCAACGTGGCGGACAGTGATACGACCAGTATTGTTACGGCCACCACTTTTTGATTTTTTCGCCAACAGGCCTGCAAAAGGTTTACCTTTATGCAAATCGCTGTTCACCACTTTAACTACGTGGCGACGACCTGGAGAGGTTGGCTTACACTTAATAACTGCCATGATAATTCTCCTAATGCTTACTCAGCGCCGCCGACGAAATCGATGTCAGCACCAGCAGCTAAGGTAACGTAAGCTTTTTTCCAATCGCTACGACGGCCAGTACGGGCACCGTGACGCTTAGTTTTGCCTTTGTTAACCAAAGTACGAACTGTATCAACTTCAACTTCAAATAGCTGTGCTACTGCAGCTTTAATTTCAGCTTTAGTTGCATCGATAGCTACACGGAAAACTACCGTGTTGTTATTCTCTGCATTCACAGTGCTCTTTTCAGAGATGTGTGGTGCAAGAATAACTTTTAGCAAACGTTCTTGGCTTATCATCCCAGCATCTCCTCGATTTGCTTAATAGCTTCAGCAGTAACAAGTACTTTGTTGAAAGCGATTAGACTTACTGGGTCGATACCAGCAACGTCACGTACGTCAACTTTGTACAGGTTGCGAGCAGCTAAGAACAAGTTCTCGTCAACTTCTGGAGTAACAATCAATACGTCTTCTAGTTGCATTTCGTTTAGTTTAGCTTTCAGCTCTTTAGTTTTAGGAGCTTCAACACCAAATGACTCAACAACAACAAGACGGTCTTGACGTACCAATTCAGAGAAAATGCTTTTCAGCGCTCCGCGGTACATCTTCTTGTTAACTTTTTGGCTGTGATCTTGTGTTTTAGCAGCGAATGTTACGCCACCGCCACGCCAGATTGGGCCTTTAACAGTACCAGCACGTGCACGGCCAGTACCTTTTTGGCGCCATGGCTTCTTGCCAGAGCCAGTTACTTCTGCGCGAGTCTTTTGAGCACGAGTGCCCTGACGCGCGTTTGCAGCGTAAGCTACAACTACCTGATGAACCAGTGCTTCATTAAAGTCACGGCCAAAGGTAGCTTCGGAAACTTCAAGAGCACTCTGTGCGTCTTTCAATACCAATTCCATTACTATCTCCTCAGACCTTAAGCTTTAACAGCTGGTTTGATGATCAGGTCGCCATTAGTAGCGCCTGGAACTGCACCCTTAACCAATAGCAGGTTACGTTCAGCATCTACACGTACAACGTCTAGATTTTGAGTAGTAACGCGCTCTGCACCCATGTGGCCAGACATTTTCTTACCTTTGAAAACGCGACCAGGTGTTTGGTTTTGACCAATAGAACCGTTAGCTCTATGTGCCAGTGAGTTACCGTGTGTTGCATCTTGAGTACGGAAATTCCAACGCTTAATACCGCCTTGGAAGCCCTTACCTTTTGATTGACCAGTAACATCAACTTTCGCTACGTCAGCGAAGATATCTACATTAAGCTCAGCACCAACTTCGATGCCCTCGCCTTCACCATCTGCCAAACGCATTTCCCACAAACCGCGACCAGCTTCAACGCCAGCCTTAGCAAAGTGACCTGCTTCTGGTTTAGTGATGCGATTAGCTTTTTTGGTACCAGTAGTAACTTGAAGTGCACGGTAACCATCTGTATCCAAAGTTCTCACTTGGGTTACGCGGTTAGCAGCAATTTCAATTACTGTTACAGGTACCGACGCGCCATCTTCATTGAAGATGCGAGTCATACCTACTTTACGACCGATAAGACCGATAGCCATCTCTCAAACCTCTTCTAAGGATCTCAATTAACCCAAGCTAATCTGAACGTCAACACCAGCCGCAAGATCTAAACGCATAAGTGCGTCTACAGTCTTCTCAGTCGGCTCTACGATGTCAACAAGACGCTTGTGAGTACGTAGTTCGTACTGATCACGTGCATCTTTATTAACGTGTGGAGAAGTCAAAATGGTATAACGTTCTTTACGCGTTGGTAGTGGAATTGGACCACGAACCTGCGCGCCGGTACGCTTAGCAGTTTCAACGATTTCCGCAGTAGACTGATCAATCAAACGATGATCAAATCCTTTCAAGCGGATACGGATTCTTTGGTTCTGCATTGACCAGAGCTCCTAAAATGTACACAAAAAAATCACCCTCTAGCTGTTTCCCTATAGAAAATAGCAGAGTGAAATGATTTAGCCGTTCGACTCACAATCGGAGTCGCTGTTTTTTTTACGTCAAACCCGAAGGCAGACCAATTAAATCGCCTAATGGTTAAGGCGAGGGGTTATTATACTGATTTCAACTCTGAGATCAACCCCATTGTTTGAAATACCGTCAAATTGACTGGCTTTCACAAAGTGGCGTCATTATACACAGTCCGATCGGGATTGCTAGCCCCCAGCCCACTTTTGTTTAGGCAATAAAAAAGGCAGCCTAAGCTGCCCTTTTCAATATTGAGTTAAGACTCGTTGCTATTAAGCAATGATCTTAGCTACAACACCAGCACCAACTGTACGGCCACCTTCACGGATAGCGAAACGTAGACCTTCGTCCATCGCGATTGGGCAGATTAGAGTAACAACCATCTTGATGTTGTCACCAGGCATAACCATTTCTACGCCTTCTGGTAGTTCGATAGTACCAGTTACGTCAGTTGTACGGAAGTAGAACTGTGGACGGTAGCCTTTGAAGAATGGAGTGTGACGTCCACCTTCTTCTTTTGAAAGAACGTATACTTCTGATTCAAAAGTAGTGTGTGGGTTGATTGAACCTGGAGCAGCAAGTACTTGACCACGCTCAACTTCATCACGCTTAGTACCACGTAGTAGTACACCACAGTTCTCACCTGCACGACCTTCGTCAAGCAGCTTACGGAACATTTCAACACCAGTACAAGTAGTCTTAGTAGTATCTTTGATACCAACGATTTCTACTTCTTCACCAACTTTGATGATACCGCGCTCAACACGACCTGTTACTACTGTACCACGGCCTGAGATTGAGAATACGTCTTCGATTGGTAGAATGAAAGCACCATCGATAGCACGCTCTGGCTCTGGAATGTAAGTGTCTAGAGCTTCAGCTAGTTCTAGGATCTTAGCTTCCCACTCTGGCTCGCCTTCAAGAGCTTTAAGAGCAGAACCTTGGATAACTGGTAGGTCATCACCTGGGAATTCGTACTCAGATAGAAGTTCACGAACTTCCATTTCTACTAGTTCTAGTAGTTCTTCATCGTCAACCATGTCACATTTGTTCATGAATACGATGATGAATGGAACACCAACCTGACGTGAAAGTAGGATGTGCTCACGAGTTTGTGGCATTGGGCCGTCTGTAGAAGCTACTACTAGGATTGCGCCGTCCATCTGTGCAGCACCAGTGATCATGTTCTTAACATAATCCGCGTGACCTGGACAGTCTACGTGTGCGTAGTGACGAGTTGGAGTGTCATATTCGATGTGAGAAGTATTAATTGTAATACCGCGCTCACGCTCTTCTGGAGCGTTATCGATCTGAGCGAAATCACGCTTAGTACCGCCGTATGCCTTCGTTAATACAGAAGAGATAGCTGCAGTTAGAGTAGTTTTACCATGGTCAACGTGTCCGATAGTACCAACGTTAACGTGCGGTTTTACGCGTTCAAATTTTTCTTTAGCCACGATATATTCCTTTCTTTTCAGAAAATGCTCGGCTCAAAACCGAGCAATAGCAATTAAGTATATCAACAATAGAGCGAAACTGTTTAGCCTCTAGCCTCTATTATTGCTTTAGTAACATTTTGCGGTGCATCAGCATACTTCAAAAACTCCATGGAGTAAGAAGCACGCCCCTGAGTTGCACTACGCAAATCGGTTGCATAACCGAACATTTCAGATAACGGTACTGTTGCATGAACAAGTTTAATACCTGCGATACCATCATCCATACCTTCAATAAGGCCACGACGACGGTTCAAGTCACCCACAACATCTCCCATATAATCTTCAGGGGTTGTTACTTCGACTTTCATACATGGTTCAAGCAAAGAAGGATCTGCTTCTAGTGCGCCCTTCTTGAAGCCGATAGAACCAGCCACTTTAAAGGCCATTTCGTTCGAGTCCACATCATGATATGAACCATCGTACAAAGTGACTTTTACGTCAAGAACTGGGAAGCCAGCTAATACGCCGTTCTTCATCTGCTCTTGAATACCCTTATCAACTGCTGGGATGTATTCCTTCGGAACAACACCACCAACGATTTCGTTGACGAATTCGTAACCGAAACCTTCTTCTTGAGGCTCCAGCTTTAACCAAACGTGACCGAATTGACCTCGACCACCCGATTGGCGTACAAACTTACCTTCGACTTCCACAGCTTTGCGGATAGTCTCACGATATGCAACTTGTGGTTTACCTACATTACACTCAACACCAAACTCGCGACGCATACGGTCAACGATGATGTCTAAGTGTAGCTCACCCATACCAGAAATCAGTGTTTGACCCGACTCTTCATCAGTTTCAACACGGAATGATGGATCTTCCGCTGCAAGCTTTTGCAACGCTATCCCCATCTTATCTTGGTCAGCCTTTGTTCTTGGCTCAACGGCGATAGTAATTACAGGCTCTGGGAATTCCATGCGCTCTAGAATTACTTTATGGTCTGAATCACACAGAGTATCGCCAGTAGTCACATCTTTAAGACCAATTAGAGCAGCGATGTCGCCAGCGCGTACTTCCTTAATCTCTTGACGATCATTAGCGTGCATCTGCACCATACGACCAATACGCTCACGCTTTTGCTTAACAGAGTTATAAACGCCTGCACCTGTTTCCAGTACACCTGAATAAACACGTATAAAGGTTAAGGTACCTACGAATGGGTCTGTCGCAATCTTAAATGCCAATGCAGCGAATGGAGCATTGTCGTCAGCTTGACGCTCAGTCTCTTCTTCGTTTTCATCGATGCCCTTAATAGCAGGAACTTCGACTGGTGATGGTAGAAAATCTACCACAGCATCGAGAACCGCTTGTACACCCTTGTTCTTAAATGCAGAACCACAGGTTGCCAATACGATTTCGTTATTTAAGGTACGCTGACGTAGTGCCTTCTTGATCTCGTCCTCTGAAAGTTCCCCATCTTCTAGGTACTTTTCCATCAGCTCTTCTGTAGCTTCAGCAGCACTCTCTACCAAATATTCACGCATTTCTGCGGCTTTATCGGTTAGGTGCTCTGGAATGGCTTCATAAGTGAAAGTCATGCCCTGATCATCTTCAGACCAGTTAATTGCTTTCATCTTGATCAAATCGACGACGCCCTTGAAGTCTTCTTCTGCACCAATATTCATTTGAATCGGTACACAAGTAGCGCCAAGGCGGTTGCGGATCTGTTCAACGACACGATCAAAGTTTGCACCTGCGCGGTCCATCTTATTGACGAACACTAAGCGCGGCACACGATACTTATCAGCCTGACGCCAAACAGTCTCAGATTGAGGTTCTACCCCAGATGAGCCACAGAAAACAACGACTGCACCATCCAGTACTCGCAAAGAACGTTCTACTTCAATAGTGAAGTCAACGTGGCCTGGAGTATCGATGATGTTAATGCGGTGTTCAGTGAACTGCGCATCCATTCCGCGCCAGAAAGTAGTCGTTGCGGCTGAGGTGATGGTAATCCCACGCTCCTGCTCCTGTTCCATCCAGTCCATGGTAGCAGCGCCATCATGAACTTCACCGATCTTATGAGACATACCGGTATAGAACAGAACACGTTCAGTAGTAGTGGTTTTACCAGCGTCAACATGAGCACAGATACCGATATTACGGTAGCGCTCAATTGGAGTTGTACGAGCCACGATTTATACCCTCTTAGCTAAAACCTGAGTGTTAGCAATGCAAGTAAGGCGTGGGCAAAAGCCCACGCCAAGATATTACCAGCGGTAATGAGCAAACGCTTTGTTTGCCTCTGCCATACGATGCACGTCTTCGCGCTTCTTAACAGCAGTACCTTTGTTTTCAGATGCGTCTAACATTTCACCTGCTAGACGTAGAGCCATAGATTTTTCACCACGCTTACGTGCAGCTTCAACTAACCAGCGCATCGCTAGTGCGTTACGACGCACTGGACGAACTTCACATGGTACCTGGTAAGTAGAACCACCAACACGACGAGACTTAACCTCGACTGATGGACGTACGTTGTCCAGGGCTGCTTCAAGGATTACTAGTTGATCTTCGCCTTTCTTTTCAGCTGCAGTATCTAGTGCCTTGTAAATAATTTTTTCAGCAGTCGACTTTTTGCCGTCCTGCATAATGACGTTGATGAACTTAGCCAGCAACTCACTGTTGAACTTTGGATCTGGTAGGATTTTACGTTGTCCTACAACGCGACGTCTTGGCATAACAATTTCTCCGTATGCTTCAGGGACCCCAAAACTGGAATCTCGATTATCTCTAGCTTGGCCTTACTTAACGGAAAACGTTAAGACTTAGGACGCTTAGCACCGTACTTAGAACGACCTTGACGACGTTCGCTAACGCCAGCACAGTCTAATGCGCCGCGTACAGTGTGGTAACGCACACCCGGTAAGTCTTTTACACGACCGCCACGGATTAGAATTACGCTGTGTTCCTGCAGGTTGTGGCCTTCACCGCCGATGTACGAAGTTACTTCGAAACCGTTAGTTAGACGCACACGAGCTACTTTACGTAGTGCAGAGTTTGGTTTTTTTGGTGTGGTTGTGTATACGCGAGTACAAACACCACGCTTTTGTGGACACGCATTCAACGCAGGCACATTAGTCTTATCGACTTTTGGCGCGCGAGGCTTACGTACCAACTGGTTTACAGTTGCCATGTATAGCTCCGAATCAGTTGACTAAATCAACAGTAAGGTGTGAAAAATCTATATCCCACAGGTGTGGGACGCGAAATTTTAGAAGTGTATGAGGTTTCTGTCAAGAAATAGACAACTTTATAACCGATTTAAAGTAAAAAAAGGCGCCAAAAGCGCCTTTTTTACAATCTATTTACTTTTCCAGCAACGATTAATCATTGCTTCCAGCTAGATTTAGTAGATCCGCAAGGTTCTGCTCAGCTTCGCTTGCACTAATCGCTGGTGCTTCTTCAGTTGCCGCACTTGGCACTGCAGTAGCACGCTTCTGATGGTAAGAATAACCTGTACCAGCAGGGATTAGACGACCAACGATTACGTTTTCTTTCAGACCACGTAACTTGTCGCTCTTACCGCCAACAGCTGCTTCAGTAAGAACACGAGTGGTCTCCTGGAACGATGCTGCAGAGATGAACGATTCAGTCGCAAGTGACGCCTTAGTGATACCAAGAAGTTCACGTTCGAATGTTGCAGGCTGCTTACCTTGTGCTTCTAGTTCGCGGTTAGCGATCTTCACACGAGACACTTCAGCTTGTTCACCCGGTAGGAATTCACTGTCACCTGCGTCAATGATCTCACACTTACGCAGCATCTGGCGAATGATCACCTCAATGTGCTTATCGTTGATCTTAACGCCCTGTAGACGGTAAACGTCCTGTACTTCATTCACGATGTAGTTAGCCACATTGTGGATACCACGTAGACGTAGAATGTCGTGTGCCGCTTCTGGACCATCGGCAATAACTTCACCACGTTCGACTTTTTCACCTTCGAACACGTTTAGGTTACGCCACTTAGGAATCATCTCTTCATACTGCTCACCGCCATCAGCTGGGGTGATCACTAGACGACGCTTACCTTTGGTTTCTTTACCGAACGAGATAGTTCCCGATACTTCAGCAAGAATTGCAGGCTCTTTTGGCTTACGCGCTTCGAACAAGTCAGCAACGCGTGGTAGACCACCGGTAATATCGCGAGTCTTAGAAGATTCTTGAGGAATACGTGCTAATGCATCACCAACGTTAATTGGTGCGTTATCGTCAAGGTTTACAATCGCGTGACCTGGTAAGAAGTATTGCGCAGGTACTTCAGTACCTGGGATCATCAAGTCGCTACCATCAGCAGCAACAAGACGGATCATAGGACGCATCTCTTTACCTGCTGTTGGACGTTGACCAACTTCTAGCACGACGATTGATGAAAGACCCGTTAGTTCGTCTGTTTGACGTGTCATAGTGACACCTTCAATCATATCTACGAACTTAATACTACCCGCCACTTCTGTGATAATTGGGTGAGTATGTGGATCCCACTTAGCGATAATTTCGCCAGCAGCTACGCCATCATCTTCCAACTTCTCAAGTACAGTACCGTAAGGAACCTTATAACGCTCTTTCTCACGGCCTAGCTCATCGATAATTGCTAGTTCAGAAGAACGAGAAACAATTACCAGCTTACCGTTGCTGTTAGTTACATACTTAGCGTTGTGTAACTTAAGCGTACCTGAGTTCTTAACTTGAACGTTGTTCTCAGCTGAAGCTCGAGATGCCGCACCACCGATGTGGAAAGTACGCATCGTAAGCTGTGTTCCTGGCTCACCAATTGACTGAGCAGCAACAACACCAATCGCTTCACCTTGGTTGATGATATGGCCACGAGCCAAATCACGACCATAACAAGCAGCACACACACCGAAGTCTGTATCACAGCTAATTACTGAACGAACGATCATTTCGTCGATAGAGTTATCTTCAACGATGTCACACCAAGCTTCGTCAAGAAGCGTGTTACGTGGCACTAGTACTTCTTCAGTACCTGGCTTGAACACATCTTGTGCAACAACACGACCAAGAACACGTTCACGTAACGGTTCAACTACATCACCACCTTCAATCAGCGGCTTCATAGTTAGACCTTCGTAAGTTCCACAGTCGTCTTCGATAACAACTAAGTCTTGTGCAACGTCTACTAGACGACGAGTCAGGTAACCAGAGTTAGCTGTCTTCAATGCCGTATCCGCAAGACCCTTACGCGCACCGTGAGTAGAAATAAAGTACTGAGATACGTTTAGACCTTCACGGAAGTTAGCCACAATTGGGGTTTCGATGATTGAGCCATCTGGCTTAGCCATCAGACCACGCATACCGGCCAACTGACGGATCTGTGCAGCACTACCACGAGCGCCTGAGTCGGCCATCATGTAGATACTGTTGAACGATTCTTGCTGCTCTTCTTCGCCATCACGGTTAATTACTGTCTCTTTAGACAGGTTTTCCATCATCGCTTTAGAAACTTTTTCGTTCGCGCTTGCCCAGATATCGATTACTTTGTTGTAACGCTCACCAGCTGTTACTAGACCAGATTGGAACTGCTCTTGAATTTCAAGAACTTCCGCTTCAGCATCCGCTACTAGCGTGTACTTAAGATCTGGAATAACCATATCGTTGATACCTACAGAGGCACCCGAGATAGTTGCAAAGTGGAAACCTGTGTACATCAATTGGTCAGCAAAGATAACAGTATCTTTAAGACCTAGTTGACGGTAACAAGTGTTCAATAGCTTAGAGATCTGCTTCTTACCCATGTTTTGGTTAACCAAATCATAAGAAAGACCTTTTGGCAGGATCTGTGAAAGCAATGCACGACCAACTGTTGTATCAACAACGCGACGTGTCTTAACTTTTTCACCGGCTTCGTTCGTCGTTGTTTCCGTAATACGTACTTTAACGCGAGCGTGTAGCTCAGCAACACCCGTGCGGTAAGCTTTTTCAGCTTCAGCCACGTCAGCGAATGCCATGCCTTCACCCTTGCCGTTAATACGCTCACGGCTAGTGTAGTAAAGACCCAATACAACGTCCTGTGACGGTGTGATCACCGGCTCACCGTTTGCAGGTGAAAGGATGTTGTTGGTAGACATCATTAGTGAACGGGCTTCTAACTGTGCTTCTAGCGTTAGTGGCACGTGAACAGCCATTTGGTCACCGTCGAAGTCGGCGTTGTATGCCGCACAAACCAATGGGTGAAGCTGAATCGCTTTACCTTCGATTAGTACTGGCTCAAATGCCTGGATACCTAGTCTGTGCAGTGTTGGTGCACGGTTAAGCATCACTGGATGTTCGCGGATCACGTCATCTAGCACGTCCCAAACTTCTGGAACTTCGCGCTCTACCATCTTCTTAGCAGCTTTAATGGTTGTAGCTAAGCCACGACCTTCTAGCTTGCCATAGATAAATGGCTTAAATAGCTCAAGTGCCATCTTCTTAGGAAGACCACACTGGTGTAGACGTAAAGTAGGACCTACGGTAATTACCGAACGACCAGAGTAGTCAACACGCTTACCTAGCAAGTTCTGACGGAAACGACCTTGCTTACCTTTGATCATATCAGCCAAAGATTTAAGCGGACGTTTGTTAGAACCAGTAATAGCACGACCACGACGACCGTTGTCTAATAGCGCATCAACAGATTCTTGCAACATACGCTTTTCGTTACGTACGATGATATCTGGAGCAGCTAGATCTAACAGACGCTTTAGACGGTTGTTACGGTTGATTACACGACGGTAAAGGTCGTTCAAATCAGACGTAGCAAAACGCCCGCCATCTAGTGGAACTAGAGGACGTAGATCTGGTGGCAGAACCGGTAGCACTTTAAGGATCATCCACTCAGGCTTGTTACCTGAAGTGAAGAATGCCTCAATTAGCTTAAGACGCTTAGTGATCTTCTTACGACGAGTCTCAGAATTGATTGATGGCAATTCTTCGCGCATCATTTCAATTTCTTTCTCAAGATCGATAGCACGTAGCAATTCTAGAACTGCTTCAGCACCCATCTTGGCATCGAATTCATCACCGTACTCTTCCAATGCATCCAGATAGTTTTCTTCTGTCAGCATTTGGCCGCGTTCAAGGCTGGTCATGCCAGGCTCGATTACTACGAAAGATTCGAAGTAAAGTACACGTTCGATATCACGAAGAGTCATGTCTAGCATCAAACCGATACGAGATGGCAGAGACTTCAAGAACCAAATGTGTGCAACTGGGCTAGCTAGATCGATGTGACCCATACGCTCACGACGTACTTTAGTCTGTGTAACTTCTACGCCACACTTTTCACAGATCACACCACGGTGCTTTAGACGCTTATACTTACCGCATAAACATTCATAATCTTTTACTGGACCAAAAATACGCGCACAGAACAAACCTTCACGCTCAGGCTTGAAAGTACGGTAGTTAATGGTTTCTGGCTTCTTAACTTCACCAAAAGACCAAGAGCGGATCAAGTCAGGCGACGCTAGGCCGATCTTGATACCTTCAAATTCTTCAGTCTTGCTTTGCTGTTTCAGAAACTTTAATAAGTCTTTCACGTTTCTCTCCTGAAGGAGTTAAACCGGGTGCCCTGCCAATGCAGAGCACCAATTTCTTTTGCCATAGAGGCAGTAACCAAGTGTTACTGTTGATCCAACTCGATGTTAATACCGAGCGAACGGATCTCTTTCAACAATACGTTGAACGATTCAGGCATACCTGGTTGCATCTGATGGTTACCGTCGACGATGTTCTTATACATCTGAGTACGACCGTTCACATCGTCCGATTTAACGGTTAGCATTTCTTGAAGTGTATATGCAGCACCGTAAGCTTCAAGTGCCCATACTTCCATCTCACCGAAACGCTGACCACCGAACTGTGCTTTACCACCCAATGGTTGTTGAGTAACAAGACTGTACGAACCGGTAGAACGCGCGTGCATCTTATCGTCAACCAAGTGGTTCAGTTTGAGCATGTACATGTAACCAACGGTTACTTGACGCTCAAATGGGTTACCAGTACGGCCATCACACAGCGTTAGCTGACCTGATGTCGGTAGACCTGCAAGTTCAAGCATCTGCTTGATCTCTTTCTCTTTGGCACCATCAAACGCAGGTGTAGCTGTAGGCACACCGCCTTTTAGGTTTTTAGCAAGACGCAAGATTTCATCATCAGTAAATGAATCGATGTCAACGCGCTGCTGCACTTCGTCACCTAAGTCATAAACTTGCTTGATGTATCCGCGAAGTTCTGCCAATTCGCGCTGCTCTTCTAGCATTTCGGTAATACGGTTACCGATGCCTTTCGCTGCAGCACCCATATGAACTTCAAGTACCTGACCGATGTTCATACGTGAAGGTACACCTAGTGGGTTCAATACGATATCCACTGGATCGCCTTTTTCGTCGTATGGCATGTCTTCAATAGGACAAATCTTAGAGATTACACCCTTGTTACCATGACGACCCGCCATCTTATCACCAGGCTGGATAGTACGCTTAACCGCTAGGTAAACCTTAACGATCTTAAGTACACCAGGTGCTAAGTCATCACCTTGAGTGATCTTACGGCGCTTGATTTCGAACTTCTTATCGAAATCGGCTTTTAGCTCTTCCGCTTGCTCAGCTAGCTGTTCTAGCTCAGTTTGCTTCGTTTCATCATCGATGGTCTGAACCAACAATTGTGAACGAGGAATTGCATCAAGTTGGGCTTCATCGAAACCAGCACCTAGTAATAGGTTGCGAGCACGACCAAGAACACCATCTTCAAGAATTTGGAACTCTTCAGTCAAATCCTTACGAGCCTGAGCGATATGCATCTCTTCAATTTCAACAGCACGCTTGTCTTTCTCAACGCCGTCACGAGTAAATACTTGTACGTCGATGATAGTACCTTTAACAGAGTTAGGTACGCGTAGAGAGCTGTCTTTAACGTCAGAGGCTTTTTCGCCGAAGATTGCACGTAGAAGTTTCTCTTCTGGAGTCAGCTGAGTCTCACCCTTAGGTGTTACTTTACCAACTAGGATGTCGCCACCCTTAACTTCTGCACCGATATAAACGATACCTGATTCGTCAAGCTTAGAAAGCGCAGACTCACCAACGTTTGGAATATCAGCAGTGATCTCTTCGCTACCCAACTTAGTATCACGAGCGATACATGAAAGCTCTTGAATGTGGATAGTTGTGAAACGGTCTTCTTGAGCTACACGCTCAGAGATCAAGATCGAGTCTTCGAAGTTGTAACCGTTCCAAGGCATGAACGCGATACGCATGTTCTGACCAAGAGCCAAATCACCTAAGTCGGTAGATGGGCCGTCGGCTAGTACGTCGCCACGAACAACTGGGTCACCAACAGAACAACAAGGACGTTGGTTAATACAAGTGTTCTGGTTAGAACGCGTGTACTTAGTCAAGTTGTAAATATCGATACCAGCTTCGCCTGGAGTCAATTCTGATTCGTTAACCTTAACCACGATACGGCTAGCATCAACGTAGTCAACATAACCACCACGCTTAGCAGCCACAACCACGCCTGAGTCAACAGCAAGTGTACGTTCAATACCTGTACCAACTAACGGCTTATCAGCCTTCAGTGTTGGAACAGCCTGACGTTGCATGTTCGCACCCATCAATGCACGGTTCGCGTCATCGTGTTCTAGGAACGGAATTAGTGATGCCACAACAGAAATAATCTGCTGTGGTGATACGTCCATATACTGGATGTCAGATGCACCCATAAATGTTGAATAACCCTTGTGACGACAAGCAATTAGCTCATCCATCATGCGGTTGTTTGCATCTAATTCTACGTTTGCCTGAGCGATAACGTAACGGCCTTCTTCGATTGCTGACAAGTAATCAACTTCTTCAGTAACCACGCCATCTACTACCTTACGGTAAGGCGTTTCTAGGAAGCCATAGTTATTAGTACGCGCAAAGGTTGACAACGAGTTGATCAAACCAATGTTTGGACCTTCAGGCGTTTCGATTGGACATAGACGACCGTAGTGAGTCGGGTGTACGTCTCGAACTTCGAAACCAGCACGTTCACGTGTTAGACCACCAGGACCTAGAGCAGAAATACGACGCTTATGCGTTACTTCTGACAATGGGTTGTTTTGGTCCATGAACTGTGAAAGCTGTGAAGAGCCAAAGAATTCTTTAACAGCTGCAGAAATAGGCTTAGCGTTGATCAAATCTTGAGGCATTAGCTCATTTAGATCACCGAGGCTTAGACGCTCACGTACGGCACGTTCAACACGAACTAGACCAACACGGAACTGGTTTTCAGCCATTTCACCTACACTACGGATACGACGGTTACCTAGGTGATCGATATCATCAACTTCGTCCAAGCCGTTACGGATGGCGATGATGTTCTTCATCACGGCAACGATATCTTCTTTAGTTAAGATACCCGTACCTTCGTCGTCATCGATACCTAGACGACGGTTGAACTTCATACGACCTACTTTAGATAGATCATAACGCTCTTCACTGAAGAACAAGTTCTGGAATAGTGCTTCGGCAGCATCTTTGGTTGGTGGCTCACCAGGACGCATCATACGGTAGATTTCAACTAGCGCTTCTAGGCGGTTAGTTGTTGAATCGATACGAATGGTGTCTGAGATGTAAGCACCGTTATCAAGCTCGTTGATATACAGAGTGCTGATCTCTTTGATGCCAGCCATAGATAGCTTAGCTAGATCTTCTAGGCTGATCTCTGCGTTTGCAGAAACCAATACTTCGCCTGTATCTGGATCGATATAATCTTGTCCAGAGATCTTACCAGCGATGTACTCAACTGGTACTTCAAGCTCAGTAGTATTTGACTTTTCAAGCTGACGAATGTGACGTGCAGTGATGCGACGACCTTTCTCAACAAGAACAGTGCCTTCAGCGTCTTTAATGTCATAGCTTGCAGTTTCGCCACGAAGACGGTCTGCAACAAGATCCATTACTAATGAATCTTTCTTGATCTTAAAGTTTACGCGATCGAAGAACAGGTCAAGAATATCTTGAGTAGAGTAATCTAGAGCACGCAGAATGATCGAAGCCGCTAACTTACGACGACGGTCAATACGTACAAATAGTGCATCTTTAGGATCGAATTCAAAGTCTAACCAAGAACCACGGTAAGGAATAATACGTGCGTTATATAGCACCTTACCTGAAGAGTGGGTTTTACCACGGTCATGATCAAAGAATACGCCTGGGCTACGGTGTAGCTGAGACACGATTACACGTTCAGTACCATTGATAACAAAAGTACCGTTGTCAGTCATAAGAGGGATATCCCCCATATAGACTTCTTGTTCTTTAATGTCTTTTACTGTGCCAGGTGCAGCTTCACGGTCATACAGAACCATACGCAGTTTAACGCGTAGAGGTGCAGAGTATGTAACACCGCGGATTTGACACTCTTTCACATCAAAAACTGGCTCGCCTAGCTTGTAGCTGACATATTGCAGCTCAGAATTACCAGAAAAGCTCTTGATGGGAAAAACGCTACGGAAAGCAGCTTCAAAACCACGCTCACCTGTAGGATCTTGATCGGTGAACTTCTTAAAAGAGTCCAACTGGATTGACAAAAGGTAAGGGATGTCTAAAACACGTTGACGTTTACCAAAGTCTTTGCGAATACGCTTCTTTTCAGAATAGGAGTAAACCATGGGTTTCCTCTGATTGCGAGATGTGACCAAGACTGAATCAACCTAAATGTTGAAACAGCGCGTTTGCCCATCACCGTTGAAAGCAAGAACCCAACCAGTAATCTCTGCTAGGAACTGCGAAATCTGGCGATAAACGGTGAAAAAAAAATCGCCTGCGCTTACAGCGCAAAAAAGGCCGACGGTTAAAAAACCGCCAGCCTCCGCCCGATTACTCGGGAGGTTGTAAGTTATAGTATAACTTACTTGATCTCTACTGCAGCACCAGCTGCTTCAAGTTCAGTCTTAAGAGCTTCAGCTTCTTCTTTAGAGATAGCTTCTTTAACTGCTACTGGAGCAGATTCAGCCATGCCTTTAGCTTCTTTCAGGCCTAGACCTGTAGCGCCACGAAGAGCTTTAATTACTGCAACTTTGTTGTCGCCGTGAGAAGTAAGAATTACGTCGAATTCTGTTTTCTCTTCAGCAGCAGCAGCTTCGCCACCACCTGAAACAACAGCAGCAGCTGCAGATACGCCGAACTTCTCTTCCATTGCTTCGATTAGTTCAACAACTTCCATTACAGACATTGCTGCAAGGGCTTCTAAGATTTGGTCTTTAGTGATAGACATAACAAAAAATTCCTAATTGTACTGAATTCAATTTAATTAAGCGGCTTGTAAAATTAAGCAGCTTCTTTCTGATCGCGTAGAGCGGCCAATGTACGAACGAACTTGCCAGCAGATGCTTCTTTTAGAGTCATCATGAACTGAGCTAGTGCTTCTTCGTAAGTTGGTAGTTTTGCTAAACGATCAATGTTGTCTGCAGGGATTAATTCCCCTTCAAAGGCTGCTGCTTTGATTTCAAACTTCTCTTGCGCTTTAGCGAAATCTTTAAGAAGACGCGCAGCTGCACCTGGGTGCTCGTTAGAGAATGCAATCAAAGTAGGACCAGTGAACGTATCGCTTAGGCACTCAAAATCAGTACCTTCAACAGCGCGCTTAACTAGAGTGTTACGTACAACTTTAACGTACACACCAGCTTCACGAGCAGCTTTACGAAGACCGGTCATATCACCTACAGTTACACCGCGTGAATCGGCTACAACTGCAGATAAAGCACCTTTGGCAGCTTCGTTGACTTCAGCAACAATCGCTTTTTTGTCTTCGAGTCTTAATGCCATTGGCTATACTCCTGGATTCGATCTAGGGAAAGTTCCCTAGCAATTACCATGCTAAGCATCTAATGATACCTAGCGACTTACGGCGCGAATATATCCAGCAGAATAAAATCTATCTGGGGTCCGACACCGTCTACGCAGGAAATTAAGTCGATTACTTGAACCGACACCTACGGTCTTGGACGGAGGCTAGTCTTTAACCTAAAAGGATAAATCACAGCCCCAACCCTACAAAGTGCGCGCATTATAGACTAATGCGCGAGCTTTGTAAATTTACTTAACGTCTTCCAGAGTACTCTGGTCAACAGCAACACCTGCACCCATAGTGGTAGAGATGCTTACTTTCTTAACGAAAACGCCTTTAGCAGCTGCTGGCTTGGCTTTTTTAAGTGCGCCAATTAGAGCTTCTAAGTTTTCCTTAAGTTGAGCTGGTTCAAAGTCCACTTTACCGATAGTAGTGTGGATGATACCGTTCTTATCGTTACGGTAACGGATTTGACCCGCTTTAGCGTTCTTAACTGCTTCAGCAACGTTTGGCGTTACAGTACCAGTCTTAGGGTTAGGCATTAGACCACGTGGGCCTAGGATTTGACCTAACATACCAACAACGCGCATTGCATCTGGAGATGCGATAACTACGTCGAAGTTCATTTCGCCAGCTTTAATTTGAGCGGCAAGGTCATCCATACCAACAAGTTCAGCACCAGCTGCAGTAGCAGCTTCAGCGTTAGCACCTTGAGTGAACACAGCAACACGTACTTCACGACCAGTACCGTGTGGTAGCACAGTAGCGCCACGAACGTTTTGGTCAGATTTACGTGGGTCAACACCTAGGTTAACGGCAACGTCAACACTTTCAACGAACTTAGCAGTAGCTAGTTCTTTTAGAAGTGCAACAGCTTCATTGATGTCGTAGCTCTTAGTAGCTTCAACTTTCTCGCGGATTAGACGAGCGCGTTTAGTTAGCTTTGCCATTATATTAGTCCTCTACTACCAAACCCATTGAACGCGCAGTACCTTCAATTGAGCGAGTCATCGCTTCAATATCAGCACCAGTCATATCAGCGGCTTTAGTCTCAGCAATTTCCTGGACAGCGCTACGCTTGATAGTTCCCACTTTTTCAGTGTTAGGACGGCCAGAACCTGATTTCAGACCAGCTGCTTTAAGCAGTAGGAAAGACGCAGGTGGAGTCTTAGTTTCGAAAGTGAAAGAGCGATCAGTGTAAACAGTGATAACTACAGGAATTGGCATACCTTTCTCGAACTTTTCAGTACGAGCGTTGAATGCTTTACAGAATTCCATGATGTTAACACCTTTCTGACCCAATGCTGGGCCTACTGGTGGCGACGGGTTTGCAGCACCGGCTGCGACTTGCAGTTTGATGTAACCATCAACTTTCTTTGCCATGAGACATTTCCTCAAGTTTGGGTTCAAACGCCATCAACACTATGTTGAAAGGCTCCCCGAAAAATATGGGTGCGAATTATATATAAATTCGCACCCATTTCCAAATAGTATTTGCGCTTTATTTAATCAGCTTTTTTCAATCTGACTAAAATCAAGTTCTACTGGTGTCGAGCGGCCGAAGATCATCACAGAAACCTTAACGCGGTTCTTCTCATAATCCACTTCTTCAACTGTACCGTTGAAGTCAGCAAAAGGTCCGTCAGTAACACGAACAACTTCACCTGGCTCGAACATAACGCGATGCGTTGGAGACTCAGTAGTTTCTTGAAGACGCTGAAGGATTGCATCAGCCTCTTTATTCGAAATTGGTGCAGGACGATCAGATGTGCCACCGATGAAGCCCATTACACGTGGAATGCTCTTCACTAGGTGCCAGCTTTCATCGTTCATTTCCATCTGAACTAACACGTAGCCAGGGAAAAACTTGCGCTCGCTCTTACGACGTTGGCCTGCACGCATTTCAACGACTTCTTCAGTAGGTACCAAAACCTCACCAAAGTAATCTTCCATGCCATGCATTTTGATATGTTCAAGCAGAGTTTTACAAACACGACCTTCATAGCCGGAAAATGCTTGAATTACATACCATCTTTTTTTAGCTTCAGTAGCTTCAGTCATACTTAATGCCTATACGCCTGTAATAAAATTAACAATTCTAAGCAATACTGCATCTAAGCCCCAAAGGACTAAACCTAAAACGGCTGTTGCAGCTAATACAATGAAAGTTGTATTGAGTGCTTCTTGACGCGTAGGCCAAACCACTTTACGAACTTCAATCTGTGATTCACGAGCAAAAGTTAAAGCTTGCTTGCCTTTTTCTGTTTGCAACGCAATGAAACCAGCGATAGCAAAAGTCACGACTACACCTAGGGCGCGTACAACGACACTTGCTTCATTAAAATATTGATTGCCAATAATTGCAGCAGCCAACAAGATTACGACTAGGCCCCACTTTACGATATCCAGAGAGTTACCCTGGCTTTCAGTATTTGTTGTCATCGGTTAATTCCGTTACTCACTACGTTCTGAGGCAAGGAACACTATAAAATAGCATTTTGCTCAGTGAAAAATTCAGTCAGACTCGCTATCCGAACTGGCGACTGCCGAACATACTCTTAATGAAAGTATAAGCGACGAGTCAAAAATCGGTCATAGATTGTATTCTTATTCCACTTATTTGGCAAGAATACAAAGCCCAGCTTCACTAACAAATTAAACGTAAATGCAATAAAACAAAAAAGGCAGCCTAAGCTGCCCTTTTCAATATTGAGTTAAGACTCGTTGCTATTAAGCAATGATCTTAGCTACAACACCAGCACCAACTGTACGGCCACCTTCACGGATAGCGAAACGTAGACCTTCGTCCATCGCGATTGGGCAGATTAGAGTAACAACCATCTTGATGTTGTCACCAGGCATAACCATTTCTACGCCTTCTGGTAGTTCGATAGTACCAGTTACGTCAGTTGTACGGAAGTAGAACTGTGGACGGTAGCCTTTGAAGAATGGAGTGTGACGTCCACCTTCTTCTTTTGAAAGAACGTATACTTCTGATTCAAAAGTAGTGTGTGGGTTGATTGAACCTGGAGCAGCAAGTACTTGACCACGCTCAACTTCATCACGCTTAGTACCACGTAGTAGTACACCACAGTTCTCACCTGCACGACCTTCGTCAAGCAGCTTACGGAACATTTCAACACCAGTACAAGTAGTCTTAGTAGTATCTTTGATACCAACGATTTCTACTTCTTCACCAACTTTGATGATACCGCGCTCAACACGACCTGTTACTACTGTACCACGGCCTGAGATTGAGAATACGTCTTCGATTGGTAGAATGAAAGCACCATCGATAGCACGCTCTGGCTCTGGAATGTAAGTGTCTAGAGCTTCAGCTAGTTCTAGGATCTTAGCTTCCCACTCTGGCTCGCCTTCAAGAGCTTTAAGAGCAGAACCTTGGATAACTGGTAGGTCATCACCTGGGAATTCGTACTCAGATAGAAGTTCACGAACTTCCATTTCTACTAGTTCTAGTAGTTCTTCATCGTCAACCATGTCACATTTGTTCATGAATACGATGATGAATGGAACACCAACCTGACGTGAAAGTAGGATGTGCTCACGAGTTTGTGGCATTGGGCCGTCTGTAGAAGCTACTACTAGGATTGCGCCGTCCATCTGTGCAGCACCAGTGATCATGTTCTTAACATAATCCGCGTGACCTGGACAGTCTACGTGTGCGTAGTGACGAGTTGGAGTGTCATATTCGATGTGAGAAGTATTAATTGTAATACCGCGCTCACGCTCTTCTGGAGCGTTATCGATCTGAGCGAAATCACGCTTAGTACCGCCATATGCCTTAGTCAATACAGAAGAGATAGCAGCGGTTAGAGTTGTTTTACCATGGTCAACGTGACCAATGGTGCCCACGTTTACATGTGGTTTTACGCGTTCAAATTTTTCTTTAGCCATGGTATTGCCCCAATCCAAAGTATTTGGTGATGAAACTGCATATAGCAAAAAATCCGATGCATAGAAAATGTCATCGAATCAGTTAGTAAGATAATTAGATTGGCGAGAAGTAGGTTGGCGCTGATAGGTAGTCTTAAACTGGAAAAAGCACTCGAGACCGAGTGCTTTCTACTGATTAAGTATTATCAGCAAGATTTTGGAGCGGATGGCGGGAATCGAACCCGCGTTATCAGCTTGGAAGGCTGGAGTAATACCATTATACGACATCCGCGCAACCTACTTCAGGTTACCTAACTACCTAGAATATGGTGGAGGGAGAAGGATTCGAACCTTCGAAGGCTGAGCCGTCAGATTTACAGTCTGATCCCTTTGGCCACTCGGGAACCCCTCCAGAGAAAATGGTGCCGGCACCAAGAGTCGAACTCGGGACCTACTGATTACAAGTCAGTTGCTCTACCAACTGAGCTATGCCGGCGTGTCATTTCGGTAGCGGATATTATGGAAATGTGAGCGCAAGTGCAATAGCAAAAGCGAAATTTTCTTAAAAAAATCTCTCAAACGCTGATTTTTTACCCTTAAAGTGACTTTTAGGTATATTTTTAAGCCGTTTAAAACAGATTGGCGACTTAAGCCGCTATCGTCGCGCTCATTGCTGTTGTTCATAATAACTTCATGGTGTACTGTGCCATCCTTAACGGAGAACTTCGCATGCCGCAATCCAATCAAATTCACAACGCACTTTATCTCAACTTTCAACGCCAACAATGGGCTGGGTTGAGAGAGTCTGTACCATTAACACTCAGTGAACATGACTTGGCAGATTTGCGTGGTATTAATGAAAAGATATCCTTATCCGAAGTGACAGACATATATCTGCCTCTAAGTCGATTACTGAACCTCAATGTGGGTGCAAAACAGCAAAGAGGCTTAGCGCTAAATGAGTTTCTAGGACATGTACCACCAAAGCGTCCTTACATTATCAGCATCGCTGGTAGTGTCGCAGTTGGTAAAAGCACCACAGCTCGTATTTTACAAGCGCTATTAAGCCACTGGCCCGAACATCCTAAGGTCGATTTAATTACTACCGATGGCTTTCTCTATCCACTGGCTGAATTGAAACGTCGAGGCTTATTGCAGCGTAAAGGTTTTCCTGAAAGCTATGATATGCGTGCGCTTGTCGACTTTATATCGGCAATCAAGGCTGGAGATGCAGCGGTTAGCTCTCCCATATACTCGCACATTACCTATGATCGTATACCTGATGAAATGCAATGGATCAGACAACCAGATATTTTGATCATTGAGGGGTTAAACGTGCTGCAAACTGGGCAAGACTCGCCAGTTGATACGCAGCGCCCATTTGTGTCTGATTTTGTGGACTTTTCTATATACGTTGATGCTAACGAGTCACTATTAAAACAGTGGTATATCGAACGGTTCTTGCAATTTAGAACTGGCGCTTTCAGTACTGAAAACTCCTATTTCCATCACTACTCAAAACTCGGGGATGATGAAGCAACAGCAACGGCTTCAAATATCTGGGACACGATTAATGGGCCAAACTTAACACTCAATATTTTACCTACACGTGAAAGAGCTCACCTAATTCTGCAAAAAGGACCCGATCATTTAATGGATCAGGTCCTTTTGAGAAAATAAAATTCAAACACTGATGAATGCTAATCTAAGATTAGCCTACCTTACGTAGGCTAATCTCTCCACCAATATAAGTCTGCACTCCTGAGTCGCTCTCCAGCATGACAGCTCCCTGCTCATCAACACCGCGATAAATACCATGGATTTCATCGTGCCCCATCATCAACTTAACGGGTTGATTTTGGAATAGATCTGCATCTCGCCATCTTTGTTGAAACGGTTTAAGCCCCGACTGCTGAAATTCGGTCAAATCAATTTGTAGTTGCTTTTGTAGGCGCACCAACAGCTCTGTTTTATCTGGAACACTTTGCTGGCCGGTTAAGTCACTCCATGGTTGATCGATTAACGCAGCATGTTGTTCACCCATTGCCATATTTAAACCTATACCAATAACCAGATTACACTCGCTGTCAGTCTGGCCATTCATCTCAATCAGTACGCCAGCTAACTTTCTGCTATCGAGGTAGATATCGTTCGGCCACTTAACTCCAACGCCTTGAACGCCAAGCTGCTTTAGTACCGACACGATTGAACAAGCCACAACTAAGCTCAATCCCATTGCTTGTGCCATTCCCTGCGGGAACTGCCAATACATGGAGAAATAGAGATGGCAACCGTAGGGTGAAACCCAAACGCGCCCTCTTCGTCCCCGACCAGCCGATTGATACTCAGCAACACAGATATCACCAGACACGAGCTCATCAGCATGCTTTAAGATAAATGCGTTAGTACTGGGGATCTCGTCAAAATAAAAGCTACGGTTAGCGATCTGGCTCTTTAATAAGCTCTCATCCACTAGAGATAGTGAGCCGTTCAATTTATACCCCTTGCCTTTGACACTATAAATATCGATACCGTACTCTTCTAAAGCCGAGATATGATTGCTTATAGCAGTTCTAGACACGCCCAGAGTCGAAGCCAGAGCTTCACCAGATACAAATTCTCCGCTTGCCAGCTCAGATAAAATTTCTCGTTTACGGTTCCATTGCTCTGTCATGCTATAAGCTCCTCTCTCCATTAGCACCGATCATTCTAGGTTCAGCTTCCAGCCTTATGCCGAACTGCTGCTCAATTTTCTCTACTATTGATTCGGCCAAGATTAAAATATCTTCGCTTGTGGCACCACCCGTATTAACCAAGACTAAAGCCTGCTTATCATGTACTGCTGCTCCGCCGATTTTAAAACCTTTCAAACCCGCATTATCGATTAACCAACCCGCTGCGACTTTGGTTTTACCTGAACCGTGGGGGTAACCAACGATATTTGGATAGATCTCGGTTAATGCATCAAACTGCGCACTATCGACCACAGGGTTTTTGAAAAAGCTCCCAGCGTTACCAAGTACCTTAGGATCCGGCAATTTAGACTGACGAGTTTCACATATACAATCAAACACTTGCTGTGGCGTAACCCCAGATACATTAAGTGCTTTTAACGGACCATATTCCAGCTTAGGAAACCACTGCTTAGGCAGTTTAAAGCCAACGTGGGTAATCAGCGCCTTTTCCAGTAATTGACGTTTAAAGATCGAATCACGATAGCCAAATTCACACTCGTCTGCACTTAGGCGAATTTTCTTACCGCTTTCTAACTCAACATATTCAACCCAATCACAGAAATCGTTCATCTCAACGCCATATGCACCAATATTTTGAATAGGTGCAGCGCCAACTGTGCCAGGGATAAGAGCTAGATTCTCTAATCCACTAAATCCGTTATCTAAACAAAAACAAACCAAATCGTGCCAGTTTTCGCCAGCTGCAACACTCAAGTAGTGATTTTCTGCATCAGCGGAAACCTCGATCCCCTTAGTTTCAACTAAGACTACTGTTCCTGCAAAATCATCGCAAAAAATGACATTACTACCACCACCTAAAATCAGCATCGGCTCATGAGTCTGATAAAGGCGACAACTGACCTCTATAAGTTGCTCATTTTTTGTAGCATGAACTAACTCACGACAAGAACGAGCTAACGCAAATGTATTATGAGGCTTTAACGAATAAGGGAAGTTGTCTTGCATCGGGGTATCTTTAGGAATCCAAAAAGCCATTGTAGCTTAAACTCTATAACCACAGAAGCTTTGAAAAGCATCCGTCATTGTTAGAGAAGCTTTATTCTTGATGTTGATAGGCTTTGATTAGAAGAGGCAAGATTTAGCAAAGTATGAGCCCCGTTGCTGAGTACGGCGATAGCCGTGAGCTAACGAACGCGAAGCGTAGCTGGGGCGGACTTACTCTTATCAACAGACGAACCCATGTGCCTTCGGCACGCGTGACAGGCCGCTTTCTTTTTAAAAGAGTCTAAAAGCTCCATGGATGGAGCGAATGCCGAAGATTGTCTGGAACAATCTCGGTCCAACTGAACTACCGCTCCT
>NZ_BPET01000049.1 GCF_019654915.1 Shewanella sp. MBTL60-007 | reverse complement strand
TCTACGGCAGCTACAACTTGTAATTTAAAGCCTAACGAATAATCTCGCTGTGTTCGCTTAACGCGGGCTGGTATTGGTGTGGTCATAATAAAGTCCTAAATGTGTAAACACATTCCAGGACAAGACAGTCGAATGATAAAAGCCAGTAGCAACTGCTACTGGCTTTTTTGGTTGTTACTAACGCAGAGTGAGATAGCTTCTAATTAAATAGCTGAGTCCACAAAGCCTCGCTTCTGGATGTATCTTAAACGAGCGGCAAACATGATAGCTGCAGAGGTTAAACCTGCAATCAAGCCAATCCAGAAGCCTTGAGCCCCCATATGCTGCACTATGATGTCGGTGCGCGCTAATGTGTAGCCTAAGGTCATGCCCACGCCCCAATACGAAACCAGCGTGATATAAAATGCGCTGCGGGTATCTTTATAACCACGCAATGCACCTGCTGTAACTACCTGAATTGAATCTGATAACTGATAGATAGCGGCGAAGAACATCAAGCTACCAGCCAGTGTAATCACATCAGGGTTGTCGTTATATAGAAGCGCAATTTCGTTTCTAAATAAGATGGTAATCACTGCGGTACAGGCTGCTAACGAAAACGAGATCATCAGAGCCAGTTTAGTCACTAACGCGGCGATCTCAGGCTTATCTTGGCCTAAGTAATAGCCAACGCGGATAGACACTGCGATACCCAAAGATAGCGGCAACATAAACACAATCGATGAAAAGTTCAGTGCTATTTGATGTCCTGCGACTACAGTTGCGCCTAAAGGTGCTAAAAGTAGCGCGATGATTGCAAATAAACTCACTTCAAAAAACAACGCCATGGCGATAGGTAAGCCATGTTTTGTCATATCCACCATGACCTTTAGGTCTGGCAGATGAAAAGATTTGAAGGGAGCCAATTCTTTAAACTTGTGGTGAAACTGCATATAGATGATCATGGCGATAAACATTGCCCAGAACACTAATGCCGTAGCCACACCACAACCAGCGCCGCCCATAGCGGGCATGCCAAAGTGGCCATAGATAAAGATGTAATTAGCTGGGATGTTGACCGCAAGGCCCACAAAGCCGATGACCATGGTTGGTAGGGTATAAGAGATCCCTTCGCTACAGCCTCTTAGTACCTGATAGAGTACAAATGCTGGCACGCCCCACATAAAGCCATCTAGGTAGCCGATGCCTAATCTCGCCATTTCTGGTTCAAGATCCATCATGGTAAATATATTCTCTGCAAATGAGAGGAATAGCACCACACCTAAGCTACCGATTATGGCAATATAAGCGCCTTGATAAGCCAAAGGTTGAATCGCTTTTTGATTGTCGGCACCATGATGGTGGGCAAACACAGGTGTAAAGGCCATGAGTAGACCTTGAACAAAAAGCAAAGCGGGTAACCAAAGACTGGCACTGATAGCTACAGCAGCCATATCGACGGCAGCGACACGACCCGCCATGACGGTATCGATAAAGCCCATCATAGTTTGCGTGACTTGGGCAATTAACACGGGTAGCGCTAATTGGATTAAGCGTTTGGCTTGAAAGCCAGAATGGTTCATGGGTACAGCCCTTAATATACTAACGAGAGATAATAATGTTTACAGGTATAGTTCAAGCAACGTGCGAAGTGTTGGCGATAGATAAGAAATCAGGCTTAAACACGCTACAAATCGCAATTGGGCCGGATTTGCGCGAGGGACTTTCACTAGGGGCAAGTGTCGCAAATAACGGTGTATGTTTAACGGTTACAAGAATAGATGATGATAGGGTGTTTTTCGATGTAATGGAAGAGACCCTTAAGCTAACTAACCTATCAAAACTGAGAGTTGGCTCACAGGTTAACATTGAACGTTCATTAACCTTTGGTAGCGAGATTGGCGGGCATATTTTATCGGGCCATGTTCACACCTTAGCTGAGGTCGATTTCGTCAGTGTCACTGAAGAACATTATGATATCCGTTTGAAAGTTGAGCCTAAATGGATGAACTACATTTTGTATAAAGGCTTCGTTGGTGTTAATGGTTGTAGCCTGACAGTGGGTGAGGTAACTGAAGACACCTTTATGTTGCACTTGATCCCTGAAACACTGAAGCTTACAAATCTTGATGGTTATCAAAAAGGCGATGTGATCAATATTGAGATCGACAGCCAAACTCAGGCGATCGTGGACACGGTAGAGCGTGTGCTAGCCAAGCGATTTGCAGTGTAATGTGTCGTTGCAGCAGTGCGGTTCACTGCTGCGCCCACATAGGTGGAAAAGGGCGTTACTGATTAATAGATCTGCTCATCGTCTGAATCAATAAAAAGTTCAATCTTATGTTGGGCTTCATCCATGTGCAATCGCATATGGATTGGGTTGCAGCACACCCGACAGTCCTCATAGTAATCCTGATCGCCACAGGTAGCATCGATATTAATGTGTTGGTGGTGCCCGCAGTGAGGACAGCTAATTGTCTTGTTGATGAATCGCATAATTACGCTCCCATAAAACCTACTGCACTTCGCCCTCCATCGACAGCTATCACCTGGCCTGTGATATAAGGCGCGCTAACTAAATGTGAAATAAGCTTGGCAATGTCTTCAGGCTGTCCAAGCTTCGCCAAGGGGATTGCGCCTAAAACAGCTTGTTGCGATTCCATATTGGACTGTTCCGGCCAGAGAATTGCACCGGGTGATACGCCATTTACACGTATGTTCGGGGCGAGTTCTTGTGCCAATGACAGTGTTGCCATTTCAAGTGCAGCCTTTGATATAGAGTATAGTCCATGATCTTTTAGTGGGCGCTTGCCATGGATGTCTAAAAGGTTAATCACGCAGCCATTATTTGCTGAGAGTTGTGGGCAGAGTTTTTCAGCCAGCATATAAGGTGCGATAAGGTTGGTGGCAAGCAGTTGTTGTGCTTTAGTAAAAGAGCTCTTGCCAATAGGAGTCGGGTAGAAGCAAGAGGCGTTATTAATAAGGACTTCAAGGCTTAGAGCACGAGTCTCTATTTGTGCGACTAGTTTATCTAATGCGGTAGCGTCGGCTAAGTCGGCCTGCATAATGATCGCAGAGTCGGCGCGCTTAGTGTTTAGCTCATCGCATAGTGCTTGGGCTTCATTTACAGATTGACCGTAATGGATCACGATATTGTAGTCATCCTCATGAAGTTGAGTTGCAATTGCGCGTCCAATCCGTTTCGGTGCGCCCGTGACTAATGCCCAAGTTGTCATATTGAAGCCTTTTAGATAGCAGATAAAATGAGGCTAAAATATAACAGTTGTTAGCTATTAGCCCAGTATAACTACATCATAGCCAGAGCAAGCAAAGAATAGAAGTCGCAGCCAAATACACTCTTGTTAGGGAGTCACGTGAGAGGATTGGTTATGACTCAAACGGTTGTTTATCGTCGGAGTAAACTCTGCAATCGTAGTGGGGACGCTGTTGGCTTTTAATCTATTACATTCGTTGAGCAAGTTTTGCGTCATTAGCGAGATTGAATCATCAAGCTGAGATTCTATTTGGGCAACAATGGCTTGTTTATCCATTATTAGCGTGTCTTGTTGCTCTTCTCCTGCTATTTCTGGCTGAAAAAGTGCGGCGGTTAACATCAATGTTTTAATCATCATGACCTCCTTATTAAGTCTCGGCCATATTAGAAATAAAGCGTGAACAAACTGTGACATTAACTTGTTAGTTTCATTACATTTGCCCAGTGTTTATTAGATAACTTGATAAGAAAAACTAATCGAATGGAAAGCTTGCATCATGTACTCCCTATCAACTAGAATTAGCGGCTTGCACGCTGGAAAACCCAGACCACTGTATGGCCTAGTCCCAGTAGTGCGCACCCATACTTAATTTAAAACCAAGTGGCCCTACGTAGGGGTCACCACTGGAAAAGGAATAATCATGCCTGTTATTACACTTCCTGACGGAAGCAAACGTGAGTTTGCTAACCCTGTTTCTACTTTAGATGTTGCTGCTGATATCGGTCCTGGCCTTGCTAAAGCCTGTATCGCGGGTCGCGTGAACGGCGAGCTAAAAGATGCTTGCGATCTGATTGAAACCGACTCAGATCTTTCTATCATCACAGCTAAAGATGAAGAGGGCGTAGAAATTCTTCGTCACTCGTGCGCTCATTTGTTAGGTCACGCGATTAAGCAACTGTTCCCAGAAACTAAGATGGCTATCGGTCCAGTTATCGATAACGGTTTCTACTATGACGTTGACCTTGACCATAAGTTGACTCAGGAAGACATCGATGCGCTAGAAAAGCGCATGACAGAGCTTGCAAAGACTAATTACAACGTCGATAAGCGTGTTGTTAGCTGGCAAGAAGCGCGTGATACCTTCGAAGCCCGTGGCGAAAGCTACAAGATGGCGATTCTTGATGAGAACATCAGCAAGGACTCAACGCCTGCGCTTTATCACCATGAAGAATATATCGACATGTGTCGTGGTCCTCACGTACCTAACATGAAATTCTGCCAAAACTTCAAGTTAATGAGTGTTGCAGGTGCCTACTGGCGCGGTAACTCAGACAACAAGATGTTGCAGCGTATTTATGGTACAGCTTGGGCTGATAAGAAAGCACTTAAAGTCCACCTTAACCGTCTTGAAGAAGCGGCTAAGCGTGACCACCGTAAGATTGGTAAGCAGTTAGACCTTTACCATATGCAAGAAGAAGCACCTGGCATGGTGTTTTGGCATAACGACGGTTGGAGCTTGTTCCTAGAACTTGAGAAGTTTATTCGTCAAAAGCTAGGCCAATACACTTATCAAGAAGTAAAAGGTCCATTGATGATGGACAGAGTATTGTGGGAACGTAGTGGTCACTGGGACAAGTACTCAGAAGCCATGTTCACTACGAGCTCTGAAAACCGCGAATACGCAGTTAAGCCAATGAACTGCCCTGGTCACGTACAGATCTTTAACCAAGGTCTTAAGTCTTACCGTGATCTGCCACTTCGTATGGCGGAGTTTGGTTGTTGTCACCGTAATGAGCCATCGGGTTCACTACATGGCCTAATGCGAGTACGTGGCTTTACTCAAGATGATGCTCATATCTTCTGTACTGAAGAGCAAGTTCAGCAGGAAGTGAGCGCATGTATCAAGATGGTTTACGATACATACGAAACATTCGGCTTTAATAATATTGTCGTTAAGCTTTCAACACGCCCTGAAAAGCGTATTGGTGACGATGATATGTGGGATCGTGCTGAAGAGGCACTTAAGCAAGCATTGACTGCTAACGGTATCGAATTTGAGATCCTACCGGGCGAAGGTGCCTTCTACGGCCCTAAGATTGAATTCACATTACATGACTGTCTAGACAGAGCGTGGCAATGTGGTACTGTGCAGCTCGATTACGCTCTACCTGGTCGTTTAGGTGCAACCTATGTTGCTGAAGATAACAGCCGTCAAACACCTGTTATGATCCACCGTGCGATCTTAGGTTCACTAGAGCGCTTCTTGGGTATTCTAATTGAAGAATATGCAGGTAAATTCCCAGCTTGGTTGTCACCAGTTCAAGTTGTTGTAATGAATATTACCGATAAACAGTCTGATTATGTGGACAATGTCGTTAATTTATTCAAAGAACATGGAATTCGTGCAACTAAAGACTTGAGGAATGAGAAGATAGGCTTTAAAATACGCGAACATACCTTAAGGCGTGTGCCTTATCTATTGGTCGTTGGTGACCAAGAGATGGAAAATAAGGAAGTAGCGGTGCGTACCCGTGAAGGCGTTGACTTAGGTAAGATGCAGATCGAAGAATTTGCTACTAAGCTCAAGAACCAGATTTCGCTCCGTAGTCTCAATTTGTTGGAGGATTAGGTCATAAAGATCAAGAAAACAGCAGGGCGCCAGGCGGCCCCAAACAGAATTAACGAACTCATCACTGGTGTGCCAGAAGTCCGTCTAAACGGTCTTGACGGTGAGCAATTGGGAATCATGAGCATTAGAGAAGCTCAAGAGATCGCTGACGAAGCCGGCGTAGATCTTGTAGAAATCAGTCCTAATGCTGAGCCGCCAGTTTGTCGTGTTATGGACTACGGTAAGTTCCTTTTTGACAAAGCCAAAGCTCAAAAAGAACAAAAGAAGAAGCAGAAAATTGTACAGGTGAAGGAAATTAAATTCCGTCCCGGTACAGACGAAAACGATTATCAGGTAAAACTACGCAACCTGACTCGTTTTCTAGAAGACGGCGACAAAGCGAAAGTAACGCTGCGTTTCCGTGGTCGCGAGATGGCTCACCAAAGTCTAGGTATGGATCTTCTGAACCGTATCAAGACTGATTTGGAAGCAATTGCAGTTGTGGAGTCTTTCCCTAAAATGGAAGGTCGCCAAGCTGTTATGGTTCTAGCGCCGAAAAAGAAATAGTAAGGCAACCATAAAAGTAACAGGGGCCTCTTGAGGTTTCCTGTTCGCCTTGCGTTTTATTAATTGTCCCAATGCGGAGTTTTAGCAATGCCTAAAATGAAAACAGACAAGGGTGTACAAAAGCGTTTTAAGAAAACCGCTAATGGTTTCAAGCGCAAGCAAGCCCATTTACGTCACATTTTGACCAAGAAGAGCACTAAGCGTAAACGTCACTTACGTGCTAAATGTTTAGTAGCTAAGTCTGATGTGCCAGCAATTGCACGTCAACTACCATACGCTTAATTAGAGGAGTAAAGAACAATGCCTAGAGTTAAGCGTGGTGTAACCGCTCGTGCTCGTCACAAGAAAGTACTTAAATTAGCTAAAGGTTATTATGGCGCTCGTAGCCGTACTTACCGCGTTGCTGTTCAAGCAGTAACTAAAGCTGGTCAATATGCTTACCGTGACCGTCGTCAAAAGAAACGTCAATTCCGTCAACTATGGATTGCACGTATCAACGCGGCATCTCGTCAAAATGGCCTATCTTACAGCCGTTTCATTAATGGTTTGAAAAAAGCATCAATCGAAATCGACCGTAAGATCCTAGCTGACATCGCTGTTTTCGATAAAGTTGTATTCGCAACTTTAGTAGAAAAAGCAAAAGACGCTTTAGCTAAGTAATTAGTTTAGAATCTTTTTAGAAAGGGAGCCCTATGGCTCCCTTTTTTTATAACTGAAATCCTCAGCCGTGATACCTGAGAGAAAAAATAGCGACAAAAAAGCAGGCATAATGCCTGCTCAATTTGTTCGCTCTGAAAGGGCTATTTCTGTGCGTCTAAGTAACGCTCTGCGTCTAATGCAGCCATACAGCCTGTACCAGCAGAGGTAATTGCTTGGCGGTAATGTTGGTCCATCACGTCGCCTGCAGCAAACACACCTTCGATACTTGTCTGAGTTGCGTTGCCATCGAGACCGCTTTGGATCTTGATATAGCCATTATTCATCTCTAGTTGGCCTTCAAACATCTCAGTGTTCGGCTTATGACCAATAGCAACAAATACACCTGCAACCTCTAGATCTTTAATGCTGGCGTCTTTTGTGCTCTTCATCTTAAGACCCGTTACACCCATCTGATCGCCAACCACCTCTTCAAGAGTGTTGTCTAAGTGAAGGATGATATTGCCGTTCTCAACCTTGTCCATTAGGCGCTTTGTTAAGATCTTTTCACTGCGGAAACTATCACGGCGGTGGATCAGGTGAACTTCTGATGCGATGTTGCTCAGGTAAAGCGCTTCTTCAACGGCAGTGTTACCACCACCGATCACGGCGACTTTTTGATTACGGTAGAAGAAACCATCACAGGTTGCACAGGCCGAAACGCCGCGACCTTTAAAGGCCTCTTCAGATTCAAGGCCTAGGTACATAGCCGATGCACCTGTCGAGATAATAAGTGAGTCACAGGTAAACTCGCCGTTGTCGCCTTTTAGCTGGAAAGGACGAACATTTAAGTTCACTTCATTGATGTGATCGAAAATGATCTCAGTTTCAAACTTTTCAGCGTGTTTTTGCATACGCTCCATAAGTGCAGGACCTGTTAGGTCTTCTGCATCGCCTGGCCAGTTTTCAACTTCAGTCGTTGTGGTTAGCTGTCCACCTTGCTGCATTCCTGTGATCAATACAGGCTTTAAGTTCGCGCGTGCTGCATAAACTGCTGCAGTGTAGCCTGCTGGGCCTGAACCCAGAATAAGTAGTTCACAATGTCTAGCTTGGGTCATTAGTCTCTCCGTTCTTTAACGAATGCGGTACTGCAAGAGGAATCGTTTCTCTCTTGTTTTAACAATTGCAGCGATTGTAGGGAATTTAACGGGAGGGGTAAAGCTCTGTATTTGGCTTTAGGCAGCTTCTAAGTGAGCATGCTTGTGATATTTGGCGGTTTTTGTTGGGTTTAGGCTGCTCCTTATCACATTTTGGTTTATTCTATAGCGCAAAGATCGACTGTTGGCTTGTTTGCTGCTGCAAACTGTAAGAGTCAAATCGTATAAGCAAAAGTAAAAGGAAGTGTTATGCGTATTACCGCGAATTTTGATAGTGGCAACATTGAAGTTATCAATTTAGATAATAAAGATGACGTGCAGTTAGCGATCCGTCCCGATGAAGGCGGCGAATTTTTTCAGTGGTTTAACTTTAAACTAGAAGGTGTGGTGGGTAACCAGTACACACTTAACATCGTTAATGCAGATAAGGCTTCTTACACTAAAGGCTGGGAAGATTACCAAGCAGTAGCGACTTACGATAGGCAAAATTGGTTTAGACTGCCAACGGAATATAAAGATGGCAAATTAACAATTCATGTTGATCTCGATTGTGATGCCATTCAGATTGCCTATTTCGCGCCATACAGCTATGAGCGTCATCAGGATCTGCTAGCTGCTGTTCAAGTCCATCCACAAGTTAGCCTTGAGCACTTAGGCCTAACGCTAGATGGCCGCGATATGACCTTGGTTAAGATTGGTGACGGCGACGAAGAGAAAGCCAAGATCTGGATCACCGCTCGTCAGCATCCAGGTGAAACCATGGCGGAATGGTTGGTAGAAGGCTTAATGAACAATCTACTCGATAGTGATTGTCCTACAGCTAAGGCGCTGCTAGACAAAGCTAACTTCTACATTGTACCGAACATGAACCCAGATGGAAGTGCCCGCGGTCACCTGCGCACCAACGCCGTCGGAACCAACCTTAACCGCGAATGGAAAACGCCTTCTCTAGAGAAGAGCCCTGAAGTGCTTTATGTGGTTAATAAGATGAAAGAGACCGGCGTGGATCTTTTCTATGACGTACATGGTGATGAAGGTTTACCATACGTGTTCCTCGCTGGGTGTGAAGGCGTACCTGCCTTTAACAAGAAAGATGCTGAGCGTCAGCAAGCCTTTGTCGATGCACTATTGATGGCGAGTCCTGATTTCCAAGATAAATTTGGTTACGATAAAGATCAACCCGGCCAAGCTAACTTGACGGTTGCTTCAAATTGGGTTGCACATACTTTTGGTTGCCTATCAAATACCCTAGAGATGCCATTTAAAGATAATGCGAATATGCCAGACTTAATGGCGGGTTGGTCACCAGAGCGCTGTATTTATCTTGGCGAAGCGTCATTAATTGCAATGAACGCTGTGGTTGATAAACTTAAGTAAGACATTTTTGTGCAACTTAAGACATAAACTAAGA
Organism: Shewanella sp. MBTL60-007; assembly: GCF_019654915.1. Taxonomy (GTDB): domain Bacteria; phylum Pseudomonadota; class Gammaproteobacteria; order Enterobacterales; family Shewanellaceae; genus Shewanella. The sequence continues at coordinate 37,667 of NZ_BPET01000049.1, read as the reverse complement.
GGTAGCCAATGGCATTAGTTAATTGTCCTAGCTGTAATAAACGTATTTCGAGTATGGCAAAGGAGTGTTCATATTGTAAGGCGAAGATCTCGTCTGATAATGAGAGCCTAAGAGTTATTAGCCATATCAAGCGTTCGAATCAGTTAATGAATCAGAGCTTTTTAGCACTGACCCTGTTTATTGCAGGTGTAGTGATTTGGTTTTGGGGAGGCGAGCCAGCTGAAGGCCTAAGAGCAAATATTGCTGTTGGTGCATTTTCACTTGGCTTTGTTGGCTACCTAATTACTCGAATTCAGATAGTTCTGCATAAACGGAAAAAAGTATGACCGATATAAACAAAGTTATCGACGAAATGCCCGATGAAGTTTATCAGCGTCTACTGAGCGCTGTTGAACTGGGTAAGTGGGAAGATGGTACCGTGTTAACGCCTGAGCAACGAGCATCGACTCAACAGGTGGTTATGCTTTATCAAGCAAGAAGGCTCAAGCAGACGGATCATTTTACTATTAATAGTGAAGGGCAGGTCAACGAGCTGTCTAAGTCTGAGCTTAAAAAGCAGTTTAAAGGTGAGGCGATCGCCGAATTTAAAGAACACGACCTTTAGTCTAAAAAGAAGTAACAAAAAGCCCAAGCATAATGTTTGGGCTTTTTTAATATTGCCTGCTACAAAAGAGCATATTTGATGATTGGTACTAGTCTGCTGTTAACTCACCGGCAATAGACACCTTCATCGCAGCGCGAATATCATCAGGGCTCATGTCTGTTGATAGTAAGTAGTGCAGCTTAGTCAGGGCTGCTTCTGTGGTCATATCGTAACCACTGGTTACACCTGCTTCTGCAAGCGCGTTACCTGTTGCATAGCCATCCATGTTGACTCGCCCTTGCATGCACTGTGTTAAGTTGACCAATACTATGCCACGCTCTTGGGCGTCTTTTAGGGTTTTTAGTAACTCAGGAGTTTGCGGTGCATTACCAACACCAAAAGTTAATAAGATAAGAGCCTTCACAGGTTGCTGAAGAATATTGGCGAAGATTTCGGTGTTAATGCCAGGGTAAAGGGTAACAACACCAATAGGTTGAGGGCTAATTTTGGCGACTTTAAGCTCGACCTTTGGATCAAATTTAGCACGTTTCCCAGCATGCCAACGGATTTTAATGCCAGCCTCTAACAACAACGGGAAGTTTGGCGATGCAAAAGCGTTGAAGCCATCGGCATGAGCTTTAGTTGTACGGTTACCGCGAAAGAGCTTGTTATTGAAGAATAAGCAAACCTCTGCGACAGGATAGTTAGCGGCAATATAAAGCGCATTTAGTAGGTTTGTTTGGCCGTCCGATCTAAGTTGAGCTAGCGGAATTTGTGAGCCAGTAACGATAACAGGTTTCTGCAAGCCTTGTAGCATGAAAGAGAGGGCTGATGCTGTAAACGCCATGGTATCGGTGCCATGAAGAATGACAAACCCGTCATACTGATCATATTTTGCTTTGATGTCATCCGCTATCATCTGCCAATCAGTAGGTTTCATATTCGCGGAGTCTATAAGTGGCGAATATTCGTTAATGACGAAGTTAGGCATTTCATCATGGTAAAACTCAGGCATGGCTTTTACGCAGCCTGTAAGGAAGTCGGCAACTGGAGCAAAACCATGTTCGGTTTTTTGCATACCAATGGTGCCACCAGTGTAGGCTACATAGATAGATCGTTTAGTCATTTGATTTAGTTTTTTAGTTTTTGATTAAATCTCGATGCAGGGATTATATACCTAAAGTGGCTTTAGATGCAGGCTAATAGGGGCATTTATCCCAAGCAAAGGGCACTAAAATACTGTTTTGATACATTTGTGCGTTAAATAGAAATTAATGAATTGAAATCTCTCGTAACAAACTTGCTGTCGGTATATTTCGCTGTCCAAAAAGTGTAGTAGGGTTGATATATAAAAGCCCTGCAATGGCAGGGCTCTCTTGATAAATAATGGTGGTTAGTAATTGCAGGTATCGCAATACAGATACACGCCATTGGGGTCGTCGAAGGCTTTAAACTCTTCAATCACACCTGACCACTTTGACAGCAAGCTTTCAAGTAGGCTTGATTGAGTCATGCTCTGGGGCAGGTAGCTTGACGCAGAAGCAAACATTTCTTGAATGAATTGCTCTTGAGGCGACAACTCTCTCTCTATGACCTCGGTATCGAAGGTATCGAGTGATGCCATTTCAGCGGCTTTAGTCACCGCATCTTCAAGCTCCCCTAAATCGTCGACTAGACCGAGTTCCAGAGCCTTTCGGCCGGTCCAGACACGACCTTGGGCGATGTTATCAACCTGTTCAAGACTCATATCACGCTCTTTTGCCACAAGCGAGATGAAGTCGAGGTAACCACGTTCGATATGACGCTGGATTATTGCCTTTATTTGAGGTGTTAGGCCTTTAGTCACCGAGAAACCCGCCCATTCAGAGGTACCAACGCCGTCGGTGTGAACTCCAATGCTCGCTAGCGCGTCTTCAAAAGTGGTGACCATACCGAAGATCCCAATAGAGCCTGTAAGGGTCGTAGGGGTTGCGTAGATATAATCGGCGCTGGCAGAGATCCAGTAACCACCCGATGCGGCGTAGCTGCCCATACTGACGATCACAGGCTTATTCGCCGCTTTTAATGCAAGCACTTCTTGCCTGATCTGCTCGGAGGCAAAGGCACTACCACCAGGGCTGTCTACACGAAGTACAACGGCCTTAACTGAATCATCGAAACGCGCTTTTCTCAGAAGCTCAGAGGTACTCTCGCCGCCAATTTGCCCCGCGGGTTGCGAACCATTGAGGATGTTTCCTTTAGCTACAACGATTCCGACTTTGTCATTGAGTGATAAAGGAGGGTAGGTTTTAGCTACAGATAGATAATCATAGAAGTCGATATGCTTATAGGATTCCCCATCGGCAGACTTACCAACGGCATCAACCATAGATAACCTAAACTCTTCAGCAGACTTGAGCCCATCGACCCATTTCATATTAAGAGCCATTTCAGACGACTTGCCATCTGCTTTATCGAGCTGTGCCAGATAATCATCTGCACTTAACGATAAGCTGTCACTGTCGATACCGCGATTTGCGGCAACGGTGTCGGCGTAGCTCTGCCATAAATCGTTTAATAGGACTAAATTAGCTTCTTTCGCTGCGTCAGACATATCATCACGGATAAAAGGCTCAACCGCGGACTTGAATGTGCCTACTCTAAAGACGTGAGCATTAATCTGAAGTTTTTCTAATGCTGATTTAAAATAGAGTCGATAGCGACCTAGGCCTTCAATTTCCACACTTCCTTGCGGGTTTAAGTAAATCTTGTCGGCAAAGCTGGCGAGAAAGTATTGGTTTTGCCCATACCAGTTAGCATTAGCAACAACGCTCTTGCCTGTAGCTTTAAAAGATTCAATAGCATTGCCAATAGATTGTAGCTTGCTGATCCCTGTGCCTCTTAACATGCCAAGATCTAATACTATCTGATTGATCCGCTTGTCTGAGGCGGCATTGTTAATCACTAATAAAACGTCTGAAAGTAATATCTCGCCACTTCCATCGGCCTCTCCGCCACTTTTCATCGCAGCTTCAATCGGGTCGACTTGACGTTTCTGATCAACAATAACCCCTGAAAGGTTCAGTACCAGCGCGGCGCCATCTTCAACTTCAACACCATCATCAGCAGTAAGGCTAACGATAATAACGGCAATCAGTCCGAAGAAAATAAGATTAAGAAAAAGCTTTCTTAATCCATTGACTGTATTCCATGTAAGTAGGAACATCCTTTTAAATATTGAGGGTTTAGTGGGCATCAGCCACTCCTATATAGCGTAGTTGATATAATGCTAACTGAAATTTCGCCCGAAAGGAAAACTCAATTGTAAAGGAATCTATTCATCCGCTTATTGAGCTTATTGTTTACTCAGGGTATGCTGGATTAAATCACTTGTTTAAAAAGGATGTTTGAATGTCGTTTCCGCATTTATTAGAACCCTTAGATCTGGGATTTACCCAGTTAAAAAACCGCGTATTGATGGGATCAATGCACACAGGTTTAGAAGAAGAAAAGGGCGGCTTTGAGAAACTGGCAGCGTTTTATAAAGAGCGCGCACTCGGTGGTGTTGGATTAATCGTCACTGGTGGGATATCACCTAATCTACGAGGGCGCCTAGCGCCTAATGCCTGCCAACTGAGTTTTCCTTGGCAGGTTAAGAAACATACCATAGTGACCAAGGCGGTACATGAGGCGGGGGGCAAGATCTGCATGCAATTACTGCACGCAGGACGCTACGGTTATCACCCTTTCTCGAGTGCACCAAGTAAGATCAAATCGCCTATCACGCCATTTACTCCATCGGCGATGTCCACACGACAGGTTGCTTCCACGATTAAAGATTATGCTACCAGCGCGGCTTTAGCTAAAAAAGCAGGCTATGATGGTGTCGAAGTAATGGGAAGTGAAGGCTATCTGATTAACCAATTTATTAGCTCTCGTACCAATAAGCGAACCGATAAATGGGGCGGAGCGTTTGAGAGTCGTGCTCAATTCCCAATCGAAATAGTGAAGCAAATCCGCGCTAAGGTCGGTGCTGATTTTATTATCATCTTTAGATTATCGATGCTTGATCTGGTTGATAATGGATCAACTTGGGAAGAGGTTGTCCAACTCGCTAAGTGGCTCGAACAGGCGGGCGTGACGATTATCAATACAGGGATCGGTTGGCATGAAGCCCGTGTACCGACTATCGCCACGAGTGTACCTCGAGGCGCATTTGCTTGGGTGACCGAGCGCCTGATGAAAGAGATGTCAATTCCGCTTATCGCTACTAACCGCATTAACACTCCTGAAATTGCCGAGCATATTATCTCTTCAGGTCAGGCAGATATGGTGTCCATGGCACGCCCATTCCTCGCCGATCCTGAGTTTGTTAATAAGGCTGCAGCTAATACGCCGGAGCTTATCAACACCTGTATTGGTTGTAATCAGGCATGTCTCGACCATACCTTCTCACTAAAGCGCGCCACTTGCCTTGTCAACCCAAGAGCATGTTATGAAACTGAGCTTAACTTCACTCCAGTACAAAAGAAGAAGCGCATTGCCGTGATGGGAGCGGGACCTGCTGGCATGGCATTCTCGATTTATGCCGCGAGTCGCGGCCATGAAGTGGTATTGTTTGAGGCTAAACCGGAAGTGGGCGGGCAGTTTAATCTTGCACGTAAGATCCCAGGCAAAGAAGAGTTTAATGAAACTATCCGTTACTTTCTGAATCAGATGAAGCTTCATAATGTGGAGCTACGTTTAAACACCCGCCTCGATGCTAGTGTCGTCCGTGACGAGAAATTTGACGAAATTGTTATGTCATCAGGCGTCAGACCAAGACCTATCGATTTACCCGGTTTCGATAGCCCTAAAGTCGTCGATTATCAACAAGTTCTCAATGGCGAGGTAGAGATTGGCCGAAAGGTGGCACTCATAGGTGCTGGCGGAATTGGATTCGATATGGCCCATTTCCTGTGTGAATCTGAGTCTTCAACTCTAGACTTAAATCGTTGGTTAAAACAGTGGGGCATAGACAAAGAATATAAGCAGCCTGGCGGTTTGACTGAGCCAGTACCTGAAGATAAGCATCGTGAAGTGTACTTGCTACAACGTAAAACCACCAAGATGGGCAAGGGCTTAGGTAAAACCACAGGTTGGATCCACCGCTCTGTATTAAAGCAACATCAAGTATCGATGAAAACGGGTGTCAGCTACGAGAAATTCGACGAGCAGGGCCTGCATATCAAGGTCGATGGTAATGCCCAAGTGTTGGATGTGGATAATGTCATCTTGTGTGCTGGCCAAGTATCAAATACTGAGCTTGTGGATGAGATGAAATCTACTGGCATACCTGTTCACCTTATCGGTGGCGTCGATGTTGCGGCTGAACTTGATGCCAAGCGCGCAATCCGCCAAGGTGCGGAGTTAGCCATCGCACTCTAATCTGTTGTCGCTTCTAAAGAAAACCTGCTTCTGTTTCATGCATTAGCAGGTTTTTTTATTGTTGTTTAAAGGTGTAGGATTGAGAACAAGAGGCAAATAGATATCATCGTTGGGGCTTTTACAAGGGATTGTATCGCCCCTTTGTGCTGTTTTACTCCTAAGACCAAATTTTAACTTTTAATCCTCTTGTTATTTCACGCTTTGTTCACGAGTGATCAATTATCGTTTTTAGAGAAGTATGAGCATTGAAATGCGCATGTACTAAAGTGTGAATTTTTAAAGGAAATAAAGGCATGAACAAAGTCTTATTAGTAAGTGTATTGGTACTCGCATCATCTAGTGTATTCGCAGGTCAAACGACTGAAAACAAGGGCGGATTTATAGGCCCTAGTAACGTAAAGGTTCAGACGGTTGCTGTGGCTTTAGAAGCGAAAGATGACACACAAGTTATGTTAACCGGTTACATTGATGCGAGCTTAGGTGACGAAGAATATAAATTTAGGGATGACACAGGTGAGATTATTATTGAGATTGACGATCGCGATTGGAAAGGCGTAGAGGCAACACCTGAAACCAAAATAGTTATTCAGGGTGAAGTCGATAGCGGCTGGTCATATACAACTATCGATGTTGATTCGGTTCGATTGGCAAAATAGCCTTATATCCGTTTTGAACTAACACAATTAGGCTCGATTAGACCAGTTGCATTCGCTGCTGGTCTTTTTTGTTTTTATTGCATAGGCGGCTGGCGAGTTTGGCAGAGAAATAGTTGGTCTAACGTGTCTTGTTAGAACAGCTTTTGCTTTGCGGGGCTCATTTGTTGACAATATGCTAGTCGGTATCGAATGCCATCCAAATATTGAGAAGCGTGATTATTATTTAAATACCAAAAACCTGAATTCATATCAGTTTTTTGATTAAAAAACATCTGCTCGCTGGCTAATAATTTTTCCTGACTTGAATGCTGTAACCAGCTTTCAATGGGGCTTGTTGATAGATAAATTAGGAGCGCCAACATCTCATTCGGTGAAGTTGTTTTATCTAAAGATTTCTGACGTAATTTAGCAAGCAATTCAAAAGGGCACTGGTGGGTATAGTCAACCGTATTAGAAGTGATGTGGGGAGCTAAACCCGTGTCTGATGAAGGTGAGCTTAAATATAATTCTGGCCAGTTAAGGTTAGCTTTGGCTAGATCTAATGCAATTCGACGTTCACCAAGCCAATTATGAACTATGCAAGGTAAGTGCGCATCACTCGCCATGGTGAGATTACGCTTAAGGCTTGGCAATAGTGACATACGTTTCACATCTAATTGGGCCGCAAGTTTTGCCATCAAAACTATGGTTACCAAGCCTGTAGAAGGCCAACAATGAAGCTGTTTTTCTAATGACTCTGCTACCTCAATCAGTTGCAGGGTTAATGACTCTAGTTCATTTTTAGGAAATGGCCCTGACACAACAAAAGGACAGTTTGAGCCTGCAAATGGGCCATTACTTATGTTGATGAGTGCACTGTTTTTTGAGTTTGCTTGGTTGGGGGATTTTGTACCGTTAAAAATGAAGGTGGCGCCGTCCGGTGGAAGCTGCCATTCTCCATTCGCGTTACCTATGATGGTCACTTTCGTTAATACTGATAATAGTTGAGGGGGATTGTCTGCTTGCATACTAACCTTTAGAGTGAGTTCCTTTCGTAGGTCATTATACTCAGTAGAGCAAAAAATGCTCGTTGCAACTGTCTTGCACTAACTTAGCGGTAGTTTTATCGTATTAAATACACCACTCAAGGGCGTAGCCAATATTGTAAGAGAGCAGAGTTAAATCCCTTTTGTAACAGCTGATTTATCGCTGGGCATGCGTACAACCATCTCAGCCCCTTCGGCTGAAAGGGCTAAATCGATATCGCCGTCAGGGGCGCAGCAGCAGGGCAAGCATTCATCAGCTTCTAACGATACAAGTGGCTCACGGATATAAGTGACTTTTCCGCTTTTGACCTTAGTTTTGCACTGGCCACAATAACCACTTCGACACTCAGAGAATATCTTTACTCGTTTTTGTTCAAGTGCTTCAAGCAAGGTTAAGTGTTGCTGATTAAACAGCAACACAGGCATGCCTTGAAGGCTCACGATAGGAGCCTTCTTAAAGCTAGCTTGACTAAAGTTGGCCGGCTTAAAGGTCAAAGTCTGAAAACTCATCTTCGTCGATAGAAGAGTCGATTTGACCCACGAGGTAAGATGAGACCTCTACCTCTTGGGGAGCTACCTGAACAGAGTCGCTCTCCAACCAGTTTTTCATCCAAGGAAGTGGGTTGCTCTTCTCTTCATATGGCGATGCGAGATTAACGGCTTTCATGCGCTCGTTAGTGATGTATTCAACATACTGACATAGGATATGCTCGTTCAGACCGATCATTGAACCATCTTTGAATAGGTATTTAGCCCACTCTTTTTCCTGCTCAGCAGCTTTAACGAAGATGTCGATAGCCGTTTGTTCACACTCTTTAGCAATCTCTGCCATTTCTGGGTCGTCTTTGCCACCTTGCATGATTTTCAAAATATGCTGGGTGCTGTTAAGGTGTAGCGCTTCATCGCGAGCGATTAGACGAATAATTTTCGCATTGCCTTCCATTACCTTACGCTCTGCAAATGCAAATGAGCAGGCGAAGCTAACGTAAAATCGGATTGCTTCTAGCACGTTAACCGACATCATACATAGGTATAGGGCTTTTTTGATTTCACGTTTAGTGACTTCAACTACTTCACCTTCGATCTCATGTTTGCCTTCACCATGTAGGTGGTAAGCTTGGCTTAATTTGATCAAGTCATCGTAGTAATTAGCAATGTCACTTGCGCGCTTTAAAATCTCTTCGTTTTGCACGATGTCATCAAATACGATTGAAGGATCGTTAACAATATTACGAATAATATGGGTGTATGAGCGCGAGTGAATCGTTTCTGAGAAGGACCATGTTTCAATCCAGGTCTCTAGCTCTGGTAGCGACACTAAAGGTAAAAACGCCACGTTTGGCGAACGGCCTTGAATTGAATCGAGTAGCGTTTGATACTTAAGGTTTGAGATGAAAATATGCTTTTCATGCTCTGGCAGGGCAGCGTAATCGATTTTATCGCGGCTAACGTCAACCTCTTCTGGACGCCAGAAGAAGGAAAGCTGTTTTTCGATCAGCTTTTCGAATACTTCATATTTTTGTTGATCATAACGCGCTACGTTAACTGATTGCCCAAGAAACATAGGCTCTAGCATTGCATTGTTTGGAGTTTGACAAAATGTTGAATAGGCCATTTTTCTATCTTCCGATAACGGGGGCTAGGCCCCCTTAAATTAACGTTTAATACTAATGATTAAAATCTTGGGTTAGATCTTACATGCGCCGCCAGCGCAACTGTCATCTTCTTTCTCGACGGCAGTGATATCGTCATGACTATCTGAAGCTCCATCACGAGTATTGTGATAGTAAAGTGTCTTCACACCATATTTGTAAGCGGTTAATAAGTCTTTTAGCAGTACCTTCATCGGTACGCGGCCACCTTCAAAACGAGTTGGGTCGTAGTTGGTGTTTGCTGAAATCGACTGATCGACAAATTTTTGCATTAAACCCACTAGCTGTAAGTAACCATCGTTACTTGGCATTTGCCATAGTAGCTCATAGCTGTACTGGTACTTTTCAAAGTCTGGAACAACTTGCTTTAGCTGACCATCTTTACTGGCTTTAACGCTGATTAAACCTCGTGGTGGCTCGATGCCGTTAGTTGCGTTAGAGATCTGCGAAGAGGTCTCAGACGGCATTAGCGCAGACAGGGTTGAGTTACGTAGACCGTGAGTCTTGATCTCTTCACGCAGTGTTTCCCAGTCTAGATGTAACGGCTCATCACAGATCTTGTCTAGATCGCGCTTGTAGGTATCAATTGGCAAAATACCTTTAGCGTAAGTTGTCTCATGGAATGCAGGGCAGGCGCCTTGTTCTTGAGCTAGCTTCATTGACGCTTTCAATAGGTAGAATTGAATCGCTTCAAATGTCTTGTGGGTAATGCCGTTGGCTGAGCCATCAGAGTAACGCACGCCTTCCTTCGCTAAGTAATTAGCAAAGTTAATCACGCCTATACCAAGAGTACGGCGGTTCATCGATGCTTTCTTAGCAGAGATGATCGGGTAATCTTGATAATCTAATAAGTTATCTAGCGCACGTACTGCAAGATCGGCCAATGGCTCGAGCTCTTCAAGTTTCTTAATCGCGCCTAAGTTCAATGCCGACAGTGTACAAAGCGCAATTTCGCCATCTGGGTCGTTAATGTTATTTAACGGCTTAGTTGGTAGGGCAATTTCTAAACATAAGTTAGACTGACGAACTGGTGCAACCTTAGAGTCAAATGGACTGTGGGTATTACAGTGGTCAACGTTTTGAATGTAGATCCGGCCAGTAGAGGCACGCTCTTGCATCATTAACGAGAACAACTCAACCGCTTTGATCTGCTTTTTGCGGATGCTAGGATCGGCTTCATACTTAAGATACAGACGCTCAAATTCTTCTTGATCTTCAAAGAATGCATCGTACATACCAGGTACATCAGATGGGCTGAACAAACTGATCATGCCACCTTGAATAAGACGTTGATACATTATCTTGTTGATCTGTACACCGTAGTCCAAGTGACGAATACGGTTATCATCCACACCACGGTTGTTCTTAAGTACTAATAGTGATTCAACTTCTAAGTGCCACATAGGGTAGAAGAGAGTTGCTGCACCACCACGTACGCCGCCTTGAGAGCATGACTTAACCGCCGTTTGGAAGTACTTGTAAAAAGGTAAGCAACCCGTATGGAATGCTTCACCGCCACGAATTGGGCTACCAAGTGCACGAATACGGCCTGCGTTGACCCCGATACCTGCGCGCTGAGATACGTACTTAACGATTGAAGAAGAGGTCGCGTTAATTGAGTCTAAGCTGTCGCCACATTCAATCAATACACAAGAGCTGAATTGGCGCGTAGGCGTACGCACACCAGCCATAATTGGTGTTGGCAGTGAGATCTTGAATGTTGAGGTCGCATCGTAAAAATCTTTAACATACTGAAGGCGCGTGTCTTTTGGATACTTGGCAAATAAGCAAGCTGCAACCAAGATATAAAGGAACTGAGCACTTTCGTAGATCTCGTGGCTAACGCGGTTCTGAACCAGATACTTACCTTCTAGCTGTTTTACCGCGGCGTAAGAGAAATTCATATCACGCCAGTGATCGATGTAGCTGTCTAATGTATCAAGCTCTTCACGGCTATAATCTTCAAGAATATGTGTGTCGTACTTGCCTAGTTCAACCAGTTTAACCACATGATCGTATAGCTTAGGCGGTTCAAATTGACCGAAAGCTTTTTTACGTAAGTGGAAAATAGCTAAGCGCGCAGACAGAAACTGGTAGTCTGGTGACTCAGGTGAGATCAGATCTGCAGCCGCTTTAATGATAGTCTCATGGATGGCTTCTGTTGCAATGCCATCGAAAAACTGCAGATGAGAGCGCAGCTCTACTTCAGATACAGAGACATTGTTGAGTCCTTTTGCCGCCCATTCAATAACGCGATGGATCTTGTCTAGATCGATAGTCTCACGTTCGCCACTACGCTTGGTGACTGTCATATTGCTATTCATTAACGATAAACCTTGGTTTTTATATTTATGAAAGTGACCTGTGTAGGCGCACCGTACGTTTCCCTGTAAACAAACAGATTTTAACCGAAAATCGGGGAGTTCCTTTTTGTTGACACAAACGACTAAATAGTGCCTACCTCTATCACTCACACACTATATATGGTGTTTTGAGATTCAATAGCTACAAGATAGTGAGGTTGTTGGTTTTTTGCAAGTGGGAATTTAGGGGACAAGTTGTGGATATCTTGAGGATAATCGAACCTGTTAGTAATGGCTAACCGTTAAAGCTTGTTTTGGTTTGATTTCCTTTTAAAAGGTTAACAATTAAACAAATAAAAATGTTCTGTCAGATCGCCACTTACTTGAGCGATCTAAGCAGAACATTTTTACAACTATTAGTGTGAAGTATTCAAGCCTAGCACTTTAGAGTTGAAAACTTGTTCAGCTGTAAAGTTAATTCTACTGAGCAAGTGTAAAAAAGTCTGCTAAATGATCGCCAGTCTCAAAACTGAGATCAGCAGGCCAAAGCGAAACATCATCATTGGCACCAATATAACCCCATAGTGCAAGCCCTGAGATCATATTGGCCGCTTTTGCCGCAATAAGGTCGCGCTCTGCATCACCAAGATAAAGGATATGCTCTGGGAGGACTTTTAGCTGCTGAGCGGCTAAGTGCATAGGTGCGGTATGGGGCTTAGCGTAAAGGGTTGTGTCGCCACTAATCACCGCCGGCATTTGGGCCGTAAGGCCTAATCTGTTTAAAAGCGGGCGTGAAAAGCGTGCTGGTTTATTGGTGACTACGCCATAGGGAATGGCTAAATGATTCAGTCTATCCAATAGTCTATCTAACCCATTAAACAGTTTGCAGTCGTCGCCGTTAATCAACTCATAATGATCAAAAAGCGATTGCTGTAACTGAGCAATATACTGTTCTTCAATGGCTGGCAGGGCGGCTTTAATCATTGCAATACTGCCATGAGACGCACTGTCGCGGATTTGTTCAAACGGTACACGCGAGTGGCCTAAGGCTTCTAAACTCATATTGAGCGCTTCAATCATATCGGGCGCAGTATCGGCCAGCGTACCATCTAGATCAAACAGTACGCCTTTGATTTTTAATGCTTCAGCCTTAGTCATTCTTAACTGTCGCAATCATGTAGTTAACTTCAAGACTTTTGGTATACCTAAAGATATCGGTAATCGGATTATAGGTGATCCCACAAGCATCTTTACAAAACAGCTCTGCATTTTCAGCCAGCTCAATAAGCTCTGATGGTTTAATAAATTTATTATGATCGTGAGTGCCAACAGGTAGCATCTTTAGTACATATTCAGCACCTAGAATGGTTTCAACATAGGCACGTAGATTACGGTTAATAGTTGAGAAGAACACATATCCGCCAGGTTTGACCATATCGGCGCAGGCTTGAATGACCGAACTAGGGTTAGGGACATGCTCAAGCATCTCCATACACGTCACTACATCATAATGACCACGATGTTCATCGCGATGTGCTTCGGCAGTGTTCTTTATATAGTTTATCTCCACACCCGTTTCTAAGGCGTGAAGTCTAGCAACATCAAGGGGCTCTTCTCCCATATCGAGCCCGGTTACATGGGCGCCGATTCTTGCCATGCTTTCAGATAAAATACCACCACCGCAACCGACATCCAGTACCTGCTTACCAAAAATGCCACCAGCGGTTTGATCAATATAGTTAAGACGTAGTGGATTTAAGTTGTGTAGCGGCTTAAATTCACCTTTGGGGTCCCACCAAGTAGCGGCCATCTTTTCAAACTTCGCGATCTCTTGTGGATCAACATTGCTATGTGTTTGCACTTTAATTACCTCACAGTGACAAATCCGTATTTAGCTCAGATTATAATGAATAGTGGCAAGAAACAAACAAGTTATGATTTTGTGGAACAAAGTGGTGATTTATTGCGCCTATGCCTTGATTTTAATCAAGTGAATTGACTTTATCTGGTTATTTAAAATGAATCGATATTTGGGTCTAGCGCCATTAAATAACTGTGTTAGAATGCCAAATCACGTTTTCAAGCTTAGCTATTTTAGGAAATAGAAATAGCTCGCTAAATTTCAGGGGATCGAGCAGTTTATGACTGATCTGGCTTCATCTATAACACCAATTAATATTGAAGACGAATTAAAGAATTCATACTTAGATTACGCCATGAGCGTAATCGTTGGTCGCGCACTGCCTGACGTTCGAGACGGCCTTAAGCCTGTACATCGCCGCGTGCTATTCGCGATGAATGAATTGAAGAACGACTGGAACAAGCCTTATAAAAAGTCTGCCCGTGTCGTTGGTGACGTAATCGGTAAATATCACCCACACGGTGATACGGCTGTTTATGACACGATTGTTCGTCTGGCTCAGCCATTTTCCATGCGTTATCCGTTAATCGATGGTCAAGGTAACTTCGGTTCCGTTGACGGCGATGCGGCAGCGGCAATGCGTTATACCGAAATCCGTATGGACAAGTTAGCGCACCAGCTATTGGCTGACTTAGATAAAGAGACGGTTGATTTCGTCCCTAACTACGACGGCACAGAATTTATTCCAGCGGTATTACCGACCCGAATCCCAGCACTGTTAGTCAACGGTTCATCAGGTATTGCGGTTGGTATGGCGACTAACATTCCGCCACACAACTTAAATGAAGTGATCAGTGGCTGTTTGGCACTTATCGAAGACCCAGCACTGTCAATTGAACAGTTGATGGAGCACATCCCTGGTCCAGACTTCCCAACAGCAGCAATTATCAACGGCCGTAAAGGTATCATCGATGCTTATAAGACAGGTCGTGGTCGCGCCGTTATGCGTGCTCGTGCTGAAATTGAGGAAGAGAATGGCCGTGAGCGTATTATCGTTCATGAGATCCCTTATCAAGTAAACAAGGCGCGTTTGATCGAAAAGATCGCTGAGCTGGTAAAAGATAAGAAGATCGAAGGTATTAGCGGTCTACGCGACGAGTCAGATAAAGACGGTATGCGTATCGTTGTCGAGATCAAGCGTGGCGAAGTGGGTGAGGTTGTACTTAATAACCTATATGCACAAACTCAAATGCAGTGTTCTTTCGGTATTAACATGGTTGCACTGACCAATGGTCAGCCAAAACTGTTTAACCTTAAAGAGATGCTAGAGTGCTTTATCCTTCACCGCCGTGAAGTCGTCACACGTCGTACCGTATTTGAACTGCGTAAGGCCCGTGAAAGAGCACATATTCTAGAAGCATTAGCGGTTGCACTCGCTAACATCGATCCGATCATTGCCTTGATCAAAGCCTCTCCAACTCCTGCTGAAGCAAAAGTTAAGTTGGTTGCACAGGGCTGGGAGCTTGGCCACGTTAAAGGCATGCTTGAGAAAGCCGGCGATGATGCTGCGCGTCCAGAGTGGTTAGAACCTGAATACGGTATTCGTGATGGTCAGTACTACCTGACTGAGCAGCAAGCTCAAGCGATTCTAGAACTGCGCCTACACCGTCTAACGGGTCTAGAGCATGACAAGATCATTGCTGAATACGAAGAACTGTTAGAGGTTATTGCAGCATTACTACTTATCCTAAGCAGCCCACAGCGCTTGATGGAAGTAATCAAAGAAGAACTTGAAGAAGTACTTGAAAACTTTGGTGATGCGCGACGCACTGTGATCAACGCTAATGAAGTTGATATGAGCCTTGAAGATCTTATCAATGAAGAAGATGTTGTAGTAACACTGTCACACTTAGGCTACGCCAAGTATCAGGCTCTGTCTGACTATCAAGCACAGCGTCGTGGTGGTAAGGGTAAAGCCGCAACTAAGGTTAAAGACGAAGATTTCGTTGAGAAACTATTAGTTGCCAATACCCACGACACCATCTTGTGTTTCTCTGACTTTGGTAAGATGTACTGGTTGAAGGTATATCAATTGCCATTGGCGAGTCGTACAGCCCGTGGTCGCCCGATTGTTAACTTACTGCCATTGGCAGAAGGTGAGCGTATCACCGCGATTCTACCTGTACGCGAATATGCTGAAGATAAGTATATCATCATGGCAACTTCTCACGGTACCGTGAAGAAGACGGCCTTGACAGCTTATAGTAACCCTCGCGCAAACGGCATCATTGCAGTTAACCTGAAAGATGGTGATCAGCTAATTGGTGTTGATATTACCGATGGTAATGACGACATCATGTTGTTCTCAAACGAAGGTAAAGTGGTTCGATTTAACGAAAAAGCGCGTAGTTCTGAGACGGGTGAAGTGAAGATCGATCCAGAGACTGGCGAAGAAGTGATTGCTCTGCGTGCCATGGGACGTACTGCAACCGGTGTTCGCGGTATTAAGCTTGAAGACGGCCAAACTGTTGTATCGCTAATCGTACCTAAGGGTGATGGCGCGATCTTAACAGTAACCGAAAACGGATACGGTAAGCGTACTGAACTGTCTGAATACCCAGCTAAGAGTCGTGGTACTAAGGGTGTGGTTTCTATCAAGGTTAGCGAGCGTAATGGCGCAGTAGTTGGCGCCGTTCAAGTTGGCAGCAACGATGAAATCATGTTGATCAGCAACAAAGGTACCTTGGTTAGAACACCAGCAGAGGGCGTTTCGACAATAGGTCGTAACACTCAAGGTGTGACTATTATCCGTACTGCTGAAGATGAGAAAGTAGTTGGCCTACAGCGCATCGATGAGATCCAGGCGCCAGAAATTGAGCTTGATGAAGAGGGTAACCCGATCATCGTTGAAAGCTCTGCTGAAACTGAAGTTCAAGCAGAAGCAGTCAACAGCGAAGCCGATAGCACTGAAACACCAAAAACTGAAGATTAATATACATCAAGCTTGATGCTTTATTAATGTGACTAAAAAAGGATGCCATTGGCATCCTTTTTTGTTGCTGGTCTTATAGGACTAAAGCCGCCACTACAATGTTAAATACCTAGCTTGTCAGCTTGTTTAAATGCATCGCGCCAAAACTCTGCACTTAATTTAGCAATGACTCTCGATTCTCCATTGAGTAACATCGCCATTCCAATATTCAGTTCCGGAGAGTAGGAGACTTCTGCTACATAACCTGCTACCCAACCAGCATGGTAGATGAGCGGATGGCCATTAAACTCATAGACTCGCCAGCCTTTACCGTAATATGCACTATCAAGGTAGGGCCGCCAATCTCTGCGCCGTAGTTCTTTAGTGGTCTTTACCCCTGGCGTGGTTAAATCTTCAATGATATTGGCGGAAATGACCTCAGGGTTTTGCCCTAAATTGGCCATCAGCCATTTTGAAAGATCGTTAATACTTGCATTGACCCCAGCAGCAGGGGCTAGCTGATAATAGTTGGGTTTGACTTTTACCTTTCTAAAGCCTGATTTAGTTTTAACATGGGGCTCTGCTCGGTTGCTTGTATTTAGAAAAGCGTGGTAACCAACCGAGGCAGTACTCATACTCAAAGGTGAAAAAATTCGTTTCTGAATAAAGTTTGCATAGCTGAAGGTCGATTGTTGTTCTATGGCGCGCTCGATGAAGGAAAAGGCGACATTTTGATAACCGTAACAAACACCAGGTTGACAGATCGGCGTTAGCTCATCGAATTTACTGACAATCTTAGTGAAATTGACATTAGCATTGATGAGATTGTCATAACTATTTGGCATTAAGCCAGTGCTATGGCCAATAATGTGGCCAAGATTAATCTGTGCCGCATTTTGCTGCTCAGCCAAGGTGAATTCCGGTAAATAGCTCACTATAGGTTGTTGCCAGTCCAGCTTACCTTCTTCGACTAACATTGAGGCGAGTGTGCCGGCAAAGGTTTTGGAGACTGATGCAAGTCGAAATACAGTATCAGGATTAACGTTTTGGTTGCCGCCTTTGACTCTTTTGCCGTAGGTCCCCAGTTTTAAAACATTATCGGCTTCGACAATCACAAAGGCTCCACCGGGAACTTTGGACACTTTTAATTCATGGTTAAAGCGTTTTTTGAAGGTATTAGAAAGATCGGTATATTGCGACTCTGTTGCGTAAAGTTGCTGTAGTGGAAAGAAAGACCCTATAGATAAGGAGCCAGCCAAGAATATAGATTTTAAACGCATGTACAGATCCAATGTGCCGTTAAAACGGTCTGTTTAGTATGTTTTTTAGACTTTACTACTGAAAATGCCATTTATGTCAGTCGTGTTTGGTAATGCTAATTACCCAGTCTAGATCTCGAGTGCGCAATGTATTAAATGGGTTATATACAACATATCGCGACTTACTCTAACCTGAGTCGTATTCTAACCATTACGCTAACAAAATGCAGACACTAAAATTAAAAAATAGTGACCTGCTTAGATTAAAACTGATCACGGTTATTCGATATTTTCATGTTAGCTGCCAATAAGTTGGGATATACTGCTGTAAAGAATACTAATACCCTAATGTTTCTACTAAATATAATAGAAGGACAATACTGTGAGCGCGATTTTCAACTTCTGTGCAGGCCCAGCCATGTTGCCAACCGCTGTAATGCAAAAGGCTCAGAAAGAACTACTAAACTGGAATGACCAAGGTGTTTCCGTAATGGAAGTAAGTCATCGCAGTAAGGAATTTATCGCGTTAACCGAGCAAGCAGAATCTGATTTACGCCAGTTAATGGATATTCCGAGTAATTACCACGTGTTATTTATGCACGGCGGCGGTCGAGGTCAATTTTCTGCTGTTGTGAATAATTTTCTCGGCAACGACGGTAAGGCGCTTTATTTGGTAGACGGTAGCTGGTCAAAAGCGGCGGCAGAAGAAGCCGAAAAGTTGGCTGGTAAACAAAACATTGATACTTTACAAATCGTACAAAGTGTAGGCGGTCTGAATCAAGTTAACCTGCCTGATTTGAATCTAATAGACAAAGATTATCGCTACGTACATTACTGCCCAAACGAGACTGTAGATGGTATCGAAATTTTTGAAAGCATAAATAGTCCGTGGCCTGTCATTGCCGATATGTCGTCGAATATTCTGTCGCGTAAAATTGATGTTAGCCAGTTTGGGTTAATCTATGCGGGCGCGCAAAAGAATATTGGGCCATCGGGTTTAAGTATTGTAATCGTCCGAGATGACCTGCTGGCATTGCCGAGTCTGCCACAATCGTCAATTATGGATTACCGATTAGCAGTAGAAAACGATTCTATGTACAACACACCACCAACTTTTGCTTGGTACTTAGCGGCTGAAGTATTTAGCTGGTTGAAACAGGTAGGTGGTGTTGCCGAAATGGAGAAGCTCAATATTGAGAAGGCGAAACGACTCTATCAATGTATCGATGAGCTGGATTTCTACTTGAGTGGTGTGGCTAAAGAAAATCGTAGCCGTATGAATGTAACGTTCCAGCTAACTAATTCTGAGCTGGATAGTCAGTTCCTAGCAGAGGCTCAAGCGGCTGGTCTTGTTGCGCTTAAAGGTCACCGCAGTGTGGGTGGTATGCGCGCAAGTATCTACAATGCAATGCCATTAGAAGGGGTGGATACCCTAGTCGAATTTATGAAGGCGTTTGCTGCAAAACATAGCTAATCCCATCAATCCTTTGACGAAAAAGCCGATAATATAGATATTATCGGCTTTTTAATTGTAATTGTTTTAAAGCTTATTAAGTCGCTGAACCTTAAGAGATCACTTTAGCAATCGACTCTGCGAGGTAATCAACATTACCAGTGCCGATCCCTGCGATACTGATGCGACTAGAGTCCACCATATATACGCTGTAATGCTCTTGAAGTTCGGCTACCTGTGCAGGCGTTATCCCAAGGAAGGAGAACATGCCTTTTTGCTCTGCAATAAAGTCAAAGTTACGTTGAACACCTTTTTCTTTCAGTTTGCTCACTAGCATGGCGCGGTTGCCATTAATTCGCTCGCGCATCACTTTAAGCTCATCTAGCCACTCTTGCTTTAGCTCTTCTGAACCAAGAATGGTTTCAACAATGGCGGCACCATGTGCCGGTGGCATTGAGTAGATACAACGTACTACATATAAGAGCACTGAAAAGGCGATATCTGCACGTGTCGTGTCACTACCAATTATCGTGCAGGCACCGATGCGTTCACGATATAAGCCGAAATTCTTTGAACATGAGCTACAAAGGATCATGTTCTCGACCTTTGCTGCCATCTTACGCACACCGTAGGCATCTTCATCTACGCCATCTCCAAATCCTTGGTAAGCCATATCGATGAGTGGAGTAAAGCCTTTATCGACAGTGAGGTCGATAATCTCATCCCATTGTGCTGGAGATAAGTCAGCACCGCTTGGATTATGGCAACATGCGTGTAGCAGTACGACATCGTCAGCGCTCACATGGGATAGCGCAGCTTTCATCTCATCAAACTTCAATGTTTTGGTTTCGTAGTCGTAATAAGGGTAGGTTTTTACGGTTATACCAGCAGCTTCAAATAATCCGGTGTGATTGGCCCAAGTTGGATCGCTTACCCAGAGGACTGCATTTGGGTTGCAACGCTTGATAAAGTCCGCAGCAACCCTTAATGCGCCAGTGCCACCTGGCGTTGAAACTGTTCGTACGCGATTGGCGATAATTGCAGGGTGATCTGCGCCAAAAGCAAGTTCTGACATCAAGCGATTAAAGTCAGCCGAACCGGTGGGGCCTATGTAAACTTTGGTTGACTCTGTATCTAATCGGAACTTCTCGGCTTTTTTCACGCAGGTGAGAATTGGCGTGTGCCCAGCTTCATCTTTATAGACGCCAACGCCTAAATCGACTTTTTGAGGGTGGGTGTCTTCACGGTATTTAGTCAGCAAACCTAAGATGGGATCGGCTGGCATAGCGGTCAATTTGTTGAACATGTCAGAGTTTACCTTTTCTATGAGCGGCACGTTTAAAGCCGTTTATCGTTATAGCGTTAGATTAACGTAAATACGGCAATAGTGAACAGTAGTCATGGATTTTTTGATTATGAATTATTTTGGAAAATAATCATTCCACTTGGGTTAACCACTGAAGTTAACCGTCTATACTGGCGCGCGAAACTGTTAATTTTTACTACTTGAGTAGAATTTAACTATTAAAGGGGGATTTTACTAAAAAAACGGTTGAATCCTTCGCTGCAATGAGTAATTTTATAGCTACGAAGTTCAAACAAACGCATAGAAGACTGTCATTTTGTCGTGGTGACCGCATAAAGTCCGCTAGCATGAACATCTACTGTTAACCCGCAGGCGAGTTTGACTCCTGCAGCAATAATAAGAAGTATGCAATGAATCAATTACGTTTAGAGCCGATCAAAAAAGTATCAGGAACCATTAATATTCCAGGTTCAAAAAGCATTTCAAATCGTGCTTTATTATTGGCGACCCTCGCAAGAGGGACCACGACACTCACTAACTTACTCGACTCCGATGATATCCGATATATGTTGGCATCGCTGAAGCAGTTAGGCGTCAGCTATCGCCTGTCAGACAACAACACTGTTTGTGAATTAGAGGGCATTGGCGGTCCTTTAAATGCATCTGAACCACAGACTCTATTTTTGGGGAATGCTGGAACAGCAATGCGTCCTTTATGTGCGGCGCTGACATTAGGTCGAGGCGAGTTTACATTAACCGGCGAGCCCCGCATGGAAGAGCGACCAATCGGCGATTTGGTCGATGCATTACGTCAACTCGGGGCTAAGGTGACATACCTAAAAAATGATGGCTTTCCACCACTCGATATTACCTCTACAGGACTTAATGGTGGGGATGTTGAAATCGCGGGCGACCTATCTAGCCAATTTCTAACGGCGTTACTCATGGTTGCGCCTCTAGCAAAGGGTGATGTCAATATTAAAATTAAGGGCGAGTTAGTCTCAAAGCCCTATATAGATATTACGATCGCCCTAATGGCGCAGTTTGGTGTAGAAGTACAAAATAATAATTATGCCTCGTTTGTCATTAAAGCTGGGCAAAGTTACGTGTCGCCGGGTAAAGTGCTTGTTGAAGGTGACGCATCATCAGCATCGTATTTCCTCGCTGCGGGTGCCATTCAAGGCGGCGAAGTAAAGGTGACTGGCGTGGGTAAACTTAGTATCCAAGGTGATGTAAAGTTTGCCGATGTGCTTGAAAAGATGGGGGCAGAGATAGAGTGGGGTGATGATTATATTATTTCACGGGGCGCGGAACTTAATGCTGTCGATTTAGATATGAACCATATTCCCGATGCGGCCATGACGATTGCGACTACAGCGCTATTTGCTTCCGGCACCACCCATATTCGCAATATCTATAATTGGCGCATTAAAGAAACTGATCGCCTATCTGCAATGGCAACCGAGCTTCGAAAAGTGGGGGCGATTGTCGATGAAGGCCATGATTACATTAGTGTCACGCCACCAGCTAAGTTAACTACTGCAGCCATTGATACTTATAACGACCATCGTATGGCGATGTGTTTCTCTATGTTGGCGTTCGCCGATTGTGGGATCACCATTAACGAACCTGAGTGCACTTCCAAAACATTCCCCGATTATTTCAATCAATTTAATGCGCTTGCTAATTAAGCCATTACCTAAATAAGCCGGATAAAGCTTCAGGTGTTGTTTGTATAAACCTGAAGCTTAACTGGACCAAGTTCCCGAATATTTGAAGTTTTTGCCGCTTTCTTAAGTTACATGGTTTATAATGCGCGCGCTCATTTTTCGGTTATATCAAGGAAGATGGAATTTCTTGTGGAGGATTTTATGTCAGAAAGGGCGCCTGTTGTCACTGTTGACGGCCCGAGCGGTGCGGGAAAAGGTACTATTAGTCAGTTACTTGCTAAGCGATTAGGCTACAAGTTGCTCGATAGTGGTGCGATCTACCGTGTATTAGCGTTAGCGGCTATTCATCACAATGTAGAACTAGATAATGAAGAAGCGCTAACCTTACTAGCAGCACATTTGGATGTGCAGTTTGTAACTGGTAATGAAAGTAAAGGTATTAAAGTCGTATTAGAGGGCGAGGATGTATCGACAACGATACGTAGCCAAGAGTGCTCTAATGCGGCATCGAAAGTAGCGGCATTTCCACGGGTTAGGGAAGCGTTACTGCGTCGTCAGCGTGCATTTGCAGAAGCCCCAGGCTTGATCGCCGATGGTCGTGATATGGGCACTGTTGTATTTCCTGCTACGCCAGCCAAATTGTTTTTAACGGCAACGGCGGAAGAAAGGGCTCAAAGACGCTATAATCAGTTGCAGGACAAGGGCTTCGATGTTAATATCGATCAACTTTTGTCAGAGATAAAAGAGCGTGACGACCGCGATATGAATCGTAGTGTCGCACCTTTGGTGCCTGCCGAAGATGCTCTTGTCATCGATACGACGAACATAAACATTGAAGATGTGTTGGACATGGCGCTAACGCATATTCACCAAAAGCTCCAAGTTCCTGCATAAGCAGGGGCTTAACTATTCGTCAAACGGATGAGACGAATTATTAATCTGACTCCACGTCCAGGATGGTCCGTGGTTTATAAAGAAAGTAACTTAAACATGACTGAATCTTTTGCTGATCTATTTGAACAATCCCTTAATGAACTTGAGTTCCGTCCTGGTTCTATCGTACGTGGTGTAGTTGTAGCCATCGAAAACGGTATGGTACTAGTTGACGCTGGTCTTAAGTCTGAAAGCCCAATCCCAGCTGAACAGTTCAAGAACGCTCAAGGCGCTCTAGAAATCGCAGTTGGCGATGAAGTTGACGTAGCTCTTGACTCTGTAGAAGATGGTTTCGGTGAAACTCAACTTTCTCGTGAGAAAGCTAAGCGTCACGAAGCTTGGATCGTTCTAGAAAAAGCGTACGAAGATGCTGAAACTGTAATCGGTATCATCAATGGTAAGGTTAAAGGCGGTTTCACTGTTGAATTAAACGGTATCCGTGCATTCCTACCAGGTTCTCTAGTTGACGTTCGCCCAGTTCGCGACACAGCTCACCTAGAAAACAAAGAATTAGAATTCAAAGTTATCAAGCTTGACCAGAAGCGCAACAACGTTGTTGTTTCTCGTCGTGCAGTTATCGAATCTGAAAGCAGCGCAGAGCGTGATGCTCTTCTTGAGAACCTTCAAGAAGGTCAATCAGTTAAGGGTATCGTTAAGAACCTTACTGACTACGGTGCATTCGTTGATCTTGGTGGTGTTGACGGTCTTCTACATATCACTGATATGGCTTGGAAGCGTGTTAAGCACCCATCTGAAATCGTTAATGTTGGTGACGAAATCAACGTTAAAGTTCTTAAGTATGACCGTGAGCGTACACGCGTATCACTAGGTCTTAAGCAACTTGGCGAAGATCCATGGTTAGAAATCAGCAAGCGCTACCCAGAAAACACTAAGTTAACTGGTCGCGTAACTAACCTAACTGACTACGGTTGTTTCGTTGAAATCGAAGAAGGCGTTGAAGGTCTTGTTCACGTTTCTGAAATGGATTGGACTAACAAGAACATCCACCCATCTAAGGTTGTTAACCTAGGTGATGAAGTTGAAGTTCTAGTTCTAGACATCGATGAAGAGCGTCGTCGTATCTCTCTAGGTCTTAAGCAATGTAAGACTAACCCATGGGATGATTTCGCAGAGCG
Organism: Shewanella sp. MBTL60-007; assembly: GCF_019654915.1. Classification (GTDB taxonomy): domain Bacteria; phylum Pseudomonadota; class Gammaproteobacteria; order Enterobacterales; family Shewanellaceae; genus Shewanella. The sequence continues at coordinate 13,453 of NZ_BPET01000049.1, read as the reverse complement.
TTTCAACAAGGGCGACAAGGTTTCTGGTAAGATCAAGTCAATCACTGACTTCGGTATCTTCATCGGTCTTGACGGCGGCATCGACGGTCTAGTTCACCTTTCTGACATTTCTTGGAACGGTACTGGCGAAGACGCAGTTGCTGAATACAAGAAAGGCGACGAAATCCACGCTGTAGTTCTTTCTGTTGACCCAGAGCGTGAGCGCATCAGCTTAGGCGTTAAGCAAACTGAAGACGATCCATTCAATGCATACCTTGCTGACAAGAAGAAAGGTGTTGTAGTTTCTGGTGTTGTTACAGCAGTTGACGCAAAAGGTGTTACAATTGAACTAGCTGAGACTGTTGAAGGTTACCTTCGCGTTTCAGATATCTCTCGTGAGCGCATCGAAGATGCATCTACAGTTTACTCTGTAGGTGACAAAGTAGAATCTAAGTTCATGGGTGTTGATCGTAAGAACCGCACCATCAGCCTATCTATCCGTGCTAAGGATGAAGCTGAAGAGAAAGAAGCAATGGCTAGCTTGAACAAGCAAGATGACGTTGCTATGAGCAGCGCAATGGCTGAAGCGTTCAAAGCAGCTCGTAAATAATCGCCTTGAAGTTCAGGGGTGCTTGCACCCCTAAAAGGTGACTGTGTTTGGCTTGATAATAGAGGGTATAGGATGACTAAATCCGAACTGATCGAAAAACTTGCCACTAGGCAGTCGCAGCTGTCTGCGAAAGAAGTGGAAGCCGCTATCAAAGAGATGTTAGAGCAAATGGCCGAGACATTGGAATCAGGTGATCGTATTGAGATCCGTGGTTTTGGTAGTTTCTCACTTCATTATCGTGCTCCACGCACTGGCCGTAACCCAAAGACTGGTACTTCAGTTGAATTGGAAGGTAAGTACGTACCGCACTTTAAGCCAGGCAAAGAACTGCGCGAACGTGTTGATGCTATTAACGCGTAATTTACATTGTATTAAAAGCCTCCATTAGGAGGCTTTTTTATACCTAAAACTTAGGTATCACTAGCTAGTTAACTCTTTTTCTTAGATAATTAAAGCTCACATACGCGTTCATGGAGCAAAACGTGAAGTCATTTATCATTGCTTTTCTAGTCGCTGCGTTTTTTTTCTTAGCGCTTATCTTCGGTGCCCGTAACGAGCAGGTCGTGACGATTAGTTACTTCGTCGCACAAGGTGAGTTTAGGCTGCCCGTTGTCTTAGCATTTGTTTTCTTAGCGGGTTTTTTGGTGAGTTGGATATTTGCCATGTACCATATCGCAGGACTTAAGCTGTCTTTGCGCCGTGCGAATAAGAAACTTGCTGTCTATGAAGATAAACAAACGGCACAAGAACAGTCAAAATCAATGGCAGTAAAAAGCACTGAAAAAGAAGTAGACGCGTAATATGTTAGAAATCCTGTTTCTGCTTCTTCCTATAGCAGCCGGTTACGGTTGGTATATGGGCCGCAGAAGTGTCAGACAAAAACAGACAAATCAGCGTAAGCAGTTAAGCCGAGATTACTTCACTGGGCTAAACTTTCTATTGTCTAACGAGTCTGATAAAGCCGTTGATCTGTTTATTAGTATGCTCGACGTCGATGACGATACTATCGACACACATCTCTCCTTAGGCTCGCTGTTTCGTAAGCGCGGCGAAGTCGACCGTTCAATTCGTATTCACCAAAACTTAATTGCAAGACCTAGCCTCACCACAGAGCAAAGAGATATCGCTATGATGGAACTAGGCAAAGATTATCTCGCTGCTGGTTTTTATGACCGTGCCGAAGAGATTTTCATTAACTTGGTTAACCAAGAAGATCACAGTGAAGAAGCTGAGACTCAGCTAATCGCCATCTATCAAGTGACTAAAGAGTGGCAGAAAGCCATCGACATCATTAAAAAGCTCAAACGCAAGCGCCAGCAGGAACTTAAGCATGATAGCGCCCATTTTTATTGTGAATTGGCGAACGAAGCTCAAGATGATGCGACTAGATTGAAAAATCTGCAGTTAGCGATTAAGCAAGACAATCAGTGTGGCCGTGCATTATTAACGCTCGCAGAGCTGTACTTAAAGCAAGAAGAGTTTAAAGCCTGTAAGCAAGCAATTGAGAAACTGCTAAATACTGATATAGATCTACTTCCCGATGCTTTAGCCACCGCGAAAGAAGTGTACCTATTAACTAGCGATAGCGCTGGGTATCAAGAGTTATTGAGAGAGGCAATCGAAAAGGGCGCTGGCGCGAGTATCGCCATCACGCTTGCTCAACATATGATAGAGCAAGGTCACCCTAAAGACGCAGAAAAGCTAATTATGGAAGGCCTGATCAGACACCCAACCATGAAAAGTTTTCAGCATTTGATGAAGATACATCTACAGCAAGCTGAAGAGGGACAGGCGAGAAAAAGTTTGTCTATGCTAGAACAGCTTGTAGAGCAGCAGATAAAATACCGTCCCGGTTATCGCTGCCGAGAATGTGGCTTCCCTTCACACAGATTATATTGGCATTGCCCCTCCTGTAAACATTGGGGCAGCATCAAAAGGATTAGAGGACTCGATGGTGAGTAACCGTTCGTACCTCTGATTTATCAACAAAAACCTGTAAAACCTTACACCGCAAAGCGATTGGAGAAAGAATGACTGACAAGCCTATTTTAGTTGCCCTAGACTATGATAATAAAAATGATGCTTTGCAGCTTATTGATCAATTAGATCCAGATATGTGTCGATTGAAAGTCGGCAAAGAGATGTTCACACTGTTTGGTCCACAGTTGGTAACTGATATTCATAGCCGTGGATTTGACCTTTTCCTCGATCTTAAATTCCACGACATTCCCAATACCGTTGCTAAAGCCGTAACAGCTGCAGCAGAGCTCGGAGTGTGGATGACCAATATCCATGCATCTGGAGGTCTTGCGATGATGGAAGCGGCAAAGCGAGCACTTGAACCCTATGGTGATCAAGCGCCATTGCTTATTGCCGTAACTGTGCTGACATCAATGAGTGACGACGAGCTTAAGCTGCTTGGTATCAATGTACCAGCATCGGAACATGTTCTTCGTTTAGCCGCTCTGACAAAACAAGCAGGTTTAGATGGCGTAGTATGTTCGGCGCAAGAGTCTACGCTTCTAAAAGCTAAGTTTGGCCAAGACTTTAAATTAATCACACCTGGTATTCGTCCTGTTGGCAGCGACAAAGGGGACCAACATCGCGTGATGACGCCTCCAGAGGCACTGGCTGCTGGTTCTGACTATTTAGTTATCGGTCGCCCAATTACCAAAGCTGCTGATCCATTAAAAGCGTTACAAGCAATTCACCAAACGATTGCGTAATCCATTTTAGCCGAGTAGGTTAGTGCATAAGAGAGCTTAAGCTTAGTGAATTGGCAGTAAAAGGCTTTTCATTGAGTTTAATCAGGAGCGCTAACCTATAAGGATAAATGGAACCATGTTTGACTATCAGGGAAAAAACGTTGTAGTTGTTGGCGGTACCAGTGGGATTAACCTTGGGATTGCCAAGCGATTCGCCGACGCTGGGGCTAATGTGATTGTCGCTAGCAGAAGCCAAGATAAAGTTAATGCAGCAGTTTCTGAGTTAATACAGGCCAACCCCTCAGGCACTCATTTAGGGACTTGTTTTGATGTCAGGGATTTAGACGCATTAAAACATGGTTTTGCAGTTATCCAAGATACTTTTTCACATATTGATGTACTTGTTAGTGGCGCGGCTGGCAATTTTCCAGCATCAGCTGAGAAACTCAGTGAGAATGGTTTTAAGTCGGTAATGGACATCGATCTACTTGGCAGTTTTCAAGTGTTAAAACAAGCATATCCGCTAATGAAGCAGCAGGGCGGTGCTATTATCCAAATTTCAGCTCCTCAAGCGTATGTCCCTATGCCTATGCAAGTGCATGTATGTGCGGCCAAGGCGGGAGTTGATATGTTGACTAAAACATTAGCGATTGAGTGGGGCTGTAAAGGGATCAGGATCAACTCTATCGTTCCCGGGCCTATTGCAGGAACCGAAGGGTTTGATAGACTTGCGCCTAGTTCAGAGTTACAAGCAAAAGTTGCCCAAAGTGTGCCATTAAAGCGTAACGGCGATAGCAATGATATTGCTAATGCTGCACTATTTTTAGCTTCAGACATGGCGTCTTATATTACCGGGACAGTATTGCCAGTTGATGGTGGTTGGTCACTCGGCGGCGCTGGGGCTACAATGGCTGAAATTGGCCAATTAGCGCAAAATAAAAGCTAAGCAGATAAATTAGAGATTAGAGAATTAAGTATGGCAAACCCATTTCAAGAGCAGCTTCTTAAAGCTGGTTTAGTAAGTAAGCAAAAAGTACGCGATACTAAAACGCAAAAGCGTCGCGATAGAAAAGCTAAGGTCGATGACGGCTCTGAGGCGCTTAAGCAAGAGATTGCCGCCAAGAAACAAGCACAGGCAGACAAAGATAAGCAATTAAACGAGCAACGTTTTGCAGAGGCTTCAGAAAAAGGTTTGGTTCGTGGTCTAGTCACTGAGTTTAAGAAACTTGCGATCTCTTCACCGAAAGATGCTGAGATTAAGTTTAACTTCACTTTTGAAAATAAAATTTACTCACTGTATGTGGATGAAAAAATGCAGAGTCAGCTGTTAAATGGCCATCTCGGTATTATCAGACATGAAGAGAATAGCTATTTGGTTCCCCATAAGTTAGTAGAACGAGTTAATTTACTTGTTCCAGCATGGGTAGGCTATCTTTGGTCTCAAGAAGACAATAGTGACGTTGTTGAGGAAGATGATCCATATGCAGATTATGTCATTCCAGACGATCTAATGTGGTAATCGATATTTTCCCTGATTAAAGCAGTGAAACAATGAAGTATTAAAGCCGTAATGGATAGTCATTACGGCTTTTTTATATCCGCTACTACCAGAATAGTGAAGCCATCTTTCTATCTGATACACCACTGTGCTTCTACACCTCAGAATTTGTAATAACCAGTCTTAATATCTTTGAAATCTGTAAAAGAGAGCTTTCTTCAACACGCTACAAATAAAGTGATTACTAATTTAATTTGTTAGCTTTCGAACTTATTTACTCTTCTTACTATTGTGTATTTTTATTTTAATTAAGTAACCACTAAATAAAACACGATTAATTTCACCACTCTTATCGGTATTTGAATCGCTCATAAATTCTTTAGACTTAAGTTAATAATCAAGAGCTTATTTGGTTTTGATTATGGGGAGAAGTGCAAGTTGTTTTCAAGTTGCGCTTCTCACACTAACTCCAATCTATATTGTTTGCGAAGAGCTGCAAGGTTGGAAAGTTTTCTGATAAAAAAGGATTTTTTATGAGTTTAAGAAATAGAGATACTGGCTATTATGGCGAGAACATAAGTGCGTTGAATGAGTTCGCAATAGAAGAGATTAACAACCCATCTTCTAAAGATCCGCTTATCAATGCCGCAATCGTGACCGATCTTCAGAAGTTAGTTTTAGATATCTATGCTAGAGATCAAGAACATCGGTTAATTTTAAAGGAAAGTACTTTCTCTAAAGTTAATGTGCATCGTTCGGCAATAAATTCGGATCATTTATGGCTGATATCTAAGCAGGGTAATTTAGTCGCTTATCTTTCAGGTAGTCACATTTATACCGACCTAGGTGAACAAGTATATGTCTTTAAAGCATGTATGGTTGCTGTTGAGGTCGATAATAAAGGTGAACTGTTTTCCCGGTTATATGCGCGACAGATCATACGCGGAGTTCTCTCTTACTGGAATAGTGCGAGTAATTTGGGCAAGCCTATGCCTTTTATTACTAGGACATTAAACCCTATCGTTGCGCAAACGGTTTATAGTTTGGGAACGAATATGTATCCATGCCTTGATGGATTGCCGATTAGTGACCGAGTGAGGGATAGGCACCGCGCGTTCGAGAAAGTCATCAACGAGTCAATTGGAGATGATGGAATATTAGTTAACTCCTTTATGAAGCACAGTGATTATAAGTTAAGGCCAACTAAAGGTAAGTCTAAGAGGTCAAAGATCTACTCCTTCTGCCGAAGCTTAGGCGATACGGATGGCGCGGTGCTTACCGGTGAATTGGTGTTTGGAGACGATTTTATTCATCATTTGCAGGAGAAGATCTCAGGTGATCACATATCTATGGGAGATCTTGGTTTGGTCAATCTCCTGAGAGACTCGGCGCAACAGCAAGCCCTAAGCATGTCTGAAACTCAAAGCTTCGGAGGCTGTTAATTATGACTTGTAATGATAATAGTGTGGCTAAATTCACCTTAAAGGCTGAGGCGTTTCGCGATCACGTTTTACGGTCTACCGCTGGTCAGGTCGTTTGCTATGATTCGCTACAGGCCAAATCTACTTATGGGGCCAATACCATTGCCGCAGAAAGAGAAATTACTGGAGCGTTTAAGGTATTGCCTGTTGAGGGAGAGGAGGGGCGACACGCTGATGAGCTTAATATCAGTACTATTGTAAGGCTCGCTGGCGAGTATCAGATTGCTCTTTATCCTATAAGCAGTGGCAACAACTGGGGTTATGGCTCTGCTAATCCAGTGGATGACGCAGAACCGTGTTTTATTTTGGACTTGTCCCGCCTTAAGCGAATAGAGATTAACGCGCAACAGGGGATTGTGCGACTCCAGCCCGGTGTGACACAACAAGAGCTGCGGGATAGGTTAGATAGTGATAATTTGCGATTGATGGTGCCAGTTACCGGTGCAGGCCCTACTTGCAGTTTGGTTGGTAACGCTATCGAGCGCGGCTATGGCATCACCCCACACACAGATCATTTTGCTGCTGTAACCAGCCTAACAGCTATACTCGCGGATGGTTCTCTCTATCGCTCCGCTGTTAACTCTTTAGATCAAACATCAGAGAAAACCGTAGACAGCTCTTACAAATGGGGATTGGGTCCTTACCTTGATGGACTCTTTTCTCAAAGTAACTTGGGAATAGTGACAGATATGACCATTAGGTTAGCTCCATTGCCAGAGTGCGTCGAATCTTTTTACTTTTTTTGTCATGATGACAAAAATCTTGAGCCTTTAGTCACTCTAGTTACGGGGATCTTAAAGGACTTTCCAGGAGTCGTAGGTTCGATTAACCTTCTAGATTGTAGGCGAATGTTATCTATGGTCGTTCAGCGCTCTAACGACAATGATATGAATGATTTAGAGTATGTTGAACGATTACAAGCTTCCCATAAGGTTTACAAATGGACCTGTATTGGAAGCCTTTATGGAAATCATGAGGTTGTTCAAGCTGTAAAACGACAGATCACAAAGCGTATAAAAGAGGTTGAGTGCGTAAATCGTTCTTTATTTATTAGCGCCAAGAGATTGAAGCGGGCTGCTAAGATTTTTGACCTCTTACCTCAGCAGTTATTTAGTGGTTTACGTAGTCAACTTGCGGCTTTGCAAAAGAGTACGTTGATTATGCGCGGGATCCCTAGTGAAGTCGCTTTACCCTTAGCCTACTGGCGTAATGAACAGACGCCCACTGCGGTTACAGCTCTCAATCCTGCACGTGATAATTGTGGTTTGCTTTGGTATGCGCCCTTAATACCCGTATCAAACTCGAAAATAAGAGAGTTTGTGGACATGGTAAGAACTGTCTGCCCTAAATATGGCATAGAGCCACTGATCACCATGACGGCACTGAGGCATGACTGCATCGACAGTACTATCCCACTGCTGTTTAATCGCAGCGATGCTAAAGCGGTTGAAAGTGCCAAACGTTGCCTTGATGAGCTGTTCATTCGGGGTTGTGAGCGAGGTTTTGTTCCATACCGTCTTAATATCGAGCAACAACGGCGCTTTTTGTCTGCAGACGATCCCCATTGGGCGTTAGTGAGAAAAATCAAACAAGCTATCGATCCAAAAAATATTATTGCACCTAAGCGCTATAATCCATAAGGAGTAAAACTTGGGTCTTTTGGCAGTGAAGAAGCCAAAAGACCCTTCTGTTCAATGCCTGTATTATCGAGTAACTTAAAGGGCTATCAAATTAGAGTGTTTTAGGTTGTTACCTCTATTGAAGACAAAAGGCATATTTAATACCAGACTGAATAAGGAAATTAGCGTTTGAAGAGAGTCATAATTTTTGGAAACTCAGGTTCTGGTAAATCCACATTAGCAAGACAGTTGGCCGAGAATTATGGGCTTGCACACCTTGACTTAGATTTAATTGCTTGGCTACCTCAAACTCCTCCCGAGCGAACGCCCTTAAAACAAGCCTCAGGGGAGATTTCTCGCTTTATTAATAAGCATGACGCTTGGGTCATCGAAGGCTGTTATTCAGATCTGCTGGAGATGGCAATGTACAAAGCGAGTCAGATTATCTTCTTGAATTTACCGATAGACGATTGTGTCACGAATGCTCGAAATCGTCCTTGGGAGCCACATAAGTATGCGTCTAAAGCAGAGCAAGACAGCAACTTGTCCATGCTAGTTGACTGGATTAAGCAATACCAAAGTAGGCGAGATACCTTTTCATTGGCGGCCCATCAAGCCCTGTTTGATGAGTTTACTGGCAAGAAAACTATGATTAGCAGTAATCAATAAAAGCCGCTTATACCTGCAGCTTGACGTCGGCGACCAAGTTGCTATTGAGTCGAATGATACAGACTCATTTTTGCCCCAATCGGTGTTAGCCTCGCTACTCACACGAGCGCTGATTATTGTTTTTTTTCCAATCAAAACTAATGTTGATGCTAGATGGACGGACATTTATTTTGTCGGTAAAATGCTCTCTCGCGGCTGCACATAAATTTCAGTCAACTTTAGAGAAAACCCGATGATTGTAGAAAATGTGCTTCCTGAAAATTACGCAGAAATGCTTAATGTTTGGGAAAATTCAGTCCGAGCGACTCATGACTTCATAACAGAAGAAGATATTGAGTTTTTTAAACCAATTATCATCGAGCAGGCTTTTCCTGCTGTCACTTTAAGGTGTGTGAAAAATGAAAGTGATTCAATTCAAGGTTTCGTGGGTATCCACGACTCAAAGATTGAAATGCTTTTCATCTTAAACGAGGCAAGAGGGCAAGGTGTAGGTAAGGTGCTACTGCAATACGCAATAGAGCAGTTAGGTGCAACCAAAGTCGATGTAAACGAACAAAACCCACAGGCAGTAGGTTTCTACGAGCATATGGGGTTCAAAGTCGTTTCGCACTCGCCACTTGATGATATGGGAAAACCTTTTCCAATTCTGCATATGACACTTTAAAGCTCGGTTTGTCGTAACCAAGTTTGTTAGAAGAAACGCCCAAAGCTAATAACTTTGGGCGTTTCCGTATATGGTGAAAACCCATACAAGTATAAGGTTTCAAAATACTATTTCTAATCAGGTGGAAATTTGTTAGTGCAATAGTCCTATCACGTTTCTGTCCATTTTCGAGTCAGGGAGCGCTTCGTGACTCACTTATGCCCCAAAACGAGCTAGCGAGAGAAATTTTCGCACCGGAGAACTGCATTAGCGCCTTATATTTTCTAATGTCTTGGGCGCTCAGAACTGACTTTAAAGTACTAGATAGATACACAGTTATAATTGTACGTTGATGACTCGTGAGTAAAGTGAGCAAAATTGGGTGATTTATGCTCGATAAACTTCTAGTTTTTTGATAACTTATTGAATTTACAATTATTGGTAAAAGATTGTAGAGACCTCTACATCAAGGTGCTCGCTTTTGCGGGCTTTATATTAATAAAATTGGTCTTAAGTTTCCATTTTGTCAATATAAAACAATCGGTTGGCTTGGTATGGTTGCTGCTAAGTTGAATTTGAATCGGAACATTATCGAGCAGCTATATAATAAGCTGTTATGTTGAAGCTGTAGAATAATGTGGTGAATCAAAGTTGGTATTACCGCATAGAATACGATGAGCGCTATGAAGTAACCTTGAGTCAATGTATATGGAACTATTTGACATAGTAACCTACGTAGTAGGAGCAATCGTTTTAATTTCCTTGTTGGCGATGCTGTATGAAGCCTGGCCGCTTGTTTTATTGGTCTTGGCTATCGTCTTAATTAACAAGTTCACCATGTGGGCATCTGTTGTCATATTTTTGCTTGTTGTTGTAATGAACCCTCAAGATGACAAGACACAGGAGCTTAGCAAGGGAGCTGCTTTGATTGAGAGCATGGTAAGCGCGTTCAAAGTTACTTTTTGCATAGTCGTTGCTGCATGGTTTATAGGGATGTTATTTTCAGGTGATGGATCTGGTTCTGTACCTTGTGGAAGAGCCACTCCACATGGTTGTTAAAATTTCAACATAACAAGGCGCTGCAGGCGGATCGCTATTGTTTGATTGGCTGTTGCTCGTGCCTCGCAGATTTTAGCCAACCAAACTGCTCCCGCTGAGCGGAGCGTTATATTCTCACTAATTGAAGGAGTCAAAGTGGCCAACGACGGAAAAGATTACGAGTAGTTTGTAAAGGATCTTCAGCAAGGCTTGCTAGATTCAGAAGATTTTATAAAACAGAAGAACATCTGCATTGAGACCAATAAAAAGATAACTGATAACTGCGGAATAAAAAGGGAGTTTGATCTCTATTGGGAGTATGAACTTGCAGGTATAACTTATAAAACGGTTATTGAGTGTAAGGATTACGCATCTAAAGTATCAGTTGAAAAAATAGACGCATTGATAGGTAAAACAAGAGACATTCCAGATTTAAAAGCAATATTTGCCACTAAAACAGGCTATCAGTCTGGAGCAAAAATAAAGGCATAACAGAATAAAATAGATTTACTTATTGTTCGAGAGCAAGGTGATCAAGACTGGGAAGATTCAGAGGGAAATCCATATATAAAAGAAATTGCTATAAAAATGGAACTTGTATCTGCCGCAAGAACTTTAAGTTTTTCACCACTCATTGATGGTGATTGGGCAAAAAAACATACTGATATAGACCTTAGTAAGCCCTTTAACCTAAACATGAGAAATGATCTGATAATTGTTGAAGATTTAGACAAAAGCGAAAGGTATTCGATACTGGAACTTGAAGAAAGGCTTGGCTCCATTCATCACGGTGAATCAGGAGAGTTCACTAAAGAAGAAGAGTTTGAAGACGCCTTTATGTATTGTGAAGATACCAAGCTTAAATTAAGGGGCTACAAAATGACGTATGCAATATCTCTCCCGATTCAAATGCCTATAAATATTGATTACTCAAAGGAATTAGTTGGGGTCATTGAATATCTTCATAAAGGTACAAAAACAGCCATATTCTCAGATGGGAAGTCTAGAGAGTGGAGCTGACCACGAATATAACAAGGGGATAAGGGGATATGTGGGGTCAGGGTAAACTTTATTTGATTACCATACTTTTTCTTATCCCACGACCTAGCTTTAGACTCCTTACTCTAACTGATTTCTGTCCAGATACGTCTTAGAGTGATCGCTCTAAGACACTTTTGCCCCTTTATTAGTTACGCACGATAAGCAGATTTCATAGTTTTACTAATCCTAAATGCCTTGTAGAGGTTACTTTCGCAGGATGAGATTAATGGAAGACTTTGTTCTTTTTGTCACCTAGATTCAACAGTAAAAAAGAAAATAAATATGAGCGACAGTTTGTCTTCAAAGTAGTATCTTAATCGTTGATAAGAAATGGTCTTATAATCAGATAGATTGAGAGATGAGATATGCCAATAACTGCTTATTCAAACACTTACAAACGAGAATTAGATGTAACTCAATTGGAGTCTCTTTTCAATGAAAGTCCTCACTCTCTAGATGTTTCGTTTCAAAACTTTGTAAAAAATGACGTAGAGTGTCCTGCATGCAATGTAACTGGTGGTTATATAGTTAGTGAGGGTATTTGTGCAAAGACGGGTAGAACGGTATCTCAAGCTCACTTTGCATTTAGAAATTCTCAAGGAGTTGATGCACACTTACCATTTTGTGAGTTCTATAATGGAGAGGACAAACAAAAGTTGGTAGCAAATGAAGGTACAGTTGACTTTAGAAACTCTAAGTCTCCCATAACAAGACAAATTGGGGTCATAGTTAGTATTGGGATAGAAAACAATATTTTCAGTCAAGGTGACATGCGAGATATGAGGCAATGGTTTCTTGATTTGAGGAAAAGTGGTCAGGAGCTTTTTGATATTTCGCCACACATTGTCAATCTTGCTAGAAGCTCATATGTTAAATCTAAAAGAAATTCTGAAAAATTTGTCCTAGACGTTACCGAAGCCTCAAAAGAAGGTTTTGATATCGATAAGGAAGTTTATGAGTCTCTAAGCCATCAATATCCTCATTACAAATTGATTGAATACTATAAAGAGAATCCATTCTATTTAGAGATAAGCCAGAAAGCTGTAGTGAAAAAGGCCATTAGTATAATAAGAAATGACTCAAGTACCTTAAACTTTGACCGAAGCGTGGTATTAGAAAAGTATCAATTGACTCGGAAACTTGCCTCTAAAATAGTTAAGAATGACGGTTTTCTATCACAAAAATTATCTCCTAGTGCACTTTTTAAATCTAATCCGTTAATGGCACTTTCATCTTTACTACTATTTGTATCAAATTGGGATATTGAAGAAGCATGGAAAAAGGTTGAAATAATTTATAAAATACAATCTGTAAAAGATGGTAACGCTGGAAATTTTATTGGCCTTAATCCATTTGTAAATTACAGCGCTTGGGTGATCATTAAGAAATTGATGTTTATAAAAGACACCCTTGAAGATACTCTAGATTATGACTACATATTTAATGGAGAAAAATCACGGTTAATGAAGTTATACGACCTTAAAGGTTGATCACTACAATAGCGGTTGCGTTAGTGTTGTAGCATTAACGCATCTCTGCTCTACGGCATTTCAGAACCATATCGTCAGACATGAAGCTGACCTAAAACGTGTCAGCAGACTATTACCTAAATCAGGTCCCGAACTTTAGGTAATACAAGTTTCTGCCCCAAAGCTAGTTAAAGTCAAAGTTTGTTCATGTCCTATTTTAGTCGCTTTTGTCATACCTCACCTAATGTGTGGTGGAAATACAAGACCTGCTCCCTTCGCTTTTTTTAGTTCTGTAATGATCAAAAGAAGTAATGCTTATAGGTCTCCTTTTTAGCAATGTAATTATTGTTCAGCTACTTACCACATTGTGAATTTTCAGCATTATTTTGGTGTAAGAAGGAAAGCGATTTAGAGTTAACAACTGCTAAGTGGCTGTTTAAAAAAAGTTCCTCCCAATAGTTGAATCAAATAACGTCACAAATAAGTAAATTCCGGTTTTCACCATCAGAAGAGTCAGTGGATTCGTAGTAAAGCACTTGTTAAAGTGTTGATTTAAAATGTATTTAAAGTTACCTTGTTCGCGTGGGATTAACTAGGCTGACTGTTCTTATTCGGAGTTCAGCCGAATATGCTGTTATGCCTCTTGGGTGCACATCGAACATGGGAGTACAGATGTCAATTTCTACAATAAGCAATAATAT
>NZ_BPET01000048.1 GCF_019654915.1 Shewanella sp. MBTL60-007 | reverse complement strand
CGGCAGTAGTGAATATCACTATTGAATTACTGAATCGTTTTGTTTCGATGTTTTAAGGCGACGACCTCGCCAACTAACAGTTGAATGGATATTCAATAATATTTCTGTTGATGCATAGACGTCTATTTATCGTCACATTAAGCAAAAACTCGCTATTTAGGGTGTAGAGAAAGTGTCAGAAAAACAAACCCATAATATAAAAACAATACTCACGTTCATCGTGCCATCTTTGATTGGTCTGCTGCTGTTTATGATGCCTATCAGCTATCAAGATGCACTGACGATCCCTATCGCTATCATCTCAAAAGGCTTACAAAACCTTTTAAGCAACGTACTCGTCGGTATCGTAACAGCCATTGTTATCTTCACCGCTTTCGCTTCGCTAGTGACAAAGCTATTAAAGCCAAAATTGATTGTTGAGAACCGTTTTTTTAACTCGCTCTTTAACGTAAGCCCTATCTGGCTAGTCGTGCGTATATTGGGTGCAATTTTTATCGCTTTGACATTCTTAGATGTTGGCCCTGAAGCTATCCGTTCAGGTAGCACTGGCGCGTTAGTACTTAACGATCTACTACCTGTACTATTTTCAGTCTTTTTATTCGCGGGTATGTTACTGCCACTACTGCTGAACTTCGGTCTACTTGAACTGCTAGGTACCATGCTAACTAAAGTGATGCGCCCTATCTTTAACCTACCGGGTCGCAGCGCAATCGACTGTATGGCCTCATGGTTAGGTGATGGTAGTGTTGGTATTTTGATGACCAGCAAGCAGTATGAAGCCCGTTTCTACACTCAAAGAGAAGCAGCCGTTATCGGTACCACCTTCTCTGCTGTATCGATTACCTTCTCGTTAGTGGTTATTTCTCAGGTCCAACTAGAGCATCTTTTCGTGCCTTTCTACTTGACCGTGTGTCTTGCTGGTTTTGTTGCGGCGATCGTCGTTCCTAAGCTGCCACCGCTATCTTGGAAGAAAGATCTTTATGTCGATGAAACGCCTCGCCACGCTGACGATGAAACCATTCCAGCGGGCCACGGTGTATTCTCATGGGGTCTACATCAGGCGCTAACCAAGGCTTCGCAAGCTGGCGGCGTTAAGCACACCCTCATTGATGGCATGAAGAATGTGGTCGATATGATTTTTGGTGTGATCCCTGTAGTAATGGGTATAGGTACTATCGCGCTGATGATTGCCGAGTTCACTCCAATCTTTGAATACTTAGGCATGCCTTTTATTCCGCTACTAGAGCTATTACAAGTTCCGGAAGCGGCTGCGGCCTCTAAGACTATTATGGTTGGCTATGCGGATATGTTTATTCCAGCAATCCTAGCAAGCTCTATCGAATCAGATATGACTCGCTTTATTATCGCGACCTTGTCTGTGACTCAGCTTATCTATATGAGCGAAGTGGGTGCACTACTGATTGGTAGTAAGATCCCAGTTAACTTCCTTGAGCTGTTCGTTATCTTCATCCTAAGAACACTCGTAACTCTTCCTGTTATCGCAGGTGTTGCGCATCTAATCTTCTAAAACCGCCTCAAATCGAGTCACGGTTTTAACTAAGCCAGTCGCTGTTGTGACTGGCTTTTTTATCTTTAAAATTCATTACATTAACCTTTATATAATGCCTCACTCAGCCTATTATCGACTCATGCTCAGCAATATTGGCTAGCGAGCTTTGAGTCTCGTAGCTTTGCTTCTAGGCAATCGTGACTGTGCACAGCCCTTCTCTATTTCCAGTTTCATAGCTTCTTTCACGGCGCCCAACAATCTTGATGTTTAACCCCTTAGTTCGTGTTATCCGTGAGACGTATTGATCTAGCAATCCAAGCCTCATTGATAATCGTGCAGTCGGTGAATACCTGTCAAACCGACTCAGCACTAATGGTTAATAAACGCAGACAAAAAAGCCAGTCACTGAGGACTGGCTTTTATATCGTATGGCTAAAGCGATGGTGCTTAAATTGCCCAGCCGCCCATGTAGAACACCACTAAACCTAAGGTAATGGCGAGCACGCCAGGCTTAAGCTTACGCCATTCGCCGCTGCATAGACGACCAATCACTAAGGTCACAAAGCCCAACATAATACCCGTTACGATATTACAGCTTAGAATGATAAATACCGCACAGGTCAAGCCCGCCATCGCGTCGACTTTATCGTCAAAATCAAGCTTAGTGACATTGCTTAGCATCAGTAGACCCACATACATCAATGCTGGTGCTGTTGCGTAAGCTGGAACTAGGTAGCTAAGTGGCGCTAAGAACATCATTAGTAGGAATAACACACCGACTATCGTTGCAGTTAGGCCCGTCTTACCGCCCGCAGCCGTACCTGCCGCAGACTCGATATAAACGGCGGCAGGAGCACCACCAACTGCGCCAGCAAAGATGCTGCTCACAGAGTCTGAAGTTAAAGCCTTACCACCATCGATAATATTGTCATTCTTATCGAGCAGGTCGGCTTGGCCCGCTACCGCACGGATCGTGCCTGTTGCATCGAAAATAGCCGTCATCACCAATGCCAATACGATAGGCAACACCACAGGGTTCAATGCGCCCATAATATCGAGCTGACCGATAAGTGACTTATCAGACATCAGATCAGGCAGAGCGAAAAAGCCTTGAAACTTAACCGCAGGGTCAAATATTAACCCGAATACAGATAGCGCAATGATGACCAATAAGATCCCACCTGGCATGCCGCGGCGTTCAAGTCCAATAGTCGCCGCAAGGCCAATGATAGTCGCGATCACAGGTAGGCTATGAATATCCCCGAGCGCCACAGGCAGGCCGGTGTCGTTGGCAACAATTAACTGCACACTGTTAGTCGCGATCAGTAATAGAAACAGACCTATACCAATGCCGGTACCGTGAGCGATCCCCTTTGGTAAGTTGGTTAGTACCCACTGACGAACGCCGGTCACGCTCACAAGTGTGAACACTACACCCATTAAGAAAATAGCGCCCAAGGTCACGGGAATAGAGATCCCCTGCCCTAGCACCATACTAAATGCGGTGAATGCCGTAAGTGAAATAGCGCAGCCTATTGCCATTGGCAAGTTAGCCCACAAGCCCATCAGTAGCGAACCAAAGGCCGCGATTAAACAGGTCGCAATAAATACTGCGCCTGTATCAAATCCGGCAGCGCCCAACATATTTGGCACAACAATCACCGAATACACCATGGCTAGGAACGTCGTAAAACCCGCGATAACTTCGCGTCTTAAGGTACTTCCACGGGCAGAAATATTGAAGTAACGATCCAGAATAGAATCGCTAGGAGTTGCAGAGTTTGGCAGAGTCTGTTCAGACTTCATAGTTTTAACCTTTTGATCTCTTAAATATTAGGCAAACCAACTGGGTTCAGTTGGCGACTAGGCTATGGCAGGTAGAGCCCCGACTAAAATATCGGGTGAGAGATCCACTTATGCCAAAACACGACACAGGTGACCTGCGAGCAATATGCCTGGTAAAATTTACTCTTACCAACACAGCCTTTGTTGGCGCGGAGTTTACAGCAATCGAGACGGCGGAAATAGTTAACCAAGAATATTTTTGATTAGTATCAATAAAAACATCCATTAACTTGTCAATAACTCTCCTTCGACGCTATAAAACGAAAAAAGCAGTGCTTAAGCACTGCTTTATTTACTATTACTTAGCGACGACGTTTACCGCCACCCAAGGCGCGTTTCTTTGCTCTTTGGCGCTGAGCAGATTTGCTATTTTTGCGGCTAATGGGCTCCATTTTAGTGAGATCGGGTTCAAAGCCTGTAAGCCACTGCGGGGCTAAACGCTTATCCAGTACCGTCTCAACTTCTTCCAGCAGCAAGGCGTCATCTTCACTATAGAGGGTTACCGCCTTACCAGTACTGCCAGCTCTTCCCGTACGACCGATACGATGAATGTAGTCTTCGGCAACAAAAGGGATCTCGTAGTTGACCACATATTTAAGCTCAACGATATCCAGCCCTCTTGCCGCGACATCGGTTGCCACCAGCGCTTTGATCTTGCCCAGCTTAAAGTCGTTTAATACCTGCTCGCGGGCACCTTGACCTAAGTCACCATGAAACGCCTTAGTCTCGATCCCTGCTGCTAACATCTTCTGCGCGATACTGTCTGCGGTCTGTTTTTTGCGGCTAAAAATAAGCACTTGATGCCAGTCATGCTTGTTAATTAAATGACAGAGTAGCTCGGTCTTACGATCGCTATCAACCGCATAGACTATCTGTTCGACACTCTCTGCCGCACTATTGGCCTTATCGACTTCTATGCGTAAAGGCTTATGCAGGAGTTTCTTACTTAAATCGTAAATCGCTGAGCTAAAAGTCGCCGAGAACAGCAAAGTCTGACGCTTAGCCGGCAGCTGTTTTAAGATCGCACTGATTTCATCCATAAAGCCCATGTCTAGCATGCGATCTGCTTCATCGAAGACTAAGTAGTCGATACTCGATAGGCTCAATGAGCCGCGACGAAGGTGATCCAATAAGCGGCCCGGTGTCGCCACCACTATGTCACAACCAGCCTTAAGCTTTGTCGCCTGTGCATCGATACTCACGCCACCATAGATCACTACACTAGAAATATCACTATTCGCCGCATATTGACCGACGTTGGCATTAACCTGTACAGCCAATTCTCGCGTTGGGGCTAAAATCAGTGCCGAGGGCAACTTATTGGGTAGGGAGGTATCAACCGCCTTATCGAGCAAGCGTTGCAATAATGGCAGGGTAAATGCCGCGGTTTTGCCGGTTCCGGTTTGTGCGCTAGCCATAATATCTTGGCCAGCTAAAATAGCCGGGATAGCCTCTGCTTGAATCGCTGTCGGCTGCTGGTAGCCCTTTTGTGCAATCACGCATTGAAGTTTGTCACCTAAAGGGAGTGATGAAAATGACACGCTGGCATTCCTTAACTTGATACATAAATCACAATCTAAACAGCCATAGAGTTTACCAGAACTCAAGGTGAATAAGCGCTAACATTTAAACATGCCCTTGAAGTTAACGACTCTAATGAGCAATCGTCTACTGCAGCCACCAGCTTTTATCTATCGCTGGAGTACCCGCCGGCAACGTCGGGTTATCTAAGTAGAACAGTTTGCGTTGGGGCAATTGTGCTTGCTTTATCTGCGCTTTATGGTGCTTTAAGAATAACCGATTAAATGAGCCGTCTGCTAGCGCCATATGTAGCCCCTCCTCAATACGCTTGGCTAGTGCGCCGTTGTTGTTATTCACGAAAAAATACACAGGGTATTCATATTGCAGTGCGATATGTTTATCAATAACCAGATCTGGAAAGGCTTTTGAATGTTCGGCAAGTTCCCGCCAGGCTTCATTAACACCACGGGGAAAGTAATCAAAGCGTTTGGCATTTAGCATAGCAAATAGGTTTTCATAGTTAGGCTGCTTCTGTACTGGAATATGATTACTTTCTAAGATAGCCAAATCCGCCCAATGAAATACAAAGCCAGCCTCAAGCTGCTTAAATTGCCCAAAACTATTTGTTGCAGAGTTTGCCACTGCGGCGAAACGCTCAATGTTATCTCTATGGATAAGCAGTAAACGTAAGCCTAAGATCCCACGCATAATCGGAATTTTTACAGGTAAGAATCTTTGCTCCCGCTGCTTGGTTGTCGCGAGAAAAACCACATCAATCTGGTTATCTTGCAACATTACCAGACCGCGACTCTGGCTGACCACCTGCGCTAGAGGCTCCAGTTTGGCGAGGCCATACTTCGCAGCGGTTTTCTCTAACACTAAGTTAAGCAGTGCAATACGGTAGTTGAAGCGGGAATCCTGCTGGTAATACTTCACCACTTGGGGCGCCATAGGCAAATCAGAACTCGATGCTGTTTGCCCTTGGGACTCTTTAACAACTCTCGTACTTTCCAAGGTGGGTGTCGCTTCGCGACCTTGTGCTGTGGCATCCTTAGCTAACAATTGGCAGCTCGCTATAGTGAACACTATTGCTGCAAATAGCTTAAGAGGCTTACTTCTGCTAACCATCTGATATTCCTACCACCAACGCTTGGTACACCTTGATATGTAGCTATGATGGCCGAATCATCTAAAAATTGAAACCGTTATTCAGGCTCATCCGCGAAGGTGGTAAGCGCATTTCATGGGGTATAACCATCTGCACTGACAACCTAGTTATCAACTTGTTACTTTATTGTTCTTTTTATACTTTAACTTATACTATACGCAAAACACAGATTATAAGAAAAACAGTATGCCCATCAACAAAATAGCCAACATTAGCCTTGCCGCTATCATAGGCTCTCTAGCATTTGACACTATCGCGGCAGTTGAGTTTTTCGATCCTATCGATGGCTACTTTGATGCTGGACAATACCTTGCAGAAAACGCCTATGGTTTTTTACCCGTCCCAACGATTATCACCGAACCTGCGGTGGGTAACGGCATTGCCGTTATGGGGATGTTTTTACATGAAAGTGCCCAGCAACAACAGGCACGTAAAGAGCTTGCCACTCACTCAATCGATGGCGGCGCACAGCTATTAACGCCGGGGATCTCGGTTGTTGGCCTTGGCGCAACAGATAACGGCACTAAGATGGCATTTGCAGGTCACAGGCAAACCTGGGCAGAAGACAGCATTCGCTACCTTGTCGGTGGGGGTTATGGCGATATCAATATGAGCTTTTACAGCCAGAGAGACTTTGCCCAAGACTTGTCGTTAGACATGAATATGCAGGGTTTTGGTGTTATTCAAAAGCTGCAATTTCGTATCGATGAAAGCCCTCTGTTTCTTGGGATATCACAAAAGTATGTCAGCCTAGACTTAAGCAGTCGCCGTGAATTTGAAAATATCCCACCTGAACTTGCAGATAGGCTCGCAGATATTATCAACAGACCCCCTAAAATCTCCTCGATTGGCGCCATTGCCGAATACGATAGCTTAAACAACTTCTTCATGCCCACCAGCGGCTACAATTACCTGCTCGAATACGATTGGTTTAGTAAAGATCTCGGTAGTGATTACAACTACCAAACACTTAATGTTAAGGGGCTGAACTATTGGTCGCTATCAAACAGCCTCACCTTAGGTTTAAAACTGCAATATCAAACCATAGACAGCAACGGGCGCCTGCCGATTTTCACCTACCCCTTTATCCATCTACGTGGCATCCCCAAAAATCGCTATCAGGGTCAAAACGTTGGCTCAGGCGAAGTACAAATCATGTGGAAGCTAAACCCTCGCTGGATGTTACTCTCTTTTGCTGGAACTGGAGTCACAGGCAAGAGTAGCCGCGATATGTGGGACAGCGAGATGCAAAATGCTTACGGTGCAGGCTTTAGATACACCATAGCAAGGCGGTACGGCTTACACATGGGAGTCGATGTTGCTCGCGGTCCAGAGGACACCGCTTTGTATATCAATGTTGGCAGCGGATTTTAAAGAGACAATAGTGACTGTCGTCGCCTCTCACTAAGCAAGTTAATTTAGGCAACCCTGATATAGCGAGAGCTGGCTCACAACTCCAACAAAATGTGAATAATTAAAACCGAGTTAAACGCTTACGATCACAGCTTTAGCGTTCAAAAAAACGACAATACCAAGCCTTTTTTCCGTTTTTAGGTTTTGCAGTTTAGTGTTTGAATTATCACATCACGCGTTATTATGGGCGCAAGTCTTAGGCTTCATTTCGATGGCAGTGGGTTGGTGGGCCAACTCTCAGAAAAATGATCGACAATTACTCTCTGGTAATCTGATTGCTTCAAGCCTGACTGCAGTTCACTTAGGTTTGCTTGGCAGCAGCTTAGGCATGTTTAATCAGCTGCTTAATCTTTTACGTTTCGCGACATGTCGAACCCGCAGCCATCAAAGGGGCTTGCCTGCTCTGTTTTCGAGTATTGCCCTTCTACAGGGATGGATATTTGCCGAGCATTGGAGCGAATGGTGCGCTGTGGCAAGCGCCGTGCTGATGAGCTTTGCGCTCTTTTACTCAAGTGGTACTAAATTGCGCTCGGCGATGATGATAAGCAACCTACTTAACTTAACGCTTTCCGTCTACCTAAGCTCTTGGTCAGGGATCGTATATCAAGTTGTCACACTGCTGATATTAACCCGCAGTCTAATGCCCTATAGACAGGCTCAGTGCTTTGATGAGCAGACCGCTTGACTGTTCCAACTTACCATCTAAGGTCAATTTATCCGCTTGAAATTTGTACAACCATAGTCACTTAGCTATGATTGCCATAAGATAATGATACACGCTGTAGGGATCACGGTTAGATATGGATGACAGACGATTATTTTCGCGGATAATATTTGCTACGGATGCCCAGTTAATCAATCATGATAGCTGCTGGGCAACCAAGCTATTGGATATTAGCCTTAATGGCGCCTTAGTCGAACTCCCTCAAGACTTTAGCTTTTGTGGCAGCGAACTAACACTGGAGTTCAGCCTTCAGGAGCCTGAATTTAAGGTCTCAATGCTAACAAAATTAGTACACAGGGAAAATCAACACCTAGGTCTTGCCTGCCAGCACATCGATGTTGAGAGTATTAGTCACCTTCGCAGACTACTGGAACTAAACTTAGGCGATTCCACTCTACTCGATAGAGAATTAGAACGGTTATTCAAGCCGGATAACTGCGCTAGCTTAGGCTCTAACTTAAATTCCAACTCTCAGTAGTAGACAAGTCGACTGCGATAACGGATAGCGTCAGATAAAAGCGCCGCAATTTTTGCGACGCTTTTGTTGTGGATGAATCGCTAGTTGATTAACTCTAGCAACTCATGAATCGTCTTCACCGGAATAATCTTCGCTCCAGAGCCTTCCATAGACTTATGGTAATTACGATAGGGAATAAAAATCTCGGTGAAGCCATGCTGAATCGCCTCCCTGACTCGTGGCACGCCACTGTCGATAGGGCGAACGTCACCGTTTAAACTCAGTTCCCCCATGATGCAGGTTGTTCTCGGTACTACAAAGTCATTCAAGCTACTGAGCAACGCCGTCACCAACGCCAAATCAATACAGGTTTCAGACTCATCAATCTTAAGCCCGCCCACCAAGTTAAAGTAGGTGTCGTGGAAGATTTTGGTCTTAGTGTGCTTACGCAAGATACCGGTCAGCATCTTGATTCGGTTCATATTTAAGCCCACACAAACGCGCTGGGGAAACTCAGCTTCGGTTTCAGTAGTTAAACACTGGATCTCAAGCAGTAGGTTACGATTGCCCTTACGGATACAGGTGATTGCGGCTCCCGGTGACTCGGTGGTTGAGCCCGACAGAAAGATCTCACTCGGATTATCGACACTTATCATGCCGCGCTCAGTCATCTTAAATATGCCCACAGTGTCGACATCGCCAAAACGGTTCTTATTCGCCCTAAGGGTACGCACCTGACCGTCGTTACACTCGATGTGGGTCAAACAATCGACGATATGAATAAGCGTTTGCGGCCCGGCAGTTTCATTATTCTTATTAACGTGCGCCACTAAAAACATGGTCACATTGTTTTGCTTACAATACTGAGTTAATGCTTGGGCACTGCCTTTAACCTGTGATGGCGAGCCTGGGCTACCGTTAGCTAAATCAGTCACTACCGCCTGAATCGAATCGATTACCGCAAACTTAATCTTCTTCTCTTCTAATTCGGCGATAATGGCTTCGACACTGGTTTCTGCCATCAAATAGAGGTTGTCTTCATTGCAGTCTAACTTAAGGCGATTGACTCGGTTTTTAAACTGAGACAGTGACTCTTCGGCAGTACAGTAAAGAGATGGCATTAACTGCGACATGCGAGAGACAAGATCCGATAGAATCGTGGTTTTACCCGCCCCCGGATCCCCTGAAATAATATTCACCGATCCCGTGGTCAACCCTCCGCAGAGGACGCGGTCAAGCTCGCCAATCCCTGTGAGCATCTTTTGAGCTTCAAACTCTTCAATCTCGTTTAATTTTTTTGAGCCGCCGCCCACAGAGCCCGCGTAACCAGAAACCGAAGCGCGAGCGGGTTTAATCGCCGAGATCTTCAGTTCACTAATGGTGTTCCACTCCTGACAGGCACTACATTGTCCCTGCCAGCGAGGAAAATCCTGACCGCATTCATTACATACGTAAGCTGTTTTGTTCTTTGCCATAGCCCTTTCTAAATCACATAAAATCGGTAAAGTAATGCCAATATTGGCCGATACTAATTAAAGTAGGGGTAATAAGCGAATACTCCCTTAAAAAAATGTCTAATACCAATCAATATAAGAAGCTGATCTACTCAGAGCGCTTTTTGGCAAACTAATTCAAGGCGAATAGCTGAAAGAATGGTTACTCCCTTGTGAAGCTGTTCAACGCAGAAGTAGGCAGCCAAAAACGCTCCAAAATGGCGAGTTTTAGCGCCTCTGATGCAGTGTTAACGAGCTTAACCGTAGAATAACTATGCTCTTCACTCGTTGCAAACCACATGGATGTGGTGAATGTCATTCAAGCAGGAGCATTTAATGACCTTGCCTCAGAACCGCTAAACTCTCGCTGAGCGTTCAGATCTTTATACTGATTGGTATAAAATCCTATCAGCCATCGCTCTATTTAGCATCCCAAAAGAAGTGATTAATGACTTTAGAATTGCATAAAGCTCTTATTGAACAGTTAAAACCCCTATTAATGGAGCCTGAGTTTTCGGAGCTATTCGAACAACTTACTGCCGATGAAACCAATTCAACTCGTTTTTTACTCAAGATGGAGCTCAATAGACTGGCTTCAGCCTGCACGAGACTGATCGATCTACGCAATAAAACCGAACTCGACTGTGAGGAGTTTACTTTTGCAGGCCAGCAACATTACCTAGACGCCCCTGCTAAAGAAAGGTTTTTAGAGGCTCTCGCCCTCTATCGCGACGAGTATACCTTAGGTGTATACGAGCAGGTGATTGAGGCTCACAAGCGTCGAATTCTAAAACAACGGCAATCTAGCCAGAATGAAGTCGCCGTCGATGCCTCACCATTTGTTGCTAAGGCCGTGGTATTAGGCAGTTACTTTGCCCGTAGCGAAGAGCGTATGAACTACAGCATGCGGATCAGTGTGATTCAGGGGCATCTTAGCTTAAAGGGGATCACGGTCGATCTCTCCGTTGGCGGCGCTAGGATCCGTATTCCAACAAAGCAGGGGTTACAGTCTCATATACCCGTTCGTATCAAGCTATTGGAACTTGGGAAAGAGTACTACCATGAGGATCTGCAACAGGGTATCGACTATCAAATTGTCGATGCTGAAGAGAATCATGAATACTGCTGGTTAAGGTTAAAGCGAGTTTCCGGCAGCGAAGCATTAGCTCAAATGCTAGAAAAACTGATCCGAGGTTATAAATTTCGCTACAAGGTCGATGTCAATGATGTCTTAGTAACGACAAAAGGACTGGGGTTTGAACGCCATTACCTGCCGCACCTGCCACACCTACCACTGTTTGTTAGTGGCAAAGGCCGCGAGAGTGATACCGACGAGGTAAGACTATCACTGAGTCATATGCTACTGAGTCGTGATAACCAAAGTGTCAGTGAGTACTTTAAAGATGAAGATAATATTAGTCAGCTAGGTGCCTTCCTTACCCCAGCTAGAATCAAGTGCATCATCGACTCTGAAGACAATAGCCCCCACACTCTGTTTTTCAGCTTTACTTTTAGAGCTCGAGGGGCGCTCTACTTTTACTCAGCTAGCTTAGCCGAGCTCAAGGCACGTAACCTGTTGGCACTTTTGCTCAACTTTGCCTCTAACAAGGCTAGCTTTCGCATTTTTAAAGTCACCAAGCAAGTGATAGATCATCAGCAATCCTACAAGGCCAGTGTCCTACCTGGGGATGAAGCGCGCTATTCAGCGCTCACCGAAGCACAACTTGGCGCATTTACTCATGTGCTGCAGCTTAGTGATATCACCCCAGAGAAAGCGGCAGAGCAGTATAAGAGTTGGAGCGCCGTTCATTTAGCTAGCGAGACTCAAGTCAGTGTAAATGAACTGAAAATTTTTGGTCAACAGAAAATAACTCAACACGCCATAAAACCGATCTCACTGCAATTTAGCGAGCGACGCAACGAATCACGCTTCGCCTTTAAAACTGCAGTGATGCTAAGCCAAGGCGAGATCCATACCATAGCGAGTACTGACGATATCTCCAGCCGCGGCATGAAGCTCACCCTCTCAACTCCCGTCAAGTTCAATCAAGCTGAGCCAGTTTTAACTAGCTTCCCTAAGCTGCAAGCTATCGCAGGCAAGCGTATGCTTCAGTCCCTGCCCTATCGCTTAATCCGCACCCGTAAAGATGGCGTGACCTTGCACTTTGCGGCGCAAATAGGTCATACGCCTCATGTGGGAGTCGAGTTCTTAAATCAGTTAATTGAACATAACCGCGAAAAACTAGAAAAACTCAGCGAGAACAATCAAGACGTTAAAGAACTGGCCGATGGCATGAAAAACATCGTCATGCGTAAGCTCGCCTCTTTACCTTACTATCTAGAGCGTACGGAAAAATCAGCCTATATCTCAACGCTAGGCATAGGCACCGAGCAAAACCATGTCGCCAATATTTTTGCCTCTCAGCGTGATAGCACTACTGAGTATGATCTCGCGCCACTGCTAAATAACGATAGACTAAAGCGTGACTTCATCACACCAATTCGCACAATGAAACCACAACATGGTTTATCCCATTTTGAAGTCTATGTGCAGATCTCACGTATGTCCCAAGGACAGATAAAAGTACGCTGTATCGGTGAGCAGGATCTACCTGAACGCTCGCAGCAATTGAGCTTTATTCAGCGTAGCCAGAACCTTGGTGAATTTATGGCGCTGAGAGTCTATCGCGGCGCGACAGGCAAACCCGACTTAAACTATATTCGCAAAGAACGAGACTACATCCAGATCCACGCCTCCCATAAAGCCAAAAAGCTAGAGGAGCAGCTTTGGAATATTATTGGCGTTGGTGAGCTACTAGATGTCACCCATGAGGTGCGATTACGCTTTCCTGAGCTTAACGATTAACCCTGCGCTCGCACTCTGAAACTTTGCAGTGCCCCTGATAATAACTGTGACTTGGACATCACCAGCACCCGAGGCTTAATAAGCCTGCAGTTGAGCAGGCTAAAGCTGAGATAGTTAAAGTTAAGATCCCTTAACCAGATATAGCTAGACTTGAGGCGCTGGCGGATGCTTTATCACTCGATACATATAGCCGACAACCGCAAGGTTAATCAGTAGCACTGCAGCCGTAAGCAAATTAGGTTTAGTCAATAATTCATAGGCTTCAAAAGGGAGGTAAATGCCGCCACTGAGTAACGCAAACCATTCGGTCCACACTAGGCTATGCCAAAGACCATAGGCTTCGACAAAACGTATCGCGGCATACAACAAGGCTCCGGCTATCACAAACATAATATTTTCCTTCGTCACCTTCCCAGCCTCGGTAATTACCTCTTGTACTAAGTGATTTGCAGGATTTAAATGAGAGTGCCGCAGTAACTCTTCCACCACCAACTGAATATCTTGCCCTGCTAGCTTGTGCAGCCCAAAAACGACTAATACCGATATTAGGCCTTTAGTGGCCTCAAGAAGTGCTATGGCTTTTAAGCCTTTCTTAACTGATGACATGGGATCCTTTAAGGCTAAAGAGAGACTCTATAGCTATCAATGATTGCAAATAGCGCTATTTACCTATTTTACGCCATTTTACAATATATAAGTGCGGTATTAACTAGCTTTAATGGTGGAGTGCATTTTGACTCATTTGTGCGGCCAACCCCCATGGTCGCTGGCTCATATTTAACCACTCATTAATTAATAATGAACTGAAGATGTATTTTTATTAATGAAGGCGAATAGTTAATTAGCCCCGATAACTCCTGAGGTATAGTGCTAACTAAGGCGATTTATGTCCGCAAATCGGAGATGCTCTAGGTAGGATAAACACTACGACAAGCAATTATATCAACGCTTAGCTGGATTAAGTCATCGCCTTGATAACTATGCCCCTTTAGGAACACCAACAATGCTAGATTCATTCGTCTCAGTCATTACAGCCCTATGGCAACAAGACTTCGCTTCATTGCAGAGCCCTGGTAGCGCAACCATGATATACGTCTGCGTTTTCACCTTAATTTGGCTAGAAAGTGCATTTCTTCCCGCGGCCCCCATGCCCTGTGATAGCGTTGTTATCCTCTCAGGCAGCCTAGCCGCAGCAGGAATAATCAGCTTCCCAACAGTATTTGCCGCTTTGGTCATTGCCGGCGCGACTGGCAGCTGGGTGGCGTTCATTCAAGGTAGATGGCTACATAGGCTACCTAAAATCCAGCGCTGGATAGATGCGGTACCCGAAAACCGTATGAAGACAGTTGATACTCTACTTAATAAACATGGACTGCTGGCTCTATTTACCGCGCGCTTCATTCCTGTTGTACGCCCTCTATTGCCATTAATGATGGGGCTACATATCAAGAAAGTCTCAAACTTCCACTACTTTGCTTGGTTAAGTGCCGTGAGTTGGTGCGCATTATTACTTGGCTTTGGATACGCCCTATCCTACCTGCCAGAGAGCATTGCTCGTGTCGTCACCATGGTACTCATTATCGCTCCATTCTTAACGCTGGCGATTGCCATTGTTAGTCTGTTAAGTAGCTTCATCATTAAGAAGAGACGCGCAAAAAAACCGATTGTCAGTGAGATAATTCAAGAGGCGGTGCTACCCAAGGCGCAACCTATAATGAAGAAAACCATAAAATAGTCTCGCTACCCTAGTTAAATTTCTATCATCCAAAAGCCACCTCACAAAGGTGGCTTTTGTTTTGCCGAAAAAATTGCGTAAACATGCTCCCCCATCGTGCTAAGCACCTGTTTATAAGGTAGAAGTTAAAACTGCCGAAGGTAAATCTGGAAAGCAAAAGGAATCTTTACGCTCGGCTCAAGCAAGTTAGGCAACTACGCCGCCGTTACTTTAACTCCTGAATAATCCATTCAGTCATCAACGCATCTAGAATTGATTACTCATTTAATGCGATAGCTTGGATAGCCGCTACACAGGCCTGAACTTAGTCCATAGCTTCTAATGCCTTAGGTTTAACCTGACAAATCGCCCACAACCACTACACAGCACAGCATGACAATAGAGACGACTGAGGATTGAACGACTGATTGAACGACTGATTGAACGACTGATTGAACGACTGAGTATCATTCATGAATTGAGAGCAAAAAAAAGCCCAAACTTACGTTCGGGCTTCAATAGAGTCTCGTCGATTGAGTCTCGAGGTATTTAGCGCTTAACTGATATAACTCTGGCCTGCGTAAACCACGAAGTGTCGTAGTGCGAGTACGCCGAGAATCGTGCTACAAGAAACAGTGATTAAAAAGCCCTTTGTGTGACGCCAAGCTTTAGGTGCTAATGTACTGGCAAGGACCGGCACCACAAGGCCTAAGCCCACCACGCCAAGCCAAAATACACTGGCCCATGTGCCGGTCGTAATTGCAGCAGTTGCCGCCTGAGCAGCAGGACCCGAGAAATTAAGACCGACAAATAACAGAACGAGACAGAGTGCTTCGTTAAAGGCCACTGGATATTCGATACGGTGCACCTGCTCAATACAATCTGACTCTTTCTTACTGAAGAACAGAGTTGCCACCAAAATGTTACCCGCAGAGCCCACTGACAAGGCAGAGGCCAAGAACAGCGCCGGTAATACCGCTGTGTTCAGGATTGGGTAACTGATCATCGCCGACAACAGAAAACCTGTATATACGCCAACACCGAGACCCAGGCCAAAAATCAGCTTATTCAGGCTATTCTCTAGCTGACGACAGACTTTCAGCGTCCCCGCAAGCCAAGGGGCATATTGCAGAACCTGTTTTTCAAATACCAACGCCGCAAACACAAACACTAGCGGAATATAAACCAGCAGTGCAATTACACCCCATGCCATCACTGACGTTAGGTTGTAGTTGAGCAGGATATGATAAAACTCAAATGGCTTCGTCAAGTCCAGCACCAGCAGCGCCATCCCCAAACAGATAGCCACAGGGCCAATTACCGCAGCAGCTTTAATGACAGGTAAACCTTCTGTCGGCTGACCACGACTCTGCTTGTACCATTTAAGTCCTATGGCCACCAGCATAGAGCCTGCTGACAGGCCTGCCATAAACAAGTACACCGCGATGATCCAGTTCCACACTACCGGATCGTATTGCTCCATCGAGCCCCAGATATTATTCATGCTTTGATCCCTCCTTTACGGCTAGGAATACGGTAGACACGAGGCTCGGTGCCAAGGTTTACCTTCTGTTGGTAGTTAGGTTTTGTATCTAACACTCTGCGCACTTCGGAGCTCATATCATTGGCATCACCAAACACCAGTGCTTGAGTTGGGCAAACCGTCACACAAGCAGGCTCTTCGCCGCGCGCTAGGCGCGTTTCTTTGCAGAAGTCACACTTATCTGGCACCCGTGTTTCAGGGTTAATGAATCGAACTTTGTAAGGGCAAGCGGCAACACAGTAGAGGCAGCCTACACACTTCTTCTCGTTGATAGAGACAATGCCATCGTCATTAACGTAAGCCGCCCCCGTAGGGCAAACCTTGACACAAGGAGCGTTCTCACACTGCTCACAAGAGACACGGTTATACTTAAAATGTAGGTGCGGAAAGTTGCCATAAGGCCCCTCGATTCTAACCTGAATGCGAGTCACCGACTCAGGCACATTGTTTTCACTGCGGCAAGCCACATTACACGCTTGGCAGCCAATGCACTTATTTTCATCGTGCACGAGAACATAACGCTTAGTCATAATTAACTCCGATTAAATCTTGGCAATCTTGACACCGGTGGTATGCAAATTCATACCCGTTACCGGAGAGGTCACATGTGGAAGTAAGTTACCGCAATGCACACCTTTACCGGTTGCACGAGCGAGTTCCTTGTTCTTTGAACCACAGCCCATATAGGCAAATACTGTGTCGGGTCGAATACCTGGGGTAACTAGGGCATGACCTTCTTCACTGCCGGTATCGTTATAGACTCGGATCTTGTCACCATTGGCGATCTTCAATAGCCCCGCCGTGATGGGGTGGATCCAAACCGCATTATCTGACATCAGATTTGCCAACATAGGTACGTTCTGGGTGCCAGCATTGGTATGAACGGCGACCTTACCCTGAATGAAAAACAGCTCATCGGCTTTTTTCATCGTCACTTCGCGGTAGCGAATGACCCCACGACCCGGCGCCATTTTCTCGACCTTGGCAGAAGTCAACTCAATCTTGCCAGTCGGGGTTTTGAAGCTTAGCTGGCTGGCGTAAGTACCATCTTCATCGACAGCCTTAGCATTGGGGTAGGTATTCACAAAGTCTCTGACCATGCCGCGCTCACGCAACATTAGCGGCTTACCAAAGCTCACATAGCCGTCTTCTTTGATTTTTCTCAATAGGTCAAAATCACGCTGCACTTGGAACAGCTGCAAGGTTTCCATGTTCTCCCAAGGGAAGTACTGGCCTTGACCGAGTCTGTCAGCAAGCTCTTTCCAAATTAACCAGCTCGGCTTAGTGTCACCGATCGTTTCCACGACACGTTGACGCACATAGTAGGCTGGATTCTTACCCGACTTATCGGCAACCTCTTCATCACGCTCAAGGTAGGTAGACTCAGGAAGGAATACATCGGCATAGGCCGCGCTTTCACTGATATAGATGTCACACGCCACCACAAAATCAAGCTTTTGCATGGTTTTAACGATACGCGCTCTATCTGTCATGGTTTGCATAGGGTTAGTACGGCTCATCACCCACGCACGGAGCTGATAAGGGGTCGCGTCCAATGTAGAGTCAAGAATCGTCTGGTAAATGCCCCCCGAGGACCAAGTTAACGCATACTGCTCATCCACCATATCGATACGCTTAGCATCAATTTTTGGCATGCCATCGACACCTGGTTTAGCTAAGGTTGGCGCAACAGGCTCACCGGCAAACTTGTTATAGCTCGAGGCTTTCTTACCAAAATACAAGCCGCCTTTACGCTCGATGTTACCAATCAATACGTTGGCAGCGTATAGCGCACGGCGCATCTCAAACTCTTCGGTGGTAAACGATGAACGGTGACCAAAATCCACCATGGCATGTGGCGCTGCAGCAGCGTATTCATGGGTAATGCGGCGAATATCTTCGGCGGGCACATCGCTGATAGACTCGGCCCACTCAGGTGTGTAGGCTTTAACTTCTTTAGCGAACTCTTCGAATCCCGAAACATACTGGGCAACGAACGCTTTATCGTATAAATCGTCTTCAATCAAAACATGACATATCGCCAATGCGACAGCAACATCGGTCCCCGGCTTAATCGCGTACCACTCATCGGCCTTATCAGCCACAATCGAGAAGCGTGGTTCGAACACCACCAGCTTAGCGCCCTTCTCCATCTGTGCATTCATCATGCCTCTGGTTTCTGACATATTAATGCCTTCGTAGAGGTTATGACCGAAGTTGATGATGTACTTAGAGTTACTTAAGTCGCGCTTAATCTTGCCACCAAACATCGCTTTAGCAGCGATAACATAACTGCCTGGGCAGGTCGACGCGTGAGTAAAGGTGTTTGGACTACCAAAGGCCTTGGCTAAATGGAAAAGGTGCCCCGATAGTGAGCCTGATTTAGATGAGAAAGCGACAGTCTCTGCGCCATGCTCAGCTTTAATCTTATTAAGATTCTGCGCAATCAGCTCATAGGCTTCATCCCACTCAATCTCTTGCCAATTGCCT
Organism: Shewanella sp. MBTL60-007; assembly: GCF_019654915.1. GTDB lineage: Bacteria > Pseudomonadota > Gammaproteobacteria > Enterobacterales > Shewanellaceae > Shewanella. The sequence goes on along the minus strand of NZ_BPET01000048.1, from coordinate 28,636 downwards.
TCCCCGCGCTCACCAACGCGCTTCAATGGCTTAACGATTCGCTGTTTATCATAAAGCTGGCTATGACCCGCACCGCCACGAGCACAAACGGCGCCACCAAAAGACTTCGCTTTCTTGTTACCCAGAATCGATACGTTCTTACCGTTGACGACACGTGCCGATATCGGGCAGCGAGTTGAACACATCTCACAAATACTTGCGACAGACTCTGCGCTACCTTGCAGTTGTGAATCCCCAAAGGCAGCTAAAGAGCCTGGCAGCGTTGCTAATGCGCAAGTCGCTGTGCCGGCTCCGGCCCCTTTGATAAAGGTTCGCCGATCTAGTTTCATGATAAATCTCCCAATGACAGTTGTCCTTAGGAGAGCTATAGATGAAGCCCTGAGTTGACTGTTGAACACAATCAACTTATTTCCTAAGGTTTTCATCATTGTTATTGAGGAGAGTGATATTGAATATTGTGGTAAACCACATACCGGATGTGAGAACGCGGCGTTTGTGAAGCAATTCACAGTTCAAATTTGCACCAACACAGCGAAGTAAAGGTGTAAATTGTGGTAAACCACATAAAGGCAAAACGATTAAAAATTTTGCTGGCTGCGGCATGTTTTCGATACAAAATGTGCGGCTAAATAGCCGCACATCCACGTCAGATAAACAGTGTAATAATGCTTAAATCACACCTCGATTGGCGTCTCACATCCGCGCTTTTTCAAGCTCAGCATCGCTACACAGCCCGACACCCCATCGTCACGGTTGCTTAGCATGAAGTGGCCACCATGGTCGTTAATCACCTCTTTACAAATAGCGAGTCCTAGGCCTAAACCGTCCACCTTTGTGGTATAGAAGGTCGCCATAAGCGTATCGGAGTCCATCGCTAAACCTTGGCCATTATCACTAATACGCACATTGACCTGAGACTCTTTAAAGTCCAGATCAATGTGTATTTTCCCCGAGCGGGCATTTTCGCTGTCGGCAATAGCATCTAAACTATTCTTGATAAGGTTTATTAGCACCTGCAGTAGGCCAACACGGTCGGCAGTGATAAAGAAGGGCTCGCCTTTTATCTGGGTATTAATCTGGATCTCTCGCCTGGCTAACTCAAGCCTTAATAGTGAGATACTCTCCTCCACTAGAGTGAGAATATTTACATCGACCATCACCGCTTCTCGGCGCTTCAATAAGCCACGAATTCGATGCACCACCTCTCCCGCTCGAGTCGATTGCTTATGGATTTTTTCTAATAACTCGATACAAGACTCGACATCCGCCTGCTGCTTTCCTTGCAAACGCATAATGCCGCCCTCACTGTAACTGGTAATCGCGGCAATGGGCTGATTGATCTCATGAGCGAGACCTGCGCCAATCTCGCCCACAATTGAAGCGCTTTGCAAACGCTCAAGCGCCACGGCCTGCTGTTTCAGTTGACGCTCAGACTCAATTAATGAGCTACTCTTTTGATGGAAGCGATACTCAATCCATAGGTGATAAAGCGTGGCGACAATAAATACTAAAACAGACAGGATCCCCCAGTGACGATTCTCCTCCAGCCATTTCTTCACCGCCTCCCAGCGGCTACTGTCGGGAGACTTAACATGCAACTCCTTAAATAACTTGATCACGGCAAGCTGACTAATAGGAGAGGTCCAGCCCTTAAGTTGCGCCTTGATCGCCGCAGGTGAATCTGAAGGCAGATCGAGTAAAGCTTGGGTGATCTCCTTGCTCAGTTCAGTGCTAACGCTCTCTGTCGCAGCAAATGACCAGTTCGGATACAGGGTGGTACTGCATTGACACTCAACCCCATCGGGGCGACTCGGATTCAACACTCGAAAATCGCTACTTTTAAGTACGCCACGCGCCACCATATCCTCTAAGGTACACAAGGGGGTGATGGCCGCATCCACATTGCCATCGCGCACTTGATAGAGCAGAGGGTCGAGTGGGAAGCCTAAAAACTTAGTCTCACCAAAAAAGGTATCAGGATCCATACCTAAACCATGCATCAAGCCTACGGTTGCTTGATAGCCCCCCAGCGCATGAGGATCACTCGCCGCTACCACCTTGCCTTTTAAGTCATACAGGGTGCGATAGTTACTATCAGCCTTAACAATTATCGCCGAACCAATAGCTGAGGTAGTACCGTTATGGCGCTTAGAGCGCATCGTTGCTAACCAAGACAGGGGATATTGATTAGAGAGGTATAGATATTGTCCTGGGTTAGTAATGATAAACTGAATTTGCCCCAACTCCATCGCGAGGTTTAGCGCCTTAAAGTTTCCCGGATACACATGAAACTCGGCATTAGGCACCTGCTCATTAAGATACTCCATCATGGGCGTCCAACGCTCCACGGCCTGCTGGTGTCCCCAGTTTGCTAACACGCCCACGTAGAACTGCTGCGGCTTAGACCAAGCCACCGATGAGAACAAAAGCACACATATACAAAGCAACAGTCGAGACAATTAAAGTTCCTTAAAAATCAAAGCCACTCACTGTTTACCAGTAAAGCCATAACACGACTGCTTGAGGCACTCGCTCAGGTAAAAGTGGAGTTATGTTATTTAGCAATAGCTTACGCTAGCCTTGGAATTTAAGAGCGTGATGCAATTCATGCTTTATAGAATATTGTTGGATTAAAGCAGCGAACTGGGATATCTATCATCTAAACACTAATAAACATAAGGGGTCTTCGTGCAACAGCAGCTTAATGGGCCAGTCTATCTCGTCGATGACGATGACGCGATTATCGACTCGATCGGCTTTCTGATGGAAGGCTATGGCTATAAGCTCAGTAGCTTTAATAGCGGCGATCGCTTTTTGGCTGAGGTCGACTTAAGCCAAGCTGGATGCGTGATTTTAGATGCACGGATGCCAGGGCTAACTGGACCTCAGGTACAACAACTACTCAGTGATGCTAAGAGCCCACTGGCCGTAATCTTCTTAACTGGGCATGGCGATGTGCCTATGGCTGTGGATGCCTTTAAGAACGGGGCTTTCGACTTCTTCCAAAAACCGGTTCAGGGTAGCTTACTATCGCAATCAATCGCCAAAGGGCTAGCTTACAGTACTGAGCAGCACCAAAAACGCACTAACCAAGACTTAATTGATACCCTGTCTGAACGGGAAGCCCAGATTTTCCAGCTAGTGATCGCTGGCAACACCAATAAACAGATGGCAAATGAGCTGTGCGTGGCAATTAGAACCATCGAAGTTCACCGCTCAAAACTAATGACGAAACTAGGAGTAAATAACTTAGCTGAACTCGTCAAACTTGCCCCACTACTCACTCATAAGTCTGAATAGGTTTATCGAAGGTAATGGTTAGCCATTAAAGTTGTGGTACCAATCTCTAACTCGGGGAAAATGGTCGTTCACCGCATCTTTGTGGGTGAGCATCCCACCATGATCATAGTCGTGCTTAAAGCCCTGCTTTTTTGATAATAAGGTATAATCAACCTGCTTAATTTGGCACTCTGCGATCATCCGCTTTACATCACTTGGATTACCTAACACGGTATCGCCTTTCGCCGCGATGAACCAAGATTTAGGCCAATTGGCACGACTTGCCGCCTGTTGATAATCGAAGCCGTCGTCACTGTCGATCCACTTACCTCGTACCCAATCGATACTCTGGCGTAATGATGCCCGTGACTCATTATCCATGCCTATTTTCAATTTATCGGCAGGCAGGTAGCCACTGCGCCAAGCGATTATCGGTGCGACCTTATTCCAAATAAGATCGACACTGAGCCACTTCTTAATCGACTTGACCTCAATGCGACGCTTACTACCAAATGTCACCAAGGAGGCAACCGTTCCTTGTAGGTTGCTGTAACGCGCAATCGCACTAGCCATTAACACCCCGCCCCAAGAGTGAGCACACCAATGCACTCGCTCAACCTTAGGGTGAAGCGATAGGATATACTGCTGAATTAAGGGGAGCTGCTCTCGAATAACCTCACCTTGACCAGCTTTAAAACCACGAGCAAGTTTTGGCTCGCTCAGGCCTCGACCAAGGGTATCTAATACATATACCACCACGCCCGAGTCCGCCAAATAACAACCAAGTCCCTTGCCTGAATCACTGTAAAACACGCGCCCATTTGACATGGCACCATGCAGCATAAGCACTGGCGGTTTACTCATGTCAGGGTGAACTGGCGTTATCTGCCTTAAATGCAGATGACCATGGTTGTAGGGAATATAAAGAGACTTTTGTTGAATATTCAATGACTAACACTCTTATGTTTTTTAACTAAGCTACTGAAATACTAGCCTAAAAACAAGAGTAAAGACTCTAATAACGTCCCTAACACAGTCGGCGGAACCAGTCTTAAAACACGATAAGGATGAAATCAATCAAAGGGATCAAGGTGATAGCAGTCTCTTTTAAACATAAAAAAGCTCATAACAAAATTGCTATGAGCCTCAAATCGTAACGCCCAGTTATAACGCTAGAATTAGTATCAACGCTCAAACTTGATAGCTAATCTCTAATATTTAATGTCTAATATCTAGCACCATCTACCAGTTAAGTGCGCTGAAATAGATAAGGTAACACCTTAAGGTTGAGTCGATTGATGCTGACATCTGCCGCCTGAGCCAATTTGGGCTTAGCATGGTAAGCAATACCAAAGTCGGCAGTATTGATCATCGGAATATCGTTTGCGCCATCACCTATCGCTACTCTCTGCCCTACTGGTATCTGCCACTGCTTAGCACATTTAAGCACTGTATCGGCCTTATATTGAGCATCGACGACCTCTCCAGAGACGGTACCAAGTAGTTTACCGTCATCAATATCGAGCTTATTCGCATAAGCGGCATCTAGCGCCAATTGCTGCTTAAGATAGTTCACAAACGGCGTAAAACCGCCTGAAGCCACCACAGTGCGCCAGCCATGACTCTGCAGCTCGGCAATCATCTCCTTTAAACCAGGCATTAGCGGCAACTCGGCGCATAAGGTATCGATAATTTCAGCGTTAGCACCTTTAAGCTTAGCAACGCGAGCCCTTAGGCTCTGCTCGAAATCGAGCTCGCCTTGCATTGCGAGCTCAGTGACTTCCGCCACAGCTGCGCCTACACCCGCCATTTCGGCTAGTTCATCGATACACTCAATTTCAATCGCAGTTGAGTCCATATCCATTACCAATAGACCCGCTTGGCTTAGCAGAGGCGCATCGACTGCTAACTCAAATAGCTCTAAAGACATCGTCTCACTAATCGCTGCAATCTGCTCGGCGCTTAAAGCCTCTGATGTGCAAACCTCAAGGCAATTCAGGCCGCAATCACGCTTAATCAAAGCTAGGCTCAGGTTGACATCGAGGGAGCTAAGCCAACTCTCTATAGCCTCATTGATAAGTTGCACTGTGTTTAGGGTTTCTAATTCGGAAAATAGAATCCGATAACGAGAAAAACCTCTAGGATATTCAGCCTCGACATGGCAGGAATAACTTTGTTCCCCAGCAGTAAAAGACATGCTACCTTCGGTACTTAACCAAGCAAAAACAGTCGATTGACTCAAACTTTCCATTAGTTATAGCTCTCCAGCTACCGAGCACAGACATAATCAATTATGATTAGGTGAGTACACAATAAATTAAGGGTTTCAGTGTTCTATTTAAAAGGCCTAAAAAAGAGCCATCGAATAAGTCGCCTATTACAAATCATCATAGCGATTGCATTATTCATCGGTCTCGATCAGCTGTGGGAAACTAGCCTACTACAAGGACAGCAGCTTCTAAAGTCCCAAACAGAAAAGATGGCGAGATTGCTGGTTCAACAAACGGCTTATGGTGCTGCGCCTGCACTTCAATTGGAAAATGATGAGCAACTACAGTGGTTAGCTCAAGCATTGGTATTAGATCCTAAAGTCATGTCTGCCAGTATCTTCAGCGAAGACGGTGTAAGACTATCATTTGCTCAAAGCGTTATCGATGAAGATCTAGAGCCCGACTCTGAAGAGCTGACCTCAATTTTGGAGCAGTACCCGCCCTATGTTGAAGCCGTGTCGCAAGATGGTAAAAATTTAGGTTATGTAGAGGTACGTCTAGAGCCTAAATACTTCTTTAATGAGATTAAAGAGGCTCACCATATCAACATGGAGCAGCAACAGATAATGCTGTTAATTGCAGGCCTCATAGGCATGTTGCTATCTCGGGCGCTCTCTTTCAAACGCGCAGACTTCGATAGGCGTAAAGCCAGAGTTAAGCTACGACGGTTACTGGCCAAAAAAACTGAAAAAGCCGCAGCAAAGGCTGCAAAGCAGCAAGCTAGTGAGGCTAACAAGCAGGCCAAAAAAAGCAATTCAACTGATATGACTAAAACTGCAATGAATGCCGAAGAGCAAACCATCGCACCGGAGGGCGCTGCGGTGGCACCTAAGCTTAAGGCTGAAGCCACTACTCAATCTATGGCTGAACCGTCAGAGCCTGCTCAAGAGCTTACTTCTGAGTCCAATCAAGCGCCAGAGCTTGCGCAAAGCGATGACAAGGGCAAAGCTAAGGCCAAAGTTGCCAGCAAACCTAAAGCGTTGTCTAGCAAGCCCAAAGCTGCCACGAAACGTAAAACAGCCACTAAGCCTAAAACTAAACCAGAGGCTCAACCAGTTGCGAAAGCAGAGAAAACGACTAAGAAAAAGTCTGAAACAAAGCCAAAGGCTAAAGCAAGCCCAAAGCCAGACTCAAATAAAGCTCCTAACTCTGACTAATGCGGGCAAATAACGTCTGGGAAAAGACTGACTAAGCTATAAAACAAAAACGGACGCATAAGCGTCCGTTTTTATTGAGCAGTCTATAACTGCAGTGCTGAAACGATTACAGTGTAATAGCCGCTTCTAGCGTCATTTCAATCATTTCGTTGAAGGTAGTTTGACGCTCATCAGAAGAGGTCTTCTCACCTGTACGGATATGATCTGATACAGTAACAACACACAACGCCTTAGCACCGAACTCTTTCGCTACGCCGTATAGGCCAGCAGCTTCCATTTCGACACCTAGCACGTCCATCTTTTCCATTACGTCAAACATAGATGGGTCTGGCGTGTAGAAAAGGTCAGCAGAGAATACGTTACCAACGCGGTACTTAGTACCTTTTGCGTCAGCAGCTTTAACAACTGCGCTTAGTAGGCTGTAATCACAGATAGCTGCGAAATCTTGGCCTTTGAAACGTAAACGGTTAACTTGTGAGTCAGTACATGCACCCATACCGATGATCACGTCACGAACTTTAACGTCAGTGCTGATCGCGCCACAAGTACCCACGCGGATTAGGTTCTTAACGCCGTAATCTTTGATCAATTCAGTTGCATAGATTGAGCAAGATGGGATACCCATACCTGAACCCATAACTGAAATACGAACGCCTTTGTAAGTACCAGTGAAACCTAGCATGTTACGAACGTCAGTCACTTGCTCAACATTTTCTAGAAACGTTTCAGCAATGTACTTAGCGCGTAGTGGATCGCCTGGAAATAGAACTGTATCGCCAAATGCGCCGTCTACGGCATTAATGTGTGGTGTTGCCATCAGAATAACCCCTATTTGTATTTTTTAGACCGTCGTTAATAACTTGAGTCTTTGTTTGCTAACGGCTCAAAGTGAGCCGTCAAATTTAAAATCTTTTCACGGATTATGAACGAACGAATGACTCGCCATATTCCATAGGTTCAAGCTTAAAGTAGCTTGCAATCGACTGTCCCATGTCAGCAAAGCTGCTACGGCGTCCTAATGAGCCAGCTTCAAGGCCAGCACCATAGGCTAGAACTGGCACACGCTCACGAGTATGATCGCTACCAGGCCAAGTTGGATCACAGCCATGGTCGGCAGTTAGTAGTAAGAAATCATCCTTATCCAGCAACGCTAAGATCTCAGGTAGACGAGAATCGAAGTACTCAAGCCCACGTGCGTATCCAGCAACGTCACGGCGATGACCGTAATGAGAGTCAAAGTCAACGAAGTTAGTGAATACAATTGTATTGTCACCCGCTTGCTTAACTTGCTCTAAGGTCGCGTCAAATAGATCTTCAAGACCTGTCGCCTTAACCTTCTTAGTGATCCCGCAATGAGCATAAATGTCAGAGATCTTACCAACACTCACGACTTCACCACCTGCCGCTTTAAGCTTATCAAGCACGGTTGGCGCTGGTGGCTCAACTGCATAGTCACGACGATTACCTGTGCGAGCAAAGTCACTCGGGCTTGTGCCGACAAATGGACGCGCAATCACACGACCTATATTGTAATCGGCAAGCTCTTCACGAGCGATAATGCAAAGCTCATATAGCTTCTCAAGACCAAATGTCTCTTCGTGACAAGCGATTTGGAACACAGAGTCAGCAGAGGTATAGAAAATTGGCTTACCTGTACGCATATGCTCTTCACCAAGCTCTTCAAGAATAACTGTACCCGAAGAGTGGCAGTTACCTAAAAACTCCGTCAACCCTGCTCTCGCTAGGATTCTATCGGTTAGCTCTTGTGGAAAAGAGTTGGTCAAATCACTGAAATAGCCCCACTCATAAAGGACAGGTACACCTGCCATTTCCCAGTGACCACTTGGTGTATCTTTACCCGAGCTCAGCTCTTCTGCGTGACCGTATGCCCCAATCACTTCTACATCATCACCAAAGCCAGCAGGAAATTCACCTGTGCTCTCTTTCGATGCATGGCCTAGGCCTAAGCGCGCTAAGTTAGGAAGCTTCAATGGTCCTTCACGGCCATCATTCGCTTTACCTTCGGCACAGGCCTTAGCAATGTGACCAAAAGTGTTAGAACCCACATCGCCAAACGCCTCGGCATCGTGCGCTGCACCGACGCCAAACGAATCTAGCATCATGATTATAGTACGTTTCATAAACTGTGCTCCGTTACAGATCCGACTCGCGGATATAACGATAAATTTCCGGTGTTTTTTCCGGTTTAGTATCACCAATGTGAATCGCTTTTTTCACTGCCGCTTCGGCTTCAGCAAAGGCGCTTTCAGATTGTGCATGAATAAAGGCAATCGGCTTATCGGCATTGATCTCATCGCCAAGCGCACAGACTTTTGAAAGTCCAACACTATAATCCAGAGCATCACCCGGCTTGCGGCGACCGCCGCCTAAGGTAACGACTGCCAGTCCAAGTTCACGGGTATCCATCGCCGATGCGAAACCGGCTCTGTCCGCATAAACTGGACGAATAATTTGCGACTCAGGTAGATACTTGCTGTAGTTCTCAACAAAATCGGCCGGGCCACCTAGACCTGACACCATGCGACCAAAGATCTCAGCCGCCTTACCGTTATCTAATACTGCGTTTAATTTAGCGCGAGCTTCCGCTTCACTAGTTGCAATACCGCCAAGCTGCAGCATTTCTGCACATAGTCCCATAGTCACTTCATAAAGACGAGGGTTACGGTAAGCGCCTGTCATGAAGTCTACCGCTTCTTTCACTTCAACTGCGTTACCAGCACATGACGCTAACACTTGGTTCATGTCAGTGAGTAATGCCGTAGTCTTGGTGCCAGCGCCATTAGCAACAGCAGTAATACTGCGTGCTAACTCTTCAGAAGCTTCGTAGGTTGGCATAAATGCGCCCGTACCGACCTTAACGTCCATGGCTAATGCATCTAGACCTGCGGCAAGCTTTTTAGAAAGAATGGAAGCTGTGATTAACGAGATGGACTCAACCGTTGCGGTATTATCACGAATAGAATAGAAACGCTTATCGGCGGGAACGAGATCGCCAGTTTGACCAATAATAGCCACACCCGCTTCTTTTACTACCTTACGAAACAGCGCGCTGTCTGGCTCGGTATTATAACCCGGAATGGCGTCAAATTTATCGAGCGTACCACCAGTGTGGCCAAGGCCGCGACCGGAAATCATCGGTACATAACCACCGCATGCTGCCGCCATAGGGCCTAACATCAAACTAATGACATCTCCTACGCCACCAGTTGAATGCTTATCGATAATCGGACCGTTTAGATCCAGTGACTGCCAGTTGAGCACAGTGCCGGAGTCACGCATCGCTGTCGTTAATGCAATACGCTCATCCATGTTCATGTCATTGAAATAGACCGCCATACCTAGGGCTGCGATCTGACCTTCAGAAACCGTATTGTTAGTGATCCCTTTGACGAAGAATTGGATCTCCTCGGTCGAAAGAGCCTGCGCATTACGTTTTTTACGGATAATTTCTTGAGCTAAAAACATGTACTACCTCCAAGAGTGTAACTTAGTTTCCATTAAATAGAAGTTTCAGTTATCAATCTGCTTAAGGGGAATCAAAAGCCGTAATATTGTTACATACTAACGAACTTTTGATACACCTAATAAGATTTAGATCACACTTAACAACAAGTTTAATCTTTAAAGGTTAGTAACCTTGTGCACCTTGTGGTGCATCGCCTAGCTCAAGTGTATGAAGTAGGTTAGTCAACAGGCTTGAAGCGCCGAAACGGAATGTTGCTGGAGTCGCCCAGTCATCGCCTAGTAGACGTGCAGCAACACCAAGGAACTCAGCAGCTGCTTCAGCGTCTTTTACGCCACCTGCTGGCTTGAAACCAACTTTAGGGTTCTTTTCGCTGATCACTGTCATCATGATCTCTGCCGCTTCTAGGGTTGCGTTTACAGCAACTTTACCAGTAGAGGTCTTGATGAAATCGGCGCCAGCATCAATAGATAGCTCAGATGCCTTGCGGATAAGAGCAGGATCGGCTAACACGCCAGACTCAATGATCACTTTAAGGATGGCGTCTTCACCACACGCTTCCTTACAGGCTTTAACTAGCTCGAAACCAACAGTTTCATTGCCTTCCATAAGTGCGCGGTATGGGAATACGACATCAACTTCGTCAGCACCATAGGCAACTGCTGCACGAGTTTCTAACACAGCAATAGCGATATCATCGTTACCGTGTGGGAAGTTAGTCACAGTCGCGATCTTGATATCTTCGCCACCGATTTCATTCAACGTTTTACGCGCAATAGGAATAAAGCGAGGATAAATACAGATTGCAGCAGTATCGCCAGCAGGCGTCTTAGCCTTATGACAAAGATCGATCACCTTCTGATCGGTATCGTCGTCATTCAGGGTTGTAAGATCCATTAGATTAATGGCTTGTTGTGCTGCTTTTTTTAAGTCGCTCATAATAGCTCTCCGAGAAAGATTCAAATTATTAATTTAAAACAGAAAATTACCGCACGGCGATGCCTTGAACTGGCTTATTTTGATTATAGTTATGGGCCGGGCCTTCGGGCATTGCCGAATATATGCCTAGGTTCTTACAGACTCTAGACACAAAAATACTATTCAGGTATCCAACGTTGTTAACTCCAATGAGCGCAACCATCCTGACACTAGTGTCACGACTTGAATCCATGAAGACCGGGAAGGGAGATTGAAACTGCTATTTCTGCCTTTCCGCGAAAAATCCGTTTTAGCGCGTAATAAATCTATTGTAACTTTTACTGTAACTTCTCTTATGTCGATTTTTATTAGAGAAGAGTAGTCAATACTTACCTAAACAAGCTTGTTAACTAAACCCACTTTCGTGAGCATAATAAATATAGCTGATGCTTAAGTAAAAACTAACACCTTTGTATTACCGTTCGCTATTTAGCTGACCAAAAGCTGAAATTAAATTTTAATGATGAACGTGGCAGTGAGTGGAAGTTAGATAGAGCCGCGAAATTCGCGGCTCTGACATAGACTCACAAGGTTTAAGCTAATGCTTAGAACTTGTAAGTAGCTGTGAAGTAGTGTGCGAAACCTGTAGTTTCTAGACCTACGATACCAGCACCGTCTTCAAGTAGGTATACGTCTTGGTAAGCTTTTAGACCATAACCTAGAGCGTAGTTCTCTGAATGCCAGTGAGCACCGAAGTAAGCAGCACCACCGCTTGAGCTCATTGGTACGAACTCATCACCCCAAGAGTCATCACCACCGAACTGGTAATCAACATAACCTTGGAAAGAGATGAAAGTACCGTTGTCGAAGTTAACAACAGGCTTGAACCAGTTCATAGAGAACTGGTAACCGTTCCAGTCTTTACGGTTCATGTCATAGTGAGCGTATAGGTTCATGCCAGTTTTACCTAACCATGGAACCATAACGTCAGCACCGATACCCCAGAATGAAGCGTTAACGTCTTCACCGATAACACCGCCACCCCAGTTGAATAGAGTAGAGAAGTAAACTTCTTGGATTGGACCAGCAGATAGATCCCAGCCTGTCATCGCATCGATAGAGAAACGAGGAGCAAACTTCATGAACATTCTGCTCTTATCAGTACCAGTAGCTTTGTCACCAGAGCTGCTAGTTGTTAGGTTGAACACGTCAACATAACCGTATAGGTCAACGATACCAGCGCGGCCACCGAATTCCATTTCTAGGTAATCGTGTCCGCCGTCATCAGCGTCAGAACGTGGAAGTTCGTTTACAGCGTACATCGCGTTGAACTGCATCCAGCTGTAGTCGCCAGCGCGTAGGTCAGAGCGGTCAGCAGCGAATGTAGGTGCAGACATAGTTGCAGCAACTGCTGTAGCAGCTAGTGCTAAAGTTTTAACGTTTTTCATCATCAACCCCATTTCTATTTATGGTTTGCTGCTCCTCTTTATTGAAGAGTCAGCGTTTCTTTTTTATGGCGCGCATTTTACTTTATTTACGTCAAACATCAACATGATTAATGTAAAAATGCGAACACTAAGTTTTAACATTCAAACAACCTTTGTGATTTCAAGGCAGTAAATACTGCTTTATCACTCTTATTGTTGTTTTTAAGTCGAAACAACCCCTAATCCTAGTTATTGATCATTTCAACGAACATTTGGTTTAGAAAACGATAGGCTTACATTTGTTTTAACTTGACTAGAGCTAAAACAAAGACTGAGCCATATAGGCTCAGTCTAAAAGAGGCTTACAACGCTAGGAATAGACCCGCGATGGTTGCACTCATTAAGTTAGCTAGAGAACCAGCGATAACCGCGCGGATACCAAGCTTAGCTAAGTCGTGGCGACGAGTAGGAGCCATTGCACCTAGACCACCAAGTAGAATCGCGATTGAAGATAAGTTAGCGAAACCACATAGAGCGAAAGAGATAATCGCTTTAGTACGGTCAGTCATCGCTACACCCGTCTCAGCTACTACCATACCGCCATCGGCTAGATCTTTTAGGTATGGAGCAAAGTTTAGGTAAGCAACGAATTCGTTAACAACAATCTTCTGACCGATGAAAGAACCTGCTACAAGCGCTTCGTTCCAAGGTACACCGATAAGGAATGCTAGCGGCATGAAGATGTAACCTAGAATCAATTCTAGCGTTAGGTTCTCCATACCGAACCATCCGCCAACACCACCGATGATGCCGTTGATCATAGCGATCAAACCAACGAATGCTAGAAGCATTGCACCAACGTTAAGTGCTAGGTGCATACCAGATGAAGCACCTGCAGCTGCAGCGTCAAGAACGTTAGCTGGCTTATCAGGATCTTCTGGTAAGTCACTCATGTCGTTCTTAGCTTCTTCTGTTTCAGGGTGCATCAGTTTAGCCATTAATAGACCACCTGGTGCTGCCATGAATGAAGCGGCAACTAGATACTCAATTGGTACACCCATCTGCGCATAACCAGCTAGAACTGAACCAGCGATAGATGCAAGACCACCCACCATGATGGCAAATAGTTCAGAGTTAGTCATCGTCGCAATGAACGGACGAACAACTAATGGCGCTTCAGTTTGACCAACGAAGATGTTCGCTGTAGCAGACATAGACTCTGTACGACTTGTGCCAAGTGCTTTTTGTAGACCACCACCGATAATACGGATGATCCACTGCATGATGCCTAAATAGTAAAGAACTGCGATTAGAGAAGAGAAGAAAACGATGACAGGTAGTACGTTAATGGCAAAAATAAAGCCAACTTTAAAGTTAGCTAGATCACCGAATAAGAAACCAATACCGTTTTGTGCGTATCCAATTACACTAGATACTGCGTCAGACACACTTTTCAGAATGTCTTTACCGACTGGAACATACAATACGAAACCACCGAAAGCGGCTTGAATTGCCAATGCACCAAATACGGTACGCTTGTTAATTGCTTTTCTATTGTTTGATAACCCGAAGGCTATCGCTAGTAGGGTGACCACCCCTACTAAACTCATTAAAATATCCATTAACCATCACCCTATTGTTAATACTTTTTAATTATGTTGTTAACCAACCTTTTCCTACGAGACCGATTATACCCGACCACGTCGCTAAAAGCGTCGTATTGATCAAATTTTTGAGGTTTTATTTCAATGATTTTGTTGGAATTTTTGGTGCGACATACATCTGTTTAAACAGAAAAAAACTAAAGGTCAAAGAGTTGCGTAACATTAGAAAACATCTGTTCTGAAATAAGAACGGGGGATTTTTTTTGTAAATTTGCCATTTTTTTGAGGATTTCAGGCAAAATTAGCGGCGAGTTACGAATATTTTGCCTATTTTTTGGCGCCATCGCAGGTGAATCTGTTTCAACAATGAAGGATTCTAACGGTAATTCGGCCACGGTTTGTTGTAACTTAGGTGCATTATCATTGAGTAACAACCCACCTATACCCAACTTGTAACCCAATTTAACATATCCCATAGCCAATTGAGGGCCACCATAAAAGCCATGAATGACCCCTTTCCTACGCGGAGCCTCACTTTTAAGCAAATTTAGCGTTTCTTCATGAGCTTTAACGCAATGTATAATGAGAGGTAGATCAAACTCTTTAGCTAGACAGATTTGAGCTTTGAAAAGCTTCATTTGTGTAGTGAAATTACTTTTATGTAACTTATCGAGCCCGCATTCACCCACGCCGACTAAGCTGGCATCATCTTTATGCGCTTCAAGTAAGCTCTTTAAGTCAGTCATATCCTTAGCTGAGGCATTTTCACAATACCAAGGATGCACCCCTAATGAAAAGTAACTGCCGTACCGCTTGGCAATGGCAATCTGGTTTTGCCATTTATCGGCCGAAACGCCGGGGATCACAACCTGACTGATCCCTAAGCTATGCATCTGCGCGTATAAGGAGCCACGGTCTAGATCAAACTCAGGAAAATCTAAATGAGCGTGGCTGTCGATAATGGCTTGCATCATTTCGCCTTTATTTTCCGTTAAGTTCACGCTTAGCAGCGCCTTCGGGTAAAGGACTTGGTTGTGCCTCAGCCCTCAACTTAATACTAGTCAGTTCCGGTTCTGATAAACGCGGCGCGCAGCTGCGGCGATTCTCAGGCGTTAAGCCCATAGCATCACACCACTGAATGTACTTAGCCCAGACATTTTTTATAAACTTCATATACGCCCTCCTTTACCCTTGAGTTTATAAGCCCTTTCGATATAAGTGCAAGGTACCTAAGCTAATACCAATCAGTATAAGAATTTACAAGTTTAGTGAATGCACTGTGGGCCTGAAGCTCGCTATTCTGAAACGTTTATTGCGGACAAGCATTCTTTCCGCTACTGCCTTGAAACTGCTTGCCAAAAACCGCCATGAGTCAAGCAGCCGCTTATGCTGACTTGGGTTAATAAAAAACAAAACCCCAGGCAATGCCTGGGGTTTTAGCGATGGATCCCTTAGCGAATACTAGTTTAGTTTTCGCGTGTCTTAGCGAACTCAATATCAGGATAACGTTCCATCGAAAGATTGAGGTTAACCATAGTAGGCGCAATATAAGTCAGGTTATCACCACCGTCTAAAGCTAAGTTTTGGCTACACTTACGGGTAAACTCGTCCAGTTTCTTATGATCGTCACAGTAAACCCAACGGGCAGTCGCAACGCTAATCGCTTCGTAAATAGCCTCAACCTTATATTCGGTCTTTAGACGGCCGACAACCACTTCAAACTGCAGCACACCTACGGCACCTACAATTAAGTCGTTGCTATCGAGAGGTCTAAATACCTGTACTGCGCCCTCTTCAGAAAGCTGTACAAGACCTTTAAGCAGCTGCTTTTGCTTTAATGGGTCTTTTAGGCGAATACGACGGAACATCTCAGGCGCGAAGTTAGGCACACCAGTAAAGCGAAGTTTCTCGCCTTGGGTGAACGTATCACCTATACGGATAGTACCGTGGTTATGAAGACCAATAATATCGCCAGGATATGCAGCTTCAGCACGGTTACGATCACCCGCCATAAAGGTTAACGCATCGCTGACGTTCACATCTTTACCTAGACGCACATGGTGCATCTTCATGCCCTGTTCGTAACGACCTGAACAGATTCGCATAAAGGCTACGCGGTCACGGTGTTTAGGATCCATGTTTGCTTGGATCTTAAATACGAAACCACTGAATTTTTCTTCTTCTGGCTGTACATCACGGGCTTCGGTTTCACGAGGCTGTGGTGTCGGAGCCCACTCAACGATACCGTCAAGGATATGGTCAACACCAAAATTACCTAATGCAGTACCAAAATAAACTGGCGTCAACTCGCCTTTTAAGAACAATTCATGATCGAATTCGTGTGATGCGCCAACAACCAGTTCCATCTCGTCACGAATATCGGCAGCGTAACTGCCAATCGCTTCGTCAAGTTCTGGGTTATTAAGCCCTTTAATGATACGAGATTCTTGAATGGTATGGCCCATACCGCTTTGATAAAGAATAACTTCATCGCGCAATAGGTGGTAAACACCTTTAAACTCTTTACCCGCACCAATTGGCCAAGTAATAGGAGCACAGGCAATATTGAGAACTTCTTCAACTTCGTCCATCAATTCGATTGGGTCACGAATATCACGGTCAAGTTTGTTCATGAAGGTCACGATTGGTGTATCACGCAGACGCGTCACTTCCATTAACTTAATAGTACGTTGCTCAACACCTTTCGCCGAGTCGATAACCATCAAGCATGAGTCTACCGCCGTTAATGTACGGTAAGTATCTTCAGAGAAGTCTTCGTGACCTGGGGTATCAAGCAAGTTAACCAAAGCATCGTTATATGGGAACTGCATTACAGAGGTTGTAATCGAGATCCCGCGATCTTTTTCCATCTCCATCCAGTCAGACTTAGCATGCTGACCTGACTTTTTGCCTTTTACCGTACCCGCTTTCTGCAACGCGTTTCCGAATAAAAGAACCTTTTCAGTAATGGTGGTTTTACCCGCATCTGGGTGAGAGATGATAGCAAAGGTCCTTCGCTTATTGATTTCATTAAGAAAATCTTGGTTTGCCATGTATAAATTCTTTTAGTTTGTACACGGATTTGTACACACTTTTGGAAGTACTCTCTTTTCAGTTCTTCGCTTGTCAAATCCGTCGTGTTAATCGTAATTGGCCGCTATTTTCGCTGATCTTGACTTTATAAACAATCAATGGTTATCTAATCGGTTACCATTTACTCTCAGCGTGCACCAATGCTCAGTTGTAGCTGTTTGCAATCGTTGCTTCTTCAGCTAATGAACAACTGTGGCTAAACCACAAATTCCTTCGCTACCAGAAATCGATGATAGCTTGTCGTACTACACCGATGATGGTGCAGTTGCCGTTGATCGGTATTGCAGGGTATTGCGGGTTCAAAGGTTTTAGATACTTCTGTTCACCATCAATAACCAACTGCTTAAAGGTTGCTTCTTTCGAATCATCCAAACGCGCAACAACCAATGAACCTGAAGAGTAAGGTAACTCAGGATCAACAACGATCACTGCCCCCTCAGGTATGGATTTTTTTCCGCTTGGATTTTCCATACTGTCGCCTTTTACGCGAAGTGCGAAACAACCCTCATGTGCTTTCCCAGTGACTTCACGCCACTCCTCAGCATCTTCATGGGCAAATCCCTCCGCTATTTCAGTCCAATCACCGGCCTGAACCCAGTTAATGAGAGGAATTCTTCCCTTAATATCAGGCCCGACTTCTACATTACCGACCCCCAAGCCAATCTCGCCATCACCTGTGGCGAGCCAATGAGCATTCACGCGAAGCGCCTCCGCGATCTGCATGGTGTAACGAGACCTAGCCGATTTACCAGAGCAAATCTGGCTGATCGACTGCTGTTTGATACCAATGCGACGAGCCAACTCAGACTGAGTTACCCCAGTAAGCTGCAAGGCATGGTTTAGTCGTTCGGATAAAGTTTTCATAAGCCCGCATTCTACAAATAAAACTGTAGTCTTTCAACAATTTTAACTGTTGACTTATCTACAGTTTAAACTGTAACATTCAATCTTGTAACAGTTATTATTGTAATAGGAGACGGTATGGAAGTGTTCAAAACGACACAAAAACATCTCCGCCGTGCCATTGACTTGGTCGGCGGGCAATCAGCATTAGCAAGAGCCATCAACTCAAAACAGCAAAACGTCTGGTTTTGGTTGAATAAATCAGGGCGTGTTCCCGCTGAATTCGTTTTACCCATCGAACAAGCTACGCAAGGACAGGTAACCCGATCTCAGTTAAGACCGGACATCTATCCCGAATGCCCAAGCGAGCTGAAAGCCAGTAACCAGTAGGATTAAGGGCAAGTAATGGTCAGCATTTTACGTAAACACAGAAGCGAGTACCTCCATGCGTGATTATGGCAAGGTCTATACCCGCTTTTGGCTAAAGCAAAACGTTTTGTCCTGGAGTGACTCTGCGAAGTTGCTAGGACTGTATTTGCTTACATGCCCACATTGTAATTTGCTTGGCTGCTTTCGACTGCCGATTGGTTACGTTGCTTCTGACTTGAACTGGGATGAGCAACAGGTTGCCAAGGCGTTAAGTGAGTTAGAACAAGATCAGTTCCTGATTCGTTGCGAGGGATCTGGTTGGACTTTGATTCGAAGCTTTCTGAAGCACAACCCAATCGAAAACCCAAACCAAGGTAAGGCAGCCTTTCGGTTGCTTAAAGATGTACCTGCCGACTTCGTTGGTATGGCATCGCTTTTGAAATCTCTTGCCGCTTTTCAAGCTCGGCTTCCAGAAGAATTTTCATCATTGTTTATGCCTGATGGCAACCCGGTAAGGGACTCTCAACGGTCGGATGACTCTGAGAGAAGCAATAAACCAACAGTTAAAACTGTTGACCAGATACAGTTTGAAGACTTCTGGGATGTACAAATACGCAAAGAAAAAAAAGCGAAAGCCAAAGAAGAATGGCTACGCATGGGCCTCAATGAAGACCATGAACTCGCCTTGGAAGTGCTAACACGCTGGAAAGAGCAACGAGACAACCGATTGCAGTATCAAGATCGGACTAAGACCCCTATGCCACATAACTGGCTTTTAAACCGGCAATGGGAAGACGAGTACGTTCGCATTGATGAAGTACAGCAATCATCGACGAGCCTAAAGGGCAGCAATCACCAATTGAATATTGAAGAAAGCAATCGCCGCATTGCTGAAAGCTGGGCCGGACCAGGTATTCGGGAGGTTCGTTCAAGTGCAGGAGGTTGATAAACGCGAGTTTGCTGAAATTTGGGGAGCAGCTTGGGCCATGTATGGCAAAAGCGTATCACCGCAATTGCTATCCATCGCATTTGAAGCCCTTCGTGCTTATAGCATTGAAGAAGTGCGAATCGGTCTGACTCGGCATATTCAATCACCGGATACTGGGCAATTTTTTCCAAAGCCCGCTGACGTCATCAAGCATATCGACGGCAACTCAGGTTCAAGAGCCATGGTTGCTTGGAACAAAGTTGACAAGGCTGTTCGTCAGGTTGGCGCTTGGACATCCGTGATGTTTGACGATGCGCTTATCCACCGCGTGATTTCAGACATGGGTGGATGGGTTGAACTCTGCAAGGTTGATGACAGGGAATACCCCTTTAAGCAAAAAGAGTTTTTAACACGCTACCAGGCTTACTTGCTGCGGGACGAAGTGGGTGAATACCCAAGGCTATTACAGGGTATTGCAGACCATCAGAACCAGCAAAAAGGATTTGATATGCAAGCGCCGGTTGCCGTAGGCGACTGGTCAAAAGCGGCACAAGTTTATACGAGAGGCATCGCCGACTTTAGCGCAGTGCCATTAAAAAGAATAAGCCCGAAAGCCATTCAGGCGCTTCTCGGAAATCAATTAGAGGACAAAAATGAAAACGATTAAAGCAAAAACCATTGCCCTAGTGATAGCCATGTCCGCAAGCACTTCAGTCTATGCGTTTCCGGGCTATCAGTGGGAAAAAGCAGCACATAGCGTTGGTATTGATCCAGTCATGCTCTACGCCGTTGCCTTGGCTGAGTCGGCCTCACATCGTGGTCTCAACATGACCAGTCCATGGCCATACGCAATTCGCAATGGTTCAAACGCAACCTACGCCAAATCTAAGACAGAAGCAGAGCAACTGTTAAACCAGGCACTGCAAGAGACTGAAAAATATCAGCTCGATATTGGCCTTATGCAAATCAATTTGCATTGGCATGGGCATCGGGTGAGCTCAGCAGCGGAACTGCTAGACCCCATCACCAACCTTACGGTCGGCTCAAGTATTTTGGCCGAAGCAATCAAGTCTTCACCAAATGATTTAGAGCTTGGCATAGGCCGCTATCACAGTTGGAACGAAGAGCGTGCACGCTGGTATGGGCAAAGAGTGCTTTCTATCTATCGCAATATTTTACATGAACTGGAGGTCCGTCAATGACAACCAATCAACAAGACTTCTATCAATTAAATTTGGCGTACCTACACGCAGCACGAGAATTGGCGCGAATTGATCCGCAAGAGGCCGTCTTGCGCTTTGGACTTACACGCGACGTGGTTGATGCTCTGATTAATGCTGGTGTTGACGACCTGCAACGAGTGGCGACCTCATCATTCATGCTGTTTCAACCAAGGGGTAACCAAAGCCAACTGATTGAGATGGTGAAGAGCAAAGGCACAGGTATCCCAAGAATCGCTTATTTATTATCAACCCTAAACAACAAGGGGGATGCATGATTGATAACCTGTCCAAAAGTGAGCTATTTACCCGAGCCTCGCTGCTTATTAAATACGGATTTCGAACAACCATTATCGCGCTCGATACAGGTTTGCCAATCCACATTATCAGAAGGCTCCACAAAGAAGTGACTGGCAAGTCACCTTGTCCTGGTCAATTGCCAGAATCTGATGCCATCGTCAAAAGCAGAAGAGCATTAGTTGAAGGCTCCCTGCTTATGGCGCTTTATGTCAATATTGGTGGTGATAATGTCTACAAGCAATTAAATATCGATGCTTTGATGAAGGCTTACGATGCGTATTTGGTTGCAAGAAAAGAAGCAGATCTTCCAGCTGAGATCCCCTGGAAAAAACTGACCATCAATGAAGGTTGGGTTCTAGCTCGTGATTTAAGATCACAGCTTGCATCCTTACACCGGTGTCGATGCGGCAGTCTGTATTTGACGGTATCACAACAGCGCATTCAGCTTAAATGTCCTGTGTGTGAGATTATGGCCGAGCAAACCACTAGAGCACTTTTTGAGAACTAACATGCAGATGCATGATTTGATTGTGCACCTCCCGTGCACTTTGAGAGTACTAAGAAGATGACAAACTTACTTAAATCTTTACCAGCACGCTGCTGGTTTATATCACTGGGGCTTTTTCTGGCGACTTTGGCTGCGGCTCATTTCTTTCCTTCAGAAATATTAACGGCATCTGCCAAGTTAGCGGCTTTGCCATTTCTGTTCTGCACCGTCGTTTTTTTCAGCTACTTGGGTTTCAAAGCGACCTGTAATCCCATCGGACTTATAGCCATAATCACTATGCTTGTAGCAATCGCATATTGGCAAGCGAGTTGGACAATTGTTGGTTTGGGACTCTCTTTCTTAGCTATTTGTACTGGAATTAGATTCTTGAGTAGCCAAGTTAAAGATTCGGGTAGAACTTTGAGCATTGAAGAAAAATGGTATTGGTATAAGCTCCATTCGTTTTTTGATGGCTTTTATCCAAGGTATCCCAAAAAGCCAAAAAAATAGCCAGCCAACCACAAGCTGGCTACCTTCTATTTTCAGTTCCTTCCTGATGCCTGGTTATAAGCCCTAATATCGATCAAGTTGTTCTGAGCATAATCTCCCGCAAGCGATGCATTTGAGATCACCGCTATCTGCTTATCCACAAATGCTTTATCTTCTTCAGACACACTGTCAGGGATGTAAGCGCCACTCTCATCCTTTTGACGATACTCATTTAGCATTTGCTCCCTTAGACCTAGCATTTCAGGCGACCAACTCGATGAGTCTTCAGAGTTGAATACGCGTCCCGCCAAACCTTCATTGAAAGCTTGAGCGAACACTTGACTTTGAATCGGGGTCAATCCCATTCTCTGCCCTTCGCTGTATGCTTCCTGTTTGAAATCATCGGCATACTGTTCTAAGAACTCACCATATCGATTGTTAACTGCCGCACCAAATGCCCCCGCCAACATGGCTTCAGACTTAGTGCCCCAGTTTACTTCGGAGGCATACTGCGAACTCGATCCACTGTATGCATCATTAAACGCCGTCAATGGATTTTCCAAAGAGGTTCCGGCATCAACGGCGGCTTTTAACCCATCCCAGGTTGATTTGCTGGCCACCGTTGCGTTGTGCAAGAAACCTCGTGAGCCAGGATCTTCAAGCGCTTGTTCTTTGTAACTCTCATAGTCTTCGCCAAAGTGATTCAAGGTATGCAGAGCTGCATCAGTATGCTTGCCACTGAAATCACCAATAGCACTGGCGCTGTTGAAGAACATTTCAGCACCAGAAACTCCGCTATCATCAGCCATAATGCGTGATCGCCACTGAGATCCAGCTTCACTGTTTAGTCCAGATTGATAGGTACTTGTGTCAGTAGCTACGGCCTGCTGAGCTTGCTGCTGATGCGCATTCAACTGTCCATCTATACCAGACAGATTGGTTTGGTAAGCCGATTGAGCTGCGTTGAACTGAGTTTGAACTGTTGCTGCATCCTCGTAGCCGCCCAATACACCCGATTCAACTTGGCTTTGAGTACCACCAAAAGTAGGTGCAGTTGATGACAAGCCTTCATTTGAGCGCGGCTGAATTGATCGTAAATCGGCTCCGGTAGCCATGGCCATAACCGTCATTGCAGCTTGATAATCATTGTCGCGTTCAGCGGGCGTTGAAGAGTTGCTATAGGTTAAAGACTCCATAGCTGCCGCTACATACGCCTGATTATCATCAGGTAGCAAGCGCTGATACATTGGAAGGTTTTCACGTAAACGGTTACCTGCTTCAACATGCTGGTTCATATAGCGACCTAAATAATCCATGACTTCAGGATTGTCCGCCGCTAATCGGGTTAACGTCGCACCATCAGTATTTCTTTGTCCTGATAGACTGTAGCTGGCCTGATCAAGCTCACTAAAGCGATTTGATGCCGTGACAACGTCTTGTGCTGAACTCTGAAGTGACTGATAGTCTTGGTTAGACAACGACATTTCAACGCCAGAACGTCTTGAATCTGAAAGGTCCTTAACCATCGCATCGCGATACTCAGCACGTCGTGAATCACTTAATGCCAAGCTTTGCATCTCCCCAGTGAGCGTATTTGCGGTCGTAGATCGAGAACTGCCTTCTGACGACTCAACTTGGCCACTAAAGTTACCACCTAAATCCAGCCCTGCTCGTACCCTTGATAGTTTTGGTACACGAGATGAGTCTGGCTTATCGACTCCTGGCAAGTTGCCCTGTGGAGAATCATTGCCGCCAGTACCAAGAAGCCTTCCAAGAAAGCCCTTATCAGCAACTTCTTTCTCACCGGGATTAGTAATGGTTCCATCGCCACCGACCCTTAGGCCTCCCGATAGCACGCCCGATACCAAGCCACGTACAGCATCTTTTTTATCGTCTCCAAAACCATACCGAGTTTGCAGGTCATCAGTAACCTGATTAACAACGGCGCTAGATGCGGAGTTAGAAGAACCAATCTGACGTCCAACCGAAGAAAGGTTGTCGTAACTTAGCTTTTCACCAAAGGTTCGACTCATGGTATTGCCAACCTGACGGCTAAAGGCTTGAGTTGCCTGAGTCATGGATTCTTTTGCAGAGCCGACCATTGAACCCACTGCGTTTCCGACAGAGAAACTGCTTAGTAGGTTTGACGCGCCGGTCATAGCAGAACCAGTGAGGGCTGAATTTTGGAACATTGACTGTGATTGCATTACCGGGGCATTTTTCGCGACATCTGGACTTGCCAGCTTTTCATCAATGGCATCACCGTTTTGTAGACGCCCAGCCAAGTGGGTAGCGGTTATTGCTGAGCCATAAACGAGCATGAGCGAAATCGCCGGAACACTCGACGCCAACATGCCGCCAGTAGCTATCCAGGTTTGCAGCACTGAATCCATCTGCATCATCCCAGCAAAAGATGGCACTTCTGTACCTGCAAAGGCATCAAGAGCAGACATTTTCCCTGCAACGGTTAAATGAATATACAGGTTAATGATGGCCATGACAGGCATCCAAAGTTGAATCCAAAGCAGGATTAACAAGTACTTCCCAGCCATTCGCATCCCGATTTGGCCAAGGGCTATCACAAAGGCCATCAATGGGGTGATGGCGTAAATGAACCCCTCAAAAAACGTCATCATCGGACGAACGATACTCTGGAACAGGGTCTGCTCCGCCGCCCATTGCGTATTACGCTGCTCAATCGCTTGGTTAACCATAACGGCTGCGGTGAAAGCTTGATCATCCATATACTTGCCCGTCACGCTTTGCTCATAAATAGGCAAAAGCACTGACGCGGTCATATACTCTTGGGTGTTAACCGAAGCCAAACCAAGGTTATTCAGTGCATTTCGGATCACGTCATCAGTGTCCGTTGCTGACGAAGTCCCCAATGAGGCTGACAGAACCTGTTTAAGCCTTGGAATGAAGGTTGATTCTGTCATGAGTTTCAGTTGGCTATAGGCATCGGTGCAGTCCAGATCGCTACTGCTACCACTGAGCATGATTCGAGTGCCATAAATGCGCGAATCAAACCTAATCGCTGTCATCGGGTTAGGATCACTCAGCACCTGATCGAGGTTCTTTTGGCCGATGTCGATACCAATCAAGGTGCACTCTTTGATGTAGTTAAACCACGATTGCTCGATGTCCGAGCCGCCGACACGATTTGCATCACCCAACCCAGAGCGATCCATCACCTGTTTTCTCACTTTAATCAGTGACTGTAAACTGGATGCAAAGCCGTATTCCGTCATCGCGGGAGTTGAGAAGGCGGTTTCAAACAATCGCGTGATTTGAAAGCCAACAGTCGAAATCGTACTACCTGCGGCAGCAACACCGATGGGCACATTATCAACCACTCGAACTTGTCCGGTGTACGCATCCTCAATGCTCACTCGGGTACTGGGTCCAAACATGGTTGCAAAGACTAGCCATGAGACTAAAACGTGTTGAAAGTTAATCCCACGACCGCCTTGCATTAAGGCCTGGACAGAGACCATCAATACCCCAATGAGCAAGCCAATGCGAACCATTGAAGTAAAATCGCCTGTACCAGTGATCATCGCGACAGCGTTCAGGACCTGCTCTAAAAAAGCCGAATCCCCGATGGAATAGATTTCCCACATGACCTATTCCCCCAGCGCCGTAGATTTAACGGTGTAATAACGCTGTTTGCGAATGGTCTGTATCACCTGGTTAAAATGTGCCAGCAACTCTTGCTCTGAGCCGTATCTTCGCTGCAACGCGGCGTACTCCTCATTGATTTGGCGACGTGCACGTTCAAGGTCTTCCGTTAATAACTTCGCATAGGCATGATCTTCCACACCGGAGGTACTTCTAGCTGCATTGAGCATGTCTTCAACTAATGCTCGGGCCATCTCAACAGCAATAAATGGTGCCGCTCGTGAAGCAAACGACCTAGCGGCCCCTTCATTTAATGCAGAAAGAGTTCGAATCATGCCCCCAATGCTGGCAGGAGCCGAGGTCATAAAAGCCTTTTCGGTGGCGCTAGCAGCCCCTGTATTTCGAGCAAACTTAAAAATAATGCCGTTACTAGAACCTGTACCAAGAAGTAAATTTTCTACCTGAGTTGATAACCCGGTAAGAGTCACGTTAGTGATTATTGGGTTCAGACAACCGTCTTGCGTCACTGTGTCACATCGGTACATAGCGACGTTACCGCCATGAATTAGATGTTCAATAGTCACTTTATTGCCATTCAGTCTGGTCAGTTTTGGGGCTTTACCTTGACCATCAGCCGCATTCGCTAAATCACCAACGATGATCGAGCCCGTCACGGACATAACCGCTTCAAGAAAACGGTCATCCCCAGATGCAAACCAGCTTGATGCCGAGTGACGTTTCAATGCTCGCCAAACCAAATTACCTTTAATCGTTTTGTTCACATCAGATGCCGCGACACTCGAAGCGTTCTCATATGGGTTCTTACCATTGGATTCACTCCAACTGGTAAAAATGTCTCCAGCCCCTTTAAGTGAGCTCAACATGCTGGCCTCTGTTTGCCCCTTCTTACCAAAAGCAGCTAGGGTATCGTTCACGACTCCCTGAGCCATTTGACAGGAATTGCCAAAATATTCGTTCAACTGCTGGATTTTCTTTTGCAGTGTCTCCATGTGCTGGGAGCATTTCTCACACATAGCACTGAGCGCCAATTGGAATGCATATCCTTTGGCGTTTGCAGCAACAGAGCGAAGTAATTGAACAAACTGATCCGCGTTAACAAATGACAAACTTCCCGCGAACATATCAATGCCGCCACAACCGGCTTGGAATGACGGTGGCACCATAGAGACGAGGTTCTCGTTCATGATCCTGTTACGAACAACAACGCTTCCTCCAGATATAACGCCACGCCGCTGACTCTCGAATACACCAGGCGCAGTGGTGTTGGTCATTGAACCAAACAACTGGTTCATCTCCTGTTGCAAGCTTGCTTGGCTCATAGATGAAAAACCAATCGCACAGGCGATTAGCGATACTCGGATTACTTTTTTCATTGTTATAACCCTCCTTGTGCACGCAGATAGCGAACAAGGAACTCAGGGTCCTGTAATATCTTTTCGTTAAGCTCTTGGGCTGACATCGCGAGTGACACGCCGGGTTGAACAGGTCTGGTGGCATAGTAAGTTTGATCGTCAATCCAACCGGCTTGATGGGCTGCGAGAATGATTCGATTATTGAGCTCATCAAGGCTCATTGCGCCTTGTCCAATCGGAGTAATAACGTTAGGCGGGTCAACTAAGAACACGGCAGGGACAGTCGTAACGGACAAGGATTGGGCTTGTCCTGAATCGACTTTGTAATTGGGAAACTCTCCACCGGGTAAAGGCAAGCCATCGACAGCAATAGCAAACACCTCGAACCCATAGTTCAAGGCCATAGATTCGATGATAGGCGCTTGAGCATGGCAATAAGGGCAATCCGAACGATAGAAAAAGAACAAACCAGCCCGCTTCGCTACTTCACCTAAAGCTACATCACGTTGAGCGCCAGCTTCTCGATCCATCCGATTGGCAGCATAGGTCGCCAAGGGTCTGCGACTGATTTCATCCAAAACAGGATCGCCCATGACCACCTGCTGACTAACATCAGCAAACTGTGAGCCCTTATCCATCATGACGCGCTGGAGATACAGATAGGCTCTGACGTTCTCATTCGTCGGCTCATCAATTGCCTTGTCCATGAACGATTGCATATGCTCTCGGAACCATGCGGCACTGAAGGGCTTTAGTTCGCTCTGACTGGACTCCACGACACCAGTTTCCGGCTCTATCAGCTCATCAGGCTGCTCAGGTTCAGGAATAACCTGATACCAAAACCAGCCTTCCTGACCACGCTGATAGAATGGTCCATCACTGGCATGGGCGGGCAAGATGAATAGCAAGAAAATAATGATTGGGATGGTCACCCATAGGATGAACCAAGGGAACAAGGGGGTTCTCATTGTCAGCTCCAGAAAATTTCATAGAGCTAACATGCTAAAGATCCCCGTCAGGGCGATTAGCCAGATAGATGAATGAATCGTGTGTGTTTCTGACTAGCTGTCTTGACCAGTAACAGCTAACTTTAATGAGCCAAAAATATGGTTTTCCGTTTTGAGCTAGGAGCGGACATCGAACTATCAAACTTTGCAGAGGAAATATAGCTGTGGGTTAACTTTTAAAGAGTGATCGTGTACATTGGCCAGATTAAATCAAGATGACACTTTTTTATGGCAGTAGAGACTATCAATAGGGAAGCTGGAGACTCTGGCAAAGGCTTTAGATTACAGCTCATAAGGGCGATTAAGCTCATGCTGCAAACGATTCAGCAGGATAGAAGTACTGTATTTTTTACTGCGGTGGAAAATCTCGAAGATGTTTCCCATCAGACTATTGTAGATGGAGAAGTCAGTAATTACTTCGAAGAAGACAAGAATTATGACTTGAATGGCAATTTCACAATTTTTAGTCCTCCGGTTATAAATACGTTGGTCAGTTTTTATGACATCTATGTAGATCAATTTCGCACCAGCAACAGCGTATATTTGGGCTTTTACACGACGAGGGATGTCGGTAAGGAAAGAAAATCCAAGCTCAATAGCGGTAAAGAAATAGCTCTACCAGAAAAACCAATTTTAGAAATTCTTCAATCGTTTGATGATGTTTCAGACGATACAATTAATTTAGTAAAAGAAATTCTTGTTGAAGAGTACGCTTCCCAATATAAAGAAAAGCCTAAGTCAGGAAACTTAGAAACGCTTCGGGGTCT
>NZ_BPET01000047.1 GCF_019654915.1 Shewanella sp. MBTL60-007 | reverse complement strand
TAAAACTGGTTGAATTTATCTTGTGCATTTTGCCAAAGAACAATATTTATCAATACGGTCATTAACAAACTGAAAATAAAAGCAATATATGTTATAGGGTTACATTTCAAACGACAGCTCCTCAAGCGAGTGCTGTAAAGCTTGAATGTTGCCTAGCAGAGCCACTTTATTATCTGTATGTTCGGATAATATTTCATTTTCCATTTTTAGGTAACGACAAATTCCTCTATGTTTGTGGTGTAACGCACTAATTTTATCGGGATCTTCACTCGAAGTCAGACAGACATCATGATGCAATTGTCTAAGTTCTTCAGATAACACTTGGTGTAAATGAACCTGAGTGCTCGAGTCAAATTGATTAAAGAATAGTGCTAACTTGTCATTAATACACTGGCTAGCAGTTCGCATATTTTTGCTCCCTCTGACGGTTATAACTATTGATCCAAGGAATGAGATAACGGCCTTCTATTGGCGGACTGATGAAGTAACCTTGAGCACAATGACAACCCATTTTAAGGAGACGGTTTTGAATAGCTAAAGTTTCAACACCTTCTGCAACGACTTTTACATTGAGATTTTTTGCCAGCGCAATGATAGATTCCACGATAGCTTGGTGTTGCGGATTTTTATCAAGATCAGACACAAAATCTTTATCAATTTTTATCTCTTCAAATGGTATAGAATCTAATCGATCCAGAGTTGAATAACTTTTACCAAAGTCGTCCAGTGAGATTGGAATATCGTTAATGATCAATTTAGCTATAGCCTGTAGTGCTCTATCTTGATTGATAGTTTGCTGAGATTCCGTTAGCTCGAGCATAAGCTTAATATCAGCATTGCATAGACGTTTATCAATAACGTAATCGATAAAGTCATCTGATAAGAGATCATTAGCACTCATATTAATTGACAATCGATATTTTTTTAGAGAATCAAATAAGTGCCACTGGGATAACGCTTGGCTGAGTACGAGCTTTGTGAGTTGACAGTTAAGGCCTGCATCTTCAACTAAAGGGATAAATTTATCAGGATAAATAAAACCGTCACCTTGAATGCACAGCCTAGATAGGACTTCAAAACCAACGAGCTTACCCGTTGCTATCTCAATTTTTGGTTGATAACAAAGAAACAGATTATCTTCGTTCATCAGTGATGTAATGTTGCCTGAATGGCATACGGGCGTTTCAATATTCAGTTCAGGTTTGGGCTGAGTTTGATTCTTTTTTGCGATCACCGAAGCGTAAATTTCCTTGGTATTTACGGGCTTTTGAAAGACACCAATCAGATTCAAACTAAAGCTGTTGGTTATATTGCCAACAAGTTCAAGTGTTCGTTTATCGGAAGAACTGACAATCGCTAAAGGGATTTCACGGCTACGAGTCGTAGCCATGTGATTAATTATCGCAAGACCATCACCGTTTTCCATTTTCAAATCGGCAATGACTAGGTCGAATTGTGTGGAGACATCTATGGGGCTTTCACTTAGTATTTTTATCGCCGTATTGCCACAATCTGCTTCTTTAAAGTGGAATAGGGTAGATGACGCAACTTGACAAAACTCCCGCATAATAATTTCTCTAATAAAGGCCTGATCGTCAACAATTAGAATGTTCATGAGTTATCTCCTTTCTCGTCAGAGGCTAGGAAGCTCACAAGTTGTTGTGGAGTAATCACTGCCAATTTTAATAGAAAGCGGTTAGCCATTAGTTCTGATCGACTAAGTAAAAATGAATGGATCTCAACTGTCATGTCGTTTAAGTCTATGTTTCTCACTTTGAAGGGCTCTAATTTAGCGGTGTTTAGTTTCTTAATTAAATTTTCATCACAGATACTAAAACAGAGATAGCGTAGGTGTTTTTGTTGCGAAAACTTGTTGATATAAGTAGACATAATGCTATTTTCGACCTGTTTAGTAGCACCAGCTGAAGACAAGATCAGCATTGTGTCATGACTGTTTTTGTCACATCTGGTGATAATTTGGCTTAAGTCATTATTGATATTAATTAGCTCAAGTACATTTTGAGACGTTGTCTCTATATAGAGGCTATGACCGATAATTTGGTCGTTGTAGGCTGTTGCAATGGAGATTCTTACGTCACTTAAACTCTCAAACTTCTCTAAAGGAGGTTTTAGTTTTAAGCTGGGATTACCTTCATAACGTAAGATCATTTTTAATACTAAATAAAAACTATCATCGTTGAGATCGATCGTTTCGATTTTGTAATTGTCATTTCTATAATAAGGATGGTTTGATTTTTGTTTATCAGAATCACTTGTTGTGACAAGGTGACTGCACTCTTCCAGAAATTTTTCATCACTCCTATAGATGTTAGTGAGTTCTTTATCATACAGTTCGACAATTTCGGCTTGTTTTGCCAAAGAGGGGATATTAACGCCTCGTTCCCAGCGACTTACAGTGATGGAATCTAGATTATAAAATAGACTGCTATGTTGACTAAGGTGTAAGCATAGCTGTTCTTGTGATAAGTCGTTATTCAAGCGCAGATTTTTTAGGAATGTTGAAAAGACGTGGTTTTGCTTGCCTTTTGAGTAAGAGTAATTGGTAAAGGTCATAACGCGTTCCATTGGTTTTACTTAATTGTGTTAATAGTCCCATATATTGTTCTTTATTTATGCCGTCAATGCGCTCTGGGTACAGTTCGGTATACATGATCCACACGCTATGTTTGCTTTCATTAAAATAAAGTCCTGTTACTCTTTCATTTGTCATGCTCTCACCAGTAAATCAGTCGGTAGAATGTACCGATGATTGAATGTAAAACATTAAAATTTTTAACAACATGGCAAGTTCATACAGGAGCATTAGTGAACATGCCTAGCGAGAACAAAATTAAAGTTTAGATATGGGAGAATAAGATTAGAGTTTACGGCTCTTGATTAAGTGTTTAAAACAGAAGGTAAAAGTAGAGGCGACCTCACCTGAGATTGCTTATAATTGTTTTTAATGAGCTCAAACATGTTAAATTTCCTGCCTTAAATTTGTTAGCAAATTTAGAGTGTAACAGACTTAGTAAGTGAAGTTGGTGTGCTGTCTGTGATTAGCAATCAACTCTTTATGTCAACGAAATGATTGCCTTAGAACTCTATTTACTAAGGGATTGAATCCTAGCATTATTGTGCCTTTGGGCTTTTTACCCAGTTAAAAAATAACGTTAACTTTACCTAAGCCGTCCATATCGTTTGGGCGAGCCGCCATATAAAAGCGTAAAAATTTCCATTTTAGCTGGCAAATTCAAACACCAGTTACCTTTTAGACTTTACTCCTAGGTTGTTGATAATTTGCTGGCTTAGTTTTAATGGTTTGTATTTTGCGGCAGTGTTGTCGACAAAGTACACCGTTAGTCGAGCGGTGAGCCATGAGACGATTCCCCCTGAAATCCAGCCATCGACTTGAGCATAAATCCAATTTTGGCGCTAGGAGCGAGAGTTTTACCTCCAAGGGATAAATAACGCTTTGATCATTAATTAAAAACCGCTACAGTTTTTTCCTGTAGTACTCCGGCCACTTAGGGGCCAGCCAGAGTAACTCTTTTTTTAGCTCCTCAATAATGGCGTTAGAGGCTGTTCAATGCGTATAGAAGATCTGAAACTTTTTACAATTGTGGTCAAGCTTGGCAGTTTCACTGCTGCAGCTACGGCTTTAGATCTGCCCCGCGCAAACGTAAGTAGACGGATAGGCGAGCTTGAGAAGTCACTCAATGCCCAGCTATTTTTCAGAACAACGCGTCAGTTACGTTTAACCCAGCATGGGGAGATCTATTACCGAGATCTGCTTGAGGTATTAGAAGGGCTCGAACAGGCCAAGAATAAACTACTCGATATCAACGAAAAGCCGATTGGCAAGGTTAAAATTGGTTTTTTGCCTGAAGGGGACGAGGCGTTGCAACCGGTTCTAGCTAAGTTCCAGCAACTTTACCCCGATATCGAGATCGATCTGCGTATTACTAATAACTACGCAAATGACATCTATAGCCAAGGTTTAGATTTTGTTATTTATGCCGGTAAGCTCCATGATTCGGGCTTCATTGCGAGACGAATATTGAGTCTTGGCCGAGCAATCTACGCGAGCCCGGAATATCTCAACCTTTACGGCGTCCCTAAAACCTTAGCAGATCTGAAAGACCATCATGCGATCTGCTATCGCTGGCCTGATGGAACGCTCGATAACAGTTGGGATTTGATCTCGGATACCGTCAAGATGAGCTGCCGCTTTAGTTGTAATCATATGGGGTTTGTTCGCCGAGCCATTGTTGGTGGTCAAGGTATTGGCTTTATGCCGCCCTTGTATGCCGTGTCTGCAATTGAGTCTGGAGAGCTGGTTCGGGTGTTACCTGAGTATGAGTCAAAGAAAGAGGATGTCTGGCTTATCTATCCTGACAGGAAAGGTATAAGCCTTACCACGCGGTTATTGATTGATTTTCTGTTACAAGAACTGCCTGAACTCATAAAATTGTAATGATATTCGTGACAGTCTTGTGCATGTAATGCCGATTATCTAATTAGCTTAAACACTTACACTCTCCCACATTAACTCATTTGGGAGCGTGTAATGACGGTTTCTAGTAAAACATTCGCCAGCCTTGGCCTCACTTCGTTATCTATTTTTATACTTGCTGGCTGCAGTGATGCGCCAGCACAGACTCAAGTACAGATTCAAACACAGGAGCAAATACCGTCTTCAGTCGTCCAACGTCCTGTGCAAATCATGCGCTTAGGCGATAAGGCAGAGAGCAATTCGAAACAATTTTCCGGCGTATTAGAGGCAAGCCAAGCGGCACGTCTAGCGTTTAGAGTTCCAGGTACCATTGAGAAAATCTTAGTTAAGACTGGCGACAAGGTCGTCAAAGGGCAAGTGCTAGCAAGACTCGATCCTCACGATTACCAAGTCACAGTGGTTGAGCTAGAAGCGCGACTGGCCGAAGCAAAGGCTTCACATCAGTTAGCAAGCGCCGAATTAGCTAGGGTTAAGCAAGCGATAGCAGATGATGCGATATCTCAAGTCAATTTAGATAGAGCAAAAAGTGGTTATAAGCGCAGTCTAGCCATGGTTGATGTGGTGACGCAGAATTTGATAAAAGCGCAAGACGCATTGGCATACACCGAGCTTAAAGCGCCTTTTGATGGCGTGATAGCATCTCAATCTCAAGAAACTTTCGAGCAAACCTCACCAGGTATTTCTCTGTTTTCCATTCATCAGCCATCACAGTTAAAGGCAGTGATAGACGTACCGGAAAACATGATGGCTTCAATCAATGATCTGCAACCTGTATCAGTGAGCTGGTTTGGGAATGATAAACCTTTGACCGCAACGTTTAGTGAAATGAATACCCTTGCCGATCCCATTAAGCAAACTTACACAGTGCAATACACCATAGATCAAGCTAATCACACACTGATGCCTGGCAAATCGGTAACGGTTTCCGTCGATATGAAAATGACTTCAAATCAGTACTGTATTCCATACAGTGCACTTGTTAATGGGGGAGATGATGAGCCCCGCAGTGATGAGATTGCTCAAGGAAACCTTGGTCAGGTCTATACCCTAGAGCAACAAAAAGTCGTGGTGAAGCATATCAGGTTTAAAGCAATGCAAAAATCCTGCGTTATTGCAGAGGGAGAGCTTAAGCAGGGCGATGAACTCATTGTTAGCGGTGTCGACTTCCTAAAGCCTGAGCAAGTGATTGCTCAGACACTTGTAATGTCTGCGAGTTACTAGGAGTTATGATGAATTTAGCTGAATTTGCCATAAAACAACGCGTATTTGTGCTGTTCTTTAGTGTCCTATGCGTCATCGTAGGACTCATTTCCTATTTTGAACTCGGTAAGCTTGAAGACCCGTCCTTTACCGTTAAGAGTGCTGTTGTTGTCACTCTCTACCCGGGCGCCTCGGCCCAAGAAGTGGAGCAACAAGTAACAGATAAAATTGAGACTAAGCTACAAGAGATGGGTTCCATGTGGAAGTTACGTTCACTATCGCGCCCAGGTAGCTCCATGATTTTTATCGATCTTAAGGAATCGACCCGCTCAAAAGATTTACCACAGGAGTGGGATCTGCTCAGGCGAAAAATGAACGATGTAAAGCTGTCACTACCTGCAACGGCACAGCTTAGTATCGTTCAAGACGAATTTTCTGAAGTCTATGGCATGCTCTTTAGCGTACATGGTAAAGATGCCGATCCAGAAGCGCTACGCCAATATGCCAAAGAGTTACAACGCCGGCTAAAGACTATCGAAGGCATTAAAAAAATTGAGCTGCATGGTGTGCAGCAACAAGCGATCTATATCGATCTGCCTGATGAGCGCTTAGCTCAATATGGGATCTCTTCGGCGCAAGTCATTAATCAGTTGGCCACTCAAAATCTCACCTACGACAGTGGCAGTTTCCCTGTGGGGGCTGAGCGGATCCGAATCAATCAAAGTAGTGCGTTTAAAAGCATACAAGATATTAAAGATCTGACCATTAAAGGCGGGGCAGGAAACTACAGTACAGGGCTAATTCGTCTTGGTGATATCGCTGAAATCAGCTTGGGCTATCAAACTCCGGCCACCAGCATGAGTCGCTTCAATAGTATGCCGGGCGTTACCTTAGCCGTGAGTCCTGTAAACGGGATTAACGTGGTTAGCCTAGGAGAAGAACTTACTCAAATTATAGAGGACTATGGGCAGACGCTTCCTGTTGGCATTGAAATAGGCACCATCGCATTTCAACCGGACGAAGTGAATGCGTCGATAGCTGATTTTGTTACTAATCTGCTAGAAAGCGTGCTGATAGTATTTGCTGTGCTACTTATCTTTATGGGTTTTAAGAGCGCGACAATCGTTGGTAGCAGCCTGATGTTTACCATTTTGCTCACGCTTATCTATATGTACATTGCTGGGGTCGATCTGCAGCGGGTATCCCTTGGTACCTTCATACTCGCGCTGGGTATGTTGGTTGATAATGCCATTGTGATCACCGATCTCATCATAGTGAAGCTTAATAAGGGCATGGAGCGGACTCAAGCGGCCATCGATGCGGTGAAAGAAACGTCAAAGCCACTCCTTGCTGCAACCGTGATTGCTATCATGGGGGCTACACCAGTACTGTTCTCAAAAACCGATGCGGGGGAGTTTTCAAGCTCAGTCTTCTTGATTATTTGCTCATCATTGCTATTTTCCTGGCTGGTGGCCGTTACCTTAACGCCGCTGTTATGTTGGTTATGGTGTAAGCCCTCTAAAAACAAACAACAAGCCGAACAGAAAGTCAGTCGCTATCAGATGTTGATTAAATGGACTGTGATGAATCCACGTAAGGCTATCGGTTCTGTCATTCCCTTATTACTGATCACTGCCATGGCTGCGCCTTATGTTGCTATCAATTTTATTCCAAGCTCAGACAGGCCTTTAGTATTCCTAGATTACTGGTTGCCAAACGGTGCCAAAATTGAGCAAACCTCCGCTGACATGAAAAAAATAGAAGGCTGGCTGCTGCAGCAAGCGGAAGTCTCATCAGTCTCGAGTTATGTCGGTGCAAGTGCGCCTCGCTTCTCGGTAACCGTTGAACCTGAACCCTATGATTCAAGCTATGGTCAAATTGTCATTAACGTCAAAGATTACGAAGGTATTAGCGAATTGAGTCAGCGAGGAGATCTATGGTTGGCTCAGACGTTTCCTAATGCGGAGCCACGTTTTCGCTCTCTAAAACTTGCGACGAAAGACAAGTTTAGCGTTGAAGCACGCTTTACCGGAAGTGATCCTAAGGTGTTGCAAGATTTATCAGAGCAAGCACAAACTATTATGAAGCAACACCCCAATGCTAAATATGTAAGGGATGATTGGCGTCAACCGAGTAAAGTTATTACACCTTTGATAAATCAAGAAAAAGCGCGTTTGGCTGGCGTGAACCGTACCGATATCTCATTGGCAATCAAGCGAGCCGCTGAAGGGGTACCTTTAGGAACACTCAACCAAGGCGATCAACTTATTCCAATTAACTTTAGGAGCCCTCACAGCGATTTAAGTCATTTGGAAACCTTAACCGTGCGTTCACTACTGGGCATACACAGTGTTCCTCTCGGTCAAGTTGTCGATGGTTTTGAACTTCAATCTGAGCAGAGCGTGATTTGGCGTCGTGACAGAGTGCCAACAATTACCGCCCAAGCCGATGTGTTCGGTGCAACACCAGCTCAGGTGCGAAACCAAATAAAAGATCAAATTGAAGCGATACCTCTACCAGCGGGTTACTCGTTTGAGTGGGGCGGCGAGTACTATGATGAAAACCGTGCTATTAACGATACCCTAAACCAATTACCAAAGGCCTTGTTGATGATGGTGATAATCATGGTCGCCATGTTCAATGGTTTTAGGCAACCTGCCATTATCTTAATCACCTTGCCATTGGCCACTATCGGGGTGATCTGGACGTTGTTACTGCTCGATAAGCCTTTTGGATTTATGGCACTGATTGGTGCAATCACCTTGATGGGAATGATCGTTAAAAATGGCATCGTATTAATGGATCAGATTGAGCTAGAGCGTGCAAAGAACCGACCTATCCATGAAGCGGTGACGGTAGCCACGGTCAACCGAACCATGGCGATCTCTATGGGGGCGTTAACCACGGCTCTGGGCATGATCCCATTATTATCCGACAGATTGTTCGATCAGATGGCTGCCACCATTATCGGCGGCCTAGCCGCGGCGACAGTGTTATCTCTGTTTATTATGCCAGCGTTTTACTGCCTATTTTATCGAGATAATGCGCCTAAGGAGGCGCAAGACAATAGCCAAGACAAAACCCAAAACACGTCGCAAAACCAGCCTCAGGAAAAGACTGCAATCTATTCCTCACAGGAGCAAAACTAATATGAAAATGTCTACATTAGCCCCTGTGGCCATTGCTATTTTACTAACTGGTTGCGCCGTTGGGCCACAGTATGAAAAACCAAATGTACAGTTAGACAGCGAATACCTATATCTAGCTGATACAAGCCCTGAAGCAACAAACCTTGCGTTGAACAAACAAGCGCAGAGTAAACAGGCAAAAAGTCAGCACCAAGCTGACTATTGGTGGCAGCAATTTAATGACCCTGTATTAAATGAATTGGTGAGGGATGCTCAGCAGCAGTCGGTACCGCTCAAGATCGCAGCCGAGCAGATCCGTATGGCGCGTTCCTATCAAAGCGCAATCGAGTCCTTTAAAGTGCCGACTGTTAACTTAGGTGCTGGCTTCGCCAATTATCAACTCAGTGAGAATGACCCCTTGCTGGGCTCGGCGATTACCGCAGTCAATCCTATCAATGGCAATAAACTGGGTTTAGTCGATGATAATAACAGTGCTTTTTTTGCTGGAGCGAGCATCGCCTGGGAGCTGGATCTTTTTGGCCGCATCGACAGTCAAGCCAATGCGGCTGCGATAAGAAAAGAGCAGGTGGTGATAATGCGTGAAGGGCTCACCACACTGATCACATCCGACGTCATTCATAATTATCTACAGCTACGAGGCGCTGAGGAGCGAAAACAAATAGCACTTAATACCATAGAAGATCAAAAAAAGACCTTAAGGCTTGTTGAGCAGATGGTAAAAAGTGGCTATGGCTCCTCACTGGATAAGGCGCGGGCTGAGGCGATGTTAGCGGCAACTCAAGCCGTGGTGCCGCAACTCGAAATTGCCAAAAATGTTCATAAGCAGCGCTTGGCTTTTCTATTAGGCGAAACGCCGAAGCAGATAGAACAAAGAATAGGAAAGCAAAGCTCGCTACCTGATTTTGATGGGATCATTCCTACTGGTTTACCCTCAGATCTACTGAATCGAAGAGCCGATATCCGTATTGCTGAGCGTGAAATGGCCGCTATAAGCGAAGAAAGGGCAGCTGCGGTTGCCTCACAATATCCTAAAGTATTTCTCACTGGCGCCCCGGGCGTCTTGGCAAAGGATTTTGACGATCTTTTCAGTAGTGATTCAATATCTTGGGCGGCAAGTATCGGTATAAGTTGGAATGTGTTCGATGGCGGCCGAGGTGATGCCATTGTCGATATGCAGCAAGCTAGATTTGATATGAGCGTATTAAGCTACCAGCAGTCGGTCATTGGTGCATTTGGCGAAGTCGAAACCCTATTGCAGGGCTATGGCTACAGTCAACAGTATGTCGAGCGGGTAACTTATGCGGCCGAGGCAACCAATATTGCAGTCGACAAAGCTAAATCCCTTTACCGAGCAGGCTTGAGTGATTATCTGTCGATCTTAGATGCTCAGCGTCAGCAAAATGCAATGAAAGATCGCATTGTCACAGCTAAACTGCAAACCGCACACCTAACCGTGGGATTGCATAAAGCATTAGGAGGCGACTGGCACTTAAACAGTAAGGAGCAACCAAATAGTAAGTCATACTAGCGCCAATCCATAAGCTGTTTAAATCAATAGACTGCTTAAATAAATAGTCTGTTTAAACCAATAGACCGCTTAAACAGAGATGCAGTGCATAGCGCTGCATCTTTCTTCCCATTTAAGATGCGGCTGTTGAGTACTGTTTTAACGCTTTAATACCGTACGACAAAGAGCATTTCCTCTTCCTTCGCTCTTTGGCCAGTATCAGTCAACTCAATGTACTTATTTTGGCTAAACTCATACATTGCCTAAACTCACAACCAAATTTAAAGCCAAACCTACGGCCATGCTATTGGCAAAGGCATAAAAGCGTAAAGATTTCCGTCCTACCTAGCTAATTTATCCCCTAGTTGTCCCTTAGACTTTACTCCTACTTTGTCGACAATTTGTTGGTCAAATGTTGACTATTGATGTTTAACTGGCTAGATTGTCGACAATCAATCGAAAACTAATATTGCGTTGGGTGATGACATTTTTTAGCGAACAGCCTGTTACAACGGCGGACAAAACCTTTTACCAGCTACGAAAAGCGATCGTAGAGGGAGA
Source organism: Shewanella sp. MBTL60-007 (assembly GCF_019654915.1). Lineage (GTDB taxonomy): Bacteria > Pseudomonadota > Gammaproteobacteria > Enterobacterales > Shewanellaceae > Shewanella. The sequence continues at coordinate 36,668 of NZ_BPET01000047.1, read as the reverse complement.
GATTTTGCAGGGCTCTAAGCTAAGTGAAACCGAGTTGTCGACAAAATACGCCGTTAGCCGCGCGGTGATCCGAGAAGCGATAAATCGCCTCGAAGCCAGTCATTTAGTTGAGCGTAAAGCCAATGTAGGCGCAAGAGTTGTCAGTTTAAGTGCCGAAGGGTTACTTGAGTTGTACCAAGTTCGTGAGTCGCTTGAAGGCATGGCCGCAAGACTTGCCGCGATAAATATGTCCGATCAGGAAATAGCCGACCTGCAAACCTTGCTCAATAGCCACTTCAACGAAGTCAAATCCGGTCAGTCTTATTATCAAGAGGCAGGCGATGTCGACTTTCATTATCGAATAATTCTTGGCAGTAAAAATAAGCATCTGATTTCAATGCTACTCGATGGCATTTATCACCTAGTGCGTATGTATCGGGTGCAGTTAGGTATGAGTGGTCCTCGGGTGACCACCGCTTTTGATGAACATAAACATATTGTACAAGCCATCTGTAATCGCGATGCCGAACTCGCAGAAATGCTGATGCGTCGTCATATCTTGTACTCCAAGAACAGTATTGAAAACAAATTAGAACACACAATGCAGTAGAGGCTTTTGCTTAAGCTGGCTAGTTGTAAATGTATAAAACCTAAAAATTGACAGCGATAACACCATCTTTAATCGCAATAAAAGCAGAAATAAAGATGAGCAATAAACATAAGGAATAACACATGAGTGCAGGTAAGAAGTTTCGTGAGGCGTTAGCCGCCAACAAGCCGCTACAGATCGTCGGTACCATTAATGCTTACTCAGCCATGATGGCAAAGAAGATTGGCCACCAAGCGATTTACCTCTCTGGCGGCGGTGTAGCAAATGCCTCTTATGGTCTTCCGGATCTCGGCATGACATCACTCAATGATGTACTTGTTGACGTGCAGCGTATTACTTCAGCTTGTGACTTACCGCTAATGGTTGATATCGACACAGGTTGGGGCGGCGCGTTTAACATTGCTAAAACTATTCGCGACATGGAAAAAGCCGGCGCAGCAGCAGTGCATATGGAAGATCAAGTAGCGCAAAAGCGCTGTGGTCACCGCCCAAACAAAGAGATTGTGTCTACAGAAGAGATGGTAGATCGCATTAAAGCCGCGGTTGATGCTCGCACCGATCCTGATTTTTTTATCATGGCGCGTACCGACTCATTCGCTCAAGAAGGGTTAGAGGCTGCAATCGAGCGTGCTAAAGCTTATGTTGCCGCAGGTGCTGACGGCATTTTTGCAGAAGCGGTGAAAACTGAAGAGCATTACCGTGCATTTGCCGATGCCCTTGATGTACCTATCCTTGCCAATATTACTGAGTTTGGCCAAACAGAATTATGGAATAAAGAGCAACTAGGTGAGTGGGGCGCATCAATGGTGCTGTATCCGCTAAGTGCTTTTAGAGCCATGAATAAAGCGGCTGAGATGGTGTATACCTCAATTTTAGAAAATGGCGATCAAAAAGCGGTTGTTGATTCAATGCAAACCCGCATGGATCTATACGATTACTTGGGTTACCACGATTACGAGCAAAAGCTAGATAAGCTATTTGCTGAAGGCAAAAATCTGTAAGTCAACTTTAATAGCTAACAAATTCAATAAGCTAAAGGTTGTGAACTTAAGCTTTAAAGTAACATAGTTAACCACATAGATTGTAAACAAAAGGCAGTACCTTACAAACGTTAGTGTGATGGATAAGCGCTAACGTAATAAATATAAAAAGCCCGCGGTTAACCCTGACGGGCCAACAAATAAAAGGAAGAGAGCAATGGTTGATAAAAAGTTAGGTGGAGCAGGTCTACGCGGACAAAGCGCAGGCGAAACAGCTTTATGTACAGTGGGTAAGTCAGGTTCGGGATTAACCTATTGCGGTTATGACGTAGCAGATCTTGCCGATAACGCATCGTTTGAAGAAGTAGCCTATTTACTGTTTAACGGTGAATTACCTAATCAAACTCAGCTTGATCACTATAAAACTGAGCTTTTCGCTCAGCGCGATCTTCCACAAGCGTTAAAAGAGGTCTTACAACGTATTCCTGCTGACGCTCACCCAATGGATGTGATGCGTACAGGTTGTTCTTTTTTAGGTAACCTAGAGCCTGAAAACGACTTTAGCGAGCAAAACAAAGCGGCTAATCGCTTACTAGCAGCGTTTCCTGCCATCATGTGTTACTGGTACAAGTTCTCTCACGAAGGTGTTGAAATTGACTGTGTGACTGATGAAGATTCAATTGGTGGTCACTTTTTACACCTACTTAATGGCAAAGCGCCATCTGAGCAACACCGCCGCGTAATGGATGTGTCGCTAATTTTGTACGCCGAGCATGAGTTCAACGCATCTACCTTTACCGCTCGAGTGTGTGCATCAACTTTATCTGACATGTTCTCATGTATCACTGGCGCAATCGGTACATTGCGTGGCCCACTGCACGGTGGCGCTAACGAAGCAGCAATGGATATGATCCAAAAGTTCACATCGCCAGCGGATGCAAAAGAACAAATGGCAGGCATGCTTGCACGTAAAGAGAAGATCATGGGTTTTGGTCACGCAATTTACCGCGAGTCTGATCCACGTAACGTGATCATCAAAGCATGGTCTGAAAAGCTAGCACATGAGTTTGGTGATACCTCACTTTACGATATCTCAGTCGCTTGTGAAGAGTTTATGTGGGACACCAAAAAGCTGTTCTGTAACGCCGATTTCTTCCATGCTTCTGCATATCACTTTATGGGCATTCCAACTAAGTTATTTACGCCTATCTTTGTTTGTTCACGCCTAACAGGTTGGGCTGCCCACGTAATGGAGCAGCGCTCAAATAACCGTATTATCCGCCCAAGCGCGGACTATACCGGTAGCGAGCCACGTACGGTGACACCTATTAGTGAGAGATAGAAGCTAGAACTTAGAGACTAGAACGTGACTACGTCACTGCTAGAGCGTCGCTACGCTCCTGCTAGATCCTATACAGTCAAAAGCTTAAATGAGTATAGCTCTTATCTTTTGATTGTATAGAAGGGCGTAGCCCGCTCTAGCCGCGCAGCGTCCTAGAAGTGAGCTTGCGAACGCTCTAGCACCTAGGGCCTAGAAGCGAAGCGTCCTCGAACCTAGTACCTTATCTTAGCTTTTGATTGTATAGCAGGGCTCTTTTAAGAGGTATTAGCCCGTTCTAGCCGCGAAGCGTCCTAGCAGTGAGCTTGCGAACGCTCTAGCACCTAGAACCTTGCACCATATTTAAACTGGAACGCATTATGACTCCAATGAATACGAATTACCGTAAACCCTTGGCCGGCACAGAGTTAGACTTTTTCGACACCGAGGCGGCCGTGAATGCCATTAGCCCAGGTGCTTACGCCAAGCTGCCTTATTGCTCTCGAGTGTATGCCGAGAACCTAGTACGCCGCTGCTCTCCAGACACATTAACCGCTAGCCTAAAACAGATCATCGAACGTAAGCGTGATTTAGATTTTCCTTGGTATCCTGCACGAGTGGTGTGCCACGATATTCTCGGCCAAACCGCATTAGTGGATTTAGCAGGTTTACGTGATGCAATCGCAGAAAAGGGCGGCGACCCATCAAAAGTAAATCCAGTGGTGCCGACCCAGTTGATTGTGGATCACTCGCTTGCGGTAGAGCATGCTGGTTTTGAAAAAGATGCATTTGAAAAAAACCGCGCCATTGAAGACAGACGTAACGACGATAGATTCCACTTTATCAATTGGACCAAAACTGCCTTTGAGAACATTGATGTGATCCAGCCGGGTAACGGCATTATGCATCAAATTAACTTAGAGAAAATGTCGCCAGTAGTGCAAGCACGGGGTGGCGTAGCCTTTCCTGACACCTTAGTTGGCACCGACAGCCACACACCGCACGTGGATGCCTTAGGCGTAATCGCTATCGGCGTAGGTGGCCTTGAAGCCGAAAGCGTAATGCTAGGTCGACCATCTTATATGCGTTTGCCGGATATTGTAGGCGTAGAGCTGGTGGGCGAACGTCAAAGCGGCATTACCGCCACCGACATTGTACTGGCAATCACCGAGTTTTTACGTAACGAAAAAGTCGTTTCAACTTATCTTGAGTTCTTTGGCGAAGGTGCAAGCAACTTAACTCTTGGCGATCGCGCAACCATCTCTAACATGACCCCAGAGTTTGGCGCCACAGCAGCCATGTTCTATATCGATGAAAAAACCATTGATTACTTAAAGCTAACTGGCCGTGACGACAAGCAAGTTAAGCTTGTGGAAACCTATGCTAAACAAGCAGGACTGTGGGCGGATAGCCTAAAAGACGCTGAATATGAGCGTGTACTGCGTTTTGATTTATCAAGCGTAGGCCGCAACATAGCGGGGCCGTCTAACCCACATCGCCGTGTATCAACAGCCGACCTAGCAGAAAAGGGCATAAGTGCGCCTTACGCTAACAAAGCGGAAGAGGAAGCAGGCTTAATGCCAGATGGCGCGTGTATTATTGCCGCCATTACCAGTTGTACCAATACCTCTAATCCACGAAACGTAATTGCCGCAGGTCTACTTGCCCGTAACGCCAATGCCAAAGGCTTAACCCGTAAGCCTTGGGTGAAAACCTCATTAGCACCCGGCTCAAAAGCAGTGCAACTGTATTTAGAAGATGCCAATCTACTGCCAGAGCTTGAAGCCCTTGGCTTCGGTATCGTCGGTTTTGCATGTACTACCTGTAACGGGATGAGCGGCGCATTAGATCCGGTTATTCAGCAAGAAGTTATCGATCGCGATCTTTATGCCACCGCGGTACTCAGTGGTAACCGTAACTTCGATGGTCGTATTCATCCATACGCCAAGCAAGCGTTCCTTGCATCGCCGCCTTTAGTAGTTGCCTACGCTATTGCCGGTACTATTCGCTTTGATATTGAAAAAGACGCTTTAGGCCAAGACGAACACGGCAATGATATTTTACTCAAAGATCTGTGGCCATCAGATGAAGAGATTGACGCAGTTATAGCCCAGAGCGTAAAACCAGAGCAGTTCCGCCAAGTGTATGAGCCGATGTTTGATATCAAAGTTGAATATGGCACCAACACCAACCCTCAATATGACTGGCGTCCACAAAGTACTTATATTCGTCGTCCGCCATACTGGGAAGGGGCGTTAGCAGGCGAGCGCACCATGAAAGGCATGCGTCCGTTAGCGGTACTGGGTGACAACATTACCACCGATCACCTTTCACCATCTAATGCCATTATGCTCGACAGTGCAGCAGGTGCCTATTTACATAAAATGGGCTTACCAGAGGTGGACTTTAACTCTTACGCTACCCACCGCGGCGATCACCTAACCGCGCAACGTGCGACTTTTGCTAACCCTAAGTTGTTTAACGAAATGGTGACCCAAACTGGCCGTAATGGTGAAGTTGAAGTCAAGCAAGGCTCTTACGCTCGCATAGAACCAGAAGGTGTTGAATCGCGCATGTGGGAAGCGATTGAAACCTACATGGAGCGCAAGCAACCGCTGATCATCATCGCAGGTGCTGACTACGGCCAAGGCTCAAGTCGAGACTGGGCAGCAAAAGGTGTACGCCTAGCGGGTGTTGAAGTGATTGTAGCCGAAGGTTTTGAGCGTATTCACCGTACTAACCTTGTAGGTATGGGCGTATTACCGCTGGAGTTTACTCAAGGTGACAGCCGCCATACTTATCAAATTGATGGTACCGAAACCTTTGACGTACATGGCGAGCGAACGCCGGGGGCATTGCTAACCGTGATCATGACTCGCCGAAATGGTGAAACCGTTGAGATCCCAGTTAAGTGCCGACTCGACACCTTAGATGAAGTCTCTATCTACGAAGCAGGCGGCATACTGCAACGCTTCGCCCAAGATTTTTTAGAGTCTTCAACTTAGTGAAGAGTCCTCAACCTAGTGGAGAGCCTTCAGCTAGTTAAGAGTCTTTAACACGAGCCTTTAGCTTAGGTTAGAGGCCGCCATATATCGTTACCTAGATGAGACACCGCAAGTACGTCCATGTAGGTTTTGCGATGACATCCATGTCATCGAAACTCATCTTAGTAACGATATAAGGCTACTTTAGCGGCTATTCAGCGCAGTTGATACTCATTGCAATAGCAGACAAACCAAGTAGCAATCAGATAAAAACATCAGCTTAAGTAATTGAGTGTTGAGTACTTGCCTATCAATCAAAAGCATTCAAACGGAAAAAACATGACCACTACAACGGATCAAAAACCAGTATTTGCCCCACAAATTAAAGTGCCAGCCACCTATATGCGTGGTGGCACCAGTAAAGGGGTGTTTTTTAACTTAACCGACTTACCAGTTGAAGCGCAGGTTGCTGGCAGCGCCCGAGATAACTTGTTACTGAGAGTCATTGGTAGTCCTGATCCCTACGGTAAACACACAGATGGCATGGGCGGCGCCACATCCAGTACCAGTAAAACCGTGATCCTCACCAAAAGTGATAAAGCCGATCACGACGTAGATTACCTGTTTGGTCAAGTGGCTATCGACAGACCATTTGTTGACTGGAGCGGTAACTGCGGCAACTTGACCGCAGCAGTTGGCTCGTTTGCTATCAGCAACGGTTTAGTCGACAGTAGCCGCATTCCTCACAACGGGATCGCGGTAGTTCGAATTTGGCAAAAGAACATTCAAAAAACCATCATAGCTCATGTACCTATCACCAATGGCGAAGTGCAAGAAACCGGTGATTTTGAGTTAGATGGCGTCACGTTCCCTGCAGCAGAGGTGCAAGTCGAGTTTGTCGATCCAGCCGATGGCGAAGGGGCTATGTTCCCAACGGGCAACTTAATCGATGATTTAAAAGTACCAACAGAGATTGTGCCAAGCGGCGTATTACAAGCCACTATGATTAACGCAGGTATTCCAACTGTGTTTATCAATGCCAGCGAGCTAGGTTATACAGGTGCCGAGCTGCAAGAGGCCATAAACGGCGATGCCAAGGCACTTGTCATGTTTGAAACCATTCGCGCTTATGGCGCAGTGCAAATGGGCTTGATTAAACATATCGATGAAGCCGCCACCCGTCAGCACACACCAAAAGTAGCGATTGTTGCAGCGCCTATTGATTACACCTCATCAAGTGGTAAATCGATTGCCAAAACAGATATTGACCTCAATGTTCGCGCGCTATCTATGGGCAAGCTGCATCACGCCATGATGGGCACAGCCGCAGTCGCCATTGGCACTGCAGCCGCAATACCCGGCACTCTTGTAAGCCTTGCAGCTGCCAAGAGCGCAAAAAGTGAAGAGAGCAGAGCAAGTAAACAAGCAAGCGGTAAAGCCGATGACAATGGCTTTGTCACCTTCGGCCATCCATCTGGCACCTTAAAAGTCGGCGCTGAAGCCGCAGAGGTTAACGGCAACTGGCAGGTAAACAAGGTGGTTATGAGCCGCAGCGCCCGTGTACTCATGGAAGGTTGGGTGAGAATCCCGCAAGGGTAAATCACGGCGTTAGCCTATATCAACAAAGCCACAGTTGTTGTGGCTTTTTTTGTGACTTCCGCTTTTGTCACTCATATTTTTGTAGCTTTTGTTTATGTAAGACAGCCCACAGTTTTATTTATATTTATCATCTAATTATTCCTTTTAAATCAATAGCGTGTTAGGTTATCGCCAAGCTGACTTTTAGCCATGTAAACTACACGAGCCAAAGCAATGGAACAGGCGCATTTGCAACGCAAGTGCTTATCAAAGGAATGAATAGGTGATACCCAAGTTGCAACCCGACCCGAATCTTAGTTTTTACAATCGCAATGCCGAGCAGTTAGCTCAGCAATATGATTCCAAGCCGTTTACTGAGGTTCACCAAAGCTGGTCTCACCATTTGGCCGATATTTTTGTCGCGCTTGCAGCTCACTCTTCAGCTAACTCTTCAACTAATTTACTGGCAACTCAAGCCCATGCGATTACCTACAGCCAACAGCTACAGATACTCGATATTGGTGCTGGTACTGGCAGAGATGCTAAATATTTAGCCGAGCTTGCCAATGCACAGCAACAAGTCACGGTTTATGCAGTAGAGCCAGCAACAGAGCTTGCGGCCATCGGTAAGCAGCACACCAAAGACCTAGCCGTTATTTGGCTCGAAGATACACTGCCTGAACTTAAACAGGTGACTGCAGCCAATATTAAATTTGACCTTATTTTGCTCAGCGCAGTGTGGATGCATATTCCTAGCGCTGAGCGTTTAACTGCACTTACACAACTCAGTCAGCTACTAGCACCGCAAGGAAAACTCATCATAACTTTGCGCCATGGGCCAAGTGGTGATGAACGAATAATGCATAGCGTCAGTATTCAAGAACTAGCTTTATTAAGTCAGCAGCTAGGGTTAAGTATCATTGACAGTATTAGCGCAGAAACAGATAAACTTGGCCGCGCTGAGGTGAGTTGGGAAACTGTGGTCATACAGTTCAGCCCAGCAGTAACAGCAAAAGCCACTGCGCAGTTCGATGCCAACAGCTTAAAAACGGCGGAGCAGGCCAAATGAAGCAATCTCCAAGTTCTTCAATAAGCGATACTACTATGCCATCGCCTGTTTCAGCTCAACTCACAAGCCCAGATATGAACTCAGCAATAAGCCCTGTTATAAGCTCAGTTAAAAGCGCCGATATTGATGCGCAAACACAAGTTAACTTTATCACTTACTTACAACGCTTATTGGTTGAGGGCGAATTTACCGCGACTTATAAGTTTGCTTTGCTCCACGCGCTAGCAGACATTTGTATTGAGCGGCCATTGCATAGCGATGTTAACGCTAATCTGCACGATGCATTAGACAGTGTGATCACCATAGATGAGTTAGTGGTGAAGTTTATCGAACTGTATTGGCAACACTCTTTGCCTTATAACGGTGTGGCTGATGAAGCATTTGTATTGTTGCAAAGCTCAAAAAAGCAGGCGAAGCTGATTCGAGTACTAGCGGAGTGCCGTTTAGAAGGGATTAGAACCCTGGCCGAGCTAATGTCTCATAAAAAATGGAAAACCATACATACAACCACTAAGAAAGTTTTATTAGATGGGCCTATTTGGCGCTTACAGATATTAGCCGCTAAAGAAGAGTGCTTCTATTACCCCCATGACAAGTCGCAAAAGCACATTGTTCTCAACCCAGGTATCGCGTTCTGCTTTAGACGCTTTTACGATTTAGTGGTCTCGCTCGCAAGGAACCATTGGACACAAAAAGTCAGTGCATTTCCGGCAAATTTTGCGGTATTGGGCGGCAAAGGCGACTTATCGCAGTTCCTTTTTGGCAGTGACAGAAACTCCATAATCAGTGCAAGACCGCTACTAACCGAGATCCAACAAGGCAAATGTTTTTACTGTAATAAACCGCTAAAAAACGATGGCAGCAATGCAGCCGAGGTGGATCACTTTATCCCTTGGGCGCGCTACCCAAACGATCTCGGCCACAACTTTGTTTTAGCACATCGTAGTTGTAATAACGCCAAGCGTGATCACCTTGCTGCTCAGCGCCATAAAGAGCGCTGGTATGAGCAAAACATCATAAATAACGCTGCACAAATCACATCGGAACTCAGCCAGTATTTTATTTGCGATAGTTCTCGCTCAGAAGCCATTACCGCTTGGGCGTATCAGCTAGCACACCAAGGTGATTCGCCATTGTGGGTAATGGGAAGGGAGTTTGAGACTTTAAAAGGCGTGGAGAGGTTGAGTTGATTTAGTGAGTTTTAGATATTGATTGGAAGGTTGCAAAGATGGTGATTGGGGAAGTTAGTTCTAACGAATTTCTGCCCCGAAATGCGTTTCGCTATTCAAAAGGTAAATAGGGCAAACAAAGCTTTGGCTTTAGAAAAGCTATGTGGCATGTTTTTCATAGTCCATAAGTTATGCTTGTCCTATCTTTTGATAACATAATGCATCCGCACAAGAACTGTTCATATAAACAGTTATAATAAAAATTGTGAATTTTCAGCATTATTTTGGTGTAACAAGGAAAGCGATTTACAGTTAACAACTGCTAAGTGACTGTTTAAAAACATTTCTCCCCAGTAGTTAAATCAAATCACGTCACAAATAAGTAAATTCTGGTTTTCACCATCAGCAAAGTCAGTGGATTCGCAATGAGGTGAATATTAAGTTGTTGATTTTAAGTTTATTTGTGGTTACCTTGTTCGCGTAGAATTAACTAGGCTGGCTGTTCTTATTCGGAATTCAGCCTAATATACTGTTATAACTCAAGGTCGAGATTGTGAAGTACAAACACTTCAAACCATTAGTTCATAATTTTACGCATTCTTTTATGGGTGGCTGCAATTTTCATGATGGTCGCTTTATCTTCGAAGATGTGTATGACTTAGCAATCAAACGATCTGGTCAAAAGGTCATTATTCAATGGCTACCAAAAACTGAACATCAGGACACTGAGCTTACTAAACGAGTTAAAGAGTCCATTAGATTTTACCAGCAATGGCTGCCTAAAATGGCAAAAGGATTAGGCGTTTCAATTGATAATTTAGTTGAATACCAAACAGAGGTGTATTTAACTAAAACTCGTCAAATTAATGTTCGTGCAATAGCTCTGGATGACAGAGGTAAAAGGTACGAATATTTTGTTTGGGTTTGAGTTATAACAAAGCAATCAAGTGCGGACTAAAAAAGCTTGGCTTAGTTCGTACCTCACTAATTATAGCCAAGCCTTTTTAGCCGCTTATTGCGGCGTTAAGAGGCAATACAATGACATTCACATTGAGAGGTCAATTTGCAAAATAAAATAGGTATTGTGAAAAATCCATTATCTGTGATTGCGATTTTTGCGGGAATCGCTGAAATAAGTGGAACGATGGTGCTGCCGCACATTTCCCCAGAGAATCAAGAAACTTTTATTTGGTTCCTAGTGACTTTTCCATTTTCCTTGGTGATTCTGTTTTTTATTACTTTAAATTGGAATTATAAAGTCCTATACGCCCCTTCAGATTTTAAAGATGAAGAGCACTTTGTTAGATTAACAAAAGCTACGCCATCAGATCTTATTAATAAGTTCAACGAGGATTTCAGTGATAGCATCATCGATAGTAAAGGCGATATTGCCGCTGATACATCAGGCATTAACCTAAATGCTGCGGATATTGGAAGTTTTGTCGATGACTCAGTGATGAAGGCGAGTACCGGAAAAATTAGAAATAAGGAAGAAAGGTCAAGGCACAAGGAAATAAGGCGTACCTTATCCAAGTTGCAGTATGAAGAAGGCCATTTAATGGCTGATATGGTTCTAAACAAAATTGAGTCAAAGCTTGGGCAAGTAATTGATCGTGACATGGTCTTTGAAAAGGGTACACAACGTTTTCCTTTTGATGGCGTAATTAAAAATGGTGATAACATTACTGCTATAGAGGTAAAGGTATTAAATAAGAATACGTTTAATGCAAATGGGTGGAACAGGCTTTTTTCTAGATTCGATTCGTTTTATTCATCGCTGAGTGATTCAGAAAAAAGAGGCTTTTCTTTAATTTTAGGTATTGCTACAGAAGAGCCCTCTGATGAAATGAAGAATATGTTAGAGAGAAGACTTGCTAACGCAGAATTCAAATACTTCTTGAACATATATGAAGTCGACGATTTAGCAAAGGAACAAAGTGAAATAGCCTCTTAACAAGTTACTTAAACGGACGCTAAATGCTAGTTCCTCGCAATTTTAGCCAACAATTTTGCGCCGCTTAGTAAGGCGTTATGTGCCGGAGCGGTTTAGCTCCAAACCGTAGATTTGAAATGGAACTAAAGTAGTATGAAATTATTCGTAGTGATTGTGTCTGTTCTTTTTTCTAGCTTTGTGCTGGCTAGTAGCGAAATATCTGTAGCCATAGTGGAAAATCAGAACGAAGCAAATAAAAGTGTTTATGTCTCAGACAGGGCGTTAGGGTATGGAGAGACAATTTATGTCACCGAGCGAGCTCCCGGCTATGGCAGCACTTTTTACATTACGGACAATGCAAGCTCGGCAGATATAGTCTTTGCAAAACCAAAGGATGGCCCTAAGTCAGCCGATCTTCGATTGTATGTTCATCAGAGAAACCTTGGGTATGGTACTTCGATATATGTAACTGATAGGGCACCAGGCTACGGAAAAACAGTATATTTTGCGTCTCGCAACCCAGGTTACGGAAAATCAATATATGTAGAAGACCCGCTTCTTAAATTTAACAAAAAGTATATCGCGGTCATGCTCTTGTTACTTGGCGCAATCTAGTGATAGCACATAACAAGTCAATCAACTACGCACCTTCGGTGCCGGACGCAGAAAAGCTGCGCCGGTTATTGAGGCGTTAGGCATCATGATTCACCTTAAGAATAGAAGAGTAGTAGATGGCGATAAGAAAGAAGAAGACCGAAATAAAACGACTTATATCCGCTTTTGAGGCTGAAGCTAACAAATTTCATGATTTGAGGCTTAGTACAGTATATCGAGAGAAGAATAAGATTGTTAATGAAAGGCGTTTCGAAAGAAACAACCATATCATCATGCTCTGGCAATATTACGGTATAATGTCTGACGCTCATCAAGTTACTATGGATGTTCTCGATAGACATCCTATTTGGGGGGTGTTGGGAGCAGAGTTGTCAGCCTATTCGCTCTTGGAGGGTGAAACGTGTCAGTTATTTATGCGAATGGCTAATAGGGCTGGCGCGCTATTTTCTGAAAAGGAGCGCGATAAAATCAAGAGTAGACAACTTGAAGAGTTGGTAGAAAAGAAAATGAAAAGCTCAGAGGGTAAGCCCGTTTGTGCTCACAACACTGCCAATGCTTCAATTTGGCTCAATTATCTACTCTATTACATTTCAAAAGTAAGACCTTTTAGCTCCGATTTAACTCGTATCGATTTGGACCCATTTACACTATCGCTAATGGCACTAGAAGACTTATTAGAAAATGAAATTATACAAAAAGTAGACAAATCCATGACTCGATTAGAAGATATTAATTTCAAAGTAGCTGTCTCCTTCCCAGGAGAGAAAAGGGCTTACGTTGCGGACGTTGTTAATGAACTGAAATCTGCTTATGGAAAAGATTCCGTATTTTATGACTTCGACTACCAGTCACAGTTGGCAAGACCAAATCTAGATACATATATACAAAACATTTATCGCAATCAAGCTGATTTGTTGGTGGTGTTTTTGTGCGAGGATTATACGCAAAAGCAATGGTGCGGCTTAGAGTGGAGAGCTGTTAGAGACATAATTAAACATAAAGAAGATCAGCGTATTATGTTTGTAAAGTTCGACGATGCAAGTATAGACGGTGTTTTTTCCATCGATGGTTACATTGATGCATCATACCATGATGAGAAAAAAGTTGCTCAATTCATACATGAACGGATAGAACTCATGGCAGAAAATGCCTAACAAGAGACTATGGCGTCAATAGCTAAATTTGAGCTTTTGGCGCTTCCCACATTACACCATCTCTTAGCATTGAGTTTAACGTTACAACCATCTTTCTGACGCAGGCAATTATAGCCACTTTCTTTGGTTTTCCAGCTGCCACCAATCGTTGATAAGTTTCTTTAAAAATAGGATTAGATTGAATTGCAGACATCATAGCCATGTATAAAACGGTTCTAACTTGATGTCTTCCTCCTTGAATTTTTCGCATCCCTTTAAACCGTCCACTTTCTTTATTCATTGGGGCAACGCCTACCAAGGCGCTAGCCTTTTTACTATTGATATAACCCAGTTCAGGTAGATTACTAATAATAGAAGCTGCGGCTATTTTTCCGATCCCTTTCATGCTCTGGAGAATGGTGTTTTTAGCTTGATAGTCTGGACATGACTCTATGTGTTTAACTATCTTTGCCTCTATCTTTTCAATCTGAATCTTGAACACAGTTCAGACAGGCTTTATTGTCATAGCCAGTTCTTTAGGTAGAATTTAAAGACGGTTTTTCTCCATTGTTTGCATGGCTAATAATTGGTTACGCCTTGCGACTAAATCACTCATAGAGCGCATTATATCGGGCTTTAAGGTTGATAAGGGAGGCTTAATAGCTTCACCATAATGAGCAATAAGTTGAGCGTCTAACTTGTCTGTTTTTGCTCGCTGACCAATAGCACCTGCAAAGCGTTTAACATGAATTGGGTTAGCGATGACAAACGGTAACTTTGATTCAGCGCAGGCCATTATAAAAGGCATTTCTAACCGACCCGTCGCTTCAATCACAATCCGTTCGAGCTGATACCTTTTTAATTGTTTAACAGCTTCTTTTATCCCTTTATCATCATTCGTTACGCTAAAGAAATGACCGATTGGACGGATATAAATATCCAGCTGAAACTTGCCAGTATCTACACCTACGTTAATGTTTTGATTAGTTTTTGAATTCATAATAAGCTAACTCTTGCTTGCAAATGCGGGTTCGAGACCCAGTAGACTATTCGAGTATTTTGCTTGGAGTCCTTTGTCGCGTTCGTTCTTGTTATCGGTCTCTCAACTGAGGAGCCATCGTTCAATCGAACTACGACAAAGAAAGCTTTAGTTGCAGCTAAAGCGTGGGTCTCACGTTACCCGAAACTGAGCAGTATTTGTAAATCAGGTGGGTTTATTATCCATACAAGTAACTCAAGCGGGACAAATAAAGCTTGGCTTTTGTCGCTTCGCTCAAAATTTTAGCCAAGCTAATTATTTGCCCCTTAGTTGGGCGTTACCGCATATCTGATTGCTTTAGTTTTCCTAATGCCAATAGTCATTTTCAGAGCTTAAGCTCTAACCAATTTCTGTCCAAAAATGCGTTAGAACACAAACATAGCCAATTTTTGTTGGCTAAGTTTTTTTAACGATCCAACTCAATCACTAAACAGCAACTAATCCAACACCCCCATGCCGCTGTTAACTCCGACCTTTAACCAGTGGCTATTTAACCTTTAGCAATATGGTAATGCTGACATCAATTATGCCTCCTGTGGCTGTTTCAGTATCTATAAAAGCATCAAATTGAAACTCAAATGGGATCATTGGATTCGCAAAGCCTTGGTTGCTTAGTTCATAATCTCTACCAACACCTTCACCAGCTAATATAGGATTACCTTGCCAATCTTTAAGTCTAATAAAAACATTTTCAGCGCACTCTTCTCTGTCACAATTACCGATGCGCCCATCCATCGTTACTTCAGCATTGTTAGGAATAAAGCTTAACGTTGCTTTAGTTTTAAATTCTTCGACATCTTCTCTGGCTGAACAATCATTAAGGTAAATTTTAAATGGTTGTATTGCAGCATTATCTTGCTTTTCTAATGTGCCTAAATCAAAAGTTTCATTAAGTGGCCTCAAACTACTGGTCGCTTCTGACACCGTTATGGATCTGCCGCTATCAATTATATGAATATAACCAGCTGTTGCACCCATAACCCACAAGGTCCTACCTGTATTAAAAGAACCCCATTTCGCCATATTTTGGACTCTGTTTAATGTGTATGTACCAGGGGTTATGTCTCCTATACGTACAAGTTCAGCAAGTACTTGATCTCCATAGTCAACGGTATAGGTTCGGTGCTCCGGCCCTAAATTGGCATATATTAAGTTGATATCCGTAGGGGCTGAAACTGCTGGCTGACTTCCGCAAGGTAATGCAGTTCCATTTGGGTTGTATAAGCGCATGCCAACTCCAGGAAACTCCGGTATAACACATACTGTAGGGTCTCCCCCAGGAGCAATGGTAGGGTAATAACTCGGAACGAGATAAAACCTAACATCCCCGCCTCTAGTTGAATTATGGTGTTCACAGGTTATCTCTATGGGGGATGTCGTTATTGTTGTGATGACTCCCCCCTCAGGGGGTAAATTCGATAAGGAAATGTCGCTCTGTGTTACTTGAACATGTGCAAGATTGGCTCCATCGTCACATCGATATGGTCCACCGAATTCATTTGCGCTAATAGCATTAGCGATATACAACATAAATACGATACAGCTCTTTATAAAGAACCAAGTCCATTTCATCAAGCCCATGTTACACCTCGCTATTTCCTTTTAGCCAATAGCTGTTAAGTCAAAAGTTTCAGCCTTTTTACACTTCCAACTGGTTTTATAGAAATGAAATGTTATTAACAGTTTTATTAAGCCCGTAATAGTCGGCTTTGTTTGTTGAATCGAATGAGTTCGTGATGTGCTTAGCTGTTAAATAATAAAAAAGGTTGCTAGAAAATATTAAAGATAGGGCAGCGATATTCCCCTCTGTTTGCTTAGTGAAAGCTGACACGCTTAGTTTTCACCATCAGCAGAGTCAGTGGGTTCGCGATAAAGAACTTGTTAAGTTTTTGATTTAAAATTCATTTAGAGTTACCTTGTTCGCATGGGATCAACTAGGCTGACTGTTCTTATTCGGAATTCAGCCTAATATATTGTTAGGTTTCTAGTCATAGTTGGGCATATGGATTTAGAATTTGTAAGAACTTTGATTGGTGAATTTATTTCATGTGATGAGATTAAGCGAAAACTAAGTCTTATCGAAGGTTTGAATTTGAAATCAGGCAAAAAAACTCACGATTACGAAAAATGGCTTCAGATCGAGTTTGCGATGTTTTTAGATTCTCTTGATTGTGACCGAGTTTCCGGCTGGGGAAGAGAAAAGCGCTATGTTTTGGATGGGAGAAGAAAATCTAGAATATCAAGTAAGAATACCACTACTGTAGACTTTTGGATAAAGAGAAAGTACCAGAAGTATAGTGGAGAGATCTTGATTGAATTTAAAAGGGCTAGGAGTATTAACGGTTGCGTAAAACAGATGATTAAGGACGGCGCTTTATTGAGGAAAATAAAGGCATCCGAGTCTGATGTCCGGACTTTTTGGATGGTTGGTTTTCATCCAAATGAAAATGATAGCCACAAGGCTTTTGAGAAAGCTTTTACGCAAGAAGAAAAGCTGAACGAGTGGGTTAATTATCGGAAGTT
This sequence comes from Shewanella sp. MBTL60-007, assembly GCF_019654915.1. Taxonomy (GTDB): domain Bacteria; phylum Pseudomonadota; class Gammaproteobacteria; order Enterobacterales; family Shewanellaceae; genus Shewanella. The sequence continues at coordinate 19,738 of NZ_BPET01000047.1, read as the reverse complement.
CAAAACAGAAGAGATAGCTGGCACCGGGTTAAGCTTTTCGATATTTACACTAGACGAAACCTAACAATGCACTGCAGGCGGATTTCAACCCGGCTGGCTTTTGCTCGTGCCTCGCAGATGTAGCCAGCCAGATTGCTCCCGCTGAGTGGAGCGTTATACGTTTCTAGGGTACGGGGTTAATTTAAATGGATGAAAATAAATTCTGGTCACTTATTGAAAAGGTTAAGATAACTTCTAAAGATGATATAGCCTTAAGGCCACATATTTTAAAAAATCATTTATTGGAAAGTGATCCTGCTTTTATTGAAAGCTTTAACCAATGTTTTGTTAATTGCGTTTCTAAGGCATTAACAAATAAATTAAAGAAAGCCGTTTTCTTAATCAAAGGCTACAAAAACGATTATGATTTCATCCCTTATGTTGATTATCTGATTTCTGAGGGTGAGAGCATATTTGAAGTCGCTTTGCATCGACCAGATGATTTAGCTGACATAGCATTAGCTAGAAATGAGTCCTATGTAGCCATTGAATATCGTGGTGTTATCCATGAAGCATATGAAGAACTGACAGAGCGTGATATACCTGAGTTTGAATTTAGTTTTCCTGCGGAGGACTTGACTAATGACTTTAAAACGATTGAATTATCTAAAGAGTTTCCAAAACTAACCGAAAAGTACGGTAATTAAACGTATAAAAAGTGTTAAGTGAAGGGACTGCTAATAGCTCGCTCGATTCCGCTTCTCTACACATTTTAGCAAACGATTATCAGCCCCTTATGTGGGCGTTGCCACTTATCTGATTGCCATAGATTTCATAATGCCAAGAGTCATTTTCAGAGCTTAAGTTCTAACACATTTCTGTCCCAAAATGCGTTAGAACACAAGAATAGCCAACTTATGTTGGCTATTCTCTCTTAAAGTTTCATTCAGCTGCTAATCACTAAACACTAACGAATCCAACACACCCATACCACTGTGGACACCACCTTCGGTGGTTCGGGCTGACTTACTTCTAATCAAATATCCGGCGTAAGCTTGTTGTCCGCCATTGAGATCATTAATCGCTGGTTTACCGTCAATATGTACGGTGAACATGCCGATTTCACTGATAAGATCGTCGACTTGTTGAAGCTCGCCTTTACGCACTGTCAGTGCTGGCGTGGGTCTTGGCGTTGGCTGTAGTCTGCGCATTAACGACCAAGCTTGGTATTCGTCTGGTTTAAGTGATAACAGTTTTGGCAAAATATCGTCGTCAAATATACAGTGGCCGCCACCTTCGCCTTGGTTTTTTAGTACCCATTGCTCGGGGCTGGTTTGGCTAATCAAAGCTGCGCTGTCTGTAGTCACAGGGCGCATTTCCCCGAGGAGTTGTTTAACGCTTGAGGCTTCATCTAAGGTTAAACCAAAAGTTGTTAACTGCTCGGCTGTCATTGATGACAGTAACATCTGCACCCGTTTGCTGGTGGCCAGTTGTTGGCTAACAGTGGCATTAATAGCAACCCGGTGTTTCTCAATAAATATACGGGTTTGCATTAATGCTTCGCAGCAGACTCGGCTGATGATGTCATTAGCGTGGTAGTCACAATATTGATAGCCTGCGCGCAGATACACAGTATCGATGGGGCCAACACCTTCGAGCAGTAATCTATGCTCTTTACCCGTTGTAAGTTTGTCGTGCAGCTCTCTAAAAGTGCGTCTTACTGTTTTAATGCCTTTGGCTTGCAGTGCATGTTCTAACAGGTGTTGATCGTAAACATTATCCTCATTTGCTTGCACGACCATGAGGAACACGGGTGGGTGGTTTTCATAACCTGTCGATAGATCGCTGTGTGTAAATTCTTGCTTAATTTTAAATGTGGCATTAGCTATGCCGTTAGCTAACTTCTCTAATGCGTGATTTTCTACTAGTTGGTTATTTGTGCTTGCTGACCATTGATTAAACGTATCGGCGGCTTGCAGTTGCAAGAACTTATGCAGCTCATGCACTCGTTGGCCAAATGGCCCCATACCTGCGGCAATGCCATTGAACTCGATAAGCTTTGGGCCCAAGGCGGCATCGTCCATAAAGTCGCTACGCATAATCAAAAGCGGTACGCGTTTGGCGCTACTTGAAGGGTGTTCTAGTGACACGCTTTTTTCGGTCGAGTGTTCGGTCGAGCGTTCGCTTGATTGCTTGGGCGCTTGATGAATAGCTTTATGCATCTCAAGCAAGGCATTAAAGAAGGGATCGCCCTTGGTGATTGGGTCGATCGCATGGTTTAAGAATTGATGATCTTCAGATACATAATGCACTAGCTTGCCAAGCAGACCTACAGAGGCCACCAGCTGTTGGTACCTTGCCTTGCTTATGGGCGTAGGGGCAAAGCTAAAAGCCGTGTGGGTTGCTGAGTAAGCTGTGGTTTTAAGCGCCATGCCATGAGTTAACGCCCATTCGATAGCATCGGTTGTTGCTTGGGGGGGGTGACTGCTGTACATGATTTTGCACCTTTGACTGAAATTAAATTCTATTTATCTGGAAATATAGTTTTAGGGTGATGTGCTGTCAATCGTTATTTCGGCTATGTTGGAAATACTGATGTAAAATAAAGGCTTAAATAAAGTGGGGAAATGAATAGCTTAAGAATAAATAGCTTTAAAATAAATAGCTTTAAAATAAAAAATCTAGAACTAGTGAATAGTGATACTAAAACGCGATGTTAATGGGCTGGAAAATGGCTCCTTAGTATTAAGAAGCCAGCTTTATAGCGGTGTTCTAGTATTTAACTCTGCAGTTATTCTTTGTCTTGCTGCTCAATAAAGTCTTCAAACTCAATCTCATACAATCGAGCTAACACTAAGGTCACAGCAAAGATGATTGGGCCGTAGATCAAACCTATTAAGCCAAACAGTTGTAGGCCACCTAACAATGAGAAAAACAGCAGTAGGGTACTCATGCCGGTACTGCCTTGCATTAGCCAAGGTCTTAGAAAGTTATCAATTGAGCCAATAACCAACACTCCCCATGCGATTAAAAACAGCGCCCATTGCCAGTCACCGGTAATAAATAGGTAAATTGAGGCGGGTAGCCAGATCATAGCGGTGCCTACAAAGGGGATAAATGATGCAAAGGCCATCATGCTGCCCCAAAACAAACCAGAAAAGCCCGCCATGGCCATGGCTATACCGCCCAGTGCACCTTGGGCCAGCGCCGTTAAAAACGCACCAAAAACGGCTGACTTAGCTACAACTTTGACCTCGTTAAAAATCATTTCTTCTTGAGAGCGTGATAATGGAATGATGTGGCGAATACTACTCACAATGTTTTCTTGATCTCGTAGGAAGAAAAACAGCACAAATAGCATTAGAGAAAAGCTCAAAACCGTATTGGCCACATCTCCCAGTAGTCCGGTACTGGCAGACAAAAAGCTGCTGCTTAGTTGGGTGACTTTGACTGCCGCTTGCTGTACTAGTTCATCTACTTTTAAGCTTTCAAAAGGTAGCCATTTATTGAGTAAGCTAATGCCACTTTGAATATAAGGGTGAGATAAAAATGCCTTGGCGCCGCCATTGGTTAGCCAATCATAGGCGTTACTCATAAAGTCTATGCCTTCATTCATTATCGCAATAGTGACAAATAGCAAAGGCAGCAACACCACCACAGTGACTAACGTACAAGACACCACAGATGCCAGATTAGGCTTTGTCGGCATATAGCTTTCAATTTTTGCATGCAGTGGCAACACCAATAGCGCAACAATAGCCGCCAGAACGATAGAGCCTAAATAAGGCGCAACCAGTAAATAACATGCATAGAAAGCAATCGCTAGTGCGAGTAGTAATATCCCGTGGCGGGGCTTGAGTTTCAGGCTGTCCATTAAACAGAACTCCAAAGAAGATTTAGTGATTTACCTTACTGCTTTGGCTTTTACCATTAGCCATAAAGGTGTTAAGCGCTGGATTAATCTAGTTCATATAATGAATGGTTATGAACAGGGTTAACTATAGCCAAAGGTAACAAACACTTCTGTGATTAATCTAGAGCTATTTCAGACTGAATGTCATGGCTCAATTGGCATTATATGATTGAATTAGGTGAAAACTATTTCGCTGCGTCAAATTTTGTCGCAGCGTGGTATTATGCTAGCGGCTCAGGTTAATTAGAGAACGTTTGATGCAAACCAATATTCAACGCCAGATCGCCATGCTTGAGCAGATCCCTCGTCACCCAAGACGGATCACCGCCAATGATATTACTGAGAAGCTAAACAACCGTGATTACAACGTAGGCCTAAGAACGGTGCAGCGTGAGCTAAAAGCGATGCACGATATGGGGCTATTCGGCCTCGTTATGGATGATAGGTGTAAACCCTTTGGCTGGTCTATTGCAGCTTGTTGGCGTGGCCTTAACTTAACCTTGATGGATCAGCATATGGCGCTGGCGTTTCATACCTTAAAGCACAGTGCTAGTCAGTTGTTGCCGCCACAAAGCGTTAAACAGCTTACTCCCTATTTTGAGCGTGCCGATCAAGTGCTCGGTAGCGATCCTGATAATCCATGGCTCTACTGGGCGTGTAGGGTGGCTCAGTTACCTGAGCCTTTGCCTATTACCTATGAAGATCATGACCCGAAAGCGCTTGAAATCGTGCAGGATGCGCTCTTAAATAAGCGACAAATTGCCTGTGAAATCCAACGTTTTATTAAAGGTAAAAGTTATTGGATTGACTACCGTCCTATTAACCCTGAGGGAATTAAGATCTCGGGCGGAGTGATTATGTTGGCGTTTACGGTGGGGACGTATCATACAAAGCGCTATGCCAAACCGATTAACTTAATGCGTAATATTCGTCTGCTCGATACAACAGCGGTAACTCGTGATGATTTTGACATCGAACTTAGCGGTGAAGAAAGTAAAACGACCTTGATTGCGTTAGAACTCCAGCTTTCGCCATCGGCCAACTTTATTCAGCGCAATGCTAGATTAAGTGATGACCAACAGGTTGAGCGTTTGGCCAATGGTTATTATCGAGTCTGCGCCAGTGTTTATGATACGCCCAAATTACGTGAGTTCTTATGGAGCATGGCAGACAGTGTCGAGGTAATCGCTCCGCAAAAACTGCGTAACCACTTCAGCCGATTAACCAGTAAAATTAATAATAAATATCATAACGCTACGACCGAGTTTGTCGCAGGTGTCAGTTAATCTCCTAGGTACTATCAATAGGTAAGTATCGAGGAGATCGCCATGTTCGATCTAGTCCCACAAAACAGTCAAACACCGAAAATTGCCGTTTTTGGTGTGGGAGGCTGTGGCTGTAATACTATCAATCAGCTTAGCCAGTCCCCTTTAGCCGACAACGTCGAGTTGATTGCCGTTAATACCGACGCCCAGTCTTTACAGATCTCAAGTTGTAGCACACGTTTGCAGATAGGGCTTGAGGCTACTAAAGGGCTTGGGGCAGGTGCTAGGCCGCAAAAAGGTTATGAGGCAGCACAGGAGTCGCAAACGCAGCTTCGAGAGCATATTGAGCTGGCAGATGTCATCTTTGTGACCGGAGGCATGGGCGGTGGTACTGGCACAGGGGCGATCCCCTTTATGGCGTCTATTGCTAAAGAGTTCAATAAACCCTTGGTAGCGGTAGTGACGTCGCCATTTAGCTTTGAGGGATCTCAACGAGGTCAGCTGGCTCAAGCTGGCGTTGATGAGTTAATCCAGTATGCGAGCGCGGTGATAGTGTTACCTAATGATCAGTTGCTTAAAGCACTTGATAAGAAAATCAGCGTTGTGAATGCCTTTTATGAGAGTAACCGCATTTTACAGGACGTATTGCAGGGGTTAACGACCACAATCAGTCAGTCGGGTTTGATCAATATCGATCTCAATGATTTTATCGCTGTGGTGAGTCATCAAGGGCGTGCCGCAATGGGCGTTGCTAGGCAGATGGCAGGGGAAGATCTGCAATTGACTATTGATAAGGCCCTTAAAAACCCCTTGCTAGAAAAGGTTAACCTTTGCAAAGCGAAAGGTGCGATTGTGAGCGTTATGGCAACAGAGAGTATTGAGCTAAGTCAATACAATAGTATTGGCGAAACCTTGCTTAAGCAGCTTGAACCAAGCGCAATGGTGATTATTGGACTGACAATTGTGCCTGAGCTAGATTGTGAACTTGAGTTGATGGTGATTGCTACTGGCATGCAAGAAGCGGAAAACGGTTTGCTTGACGAGCACAACGCTGAAGCAGATGAACCTCAAACCAAGCCCCTTAAAACGCGTTTCGATACTTCAGAGTTGTTAAACTTACATGATTTTTTAAAGCAGAAAGCGGTGATTGGTGCAAATGAAGATCGTCATGATGAGGAGCTTGAGATCCCAACTTATACACGTAATCAAAGGGCCGCTAATTGATGTTTTAGCTGCTTAAGTGGGTCGCTTAATTTGCCCTGGTTTTGTAATGCAGGCCGCTGTCGGACAGCGGTAAAAAAGATAACCCCGAGAGGGGTTATCTTATTATTCAATTGTTATTTGTCTCTGCGGGCAGATAACTGCGGCTTATTCAGCAGGTACAAAATCACTTTCACGAGCGAACTTTATCGCTTCATCACACAGTTTAATTTGCTGCTCTTTGTTAGCCGCTTTGAATTGGTTCATGTAGGCATCGAGTGCTTCACTGGTTTCTTTAGACATGATCATCTCTTCAATGCCTGCATTTTTATGAGCCATCATAGACTGGCCAACAATACTGCCTTCGATTTGCATATCATGTTCGGCATAAAAAGTTGTACAGATCATGAGGCTTGCCATGCCAAGCGCTGTTTCTTTGTCTAGGTTCTCAGCGGCAGCGTTACCTGCCAATAGACAGCTTACAAGACCTGCAATTAGTACTTTTTTCATTATGATAAACCCTTTTTTCATTCCATCATTGGAGCTGTTATCTAGATGATATGGCATAGCATTTCTATTATATATTGCCTGCTATGAACTGGTTACAAAGGCTAGCATTTACCATTTATAAGGTGTGTGATTCGGGCCTCTCATTGACGGGGTTCGCTTTGTTTTTGTGTGCTTAATCACGCTAGAAAGACAGATTTTATATGTGAAAAAAGATAAAAAGCGCCTATTTACCTAGTTAGCTGATTTTATAGGCAAATTTTTAGCTAATGAGTTGGTAAATTTTTAGGCAGACAACAGGGATAACGCTATTTGCCGTTGTTATTACTTGCTACTATGCCGCGGTATTTTGCAAATCAGAGGTTGTAAATGGAGCTTAGGCGACATGCTGTTGAATTTGGATTCCTACAAGGGATATTTTTCTGTAACGGTGCCAAGCTTTGCGAGCAGGGCCTGACCATTAATGGCAAGGTTTACCCCTATCCAGAGTTTGATGAAACCGTTGAAGTACGAGAGGGCTGGTTCACCCAAACCTTAGTTTGGGGGGATAACCGCTTTAGCTTTTTCCGCTTTATCGATAGTAAACCTCTATTTCAACACGCCTTATATAACCACTTATTACATAGCAAAGTCGGACTACAACTGACTTATGACGAGCTAATTGCCGATATAACCCACTTCGACCATACCTTTGCTCAGCATAAGCGCTATTTAAGGGACTCTGATAAGAGCCGACTACAACGTGACTTTCAAGCTTCTTTAGCATCATTAAACCATGTAGAACATTTCAAAAAGCTGGGGTTCGACACCGAACCCTTTAACTGTCGCTTAGCAAAATTTATTAAGCAGCCCGAAGCTTTCACGGAAAAATATAACCAGTGGTGGCAGCAAAAACAGCTCGATGGTTATCAAGAGCTGTTTGACTCATTAGAGGCGCATCCTTTGACGCCATTGCAGCGCGAGGCCTGTGTCGTCGATGAGAATAATACTTTAGTGATCGCCGGAGCTGGAACGGGTAAGACTAGCACCATGGCGGCAAAGGCTGCGTATTTGGTGGCTCAGGGGCTAGCAAGGCCCGAAGAGATCTTGATGTTAGCCTATGGTAAAGATGCCAGAGTGGAGCTTGAGCAAAGGGTGACGGCAATGGGCGCGCAAGGCTTGACTGGCGTTAAAGTCAGTACTTTCCACGCGCTGGGCAAGGAGATCATTCAGTATTATCTAAATAGCTCGACTCAAGTATCGGTGCTGGCGAGTGACGATAAACGTTTGACGCAATTTGTCGATCAACAGATCGATGACATCGTTGCCGACCCAAAAATGGCCGATCCTGTCGCCGATTATTTTGGTCGCTATCTGTATCCCCAAGTTAATGAACTCGACTTTACGACGGAAGGGCAATATCGCGCCTACCTTAAAAATAACGAGATCCGCGCATTATCGGGCGACTTAGTTAAAAGCTTTCAAGAGCTGAGGATCTGTAACTATCTCTATATCCATGGGATTGAATTTGAATATGAACCTAAGTACCTATCAAAACAAGGCGCCGAGGTAACAGAGCCGGGCAAGAGTGTGTATCAACCTGACTTTTATATTCCTATCCTTGATGCTTACTTAGAACATTTTGGCGTTGATAAGCAGGGTAATACCCGTCACAACATAGATAAAGAGTCCTATAACCAAAGCATGCAGTGGAAAATCGCCCTGCATCAACAGCATGGTACCTGCTTACTACAAACCTTTAGCTGGCAAGCCGATTATCGGAATGATGGTGGTTTAGAGAAGAGTCTGGAAGCACTACTGTGTGAGCGCGCGGGAGAAATCGGACTTGGCGAACAGCAATTGTTCAAACCCATTTCACCCGAAGCTGTATTTGCTCAGGTTAAGCACTTGGGCGTTTATCGTAATGTCAGTCGGTTAATGTCGAGCTTTTTGGGGCTGTTTAAGTCATCAGGTTATACCTTTGCCAAGCTTGAGTCGTTAAAGATGGCAACAGGTTCAGACAAGAAGCTAGTTACTTATAACCAACTAAGGTGGAAGGCATTCCTGCATTTGTTCAGGTGGGTTTATGATCGCTATGAGGCGCATCTTAAGTCCCTTAGCACATTAGATTTTTCCGACATGATAGGCGAGGCGCTTAAGATTAGTCGTGCAAAAGACTTCCATCAACGAACTAGCGATCGTTTTCGATTCAAATACATCATGGTCGACGAGTTTCAGGATATATCGCCTGAGCGCGCCAAGTTGGTGACTCAGTTAAGGGATTCAACACCAGACTGTGCACTGTTCTGCGTCGGGGATGATTGGCAGGCAATCTACCGATTTACCGGTAGCGACCTTAATTTAACTACCGAGTTTAGCCAAACCTTTGGGGTGTCTAAAACTGTAATGCTGGATAAAACCTTTAGATTTAACGATAGAATCGAAAAGGTGGCCTCACAGTTTATTCAGGCAAACCCAGCCCAGTTAAAGAAGTGCCTTACCACCCATAGTGTGAGTGATAACCCTGAAGTGTGCTTATTGATCAACAATAAAGAAACAGCATTAACTCAGGCGTTCGACAGTATTGTTGAAATCACCAGTCAACAAGACAGCCCAAAGCGGGCCACGGTAATGATGATTGCGCGCTTTAATGCCTCCTTAAAAGAGCTAACGAGTTGGCAGCGTCGCTATCCGCAGTTTGCGATCTCTGGTTTTTCGGCTCATGCCTCTAAAGGTAAGCAGGCTGACTTTGTGATAGTGCTTGATGTCAACGACGACAAATATGGCTTCCCCTGCAAAATTGATAGCGACCCGATCCTTGAGGCGCTGTTACCTAAGCTCGATGGTTTCGCCGATACTGAGGAGCGCCGCCTGTTTTATGTAGCATTATCTCGCGCTAAAAAAAGGGTGTTTGTGCAGGCTGAGTTAGGTAGAGAGTCTGTGTTTGTCAAAGAACTACTTAGTTATCAAGCCGATATTCGTGTTTACCCGAACGAGCTAGCGCCTATGTATAACGATGCTTTATGTTGCCCAAATTGTAATGAGGGTAAGCTTATTCCAAAAGAGGGACGTTTCGGTCTGTTCTATCGCTGTTCTTTAGGCCAAGAGTATTGTGATACCAAACTTGATGCTTGCGCTGTTTGTCATGGTGCACCTATGGTTAGAAATGAAACACATCACTACTGCACGAGTGGCAAATGCAATCATCGGCTTTTAGTCTGCCCTGAGTGCTTCTCGGGTAAGTTGGTTCTACGCACTAATGGCAAAACCAATAGGCAATTTTTAGCCTGTAGTCTGCACCGAAGAGGTGACGCTAATAGCTGTCACTATACAACGAGTGATATTGCTAATTTTGCAGATAAAGCATCGGAAGCTGCTGCCTAGTTCTCTTATTTCCAGGAGCAGTGGAGTTAATCTGAGCTTTCAGATTTTTTGATGGGTATGGTTTTTCTGTGTGGTTGGTGATAACCCCTTAAAAAAGGGAGTAGCCTATTTGCTACAGTAAATGGTGTGTTTGTGTCTAGGCTAGAGTCGATTTCTGGTGTGATTATTTTTGACTGCTGTTACCTATTTGACGCTTAGAGCGCTTATTGCACTTCCTTTAGTATTTGTTTTGATAGGCTGTTTTAGCTAGATCTTAACTAAGCTTGATGTTCTATAGTTAATACACGCCGTTGTAATCGTCTCAGCGCGGCAATTACCGAATCATATATTTATGAAAGGTGTGTATTACAAGCGAGCTAAGGGTCACTTCTTATGTCTAATTCACAGCGTTCTAAGAATAAGTTCATTTTACATTCAAGCTATCCGCCATCTGGGGATCAACCCGAAGCCATAGCGCGTTTAATTGATGGAATTGAAAAAGGGGTAACTCACCAAACATTAAAAGGCGTGACGGGGTCGGGTAAAACTTTCACTGTTGCCAATGTTATCCATAGGCTTAAACGGCCGACCATCATCTTGGCCCACAACAAGACATTGGCTGCACAGCTTTATAGTGAGATGCGGCACTTTTTCCCCGAAAATGCCGTTGAATTTTTTGTCTCCTATTACGATTATTACCAGCCTGAAGTCTACCTTCCCGGTAGCGACCGATTCATTCGTAAGGATTCTGCGATAAATGAACATCTAGAGCGTTTACGTCTATCTACCACTAAGGCCTTGATTGAACGTAGAGATGTGATTGTCGTGGCATCGGTATCGTCGGTATATGGTTTAGGCGATCCAGAAGCCTACCGCGCCCTTCAGCTTAAGCTCAGCCAAGGGCAGGCTATTAAGACTGAGGAGCTAATTGAGCGTTTAGAAAGGCTGCAGTATAGCCGCTGTAATCGCACAATTAATCGAGCGACATATTTAGTTCGTGAACGCGCGGTTGATATCTTTCCGGCGGATTCTGAACATAAGGCGCTGACCCTTGAAATAGAAAACGGTCATTTGAACAAACTCTATTGGATCGATGCCATCAGTGGTGAAAAGCTTGCGGATATCGACGAGTATTATGTGTCGCCTAAAACCCTTTATTCGGTGTCGGTTGAGCAGGTCGAAAAGGCCTGCGAGCAGATCATGAAAGATATGGAAGCGCAGGTTGCAGTACTTACGGCTGAAAATAGGCTAACCGAGGCTGCAAGATTATATGAGCGGACGATATCCGATCTCGATCTACTTCGCCTGCAAGGCTATTGTCCCGGCATAGAAAACTACGCTTCTTATCTAAATCGGCGCGATCCTAACCTGCCGCCCACGACACTGTTCGATTACTTACCCAAAGATGGTTTACTGTTTATCGATGAATCCCATGTGATGGTGCCGCAAATTTCGGCCATGTATAAGAGCGATCAGAGTCGTAAGAATACCTTAATCGATTTTGGCTTCCGTCTTCCCTCCGCGCGAAATAATAGACCATTAAGCTTTGCCGAATTTGAGCAGATAAAGCCGCAGACGATTTTTGTATCGGCAACACCGGGCCGTTATGAGCTTGATAAATCTAACCAGCATGTGTTTAAGCAGATCATCCGCCCAACTGGTCTACTGGATCCTGAAATTGAAATTCGCCCCTGTGAGAATGATCTTGAAGACTTGGTTAAGGAGATAGAGCTAAGAGTGGCCCGTAACGAACGGACACTCGTGACCACATTAACCAAGAAAAGCGCCGAGACGCTCAATAACTTTATCGCTGCCAAAGGAATAAAGGTCAGTTACCTGCATTCCGATGTAAAAACCAGTGACAGAGTGGAGATTATCGAAGCACTTCGCACCGGAGCTTATGATGTACTCATTGGTATTAACCTATTGCGAGAAGGGCTCGATATCCCTGAGGCATCCTTGGTGGCAGTACTGGATGCTGATCATGCGGGCTTTTTACGCTCCGAGCAGGCCTTGATTCAGATTATCGGGCGAGCCGCCCGTAATGAAAACGGTAAGGCGATTCTGTATGCCGACAAAATGACTGCAGCTATGCAAAAAGCGATAGATGAGTCTTCGGAGCGGCGAGGCCATCAGATGCTGTATAACATGGCTAATGGCATAGTACCGAGTTCGTCTAAGCGTAAACTCGATTCTGACGCCCAAACTCATATTGCTGCTGGCGCGGTGGACAGAGCCAAATTTTGTGAAAGCCTATCTGAGCTTTGCCAACAGATCACCGCAAAAGAGAAGGAGTTACTGCAGTTGGTAGATGAAGAAGGAGCCGAGCAGGCCAAGCTTATTCGTGAGCAATTGATTGTGCTTTATCGACAGTTTATCTATATGTAGGGGCTAGCGTTCACTCAGGTGGTTATGCTTATCACCATTTACGAGGTTTTTAGAATAATTAAGTTGTGGAATAAGCGATTGGCGCTATAAAAACAGGAATTAATCCAATATATTAGGACATTGAGGTGAGTTTGAATCAAGCGCCCAGTGTCTTTTTTATTACTGGAAGGCGCTTATTTAATAGGGGATGAATAACTTGAAGCTAAAGAGCACGATAATATTGTTAACAAGCTTGATGGCCGTAGGCTCAATACAGGCAGAAGAGAGGGCTAGCATAAGTAAGGAGGTGACCGGTATTGCAGGATTAACGCCTAAGGAAGATCTCTATAACTTAAGAGTATTTGACAATAATTTCATCTTACCTGTCTATCAAACTCAATCAGCAAACCAAGCTTATTACGCTCCCCAAAACCCTAACAAAGGCGAGATCAGCGAAACCAACGTTCAATTTCAAATCAGTTTAAAATATGGTATCGCCAATAATTTATTTACCGACAATGACGGTTTTTATATTGCCTATAGTCAAATATCAAATTGGCAGGCTTATGATAAATCGGCTTATTTTCGTGACTCACAGTATCAGCCACAAGTGTTTTGGTATTGGCAGCACTCTGATTCAGAGCAAGTCTGGCAAGGTACTAGTATAGGCTTTGAACATCAATCAAACGGTAAAGGCGGCGAATACGAACGCAGTTGGAACCGAGTTTATTTGGAGTTCTCTTTAGCATTTAGTGACCTTGAACTCACCATTAAACCCTGGGTTAGAGCAGATTTTTCCGATATAGACTATAACCCCGATATTGAAGATTATATGGGCTATGGTTCGGTTAAAGGTGATTGGTATGTTGGGGACCATCAGATTAGTTTAACGCTCCGTAACATAGTAGAAAGTGGCTTTTCCAAAGGCTACGAGGAGTTAAGCTGGCGATTTCCTATCTACAAGGGGTTAAAAGGCTACTTGAAACTGCAAAGTGGTTATGGATTAACGATCTCTGATTATAATCATTTCGATAATGCAGTGGGGATTGGGATCGCGCTTTAAGATTAAATGATTTTATGCGTTAAATTTACTTAGGCTATAAAAATGAACGAATTTTCTAGTTGGCTTGATTCTAAAAAGCTTAAACAACAAGTCACTAACCCCAACATACAAGTGGGAGAGTACTCTTATTATTCAGGTTTTTACCATGGCAAGTCCTTTGAAGACCAAGCTGTGCGCTACCTGTTAGGCGATGGATCCACTATAGATGTGTGGGAAGCGGGCGTTTTCGGTGAAGTCGATAAACTGATCATCGGTAAATTCTGCTCAATCGCATCCGGTGCTTGTTTTATGCTTGCAGGTAATCAAGGTCATCGCATGGACTGGATCTCCACCTATCCGTTTGCGCCGGAGGAGTTTGGTGACGGCGTAAAGAGCGGATTTGAGCGTGCCGGCGATACCGTGATTGGTAATGATGTGTGGATTGGTAGTGAAGCGATGATTATGCCCGGTGTGACCATAGGAGATGGCGCTGTGATTGGGGCGAGGGCGGTGATCTCAAAAGATGTTGCGCCATACAGTGTGGTTGTGGGCAGCAATAAATTAGTGAAGCAACGTTTTACGGTTGATGAGATTGAAAAGCTATTACAGATGCAATGGTGGAATTGGCCTCTAGATAAGCTAAAAGGTGCAATGGCACTAATGTGTAGCGCAAACATTGAAGCGCTGTATCAATACCATCTCAAGCATGAACAAAGAGTTGAGTAATAAAAATGGCGCTAATCTCTGAGATTAGCGCCATTTTTCATGTCTAGTTATTTAGTGCAATGCCATGGAAAGCTTAAGCACTTTTCTTCGCTTCATTTTCAGTCTGGCTTGCCATGTACTCACTAAAGGTACCTTGGAAGTTTACTAGCTTCTTATCTTTCACATCTATGATGCGTGTAGCCAATGATGAAACAAACTCACGGTCATGGCTTACAAACACTAGCGTGCCTTGGTAAACCTTAAGCGCATTGTTGAGGGCTTCAATCGCTTCCATGTCCATGTGGTTTGTTGGCTCATCCATTACCAGCACGTTGATGTCCATCATCATTAACTTACCGAATAATAAGCGGTTTTTCTCACCACCTGAGCAGTTGCGGGCTTTTTTGTTGATATCGTCTTCAGTAAACAATAAACGGCCAAGCATGCCACGTACCATTAGGTCGTTATGCTTTGGTAGACGCCACTGTGACATCCAGTCAAATAGGTTTAGATCGTTATCAAAATCTTTGCTGCTGTCCTGTGGGCAGTAGCCGATAGAGGCATTTTCTGACCATTTGATTTCGCCAACCTTGTTCTGTAACTCATTGACCAAGCAGCGAAGGAATGTCGATTTACCCACGCCGTTCTCGCCAATAACAGCAAGCTTTGCGCCTGCTTCTAGGATTAAATCACCACCTTCAAACAGTAATTCTCCGTCAAAACCGTGGCCAACGTTTTCCATCACTAGGGCTTGGCGGTGCATCTTCTTACCGTCTTCAAAACGAATTGAAGGTGTCATACGGCTTGAGGCTTTGACTTCATCTAGGGTGATTTTTTCAAGCTTTTTAGCGCGAGAACTGGCTTGTTTCGCTTTAGAAGCGTTAGCGCCAAAACGGTTAACGAAGTCTTGCAGTTCATTCATCTCAGCACTTTTCTTAGCGTTACCCGCTAATAGCTGCTCTTGAATAAGTGCAGACGCTTCCATGAAGTACTCGTAGTTACCTGGGTAAATACGCAGCTCACCGTAGTCGATATCGGCCATGTGAGTACACACAGTGTTTAAGAAGTGACGGTCGTGCGAGATGATGATCATGGTGCACTTGCGCTTATTTAGCTCTTCAGCCAACCAGTTAATGGTGTGAATGTCCAAGTTGTTGGTTGGTTCGTCAAGCAGCAAAATATCAGGGTTTGAAAACAAAGCTTGTGCTAAAAGCACTCGCAGCTTCTTACCTGGAGCGACTTGGCTCATTAGGCCAAAATGCAGTTCTTCTTCAATACCGGCCTCAATTAAGATTTCACCTGCGCGGCTTTCAGCGCTGTAACCGTCCATTTCAGCAAACTCGCTCTCTAGCTCGCCTACTTTCATGCCATCTTCTTCACTCATCTCTGGCAGTGAATAGATGCGCTCACGTTCTTGTTTTACTTCCCAAAGTTTGGTGTCACCTTGAATAACTGCATCAATTACTGAGAACTCTTCGAATGCGAACTGGTTCTGGCTCAAAGTACCGACTTTTTGACCTGGAGTAATAGAAACGTTACCTGAAGTAGGAGAAAGCTCACCACTTAAAATCTTCATAAAGGTAGATTTACCACAACCATTAGCGCCAATTAAGCCGTAGCGATTGCCGTTTCCGAACTTAGCGGAAATGTTTTCAAATAGTGGCTCAGGGCCAAACTGCATTGTGATGTTAGCTGTAGTGATCAAGGCTTTTCCTAAAAATGGCTTAAATAATAGTAGAAGTCATTGGCTTGGGTTAGAAACAAGACGGCATCGTGATGTTTGCCCTTGAGATCAAAAGAGGATCCCGAGTGATTAATCAAAGTGAAAGCCAAAGACGTTAACAGGTTACGGAAAGTCATCCCTGTTATGAAGGCAAAACAGCGGCGGATTATACAGACCTAGGTGGTTAGATGTCGAGCTATCATCATCTGTTGAGGTACGCTATTTATCGTAACGGATATGTATTTTTAATTAATTGGTGCTCCGCAACGATTTTCGTGGGTGAAATCGACAATTTCTTGTTATTATTAGCCCATTGATTTGCCCCGCTCGTTGAGCAGGCTAAGTATTCATTTAGTGAATATTTTCTATAGAAGTATGTTTTGACAACTTCTGCGATATTTGGACTCCCCATGATTGAACATCAACAGAATAATCCACTCCACGGCTTAAATTTAGAAACTATGCTGACCGAGCTAGTCAAGTTCTACGACTATAAAGTGCTTTACGCTGCCCTTAAGTTAGAATGCTTTAACCTTAATCCCAATATGGCAGGTTGTATTAAGTTTTTAAAGAAGACTGAGTGGGCGAGAGAGCGTGTTGAAGCCTTTTACCTTTATCGCTTTAAGCGCATGCCAAAAGGCACTGCTGCTCAAATGGAGCTAAAGCCTCGTGAGCGCGGTTATGCTGATGGTATTGTGCCGCGTAAACCTGAAAAGTTAACGGTTGAGCTTGTTGAAGAGTTGCGTGCTAAGGCCGAAGCAAACTATAAAGCGATGAAGAAAAGCGGTCAGCGTCCGCGCTTCGGTAAAGACAAGCCAAGAGCGCAAGATGGATATGCGCAAAATCGTCGCAGCGGTGCTAAACGCCCACCGGCATCACAAGACCCTAAGAACCCTTGGGGTAAGTAATTAGCATTTAGTTGAAATGCTTTTATCAATATATAAGGACCTTGATAGGTCCTTTTTACTATCTGCTTCCCTATAAATTTAATATATGCACCCCATGCATAGTATTGTTTCAATTTATTCATTTGTTTCATAACTAACTAATCAGTAGCATGCGCTTCCTTTTTAGTAACCCCAGTAAAGTAATGCGCTCTCAATCTATCTCTGCACAGCTGCTGCGTATGACCGCGGTATTAGGTCTAACGTTAGTTTTAGTTAATCACTTTCCCCCTTTGCTCAGCGCCTTTAGTGACAATGGCGCAGAAGTTGGCTGCCACCAAATTCCTAAAAATGACCCAATTTTAGAAGTTAACCATAAGAGTGAAACCGGAGTGGCATCTTTATGAGTATTTTTCGTTTTCCATTATTAGTTTGGCTTGGCATTGGCATACTTATTATTAGCCTTGGGATCCGCCAATCGTTTGGGATCTTTATGATGCCAATTTCGATGACCTTTGATGCTGGGCGAGAGTTTTTTAGTTTTGCTATTGCACTACAAAACTTGTTGTTTGGCGTATTTCAACCATTTGTTGGTATGGCTGCAGACCGATTTGGTTCTAAAAAAATCATTATGGGTGGGGCATTAACTTATGGCTTAGGTTTATTACTTACATCGATTTCAACTAGCCATGAGCTGTTTTACTTTTCTATTAGTATGCTTATTGGCCTTGGTTTAAGTGCGACCAGTTATGTAGTCGTTTTGGGCGCTGTAGCAAAGGTTGTACCTGCTGAACATACTGCTAAAGCGTTTGGTTTAACCACAGCTGCTGGCTCGTTTGGTATGTTTGCTGTTATTCCTGGTGCGCAAAGTTTATTGACTCACTTTGATTGGCAAACCGCGCTACAGGTCTTTGCATTACTTTGTTGTGTGATGTTTGCCTTTGCTTCATTTATGAAGGCGACTAAAACGAACAGTGTTATCAATGAAGCAGTAGATGAACAAACACTTAAGCAGGCGTTATTAGAGGCTTGTACTAATCGTAACTATTGGCTGATCCACATCGGCTTTTTTGTGTGTGGTTTTCATGTGATGTTTATTGCCACGCATTTACCTAGCTACCTTGCAGATAAAAATCTAGATTCATCTATTGCTGCGTTGGCATTAGCTTATGTGGGTATTTTTAATATCTTTGGTTCCTACTTCTGGGGCGTAATGGGGGATAGATTTAATAAGCGTTACGTGATGAGTGCGCTTTATTTTGTTCGAACCGCGGTTATTGCTGCTTTTGTAACTTTACCAGTAACAGATAACACTGCGGCATTGTTTGGAGCGGCTATAGGTTTTTGTTGGTTAGGTACGGTTCCATTAACTTCTGGCTTGGTTAGGCAGATATTTGGCGCTCGATATTTATCTACACTTTATGGTTTAGTATTTTTTACCCATCAAGTGGGTAGTTTTCTTGGTGCTTGGGTTGGCGGCCGTATTTATGACTACTATGGCAGTTATGAGCCGATTTGGTGGTCGACTGTAGTACTAGCGTTTGTTGCTGCACTCTTACATTTACCGATTGATGACCGCCCAATAGCGCAAATAAAGCAAATGCTTCGTGAAAGAATGATAGAAGAGGGCGGAGTAAGTGGTTCTCACTAATGAGAGTCAAAGCTGGAAACTCGTTTTATTAGAGTTTCAATAACAAAGGCCGCCATCTTGGTGGCTTTTGTTTGTGGAAATTAATACAAGAGGTAACTTTTACCATTTTAATGGCCGTAAAAATGGCCGTTGTTGCAGGTTACTTTGGTAAATAACGATAACTTACATTAAAGTAGCTCGCTTAAGGTGCTTAAATTTTGTCTTTAAATATTCTTGTTTGTAATTGTTTTACTTAAAAAATGCGGGAAAATGCCTAAACAGCGCCCAAGTTGACCATCAAATCACCGCTTAACAACTATTTGTGTTTTTTTGCTTGCAACGAACGCGCTATCGCCATACTATAGCGCTCGTTCCAAGGCAACAGCCAAACGAACAGCAAGAATACAGTCGCGGGATGGAGCAGTTTGGTAGCTCGTCGGGCTCATAACCCGAAGGTCGTTGGTTCAAATCCGGCTCCCGCAACCAATTCTTGAACAGTACAACCGTAGCTCAGTTGGTTAGAGCACTACCTTGACATGGTAGGGGTCGGTGGTTCGAATCCACTCGGTTGTACCAATTCTTTTATAGAAGAATCGAAAAATCTATTATCCTGTCGCGGGATGGAGCAGTTTGGTAGCTCGTCGGGCTCATAACCCGAAGGTCGTTGGTTCAAATCCAGCTCCCGCAACCAATACAACCGTAGCTCAGTTGGTTAGAGCACTACCTTGACATGGTAGGGGTCGGTGGTTCGAATCCACTCGGTTGTACCAATTCTTTTGTAGAAGAATCGAAAAATCTATTATCCAGGCGCGGGATGGAGCAGTATAAAAGCTACTCGGACTCAACTCTTTATAAAAGCTAGGCGAAGGTCGTTGCCAGTTCTTTTATAGAAAGTAATCCAGCTCTCGTAGCCAATTCTTTTATGACAGAATTAAAACAGTTATTAGCGTTTATTACGGACGCGGGATGGAGCAGTTTGGTAGCTCGTCGGGCTCATAACCCGAAGGTCGTTGGTTCAAATCCAGCTCCCGCAACCACTTCCTTATAATGAAGTAAAACGAATAAATATTACGGACGCGGGATGGAGCAGAGTAAAAGCTACTCGGGCTCAACTCTTTATAAAAGCTAGGCGAAGGTCGTTGCTAAGTTTTTTTGCAGAAAGTAATCCAGCTCATGCAACC
>NZ_BPET01000046.1 GCF_019654915.1 Shewanella sp. MBTL60-007 | reverse complement strand
TATAAATTTGTTTTGTATTCCGCTTGTTATTTTTTCTTTTGTTGAGTTTGCTTATGTTTATAAATATGGTTTGAGATGTAATTAAATAAGGCGGTCGTGATAAAACTTAAGGAGGTGAGTGCAGTTATAAATAAGGGCTTGTTTTATGTTTTGGAAAGCCACTATTAATAACGGTGTTAAGTGCAGTTTATTTTTATGTGGTATGCATTCCGCAATGGAATGTATTTGGTTACAAATAGTTAATTTGTTTATTTTAAATGATTATCATTAAATGTGTGTTGGTTGGTGTTGCCTTGTAAAGGCGTTATGTATTTATTCAATACACATAAAAATAATGATTACCAAGGAGAAGTAAAATGAAAGAACTAAGTAAACAAGAACAAGATATTATTTGCGGGGGGGGAGTCAGTAATGTTGTCGGTGGAGCTGTTGGTGCAGCTGTTACTTCCGGAAGTGGCTCACCTGGTTGCGCAGCATTAGGCGCTATTGCTGGAGGGGCTGTTGCTTCAGTAGGTGGTTCTAACCCTATCACTATTGGCGGGGCAGCAGCTGCTGGAACAATAGTTGGTAGTGCCGTAACTGACGCATGTAATAATCGACCAGGTTACCCGGCTGGCTCCCCAAGTGAATCTGGCATGCCATCAGGGCTTAATCGGTATTGGCCGTCTCCTTTCTCCAGAGGGGGGAATTTGGGTGGAGGGAGTAGTTGGCCCAAGAGTTTATTGCCATTCTAGTTATTGATATTCAATAAAGCTCTTTAAGCCATTCACAGTAGTTTAAAGAGCTTAACTCTTTTAGTAGAAAAGTATTGGTTTTGGAATGTAATGTTTTCCCTTTTGACAACAAAAAAATGCCCTGTCATTTACCAGTCTGAAAGTAGCGAGTGTGGGATAGCCTGCCTTGCAATGATATCAAGTTTTTATCAGCGAAAAACTAACTTGATTACTTTAAGAAAAGAGCTTGGTTATAGTGAGTCAGGTATGTCTGTTCGGACACTATGTGAGTATGCCGAGCGGATTGAGTTAGACTCCAGACCATTGCAGGCTGCTGTCAGCGAGCTTGGTCAACTTCGTTTACCCTGTGTTTTACATTGGGATTTGAATCACTTCGTTGTTTTAACAAAATACCGTAAGCAATCTGTTGTTATTCATGACCCAGCTATTGGCAAGATAACTTACTCTATTGAAGAGTTTAAAAAACATTATACAGGAATAGCTGTGGAGTTTTTTCCTACAGTTAATTTCACTAAAGAGTCACGAGTTTCAGGTTTAAGATTAAGCCCTTTTTGGAAAGCTAGTGTGGGTTTGAAATCGGGGCTATTCAAAATATTTGTGGCTTCTGCACTGTTGCAGCTTTTTGCTCTCGCTTCACCTTACTACATGCAATTGGTTATTGACGATGTGATAGTCAATCAAGATAGAGAGCTACTTGTGCTGTTGTTTATTGCCTTTTTAATGGTGGCAGTTGTATCACTCGTAACCAGTATTTTACGAGACTTAATTGGTTTACATATACAAAGTCACCTAAATATCCAGTGGAGCTCTGGGCTGTTTTCTCATTTAATTAGGTTGCCAATAACTTGGTTTGAAAAGCGCCATATTGGTGATATTGTCAGCCGTTTTGGCTCTCAAAGTGCTATTCAGTCTTTTATTACTTCAACGTTTGTCAGCGTAGTGCTAGACGGATTAATGGTGATGACAACGTTGATTATGATGTACGTATATAGTCCAAAACTGACATTTATAGCAATTTTGGCTGTTTTGATATATGCACTTCTAAGGTGGGCCTTCTATCGCCCATTTAAGCGGAACTCTGAGGAATTCATTGCTGCATCAGCAAAGGAAGATAGTTTTTTTCTTGAAGGAGTTCGCTCGATTCAAGCGATACGATTACACGGGCATGAAGACAAACGTAAAAATGAATGGCTGTCTCTATATTCGGATGTGGTTAATTTAGGGATAAGGGGGTCTTTGTGGTCCCTAGGCTTTTCATCGGTTAATACCATAGTGCTTGCCGTTGAAAATATGCTTGTTATCTATTTGGCTGCCAACTTTGTAATGGAAGGAGTTCTATCAATAGGAATGATGATGGCTTTTATTGCATATAAAGGTCAATTTTCTTCAAGAGTTAGCGGTCTGATAGATAGCTTTGTTTCATTCAAAATGCTGGATATTCACCTATCTAGGCTATCGGATATCGCTCTGGAATCGACAGAGGCTAATCGTAAGGGCTTGGGGCTCGCAAATAAAGTGGCTGGGCGTATCGAGCTTGAAAACATTAGCTTTAGATACGGGGCTAAATCTCCGGTATTGTTTGAAAATGTAAATCTTACTATTGAATTTGGTGACAATATTGCGATAACAGGGGTTTCAGGAAGCGGTAAAACGACGTTGTTAAAAATAATTTTAGGTTTACTAGAGCCGACGACAGGACGAGTATTATTTGATTGTGTTGATATCAGAAAAATTGGTTTGGTAAAATATAGGAAACTAGTTGGCAGCGTTATGCAAAATGATACTTTATTATCAGGAACTTTAGCCGACAACATTTCATTTTTTGATGAAGTGTATGATCCTTTGAAAGTTGAGCAATCATGTAAACTTGCATCAATACATAATGAAATTGAAGCGCTACCTATGGCATACCAGACTTTAATTGGAGATATGGGAGTTCAATTATCTGGTGGACAAGTACAACGAGTTTTATTGGCAAGAGCGATTTACCAAAGACCTTACATATTAGTATTAGATGAAGCCACAAGTAACTTGGATTTTGATAATGAGCAACGAGTTAATGCAAGTATTGATCGCCTTCCTGTTACAAGAATTATTGTTACCCACAGGGAATCGACCTTGGAGCATGTGGATAAAGTTTATAATTTAAATACTAATGGTTTGCTAAGGAATTATTAGTTGTATTTTCTAACGTGGACTGCCCCGAGTCTTATGGACAAATTTCACCTTAGCTTTTTGCATAAGAGATATGATTAGCTAGTAGTGTTTAACAGGTTTGCGAGGCGCAAGGTTTGTGGGGGCATGGAATAAAGCAAGTTCAACGCTTCTGTGTAACCACCTCTTAGGGGGAAACAGTGTAGTGGGGGAGGTGATGAACGTAGCTTTATAGCTATGATGCTCATCATTATGCTAGCTCAACTTATCAGTAACGAATACGTTTGCGATAGATACAAAAAAGCCTGCGATAGCAGGCTTTTTAATGGATTTAGCTAAACGCTAATTAAGCTTGTTCGTTTTGAGCAGCTTGAATCGCTGTTAGAGCGATGGTGTAAACGATATCGTCAACTAATGCACCGCGAGATAGATCGTTTACTGGCTTACGCATACCTTGAAGCATTGGGCCAATAGAGATCAAATCTGCACTACGCTGTACCGCCTTGTATGTCGTGTTACCCGTGTTTAGATCTGGGAATACGAATACAGTCGCTTGACCTGCTACAGGGCTGTCAGGCGCTTTTGAGCGAGCAACGTTTGGCATAACTGCCGCATCGTACTGTAGTGGACCGTCGATCATCAGATCAGGACGCTTCTCTTTAGCGATACGTGTAGCTTCACGTACTTTATCAACGTCAGAACCCGTACCTGAGCTACCTGTAGAGTAGCTGATCATAGCAACGCGTGGCTCAATACCGAATGCAATTGCAGATTCTGCAGATTGAATTGCGATATCAGCTAGCTGCTCTGCATTTGGATCTGGGTTAATCGCACAGTCACCGTAGATGTAAACTTGATCTGGCATCAACATGAAGAAGATTGAAGATACAAGGCTAGAACCTGGTGCAGTTTTAATTAACTGTAGTGGCGGACGAATGGTGTTCGCTGTGGTGTTTACTGCACCAGAAACGATACCGTCAACTTCGCCTTGAGCTAGCATCATAGTACCTAGTACCATGTTGTCTTCTAGCTGCTCTTTAGCAACAACTTCAGTTAGGCCTTTGCCGCGGCGTAGTTCAACCATAGCTTCAACATAACGGCTACGCGATGCTTCTGGATCAACGATTTCAACGCCTTCACCTAATACAACACCCTGCTGGCTTGCAATACGCTCGATCTCTTCACGGTTACCTAGAAGTACACAACGCGCAATACCACGTTCAGCACAGATAGCTGCAGCTTCGATGGTTCTTGGCTCATCACCTTCTGGTAGAACAACTGTCTTACGTGCAGCACGAGCAAGTTCTGTTAGCTTGTAACGGAATGCTGGTGGCGATAGACGGTGTTCACGTGGTGAGTTCTTAGTGATGCTTTCAACCCAGCTTTGGTCGATATGGCTAGCAACAAACTCTTGAACTTGTTCAATACGTACTGCGTCATCAACAGGCACTTCGTGATCGAAACGCTGGATGTTTAGGGCTGTCTGCCAAGTGTTAGTATCGATTAGGAATACTGGAAGACCCGTTTCGAATGCTTGTTCACATAGCTCCATGATCTGAGGCTCTGGTTCATAGCCACCAGTTAGCAGCAAGGCGCCGACTTTAACACCGTTCATTGATGCAAGACATGCAGATACGATAACGTCAGAGCGATCGCCAGAAGTCACAAGTAGTGAATCAGTTTTAATATGGGTAACCATATTTGGAATGCTGCGAGCACAGAAAGTCACTTTACGCATACGGCGAGTGTTCATCTCACCAGCGTTGATGATCTTAGCGCTTAAGTGCTTAGCAAGATCTGATGCACGTGGTGCAACGAGATCTAGGTTGTAAGGCACGCTACCTAAAATACGTAGTGGGCTCTTACCTGGAAGTTGGAACATGCTTGCCGCATCTGGACGTGGCATTTCGTCATGATCAAAAACTTCTGATAGGTCAGGGCGCGCACGGCCTTCGTCATCAACTGGAGCACCGATCTTGTTGATAATGGCGCCAATTAGACGTTTGTTCTCGCTGCCACCCCAAGAGTTATGAGAAATCTCTAGGCGGTTCATCAATGCTGTTGGGCTTTCATTGCCAGGAGTGGCAACAAAAATGATATCAGCATCGAGTGCCTTAGCGATAGCATGGTTAACATCATCAGAGAATGGGTGATTACGAGTCTGAACCAAACCTTCCACAATTAAAGTTTCAGTATCGTCAGCACACTCAGTTGCGCGAGCAATGATCTGTTCCATTAACACGTCAGTTTGATCCGCACGGATCAGCTTTTCTGCGTGCTCCATCTCGAAAGGCTCGAGAGGATTAACCGTTGGAGACTTGCTCAGAATCGTTGTTGAACGCTCTGGGCCAGTATCAGTTGGGCGCTGTTGGGCGATAGGCTTGAAAAAGCGTACTTTAACGCCGTGACGCTCTAGTGCACGAACCATACCTAGGCTTATAGAAGTTAAACCAACTCCTGTGCCTACTGGAATGAGCATGATGTTACGAGACATAATGACCTCTTAAAACTCGATGATGTCATACATTGTATGACTAAAAACTAAACTGCGCTAACAGCAGCTAATACAAAGTATTAGCTGCATCGATGTTAAGCGTCAGTTACTTGATCAACTCGATTGCGTCTTGTGCAATAACCCACTCTTCGTTAGTAGGAATTACCAAAGCAACAGTACCTTCGTCAGATGTGATCTGGCCACCGTTACCAAAACGAGCAGCAGCGTTACGCTCTTTGTCTACGTTGAAGTTGAAGATAGCTAGAGAGTTAAGTACTTTCTCACGGATTAGGTCTGAGTTTTCACCGATACCACCAGTGAATACTACAGCGTCAAGACGCTCTAGTGGCACAGTGTAAGAAGCGATGTACTTAGCTAGACGGTAGCAGAAGATCTCAAGTGCTAGAGTAGCGCCTTTATGGCCTTTTTCGAAACCTTCTTCGATGCCACGGCAATCGTTAGTAAGTTCAGAAATACCTAGTAGACCACTTTGTTTGTTAAGTACTGACTCAACTTCGTCTAGTGTGTAACCTAAACGGTTAACTAGGTGGAAGATAACTGAAGGATCAACGTCACCACAACGTGTACCCATTACCAAACCTTCTAGTGGAGTAAGACCCATAGAAGTATCAACACTCTTACCGCCTTTAATAGCAGTAACAGATGCGCCGTTACCTAAGTGAGCACAAATGATGTTTGTGTCAGCTTCGTCTTTACCTAGTGCAGCAGCAGCTTCGCGGCTGATGAATAGGTGGCTAGTACCGTGCATGCCATAACGACGGATTGCGTTTTCGCGGTATAGCTTGTATGGAAGCGCATAGATGTACGCTTTTTCTGGCATAGTTTGGTGGAATGCAGTATCGAACACAGCAACTTGTGGTAGTGTTGGGAAAGATGCTTGTGCAGCACGAATACCGATCAAGTGAGCTGGGTTGTGAAGCGGTGCTAAAGTGGCACAATCTTCAATACCTTGAACAACAGTTTCGTCAATAATTACTGAGTGAGTGAACTTTTCACCACCGTGAACAACACGGTGACCAACAGCTTGGATTTCAGCAGCGATTTCTGGGTAAGCACCTAGAATGTCGTTAACAATGTATTCAACAGCTTCTCTGTGAGCGGTAAAAGCACCTAGGCTAGCTTCACTCTTTTGGCCGTTAACTTTCCACTTGATTCTTGAATCTTCAAGACCAAAACACTCAGCTAGACCTGAAATTTGATCATCGCCAGTTAGCGCATCAATTACTGCAAACTTTAGAGATGAACTACCACAGTTAAGCACCAATACCAGTTTGTTTGACATGTTTAAACCTTTCGCAATAAATGGTGAAGCCGTTTGACTCACCGGATAACAAAACTTCATATGGCAACTATAGCCGAAGTCGTAAAGTATGCTCTTTAAAAGAGCAAAATGGTGTCATACTCAGTGCTAGCCCTTGGGGCAGACTGAGTGTTTATGCTAAAGTTAGGCTGTTAATTTTATTTATAGGTGCCATCGTTGAGCATTCAAGTTCTCAAAACATTGGGCGAGGGTCGACGTTATATGAAGACCTGGCCTATGGTTCGACAACTCAGTTATTACTTTCCTGAGTATCGCGTTATGCGAGCCACTAAACTAGCATTGCCTTTAATGCCATTACTGGCGCTTTTGGCTGCGGCGAGTCAGTTGTATTTGCATGGCTGGAGCTATCTGCCCCAGGCGATAACTATCGCACTGTTCTTTATGAGCTTGCCTGTTCAAGGCTTACTCTGGCTCGGTTGGCGTTCTCGCCATCCTTTACCGCTCTCATTACTAGACTGGGGTAACCAGTTATCGACTAAATTAATGCAATTGGGCGTAAATTGTCGGCCCCTTGGCGCTAAAGCGTGTTACTTCGATATGGCACTCATATTAAAAGCCGCTTTCGAACGTTTAGACGCCAGTTACTGGGAAGAGCTTTAGCTTAGGCTATAAGCATTACAACGCGGTTAATAAACCGCGTTTATTCCCATATCAGTAAAGACTTTCTTAATTTGCTCCATGGTTTCTGTGCTTGGTGGAGAGATATCATTTAACTCATAGTCCACACCCATAGCTTCCCATTTGTGCTTACCTAGTTCGTGGTAGGGTAATAGTTCGACTTTTTCCACGTTAGTCATAGGTTTAACAAATTCGGCTAGAGCCTGTGCTGATGGGATATCATCGGTATATCCGCCAACAACCACATATCTAATCCATGTTTTTTGCCCACGCTTATGCAAGTGTTCTGCAAACTGCAGCGTGCGCTGGTTACTGACATTGGTAAGATCGATATGCTTTGCATCATCAATCTGTTTGATATCCAGTAACACTAAATCTGTGTTATCGAGTAATTCATCGATAATTGGTGTGTGCTTTCTAACAAAGCCATTGGTATCAAGACAGGTATGAATACCTTCTTTCTTACAGGCTTTAAAAAGTTCAGCAACGAATTCAGCTTGTAGTATGGCTTCTCCGCCACTTGCGGTTACACCACCGCCGCTGGCTTCGAGAAAAGGTCGATAACCGATGATTTGACTCATCAGGTCATCGACTTTCATTTCTTTACCACCGTGTAAGTCCCAAGTGTCGCGGTTATGACAGTAGAGACAGCGCATTAAGCAGCCTTGCATAAAGGTGATAAACCGGATGCCAGGCCCATCTACTGTTCCGAAGGATTCAATTGAATGAATACGACCGATTACTGCCATTTTTACTCCTGTGGGGCTGATGAACGCTTAGCGTTGCATCAGCCGAATCGACACTTAATTAAACTTACAGACCTTTAGTGAAGGTACGTGTGATAACGTCTTGCTGCTGCTCTGGTGTTAGCGAGTTAAAGCGTACTGCATAACCTGAAACACGAATCGTTAGCTGTGGGTACTTATCTGGGTTAACCACTGCATCTTCAAGCATTTCGCGGTTCATAACGTTAACGTTTAAGTGTTGACCACCTTCACGGTTATCGTTGTGAGCGAAGTAACCATCCATAAGCGCAGCTAGGTTAGCCTTACGAGCATCATCATCTTTACCTAGTGCGTTAGGTACGATAGAGAATGTGTAAGAGATACCGTCTTGTGCGTGAGCAAATGGTAGTTTAGCAACTGATGTTAAAGAAGCAATTGCGCCTTTTTCATCACGACCGTGCATTGGGTTAGCACCTGGAGCGAATGGAGCACCAGCGCGACGACCGTCAGGTGTGTTACCTGTCTTCTTACCGTAAACAACGTTAGAAGTAATAGTAAGAATAGACTGAGTTGGGATCGCATCACGGTACATCTTCATTTTGCGGATCTTCGCCATGAAGCGCTCAACCAATTCAGTTGCGATATCATCAACACGTGGGTCGTTGTTACCGAACTTTGGATAATCGCCTTCGATGTCGAAGTCTACAGCAATGCCGTTTTCATCACGGATTGGCTTAACAGTTGCGTACTTAATCGCAGCTAGAGAGTCAGCAGTGATAGAAAGACCTGCGATACCACACGCCATAGTACGACGTACGTCTCTGTCATGAAGCGCCATTAGAGCTGATTCATAAGAGTACTTGTCGTGCATGAAGTGGATAGCGTTTAGTGCAGACACATACTGTGTTGCTAACCAGTCCATCATAGTGTCTAAACGACCCATAACGTCATCAAAGTTCAGAACTTCGTCTGTGATTGGAGCAGACTTAGGACCGATTTGAGCGTTAAGTTTTTCGTCAACACCACCGTTGATAGCGTAAAGCATAGTCTTGGCAAGGTTTGCACGCGCGCCGAAGAACTGCATGTGCTTACCAACAACCATTGGGCTTACACAACATGCGATAGCGTAGTCGTCAGATTCGAAATCTGGACGCATTAGGTCATCGTTTTCGTACTGGATAGAGCTAGTATCGATAGATACTTTAGCCGCGTACTTCTTGAAGTTTAGCGGTAGTTGCTCAGACCATAGAACCGTGATGTTTGGCTCAGGGCTAGGACCCATGTTGTATAGGGTGTGTAGGAAACGGAAGCTAGACTTAGTTACAAGTGTACGACCGTCAAGACCCATACCAGCGATAGACTCAGTAGCCCAGATTGGGTCGCCAGAGAATAGCTCATCGTATTCTGGAGTACGTAGGAAACGAACCATACGTAGCTTCATTACGAAGTGGTCAACCATTTCTTGAGCTTGTTGCTCAGTGATCACGCCATTTTTGATGTCGCGTTCAATGAAGATATCTAGGAAGCTAGAAGTACGGCCTAAAGACATAGCCGCACCGTTTTGGCTCTTAACAGCAGCTAGGTAGCCGAAGTAAGTCCACTGGATAGCTTCTTGAGCGTTAGTCGCAGGTAGAGAGATGTCGAAGCCGTAGCTTGCTGCCATCTTCTTCATTTGACCTAGTGCTTTGTGCTGCTCTGCAATTTCTTCACGAAGTTGCATAGTGTAAGACAAGTTTTCACCTGCTTCGAAATCAGCTTGCAGAGAAGTGAACTGAGCAAACTTGTCCTGCATTAGGAAGTCGATACCGTATAGTGCAACACGACGGTAGTCACCAATGATACGGCCACGACCGTATGCATCTGGTAAACCAGTCAATACACCAGACTTACGGCAACGCATGATTTCTGGAGTGTAGATATCGAACACGCCTTGGTTGTGCGTCTTACGTAGTTCTGAGTATACGTATTTAACGTCAGCGTCTAGTTCACGGCCGTATGCAGCGCAAGAACCTTCAACCATACGAATACCACCGTTTGGCAACATAGCACGCTTAAGCGGAGCTTCTGTTTGTAGACCAACGATAGTTTCTAGATCTTTAGTGATGTAACCGGCTTCATGAGAAGTGATAGTTGATACGCGCTTGGTATCAAAATCAACTGGCGCGTGAGTACGGTTCTCTTCCTTGATACCAACCATAACTTTGTCCCAAAGTTCGGTTGTTGCTTCAGTAGCGCCGGCAAGGAAAGACTCATCGCCTTCATAAGGAGTGTAGTTAGCTTGAATAAAGTCACGCACATTGACTTCAGTTTTCCAATCGCCAGCGGTGAAACCTTCCCACGCGGCTGCAAACTGTTCAGTTTTTTCGGTCATCGTACTATTACCTTCTGTTTGAGATAAGGTTATTGGGTATCGATATAGGCTCAAAACGAGGCGTGCGATACACCAATAGTTAAGTCTTAAAAAGCTCCCTCAAAACAAATCTGCTGAGGAAACTGGTCCCGAGTTTTATATCTCGGAATGTTCTGTCCATTTGATACCGATATGAAAAATGATCCGTATACGAAGAAGATCGGTATCGATAAATTGGTAAGACCAATTAACCATAAGTATATTAACATAAGCAGAGATAGCCTGCATCTTAATACGCTTAGTTTGCTCTGCTAATTTTAAAAACTGTCGTCCATGTATCAATTTTTAACCAAAGCAATGTTTCAACCTAACACTAATGTTTTTTACTGAAACAGCTGTTACTAATTAAGTAAGCAAGATTTAAACATTTGATTAATCTCAACAACAATCACTCTGTAAGTGCTAAGTAGTCAGTTAACCAACAATGCTATTTTCTAGGCTGTTGTTTATCAGTATTGGTAAAATCAATGGGAGTGTTAGGTCGCGAGAAGAGAGGACTCTTCTCGCTATTTCTCTTATAAAAGAGCAGGGATACCTGGGATCATACCAACTGCAAGCATAGCAGCTAGACAGATCACGAAGGCAAGACCTGGAATAACGATACGGTCAACGACAGATAGCGTTTTAGGACGCTCTTTGTCACCGATCAGTCCGTTATTGTCTAGGAACATAGTTAATGCCCAAGCTAGTACTGGGTTGGCAACAAAAGAGGCAAAAATACAGATACCAGCAGACTGGCTGCTTTGGGTGTCTTTTACCATCTGCATACCTGCTTCAAGTAGAGGCAAGAATACGCCAACAAGCAGTGCGATAGACATTACTGGTTGCCATACCGCGATATCCATAGGATAGCCAATGATAGCAACGATGATACATAGGAGACCCAGTAGGATTGCACCGGCAGGGATTGGACGTTTTGCCGTTGCAGCAGGGATCATATAAGTGCCCCAAGATGAAGTGATGTTACCACCGCCCACTGCTGTACCAACGATTTGACGTAGTGAACAAGTCGTCATAGTGTCATCAACATCCATTAACACCTTGTCTGCACCTTTAGGGTAGTTAAGCTCTTGGAAAATGCGGTGACCTAAGAAATCAGGAGACCACATAGCTACAGCTAAGATTGCAAAAGGCAGAGAAGCAATGAAATGTTGCAGGTTAGGTAGTCCTAACTGCCAACCGTGTTCCGTTGAACCCCACCAGTACACAGGGTTTAGGTTTGGAATGCCAGGCTCTGTTACAAATTGTAGATCTAGTCCTGCACCTAGGCCGAACGCCATTGCAACCGCAGCAATAGAGCATAATGGAATTGCTAACCAACGCTTACCGATCTTTGCTAGTACGGCATATAAGATCACATTGGCAAGAAGGATGAAGAAGGCGACATAACCTAGGCTGTAATCAAGGTTATGTTTAGACTGCAAATTACCAGCCCATTCAAACAGTGAACTAATTTGACCTTCAGCTCCCATAAAGCCAAGGAAGACTAATAGACCACCGGCAACGCCGCTACTGGTTAAGTTGACTAAGCGAGAGCCACCTTTTACGTAGCTTAATATGAGACCGAACATCCCCAATAAGATCGCAAGAGCTAATGGGTGAGCGCCAGCCAAGGCAATCGCACCGATAAGTGGGATCATTGGACCATGGTTACCGGCTAAGTTAGCTTTTGGGTTGAAAAAGCCTGAGCTGAGGATACAGAATAGAAGTGCTGGAATAAGCATTTCAACGCGAACAACCTGAGTCGCAAACTCTGCGCCTAGGTTAATATGATCCCATCTTTCGCTTAGGCCTGCGGCCCATGCAGCCATAACGGCTGAGTACATTACGGTAATACCAATTGTACCTGCGATAGCTGGGACGAAATCTTCCCATTCAAAACGGAAATCACGACCGGGAAGGTTTAGGCCCCAACGTCTAGGCTTCATGATTTTCAGTTCATTGTCTAAGTACTCTTCACGAGTTTCAAACTCAGACGCTGGACGGTGAAGCTCTCGATAAGATTTTGCCGAGTCTTCCATTTGTTCGTTTTTCACTGTTTCTGACATAGTTTCTCATTCTCCGAGAAGAACATAGTGATTCATCTAATTCGATGACAACTTTTAGTGGTCCTTGAGTATTAACTTAAGTATTCGGAGCTCACTTAGCTGCACTGTTTACAGAGTTAACTTAGCTGCACGATATAACAAAACAGAATTCCTAGTTTTGTCTACTATACAGTTGTCTTCCTTTACAATTTTATTTTCTAATTGGTAAGACCAATTTACCCCTGAAATATTAACACATAGCAGTGCGGTCTTCATTAAGTATCAATATTCTTGAATGAGGTGATTAAGCTATTTGAGATCCAGTTAACAACTTATACAGGGATCGCTAAACAAATAAGGGTACGGCATATTTATTGCGTTGGTCGCTGATCACTATTTTATAATATGTGTGAGTCGTGGCGCGATAACACGTCGTTGTTTGCTCTTTGTTGCACATCTTATTGTAGTGTGATCGGGGTGGGGTGGTTAATTATTTATTTTGTGCTGCGGATCTCATGTTTTGGCTTTGCTGAGTTAAAATGGTGCGGACGCTAGTCGGTTTTTTCAGTCTTGCTTTCACCCGTCTTTTAGTTTCAGGAATCTTGATACCTAAGGCCAACCCCTCCTAGTTATGTTAAAGATTTTAGTTGTCCCCTTATCCTCTATTGTCGCTTTTTAGTTTGTTGTTCATTTATGGGGGGTACCTACTTGATGTTAAATCCAGCAATAACAATGCATTAGCAACTCCAAGTTTATTTCCTGAATATTTCAAACTTCCCGTGTGGTATCAGCAAATTTGATACTGATTATGATTATTATCAAATTTTATTGCGTTATTTTACTCACTATAGTTGTAGCTACAAAACAACAACTTAGTAGATAAAAATGGGCAATAGAGTAATGAAAATGACAAATTTCTTCATTTCCATTTGGAGTGGAATGAATGTCTTCTAATCATGCGGCTAAAGGGCCGATGTTAGTTAACCCGATACAACAAAGTGTTGCGTCTCCCAAGCCGGAATTACAGAGTTTGTACCAACAGGCCGAGCAATATGGTAAGGCGAAGGTGATTAAATCTGCATGGCAATCGTTCGGTTTAGCGGCCTTTGCAGGTGCTTTTATTGCGCTGGCATTTGTTTTTTATATCACGGTGACAACTGGAAGCGATGGCGCTTGGGGGTTAGTTCGTCTTGCAGGAGGATTAGCATTTAGTTTAGGCCTGATGTTAGTGGTTATCTGTGGTGGGGAGCTCTTTACCAGTACGGTTCTTAGTAGCGTAGCCTGGGCTCAGAAGCTTGTTACGACAGGGGAACTCATTAAATGTTGGGGCCGAGTATACCTAGGTAACTTAATTGGGGCCGTCATCATGTTGAGCTTGATTATGTCAGCTCGAATGCACGAACTCGATGGCGGGCTGTGGGGACTAAATGCGCTACAAATTGCACAGCATAAGTTGCACCACAGTTGGGGGCAGGCCTTCGTTCTAGGCATATTGTGCAATATGTTGGTTTGCTTAGGAGTGTGGATGACTTTTTCGAGTCGTGACGCTCTTACCAAGGCGATCTTACTTATGCTGCCTGTTGCGATGTTTGTCAGTAGCGGCTTTGAGCACAGCATTGCAAACCTGTTTATGGTGCCTTTAGGGATCACCATACACCAATTTGCCGATCCTAGTTGGTTTGAAGCCTTGAATATCAGTCCCGATAAATTCGCTGATCTGACTCTTAGCAATTTTATTTTTAATAACCTCATTCCCGTGACCTTAGGAAATATCGTCGGCGGTGGGCTTTTTGTTGGCTTGGGTTACTGGCTTATCGAAAAGTCGGCTCAAAGCGTCAATGCTTGCTCAGTCCATAGCGCCCCACAACGTGAAATATCTGCCCAAATACATCAAATCCCAACTTCTGGAGTACTTGCTAAAATGCCTAAAATAATTAAGAAACTATCTGTAAAAGACCTTATGAACCCAACTCCATTGACGCTTTCTTCAGATTTATCTGTATATTCCGCCTTGAGCTTACTTGCTGATAATGAGTGTCGAAGTGCACCAGTTCTCGATGAAAGTAAACGTTTGCTTGGTTTTATCTCACAGCAAGATCTACTGCGCAGCCTTTGGTCTGAGGAGTTTGCTAGAGGAGTGTCATATAAGGTTAGTGATCTGATGCAAACTGAAGTCATGACGCTATCGCCACAAGACTCGGTCGCTGAGCTAATCGAGTTAATGGTTGTTGATCGTAATAAGCTATTCCCGGTAAATGAGTATGGGATCTTAACGGGTAATACCTTTAAGAGTTATGAAGAGCGTTTACGCAACGCGTCAGCCGATAAGCCAAGCGTCTTTCCTGTTTTGGATAACGGGTTACTATGTGGTGTGATCACCCGGGAAGCGATAGCTAAAAAAGTATGTGATGTTTACAGAGTCTAAATTTATCATTTAGCACTACCAAACGGGACGATATCGTCCCGTTTTTTTTTAGCTTTTCATTTGTCGAATACGGCTTAGTCTCTTGGCTTCTGTAATAATACAGTCCCGTAAAGGGTTTTCACCTGAGTCTGCGCGCCAGATGAAAGATAGGTGGCGTTGCATATTAATTTGAGGGGTAGGTAGGATCACCAACTCACCATTAGCAACCTCCTTCTCCACATCTAGGTAGGGTAGACTGCTAATATACTGTCCATTTTTAACTAAAGCTTTTAAGACCGATACCTGCTCGTATTCTTTCCAGACATTAAGTTTTTCAATAATGCCGTGAATTGCTCCTTCGAATATTCTTCTTGTTCCAGCACCTTGTTCTCGTAAAACCCATTTTGCTTGCTCAAGTTGAGATAAGCTGGCGCTTTCATATTTTGCATAGGGATGATTGGGAGATGAAATAACGACTAGATGATCGTCAATCCATCGCTCTTTATGCAATCTGGAGTCATCGTTGCGCCCCTCAATAATTCCAAGATCAAACTCATAGTTGAGTAAGCCTTCAATGACATTTTCGGTGTTTTCTACCGACAGATCGATTCGTAACTCGGGAAAATCAGTATCAATTTTACTGATAAGTTCAGGGAGCAAGTGTTCTGCAGCAGTCTGGCTTGAGCACAACCTGAACTGGCCGCTGATAAGGTGTTGTTCGTGAAGGCCAAATTCAATATGTTGCGCCTCTTGCAGCAAGCGTCTTGCTTTAGGGCGTAACCAGTTTCCCCAATGGCTTAATGTTAACCGGTTTCCTTGGCGGATAAAAAGTGGACGCCCTAGCAGATTTTCCAATTGTGCGAGTGACATACTGACTGCCGATTGGGTCATCGATAATTTTCTTGCTGCAGCGCTAACACTTTCTAGGCTTGCTACGGCGTCAAAAACGGTGATTTGCTTGAGTGAATACTTCATCTGTTACCTGCGGCTTCCCTATATGAAAATAACGATAACTGAAACTATCAATAAAATTGATGGTTCAAGACTCGATTTTAGAGTGTGTATAGAGACGTAACAAGTAGCGCTATGGGTTGCTGTAGTAGAATTTAGAGGCTCCTCACCCTTTTTAGGTATATCGAGATATATTTAAGTTTATATTAAGTTTTTCCCCTTTTATCCTATGGTTACATGCTTTCTCTGTTTTAAATTACGTAAGAGAAATAAGTCGAGCGTATAGCACGTTAGCGGTTAACTGTGACTTTAAGTGATTATCTCTGCGTTATTTTGAACTCAGTTCCTGGTCTCTTAAGCTGTGTCTAGCATCCAGAGCTATTATTGATTAAAATTGCGCGCTTAAAAATTTCTTAGCTGTGGCCTTCACACTTATGAGCTTGCTTACTAAAACCTCATTAATACTCACATCGAGTTACTTTCTTCTTTGGTGCTCCGGTCCATTATGGTTAAGCGAACTAGGGAACTGGTATGGCTTGCCACTTTGGTTTTGGTTTTCTTGTGTCGCAGCACCGCTCTTATTAGTTGTGAGTCTTAGCTTTTTACTTACCAAGGTTATTGGGGCGGCGGAAGCAGACCATGACTAGCCTATTACCTGTATTAATTTATCTAGCGTTAAGCTTAGTGATCACCCGAGTTTGGAGTGCACGCCAAGCTAACCAGTCTCAGCAGTTTTGTGATGATAAAGCTAAACGCTTCTTTATTGGTGGTGCCTTTCTTAGTGGCCCACTGTTAGCATTGACTCTGGTCGCAACGTACACAAGTGCGGGCTCATTTATTGGTGGCCCCGGCGCCGCTTATAAATTTGGACTCGGCTGGGTATGGCTTGCCGTGATTCAGGTTCCAGTGGTTATTCTTACTTTAGGGGTTTTAGGGCCTAAATTTCTCGCACAAAAGAAGCAGTACAGCACGATTATTGAATGGCTTGACGAACGTTATAACAATAGTTGGTTGAGCACGCTTGCCATGTTGAGTTTGGTCGTTGGCTTTATCGCTATGATCTCTGTGCAATTTATCGGTGGAGCAAGGCTGTTATCTGGCGTTACGGGGATCAGTTATGAGTTAGGTTTAGGCGTATTTGTGTTAACTGTCTTAGCCTATACTTTAACCGGAGGATTTAGAGCGGTAGTGCTCACCGATGCGCTTCAAGGAGTTGTGATGCTGCTCGGGGTCATCATCTTGCTGATTGTCCTATTAAGTCAGCCGGATTTAAGTGCTAAGTTGATGATAGAAACGGCTAAAACTCCTGAACTACTGAGTCCTCATGGGGTGGATGACTTTTTAGGCTGGCCTATGATGTTGTCGTTTTGGGTTCTGATCTGTTTTGGCACCATGGGCTTACCTCATACCATTGTGAGACTGCTTGCAGTTAAAGATCCGCTGTCGTTAAAGCGCGGTATGCTTTGGGGAACGATTATCTGTTTCTTGATGACGTTGATCCCACATCTATGTGGCTTTCTTGGCCGCGCACTATTTCCAAACCTTACGGTACCGGATCAGATCATGCCTACCTTAATTGGGCAGCTGATGAATCCATTTTGGGCAGGGGTGTTGCTTGCAGCGCCAATAGCGGCTGTGATGTCATCGGTGGACTCTATGTTGCTGCAATCGGCGGTCAGTATCGTTCGTGATGGTGTGGTCAAAGCAAGGCCTACAATGAGTGCGACAACCCAAGTACGAATGACTCAAGTGGTAATGTTGGTTATTACAGCGTTAGCCTGCTTTTGGGCTGTAAAACCACCAGATATGATAGTTTGGATCAACCTTGCAGCCTTTGGCGCTTTGCAGGCTGTATTCCTATGGCCGATTATCGCTGGGATGTTTTGGCCTTCGGTGAGTGGCCACACAGCCTTAGTCGCTATGTGCAGTGGTATGGTGAGTTACCTTATGTTGCAGTGGCAGGTGCCCTTGATTTTAAACATTCACCCCATTGTGCCTGCATTACTATTTTCCTTGTTAATGCTGGTAATAAGTCACTTTATTAGTCAAGCCTATGTTAAGCGCTCTGTTGCGAGTCGTTAATGTAGATGGTTAACTTGGCTAGCTAATCGTTAGCCATTGGTTTATATTTGCCGCCATATAATAATAAAATGGTGGCAAAATGGACCCTGTTAGCTGTTCTAATACATTAGATAATCAGGCGGTTACTAAGAAAGTAACCTGGCAAATGCCCGATACTCTGGTCATTATCTTCTTCGTCGCAATCGCTGCGGCAATTCTTACTTACTTTGTGCCTATTGGCTCGTTTCAAACTGAAGACGTAAGTTACGTCGTTGATGGTGTAGAGAAGAGTCGTAGCGTTATCGATCCTGACTCCTTTACCTATGAAGTCGATGAGAAGGGCGAGCCGATCCTAAAGCCTGTGGCATTATTTGAAGGTCACGGCGGGGCGGGTTTCTTTAACTTTGCCTTCGAAGGCTTGGTTTCCGGTTCTAAATGGGGCAGCGCCATTGGCGTCATCATGTTTATGTTAGTTATCGGTGGTGCCTTCGGGATTGTGATGGCAACGGGCACCATAGATAACGGAATTTTAAAGCTTATCGATCGCACCCGCGGTAACGAAGTGTTGTTTATCCCGGTGATTTTCATTCTTTTTTCTCTGGGTGGCGCGGTTTTTGGTATGGGGGAGGAGGCGATTGCGTTTGCCATTATCATCTGCCCTTTGATGATCCGCTTAGGCTATGATGGCATTACTACTGTGATGGTAACCTACGTGGCAACGCAAATTGGTTTCGCTTCTTCTTGGATGAACCCTTTTAGCGTGGCTATTGCCCAAGGTATTGCAGGAGTTCCTGTGTTATCGGGCTCTGGAATGCGTTTTGTAATGTGGTCTGCTTTTACCCTGATGGGTCTTATCTTCACCATGCGTTATGCGGCCAAAGTGAAAGCGCTGCCAACACACTCTTTTAGTTATCAAAGTGATAGCTACTTTAGAGACAACCTAAAAGAATCCAACCTCGAAAGTCGCTTCAATCTCGGAGATATCTTGGTATTACTCACTATCTTCGCAACAGTTGCATGGATCATTTGGGGAGTGATAGCGAAAGCGTGGTTTATCCCTGAGATTGCAAGCCAGTTCTTCACTATGGGAATTGTTGTAGGCATTATTGGCGTGGTTTTTAAGCTTAATAAGATGAATATCAATACCGTTGCTGTAAGTTTTAAGCAGGGCGCAGCGACAATGCTAGAGCCTGCTGTGCTAGTAGGCTGTGCATCGGGTATTTTGCTGTTGCTAGGTGGTGGTGATGCATCAACGCCAAGTGTACTCAATACCATATTGAGTAAGGCAGGGGAGTTTATAGGTCAGCTTCCTAGTGTAATGTCTGCCTGGTTTATGTACCTGTTTCAGTCCGTATTTAACTTCTTTGTCACCTCGGGTTCAGGTCAAGCCGCATTGACCATGCCGTTGATGGCACCACTTGCAGATCTTGTCGGCGTCACTCGTCAAGTCGCAGTGTTAGCCTTTCAGTTGGGAGATGGCTTTACCAATATATTAGTACCTACATCAGCATCATTAATGGCGACATTGGGCGTGTGCCGCGTTGATTGGGGCCAGTGGTTAAAGTTTATTTGGCGTTTTATGCTGGTACTGTTTGTAGTTTCAAGTGCAATCGTGGTTGGTGCTCACTATATGGGCTTTAGTTAATCACTGAATTAATGCGTTTTACTCACAAAAAAAACGGCATCCTAGGATGCCGTTTTTATTAACTCAATAAAGGTTTAGAACTTAACTTCACCTTCAACAAACCACTCACGTCCACGTGCGTTATACACGCTGCGTGGGTAGTGAGGCCATGATGTTGCAGTTGGGTCGAAGTTCGGGCCCGCGTCAAAGAGGTTAATAACACCAGCTTTCACTTTAATCGAGTCAGAGATGGTGTAACCTGCAGTTAGGTTCCACTTAGTCTGTGATGCGACTTCATGATCTTCTTCAATAAACTCTTCACCCGCTTCAATAGCAGCTTCTTTGAATGACTTATACTGAATACCGTGCATACGCGCAGTATGGTAAGCGCCAAGTGTCGCTTCGAAGTCCTCAATGAAGTAACCAATGATCAAGTTCGCGCGGTACTGAGGTAAGCCACCGTTGTCGATATCATCTTCAACAGGATCGGTCTCGGTTAGCTGGTACTCAGAGTTGAGAATATAAGTACCGCTAAAGTTAAGCTTTAACTCACCAAATTTGTTGAGATCCCATGTGTAGCCCGCTGTTAAGTCTAAACCGCGGACTTTTTGATAGGCGAGGTTCTGTGCAACAGCGTTAATGTGGGTAATGGTGCCATCGTCATCACGGGTGATCATGTCTTCATAGAGTTCATAGTCACGTGCCGCTTGTTGAGCGCTGATATCGCTCACCATGTCGTCAAGTTTCCACTCCCATAGATCGAATGAAGCATCGAATGCATCACCGCCCCATACAGCACCTAGGTTGGCTGTGTAGCCTGTTTCTGCTTCTAGGTCTTTGTTTGAACCTGTAGTGGTATCGATATGTAATTCATTACAGATCTCATCTAAGGTTTTATTATCTGGGTACTTAGTACCTGGTGTTCCGCCCATAGCCTGACACTGTTTAAAGTCAATAACGGTGTTGAAGCCGTTAGTCGGGTCGCCATATACGCGGTGCATGTCTGGTGCACGGAATACAGAACTCCAAGAACCACGAACGAGTAATTCTCTCACTGGGCGATATTCAACCGCGATCTGTGGTGATAGATTGCCACCAAAGTTATCGTAGTGGTCATAACGAAGCGCCGCATCGATAGTTAGGTCATCAAGTACTGGAATGCTAACTTCTGCATAAGTTGCCCAGTTTTTACGTTCACCAGCACCAGATGAACCGCCTTTGCCTAAGATATTGCCATTTTTAGATTCTGAGTCTGAATCTGTCTCATAGCTTTGAATTGTATACTCAGCACCAAAAGCGAACATGGCATCGCCTGCATCCATCTCAAATAGTGAGCCTGTGATGTTAGCCTGTACGTTCTTCTGAGTAGACTGCGCTCGCTCAAATGAACTGTACGCTGTTTTTTCAGCATCTTCAGCCGAGATATTTTCGAGTAGAGAGTTACCATTTTCGCCAGCGGTGATGTAGTCAAACATGCCGCCAACCGTTGCGTTACCGCCGCCAAACACATCGACGCTAGTACGGCCGTAGTTAACCGATGCGTCCCAGTTGTACTCGTCGGCAATTAAACCTTCAAGGCCTGCGGTGAAGAAATAGTTGCGGGTTTTAGTTTCAGTCGTACGATTGCCTAGCTCG
The DNA here is from genome assembly GCF_019654915.1 of Shewanella sp. MBTL60-007. Lineage (GTDB taxonomy): Bacteria > Pseudomonadota > Gammaproteobacteria > Enterobacterales > Shewanellaceae > Shewanella. The sequence goes on along the minus strand of NZ_BPET01000046.1, from coordinate 26,428 downwards.
TGTAAACGGCGAGCATAGTAGTATGAGCCGTCTTCAGCGTTGGCAAAGTCACCATTGAGCGCTGTTGACTTATCAGCAAACACCTTGCTCATATAGTTGTCATCGCCTTCTTTACCGTAACTTACGGTTAGCTGGTCGCCATCAACAGTAATGTCATAGTCATCGAATGCCGACGGCTCGATGTTAGTGACAGATTTTGCTTCTGAGTAATCTAAACGACCTACAAAACTGGTGTCATCATTAAGCTCATAGTTGAAATTAGTCGAGCTGATAAAGCGTGAGCTTTCAGGTTGAAGGTCACGCCAAGCAGAGCGATCAAAGCCACAAGTACTGCCTGTCCATAGGAAGCCACCTGCTTCACATTCTTCAGCGGTTAGTACGCGTTGGCCAGTAGGTGTTACGCCATCGACTGTGACACCCGCAATTCTCGCACCGTAAGAGCTGTACCCTGAGAAGTCGCTATGAGGTACATTGTCGGTGTGAAGACCAAAGTTTTCTCTGTCAGTCGCTTTTAGAGATTCATTGTCTTGGAATTCGATAAAGGTCGATACATTACCTCTGTCAGATGATGCTCCGAGAGATAGGGCTATGCGGTCATTGGCACCACCGCCGTTTGTTGTATCGCCATGACGATATTTAATTGCCACGCCTTCAAAATCTTTTTTCAAGATGATGTTAATAACACCACCCACAGCATCGGCACCGTAAATTGCCGAACCACCAGATTGTAGAATTTCAATACGCTGTACAGCTTCCATAGGAAGGTTTGCAGTATCAACGAAGTTATCTGTACCGCCTGCTGGCTTTGGATACTGGTTTAGGCGTTTACCATTAATTAGGGTAAGAGTACGGTTTGCGCCAGCGCCGCGAAGGCTAATTGAAGAGGCTGCAGGTGTAAAACCATGTACAGACTGAGTTGTCATTGCACCAGTGGTTGAGGTTAGACTTTCTAATGCATCTTGAACGTTAGTGAAACCCTGTTTCGCCATTTCGTCTGCACTTAATACGGTAACAGGTGTAGCAGTTTCCATATCACTGCGTTGTATACGCGAACCCGTTACTTGGATACGTTCAACATTCTCTTCATCTGCTGCAAGAACAACTGGCGAGCTAAGCGCTGCAGATGCGGCGCCTGTAGCTAACGCAAAGCGCACGGCTTTGGCCAATCTTGAGTTAAACTGCATATTATTACTCCCTTGGAACTTATATTTGTTTTATGTTTTTTGTTAAGTAACGTCTTCTTAAGGTGTTGCGAATGTATGTAAAAAGATGTCCTTCGGCAGAATGTAAGCACAACTCAATAACTGGAGCAACATGCTGTTTACAGGTGTTTTATTTGCCTGTTTTATTGCAAAACATCTTTTTGTTAACAGAATTGCATCCTAGTTATAACGTTGAGTGGTTAATTGTGCTTGCTTCGTTATAGTTGTTTCGGTGTTGTGGCTTTTGTGTTTTTGCTACTAGCGTGTGGTGTTGCGATATTTTTAATGTGGTGTGGTGTTTGTGTTTGTTTTTACTGGTGTGTACAGGTGAGTATTCTGTAGAGTGTGAGCTTGTATAAAAAACCTTAAATGTGAAATCTGTCACATTTAAGGCTCTGGGGGCGGTATCTAATTTGAGGAATGTTGCCAATAGGTTGGCTATTTCTTACCAAGTGTTTGTACAAAAATTGATGTACATAATAGCCATTAACTTTTTAATACCTTTCTGCTATTGAGGATACTTGCCCTGTAATGGTGTAAGTATCGAGTTGCAACATAAGTGACCACCAAGGTTGCCACAATTAACTCAACTTTAGCGGTGATAAGTAAGTCAAAGGAAAGCACACTTGAGCCGTATGTCGCTGTCAGCCAATGTACTGTTTTAAATAGTGCCGTTGCGCCGATAACCATGGGAAAGGTGAAAGCCGCATAGCCTGGTGAAAAGGGTAGTCTGAGTAAATGAAAGAAAGCGAGATAAATAACACTTGTCATCAGTAGTGCAAGTGTGAGTAAAGCACCAACAACAATGAGTGATGGATCAGTGGATATTGTTAAGTAACCTGCTAATGAAAGACTGGCTGGTGCTGCTAAAATCGCAATTGTGGGCTTTGCGGCATCGGCAATAGGTGCGCAGAAAATCAAACGGTAGAGCATTATTGGCAGCATCACCAGATAACTGGTTATTCCAAAAGTGAGAATTGCATTAGCTAGCCATTGATATTGCATTTCAGAACCATGAGGGAAAGACACTGCCGCGACAATGATCCCAATGGGTGGAACGAACCAACTAGGCACCATATGCTCGAGCTTAAAGTCGATGGCGCGGTAGTAGACAAACATAGCTAGAAATACAATATGGATAGCGATAGCTAGCAGCCAAAGTCCAACCCCTACAGCGTGATTGAACTTTCCTAAAGACGCTGATACCACCATTAACCCCATTGCAAAAGTTGGGATCACACTGCCAACGACAGGGTGGGTGAGTTCTTCAATAAGTACCTGTGGATGAAGTACAAATTTAGCGACTAACATAAGCAAAAGAACAGCTGCAATGGATGCGCCGACCAATTGTCCCTGACCATCCATATTCGGTAACATACTCTCCCATGCCCAACCTAAGCTGGCAATAGCTAATGCTAGCCCCGCCATAGGGCTAGGGAGGCGTGATACTCTGTGCCTGAGTTTGTTGTTTGTGGTGGTCATTACATTATCCTAAATCCAGTTTTTATGGCATGAGTTTAGAATGAACTCGCAATAAATTAAACTGAACTAAACTTAATCTTTGGTTAAGTTTTTTTTACTGCTTAAGTTACCATTAAGGTTTGAGTTTGCAACGCAGCAAAGTATGCCCAAGACCTATGTTGTCTATGTCTTCATCGACAAACAGGCCTGCTTGGCTGATCAGTTTTAGCAGGGTTTTACTGTGATACATGCGGCTATTACCGTTGGCAATAGCGGTGAAATACAGCGAAGTGGCATTTACGCAATAAGCACCAGCTTCGAAAGGCTGTCGATCCCAGAAGGTCTCTAGGATGCACAGTTCGCTGTTAGGGGTCATTACTGACGCTGCCCGCTTTAAGATGCTAAGGATCTCTGTTTCAGAGAAGCAGTCTAAAAACTGGCTCATCCAATACAGGTCGCCATGCTTACAAAATGGTTTGCTCTCATCGAGCAGATCGGTAACGAAAGGGCTGATTCGTGCTGATACACCCGCTGCCTTAGCGTTTTCCATCGCGACTTGTAGTTGTCCTGGCAGATCCATAATCGTGACTTTGACTTGATTGTCGAAGCCTGTACAGGCTAATGCCCATTTACCAGTATTGCCACCCACGTCGACGATATGCTTAGGCTTAGCTTGAAAAATCAGTGGGAGTAAAGACTCAAACGCATGATCTGAGTAGTAGTGATCGAACTCAAACCAACTTTTCTTAATTTCTTCAGGTAGTTGACTTAAACCGGGATAGATTGTTTGCCAATCGCCTAATGAGGCCAAACCTTTGGGTTTGCCTTCGATAAGTGAAGCCTCTAATTCAAATAGGCCTTGATAGCAGACATCGTGGGTGAAGTTGAGGTTGGTCTTTGCCATATCATCATGCAGCAAGAAATGGCCGATTTTATCGAGCACATAGTTTTCATCATTTAGATATAACAGCCCCATGCTCAGTCCCATATCGACTAATACACCTACGGCATATTCGGACAGTGTTGTTTGTTGTGCTAACTGCTTAAGACTGCTTCCGTTGTTGCCGCTGTCGGAGATGAGTTGCAGTAAGTTAAACTTTAAAAGGCAGCGTGCAACCTGAAAACTAATGGGAGCAAAAGCGATTTTTTGTGCTTCAAATTTAGCATTGAAGGCACTGATAGAAAGCGGGGAACGATAAAAAGACATAAGTTAAACCAAGATAAGCTTCGAGAGTATTAGTGGAGCGAAATTTTACATGTTACAGTTTGTTAATTGTTTGAGCTTGATCCTAATTCATAGGGTTAAGTGCGCATTTGAACCAATGTAAAGTGGTTTTGTCTGTTTAACCAGCATATTTATTAGTCTATAGGGAGCAGATATGCTTGTACCTTTGACCTATGTGGGCCGTCAATCAAATCGTAGCGATGGTCAAGCACGGCGTATTGAAATATTAGAAGCAACTTTACGCTTAATCGTTAAAGAGGGGATCCGCGGCGTTCGACATCGTGCCGTCGCAACAGAAGCCAATGTACCCTTGTCATCAACGACCTATTACTTCGATGATATTAAAGACCTGATTAGTGACTCACTAACTTATTTTGCCGAGAAAACGCTGTGGATGAATAAGATATTGGAGCAGAAGAGTTATGCTTTGGTCGAGAGTGTAAGGTTAGAGCAAGAGACAGCCGATGAGCCACAGATGAAAAGCTTTATTGTTGAGAATTTGAGCCTGTTTATCTGTGAGCATATTAAAGAGCAGTTAGCTCACCGAGACGATAGAGTGCTCGAGATGGCATTTCATGAAGAAGCCTTGCGTAACCCACAGTTAGCGGCCGCGATTAGTGTACTAGATGAAACCTTTCTAGTGAGTATCAAGCAGTTCTTTGCGGGAATGGGCTCAACGACGGCCAATGAAGATGCCCATCAGGTGTTAGCCATCATTAAACTTCTAGAGTATCAGTACCTTCTTCGGGGGGAGTGTGATGAACAGCAGATGTTGCTGATAGTTGGTTCGACCGTTAGCCATATCGTGATGGCAATAAAAAAACCAAGCTAAAGCTTGGTTTTTTTATTGGGCCGGTTCGGTTATTGAACGTTTTCAGCGTCGCTAAATTGGCCTTGGAACAGTACTGATGAAAGGTAACGTTCTGCCGCCGATGGCAAAATAACCACGATGTTTTTACCTTCAAATTCAGGCAGTGCGGCAATGCGGTTAGCAGCTACAACGGCTGCGCCCGATGAAATACCGACTAAAATACCTTCCTCTTTCATTAAACGTTGAGCCATCTCAATGGACTCTTCATTGGTTACCGCCTCGACACGGTCGATAAGAGTAAGGTCTAAGTTGCCAGGAATAAAACCTGCGCCAATACCTTGGATTTTGTGAGGCCCCGGTTGTACCGTTTGACCCGCGAGTGTTTGCGCGATAACGGGCGAGTCCGTTGGCTCAACTGCGACAGAAGTAATAGCCTTACCTTGAGTGTTTTTAATATAACGGCTAACACCGGTAATCGTGCCACCAGTACCCACACCAGCAACCACTACGTCAACCTCGCCATCGGTATCGTTCCAAATTTCAGGACCTGTGGTCTTTTCATGGATTTCTGGATTCGCAGGGTTATTGAACTGCTGTAACAATACATACTTTTCAGGGTTTGATAGTCTGATCTCTTCAGCCTTGTCAATTGCGCCCTTCATGCCTTTAGCACCTTCGGTAAGAACCAAGTTAGCACCAAGGGCTTTGAGTAGTTTTCTACGCTCTAAACTCATGGTATTTGGCATAGTCAGGGTTAATTTATAACCACGAGCGGCTGCAACATAAGCCAGAGCGATACCTGTGTTACCCGATGTTGGCTCGATAAGCTCCTGCTCTTGTGTTAGAAGGCCTTTTTTCTCAGCATCCCAAATCATATTGGCACCGATTCGGCATTTCACGCTAAAGCTTGGGTTACGAGCTTCAACTTTGGCAAGTACTCGACCATTGCTTACACGGTTTAGGCGGACAAGAGGGGTGTTACCGATTGTTTGTGAATTATCTTCAAAAATTTTGCTCATGGCTTGCTTGCTCCTTTATATGCACAGCTAAATCATAATAGGCTTTTGTCGCAATAGAAGTGATAGTTTGTTCTTCTTTATTCCTTTTGGTTATTAAAGCGTTTGCTGTTATTCATAAAGAGCGGTTTTGCTGCTGAAATGACATGTTAACATGTTGTTATTTTGAATGGTTTTGTCAGTTTTACTTCAGCGATATGAGGATAAGCCTGTCATTTCCACGGTTTATGAGGACGCTTGATGAGCCAGCAGCAGATAACTAAACAGGATGATCCCAAGACTTGGGTTACGCCTTTTGCTTTCGATGTCGCGCCTAATATTTTGTATCTACCATTAGCCAGCCCATTAAAAAGAGGCCTATCGATGTTGATTGATGGCCTATTGGTTGCTGTTCTAGCTGAAAGTGCGGGTTGGCTCTTTATCTTGTTGGTATTAGGAACGCTGCTGGTGCAGAAGCAGAGTAAAGCTGTGGGGAAGGCGTTTAAGTGGGGCTTATATCTATTGATGCTAGTTGTGTTGCTCTCATCGCTGGTCGGCTATTTTAGCGATGTGACAGTTAAGGCACCTCAAGACAGTGATTTGGATTCTAACAACATAGTCTTACCTGAAAATAGTCAAGGCGGCTTAGCAACATTGACAGAAATGGCCGGTTACATCCCAGCTGTGATTGTTGCCAGCCAATGTGAAGATTTTGCCTGTGCGCAAAAGAGTATTGCCGAGGTGAAGAGTGCGTTAGCCAACACCAGCCTGAATACTGAAGCGCAGAGTAATATTATTAATGATCTCGTTATTGATCTGCCATTAACTATGGCTGAAAAGCAGCAACTACATGAGTCCTATACTGAGGTGGGTGTTAGTGAAGAGCCCCCCGTTGCCATTGCGAACAGCAAAGCAGAACTCAACGACCAAACCGTAGGCAAAAACGGTGTCACCGAATTAAGTTCAAGTGGGGGCTCGGTTGTCTCTGAATTAGAAACGCGGATACAAGAACTTGAAACTATTGCGGCTAAATTAGAGCAGCAGGCGAAAGAGCAAAGTGCAGCCCACGAGCAGCGGGTTAGAGAGATCAGTAAAAATAGTGATGAGAGCAGTAGTCCGTTGGCATGGATAAATGGTTTACTCAATGATCTTGGCTTAGGTTTTGGCTGGGCTGCCTTCTATTTTACGGTATTTACTGCGTGGTTTGATGGCCAAACTTTAGGTAAAAAGTTATTTGGGATCCGTGTTATTCAGCTTGATGGCACCAAAATTTCCCTATGGGATGCTTTTGGCCGCTACGGTGGTTATGCGGCAGGCTTTACCACTGGTTTATTAGGTTTCTTTCAGATTTACTGGGATGCCAATAGACAGGCAATACAAGATAAAATTTCCGCAACTGTAGTGATCGATGTGCGTAAAACACGCCATGAAGTTGCGTTAGAACATGCACCAATCGATAACAAATCCAATCAACTAGCCATCGATAATGGGTCAACTATTTGACATTTGTGCTACCGTTTTATCTTAACAGGCGTTAAGCTTCGCGGTATTAAACCAATCAGCATAAAAAGCGCATAGGCTGATTATGGGACAGGGTTATGTTTCCCTTTTAATTACGAATAGTTAACTGATTTAGAGCCTAATATAAAGCTCGTTAACTGAGTATAAAAGGAGTAGGTGAAAGGAGAGCTGGTTGCGAATTTTAGTGGTTGAAGATAGTCAAATGGTATCAAGGGTGATGCGGCATCTGCTTACCCAAGAACTCCGTTGTGAGGTGGATGTCGCACCGGATATGGCAAGCGCAAAGGTGCTGTTGGCGCAAAATGAATATTTTGTAGCAATCACAGACTTAAACTTACCCGATGCCCAAGAAGGAGAGATAGTTAAGTTTGTACTGGCAAAACAGATCCCCTGCATCGTACTGACAGGGAGCTGGGATGCTGAGCAGCGTGAGCGTCTGCTGCAGCTTGGGATCGTCGATTACGTGTTTAAAGAAAACCGTTTTAGCTATGAATATACCGCCAAGCTGGTTAAGCGTTTGCGCCGCAATCAAAGCGTGAAAGTGTTAGTCGCCGATGACTCTCTGGTGAGCCGTAAATTTATCCGTAGTTTACTGGAGCAGCATCTGTTTCAAGTGATCGAGGCTGATGATGGTATTTCCGCGTTAGACACCCTGAATGATAACCCCGATATTAAGTTATTGATCACAGATTATAATATGCCCGGACTCGATGGATTTGAGCTGATCATCAAAGTTCGTGAACAGCTCAGTCGTGAAGAGTTGGCGATTATTGGTTTGTCTAGTGACAGCGATGAAAGCCTTTCAGCACGCTTTATCAAAAATGGGGCTAACGATTTCCTGCAGAAGCCTTTTGTTCATGAAGAGTTTCACTGCCGAGTGTTGAACACTCTCGATGCGCTGGATATGGTGATACGGCTTTGGGAGCAGGCCAATCTAGATTATCTAACTAATGTCTATAATCGACGTTATTTCTTTAACTTATATGAAGAAAAACTGACTGCACTCGCTCAAAAACAAGGCTCACTGTCAGTGGCACTGCTGGATATCGATTTTTTTAAGAAGGTTAACGATACCTACGGCCATGATGTGGGGGATGAGGTTCTGATTGAGTTTGCTAACAGATTGCAACAATCATTCTCTGCCCACTTCACGGTTGCGCGCATTGGTGGCGAAGAGTTTGTGGTCGGGTTTAGGGGCCTTAATGTTGATAAGGCTTACGTGCTTTTAGATCGGTTCAGGATACAGCTAGAATCAACCCCTTTTGAGACCTCAAAGGGGCTGTTAAACATCAGCGTGAGCACAGGGGTTGCCGAGTTTAACCATGATGAAACAGTCGATGATCTATTAAATCGAGCGGATCAGGGCTTGTATGAAGCGAAGGAGGGCGGACGTAACTTAGTCTGTATCGTAGAGGGTTAACTTGGTTTCCTATCAGATAACAGAGATAAAAATCAGCCAAAAGGCTGGTCTTTATCTCTCAGTATCAATTCTCTGACTTCCCCTGATAAGCCACTAAAGTAGCCAAGCGTAGCTGACCTTCATAAAGTAGCTTTCTTCGGTTTTCATGAGCGAGTCTATGGTGTCATCGGCCTTTATACCATCGGAGTAGCCTAGATAGAATACGCTCTGAGGGTTGAGTTTATAGCCGTAGAGGATCTCATTACCTAGCTGTTGATAGTGCTCATTTGGCTTACTGTACTGATACAAACTGGCATCGCGTTCGATATCGGTGTAGACACTCGATATGCGAATAAAGTTGTGAATATCGATATACCAGCTAAGACGCAGATCGCTTAAGTTAGCTGTAAACAGACGTCCATCATCCACATCCATAGTGCGATAAACATGAGACAATTCGAACTCTATTGCGTCAGTGACTTTCCAATTTATACCTGGATTAAACATCACCTTAGTGCCTAATTGGTCGTTGGCAAAATCGATATCATCGCCGTAGTTGATATCTAACTCTAGAAACAGTGTACGGGTAGGTTTTATATTAGAGTAGAGCCAGCCCATGGTCTCGTTGAACATCTGGGTGTTACCATCAATCGCTAGTGACGCACCATTATGGCGACGTCCAACTCGATCACGGTTTACCACACCAAAGGCGGTATAGCTTTGCCATTGGCCTTGGAGCTCCATTTTGGCCTCGATTTCTTGCTCAAGCTTTTCACCTGCCTGATTATGGCTAATATCCCAATCGCCACGCAGTTCTACTTGGTTGAAGAACCCCTGCTGTGGATACCAAGTATAACCGCCGCCAGTGACAAATTTGCTAAAATCGACTCTTTCGATAAAGCCCAAATCGGCTCGAAAGTCTTCACCAATTGATTGGTATTGAGCAAAGAGATCCCAGCTTCTGGTTTCCCTTTGATATTTCACTAGATACATGTCATCACTAAAGTCTCCTTGCTTCTTGGTACGCAGTACACGCTCGTTTATCCCGCACTCAGAAAGGTCACAGTTATTTTGCGGTAAACAATCCTCAGTACTACAAAAAGATCTATAAAGGTCAACTGGGTACTCAGTGTTAGATAACACATATTGCGCCGTGAATGTATCGTGCTCGGTTGGCTGGTATTTGGCATCGAGACTGGTGACGTAGTTATGGTAGTCATCGCTCTTCTTTGCGGTGACTAACGCCCCAATGGATAATGGTTTGCCAAGATCTAAGCGATAGCGGCCTGCGAAGTTTTGGCTTTTCTTATCTATGCTGGCTATATCTGAGCTTAAATTGCCCGGTACTAGAAAGTTGGTACTGGTGTCATCGGTTATTAATGTCGCGAAAGTGTGGTCACCCACTTTGCTGGTCAGTTTTAGTCCGTAATCAGGTGCGCCAATATTGCGCGTGTGCAGTAAGTTAAGCTGGGTATCGAAATAATCCTTATTGTCTAGGAAAAACGCCCGTTTCTCCGGGTAGAAGAGGGCAAAGGTACTATTAATATCCAGCTGTCCAGCATCGGCTTCCACCTGCGAGAAATCGGGGTTAATCGTGGCACTAAGCAGAGTACTAGGGGTGATCCCCCAACGCAGGTCTAAGCTAGGCTCGATCTTATTTTCACTATTCCAGTCACTGTTTTCTTGATGGGGGCGCTTGCTATTGCGATTAAGCACAACAGATGGGGTAATTTGTAAGTCGCTCCCTTGCTCGATATTGGCAAGTCCAGTGGCGATACCTAACTGACAGAGTTGGCAGTTGTTGTTTCTATCGATTTGATGGCTAGAGATGCGGTGCTCTTCGTTTCGAGGGTAGAAACGGATAAACTCAACCCCCCATTTTTGTTCGGCATTGTTATCAAAGTTTAACAGCCTAAAGGGCAATTCTATCTCGACTTGGTAGCCCGACTCGGTGCGCTTGGCTGCGCTGTACCAGATCCCATCCCAAGCATCACTTTCGCTGCCTGTTAACTCATTCTCGATTGAGTCCATTTGTACGCCATAGGCATTGACGAAGAATTGATAGGCTAATCTAGCATCATTAAAGGTATCGAGCTTTATCCCAACAAGGTCATCGCCCCAAACACTGTCTCTGTCACTTAAGTTCGCGCGGATCTGCTCAGGAGCAGGATCTTGTGCGCTAAAGGCTAAAAATAGACTAGATTGGGTGGCGTAGACTCTAACTTCAGTTTGCACCGGAGCGGCAATGTTCTCACCTGGTCGAGTCTCAAATTTAAGGTTCGCAATCGCAGCTTGTTGCCACTGGGGCTCATCAAATTCGCCATCAATTTCAATAGCGGCTTCAAGTGTTGGGATCTGAATATTGAATTGCGATGACAATCCTGCTTGGCTAGGAGTCGAGGTAAAGGCACTTAAGAGAAGTGCTAAGGGTAAAAAGCTTTTTTTTGTCATTTGTTATAATTGTTACTGCACTGTTATTTATTGAGATTGTGCCAGATTTAGCCCTCGAATTGGACAGCAAAAGTTGCAGGATATTGTTACAAAGCTTGTCTTGCCGCCTTGCCCTTGTCTTGTAGTAGGCAGTTTGACGCTAAACAAGCATGGTCAGAGAAGCTGGGTGGGTGTTATAGCGTTAACAAAAAAGCCATGTCGAGACATGGCTTTTTAGTAGTAATCAGATGATAGCTAGATTTAGTCAGGCGCTATGACATCATTCTTATAGGCGCTGCGATACTTATCGACCCACATGGCGGTTGCACCGCAAATCGCTACCGGCATTACCACGAAGTTCAAAATTGGGATCATTGAGAACAAGGTGACCGAGGCACCAAAACTAAAGCTACTGCCCTTGGTTTGATTGAGGGCAAACTTCATGTCTTGAAACGGGACTTTGTGGTTATCAAATGGATAATCGCAGTACTGAATCGCCATCATCCAAGCACTGAATAGAAACCATAATACTGGTGCTATGGTCTGCCCGACAAAGGGGATCCAAAACAGCAGTAAAAAAACGATGGCTCTTGGCAGGTAGTATTTCAGCTTCATCCATTCTCGGCCCATGATCCGTGGTAGATCCTTTATCAGGTCGATACCGCCACCGGTGTTAAGCGGCTTGCCTGTGAGTTGTTGTTCAACCTTTTCGGCAAGCAAACCGTTAAAGGGGGCGGCGAGCCAGTTCATGACGGAGCTAAAGATAAAAGACAGCACAACCAGTAGCGTAAGGACAGCCAGAGGCCATAGGATGAAGTTAAGCCAGCTTAAATAATCCGGGAGCTGCGTCGATAGCCAGGCAAACACGTTTTCAAGTTGGCCAATGGCAAAATAGATAAGACCCGAAAACAGCAGTAAGTTGATTGAGAGCGGAATAAAGACGAATCTTCTCAATCCTGGTTGTTTGATGAGGCTAAAGCCATCGAGGAAGTAATTTACGCCGCTTTTTTTTTGTACTTGTTTGGTTTTATTCATAGATAGATGTAGGTTATTAAAATTGCGCATTAGTACGATTGTGAGTCAGTCGGTATTTAATCACAAGTTAAAAGCGCTTAATGCACGATAAAAGCGTTACAAAACACAGCGAGCTTTGGTAAAGTTAACCACTAAGTAATCCCCTCAAACTCAATCGCTATTTACTTAGCGAGGAAATGACTACACGGCACAATGAGACTTAAACAGATTAAACTTGCCGGATTCAAGTCATTCGTCGATCCAACTAAAATCCCTTTACTTAATCCCTTAAGCGCCATTATTGGGCCAAATGGTTGCGGCAAATCGAATGTCATCGATGCCGTACGCTGGGTGTTGGGGGAAAGCTCGGCCAAACACCTGCGCGGTGACTCCATGACCGATGTGATCTTTAATGGCTCAACGGCGAGACGCCCTGTATCCGTTGCTAGTGTCGAGTTGTTATTCGATAACCAAGACGGCCGCCTTGCTGGTCAGTATTCCAGTTATCAAGAGATTGCCGTTAAGCGCCAAGTCAGCCGTGACGGTGACTCAAGCTATTTTCTCAATAACCAAAAGTGCCGCCGTAAAGATATTACCGATTTGTTTATGGGCACAGGTCTCGGACCTCGCAGTTACGCAATTATTGAGCAGGGTACGATTTCAAGGTTAATTGAGTCCAAGCCTCAAGAACTGCGGGTCTTCATCGAAGAGGCCGCTGGGATCTCGCGTTATAAAGAGCGCCGCCGTGAAACGGAAAACCGAATTCGGCACACTCGGGAAAACTTGGCCAGACTCGGTGACATTCGCTCTGAATTGACTAAGCAACTCGATAAGCTCGCGGAGCAAGCCGAAACTGCGCGTAAATATCGTGAGCTTAAGCAATCTGAGCGTAAATATGATGCCGAGTTGTCGGTGTCACGTTTCGATGAGTTGCAGCAGCAAATCACTAAAATTGATGAGCAGTTGAGTAAACTCGAGCTGCAACAAACAGAGCTGTTGGCTAAGAAGCAAACCATCGAATTAAGCCTGACAGAGCTTAGCTTGAAGTTAAGTGAGTTAGAGACTCAAGAAGCGCATCAAGTTGAAGATTTTTATCTTACTAAGACGCATATTGCCAAGCTTGAACAGTCACTTAAGCATCGTCAGCAGCAAGATGAGAGCTTAACTCAGCGCCTGCAGGAAATCGATGAACAGATTAGTCTCTATCGGGCTCGATTAGCCGAAGCACAGCTTAAGCAAACCCAGCTGACTGAGCAACAAGCGTTGGCGCTACCCGATGTTACCCTGATTCGACAACAGTTGACGGCTCATGATGCAGAGCTTTCATTAGCCAATGAGCAACTGGATCAACTCAGTGAGCAATTGCATGGTTTGAATGAAGCCTATAGCCAAGCGCACCACGCGTTTGAGATGAACCGCAATCAGCTTAGCCATAATGAATCCGATATTGGTAACAAGCAAAGGCTGGTGGAGCGTTTACAGGAGCAAGTCGTTTCGACCTCTACTGAGCTTGAAAAGATAAATGCCCAAGACTTCGCTACACAGGTCAGTGAGCTTTCCTTGGTTATTGAACAAGAGCAAGAGGTGCTCGATGAACTCAATTTTCAACTGCAAAGCAAGCTGCTCAGCGAACAGGAGTTATTTGCCGAGCAAGATAATCTAAAGGTCAGGCTCGCCGATGAGCAGGGGCGATTATCGGTAGTGACTCAGCTATTGCCAGCCGATAAGGTGGGTGACAATGAAGAGCTCTGGCAAGTTATCGAAGTCACACCAGGCTGGGAAGCGGCCGTGGACATGCTGCTATCTGGACTGTTAAATACGCCGATATTGTCTGAGCCAGATCTAAATAGCAACCTAGAGCAACTTGGCTTTGAGTCCGGCGTTACAGAGCTAGGGGTGATTAAAGCGCCGGTGAATCTTGCACCTTGGCTGCAGCATGTGACTTGGCTAGAGACCAAAGAGCAGGCCGTTGTCCAAAGAGCCTCTTTGAAACAAGAGCAGCTAATCGCTACCGCCGACGGATACTTAGTTGGCGTCGACTTTATTATCGAGAAGACTCAGGCTGCGGGCTCCATTGTTGAGCTTAAAAATGAGCAGTTAGCATTACAGCAAAGTGTCATGACGAATCGATCAGCTCTGGAGACACTGGGTGAGTCATTGACTCAACTAAAGCAGATCATGGCGCCCCTTGTTAGCCAGATCCAGCAAAAGCAGCAATTTATTCAGAGCCAGCAGATAACCTTGGCAAGCTTAAGGTCTCAGCTGGAGTCACAGCAGCAATCGGTGACACAGACCGCCCAAAGATTGGCTAAGGTCGAGCAAGATTTACTCGAAGCGAAGCAGGAACGACAGGCGTTGCAACATAGTGTCGAGAAGCGTACGCGACAGGATCAGCAACTGAGTGATGCTCTAGAGAAAGCACAAATCGCGAAAGCCGATGGTCAAGCGCAGAAAGCGCAAGCCTTGGATAAGCTTGCTAAGCTTAAACCGCTTCGTCAACAGTTAGACGCTAAGATGACGCAGGCATCGGCGAGCGAGCAGAATTTGCATACACAGCTGATGCTGATCGAGCAACAGATCAATCAGCATCAGTTGCGATTATCGGAGCTTGAGCAGAGCGAAACTGTGCTCAAGCAGCAGTTAGAGCTTAAAGACAGTGAACTGCAAGAAGGGGAGTCGCAACCGCTTAAGGCGCAGTTAGAGCAGGCCTTGCAAGCACAGCAGATTAAGCAGGATGCATTGACGGCGTTAAGGCAGCAGCAAGCAGAACTTCAGGAACTGTGCGATAGTGCAGGAACGAATAAAAAACAACAGCTTGCGAGTTTAGAGGGCTTGACTCAATCCACAAGCACGTTAAAGTTACGCCGTGAAGGATTAAAAGGTCAAATTGACAGTCAACAACGATTGCTACTTGAGCAAAATATTGATGTTAAGCAGGTTTTATTATCATTAGATGAAAATAAGAGCTTGGTTTGGCGTCAAAAAGAACTTGAGCGATTACGGTCACAGATAGAGGAGTTAGGCGCGATTAACTTAGCTGCGATTGAGGAGTTTGATCTTCAAAACCAGCGCAAGTTATATTTAGATAGCCAAGATGACGATCTGAACGCCGCGCTTTCGAGTTTAGAGGAGGCGATTCGTAAGATTGATAAAGAGACCAAGAGTCGCTTTAAGGATACATTTGATAAAGTGAATGCCGATCTTGGGGTGCTGTTTCCCAAGGTGTTTGGCGGTGGTAGTGCCTATTTAGCCCTGACCGATGATGATCTTTTAGAAACAGGCGTCACCATTATGGCAAGGCCGCCGGGTAAGAAGAATAGTACGATTCATCTTCTTTCTGGTGGAGAAAAGGCGTTAACCGCTTTATCATTGGTATTTGCTATTTTTAGGCTAAATCCGGCACCATTTTGCATGCTGGATGAAGTCGATGCGCCTTTGGATGATGCCAATGTCGAACGTTTTTGTCGTTTGGTAAAAGAGATGTCCCAAAGCGTTCAATTTATATATATTAGTCACAACAAGATCACCATGGAATTGGCCGATCAACTTATCGGTGTGACTATGCATGAGCCCGGTGTATCACGCATCGTGGCAGTTGACATAGATGAAGCGGTGGCATTAGCCGACGCAGGATGAACATAAGAAATACAGGGTAACCAATGGAAAATTTTCAACTGGTATTGCTTCTTATCGGTGTGATAGCCATTATCGCCGTACTTGTACACGGATTTTGGTCCATTAGAAAACAGCAACCTAAGGGATATAAGCAAAGCCCCATGGCTGATATTAGCCGTGAACGTCGTGATGCAGATGGTTTTGATAACGATGGTATCGGCGAAGTACGAGTTGTTAAAAATAGTGCTTTTGAAAACGAAACGAAAGCCGTTGAAGATAATCATAGAGAGGTTCAGTTAAATGGCACTACGGCCGAATCGTTTGAATTGACTGACGCTCCGGCTCCTAAGGTGACTAAGACCCGAGTTGAGCCTTCTTTAATGACTCAGGAGCCAGTTTTGGCTACAGAAGCGCCTGTTCAAGAGTCACTTTTTGCCACTGAAGAGCCAGTGATAGCAGAGCCAACGATTGTCGAGCCTACTCTTGAGGCTGCCCCGAAGGTGGTTAAACAAGAAGCTATCGAGCCAGAGGCTGTTGAAACAAAGCCTGAACCAGCCTCAGAGCCTAAACAAGAGCAAGTCGAAGAGTTAGGTGAGCCACAGGATGTATTAGTACTGCATGTGGTGGCGAAAGAGGGCGAAGCGCTCAGCGGAGCAGAGCTGTTACCGTGTTTATTGACGCTTAACTTTAAGTTTGGCGATATGAATATTTTCCACCGTCATGAAGACAACGCAGGTACAGGCAAAGTCTTATTCTCGATGGCGAACATGGTTAAGCCGGGCGTATTCGATCCCGACAACATGGAGCAGTTTAGTACCCAAGGTGTGGTGTTGTTTATGACACTACCTTGTTATGGCGATGCCTTAATGAACTTTTCTATCATGCTAAATTCTGCTCATCAAATAGCCGATGATTTAGGCGGCGAGGTACTCGATGGTGGTAGAGGCGAGTGGTCAGAAAGCACTAAGCAAAGCTATATTCAGCGGATCAGGGCGTTGGCTTAAGCTTAGATTGAGCCTAAATTAACACCTAAATTTAGGTGCTTGTACGTAATTACATTTGAAAGGCCGCTGCAGCGGCCTTTGTTATTATTCGGATAATATGATGCAAGATGTTCAAAATGAAATTGCTCAGCTAACCGCTGAACTTAATCAACATAACTATCGCTATTACGTTGACGATAGCCCTTCAATACCAGATGCCGAATACGATCGTTTATTGAAAAGGCTTAAATCATTAGAGACGCAGCACCCAGAATTTTGTTTAGCGGATTCGCCAACTCAACGGGTAGGTGGTGAAGCGCTTGCCAAGTTCGAACAGATAAAGCACTTAAAGCCGATGCTTAGCTTAGATAATGTGTTTGATGAGCAGGAGTTCACGGCATTCAATCAACGTATCGTTGATAAGACAGGTAAAGATTTAAGCTACTGCTGTGAGCCTAAATTAGATGGACTCGCGGTGAGTATCGTTTATCGTGATGGCGTATTTGAACGCGCTGCCACCCGTGGTGATGGCCAAACCGGTGAAGATATCACTGAGAACGTGCGCACCATTAAGTCTATTCCGCTAAAGCTGCGTGGCGACAACTTCCCACCGCTAGTCGAAGTGCGTGGTGAAGTGATCATGCCACATAAGGCATTCGATGCCCTTAATGAGCGCGCTCGAGCTAAAGGTGAGAAGCTGTTTGTTAATCCTCGTAATGCCGCCGCCGGTAGCCTGCGTCAGTTAGACAGCAAGATCACCGCCAGTCGCGCGCTTGGTTTTTATGCCTATGCTCTTGGGGTAGTCGAGCCTGAAACATGGGAGCTTGCCGACAGTCACTACGGTCAGCTTGAGCAGCTTCGCTCATGGGGCGTACCTGTGAGCCAAGAAGTTAAGGTATGTGGCTCAGTAGCCGAGGTGATGGCTTATTACAATGACATTCAGCAGCGCCGTAGCAGCCTAGAGTTTGAAATTGACGGTGTGGTGGTGAAAGTTAACCAGATTGCTCATCAGCTGAGTCTTGGCTTTGTGGCGAAAGCGCCGCGTTGGGCGACTGCGTTTAAGTTTCCGGCTCAAGAAGAGATGACCCTGTTAGAGGGTGTTGATTTTCAGGTTGGCCGTACAGGGGCAGTGACTCCAGTTGCTAGATTAAAACCTGTGTTTGTAGGTGGGGTTACCGTATCGAATGCAACCCTACATAACGCCGATGAAATCGCACGACTCGGCGTAAAGATTGGCGACACCATCATTATTCGCCGCGCTGGTGATGTGATCCCGCAGATCGTGGCAGTGGTAGCCGAAAAACGTCCAGACGATGCTAAAGAGATCACTTTCCCTGCGCTGTGCCCCGTGTGCGACAGCGAAGTTGAGCGTGTCGAAGGTGAGGCCGTGGCTCGTTGTACTGGTGGTCTATTTTGCGAAGCCCAGCGTAAAGAAGCCATTAAGCACTTTGCTTCACGCAAGGCGCTGGATATCGATGGAATGGGCGACAAGGTCGTTGAACAACTTATCGATAAAGAGTTGGTAGAGAGTCCAGCCGATCTGTTTAAGTTGACGGCATCGGCCATGACTATGCTTGAGCGCATGGGAATGAAGTCGGCGACTAAATTGGTGGCAGCAATCGAAGTAGCGAAACAAACGACGTTTGCTCGTTTTCTCTACGCCCTCGGCATTCGGGAAGTGGGAGAGGCAACTGCAGCAAATCTTGCAGCCTATTTTAAAACTTTAGATGCATTGAAGGCGGCTAAAGAGGAAGAGTTTATTAAGGTCGATGATGTAGGCACTATCGTCGCGGCGCATTTGGCGCACTTCTTTGCTCAACCCCATAATCTTGAGGTAATCGATAAACTTATCGAAGCGGGTATACATTGGCCTGCAATCGAAGAAGTAGCCGATGAAGACTTGTCTCTCAAGGGGCAGACTTGGGTATTAACTGGTACCTTAACTCAACTTAACCGTAATGACGCCAAAGCAAAATTGCAGGCTCTAGGGGCTAAAGTGGCTGGCAGTGTTTCTAAAAATACCGACTGTCTCGTTGCAGGCGCTGCCGCAGGCTCAAAATTGGCTAAGGCGCAAGAGTTAGGCGTAAAGGTTATCGATGAAGAAGCGCTTATTGCGATTCTGTCGTAAGCAAAAGTATAAGCTAGCTTAATTTAAAAGCTCCTACGCTATTTGGCGAGGAGCTTTTTTATTGGCTGCAACTGAAATTATACTGATTGGTATTAATGCTTGAAAATTGTTGATTTGTCGCCATATCTAATTCATCCCGTTCGACATTAGTCAGAATCAGTTAATCAAAGGAATTGGTTTGAATTTTAGTCATATCACTTGGCTTGACGATAAAGGTCATGTAAAGCCGCCGTTAATGCTCTATCTGTTGTTAGTGTTTATCGCACGAGGTTGGTGTGTGTTTGTGGCGTCATTGACTCAGGCTAGCGATAGAGCCGCTTTGGTCGAACTGTTTTACCCGCAAAAGGCCGATTTTTTGATGGCCTTAGCTGCGGGTTTTGGTGCGTTAATCGTCTATGGTGCGGTCATTGCCGAGAGAAAACGCTCACCTAATTGGGTAAGGCCGCTATTCCCCTATATGAAATGGCTACTGGTGTTACTGCTTATCATAGATGGTGGCTTGCTGCTGCAGCGAGTCTTACACTCTTATTATATGTATAGCTGGAGTATTGGCCTTGATGCACTGCTGCTATTTTGGAGTAGTTTATATCTGTATAAGTCTAAGCGCTTGAAACTGTACTTTAGTGATTGGAAAGAAAACGAATTGAAGGCAAAAGAGTAAAAAAAAGACGCTGCAAGCAGCGTCAAGTGAACCTTCATACAGAGAGTCACTCTGTATTCGTGATCCGTAAATTTACGATAAAAACCTTCTAAGGCTAGGTAATAATCAAACCGCGATTATGGCCTAACCTTGTTAAAGGACAATTGACAGTATTGCTTCCTAAACATCATCTTCGGGGCGACCGATCTTAAGAAACAGTTTTAGTATAGAGCGGTTGGATATTGTATGCAATTTTAAGTTGTACTTATTTGGCCTAAAAAAGATACAAATAGGGAATAACTTATTCTATATCGACTATATTGAAACCGTATAGATGGCTTTCACGTCTTGTTTTTCATTTAGACGTGTCATTTTTTCTTCTTTTGTCATAAAGTTGACACTACTGGTTAGCCTACTAACTCTGTAGGGATAATGGCTTTATTGCCGAGTAGACTATTATTTGACGGTACAAAGTGTCGACTGGTTTACTGACAAGAAGAGTCAGTTTGTATGACGCAAGGGTGTAGCTAGCAGGATTAGTATTAAACGATAAGCTTAAAAGATAATGTTGGAGTGGCATAAATGTCAAAGGCGGCAGAGTTGCAAATACCTTTGTCAGAGTTGAAAGTGGGGATGACAGTGAAGTTACCACTTTCATGGACGGATCATCCTTTTCTATTTAATCAAATAGAGATCGAAAAAACGGCTCATATAGAGCTCATTAAGACCTTAAATGTGTCTCATGTTACCTTGATTGGCGGCAGTGAGCTGTTAACCGATGAGGTTACTCCTGCCGTTAAAGAGGTCCCAACCAAGCCGAAGCAGCTAGCTGCAGACTCCAACGCTTTAGTCAGAAAATCCATTCGGTTAGGTCAGCAAAGATTTACCAAAGGCGCCAGTGATTGTCGGGCGACGTTTTCAAAACTCGGTGCCGATCCCCAAGGTGCTTATCGCAGCGCTGCAAGCTTAGTCGAAGAGCTGATGGAGCATCTTAAGGAAACAGACACTCCCCATTTAGCACTGGTCAACCCAGGTGAAGATATCTCGGTAAATCAACATGGTGTATCGATTGCTGTGTTATCTATGATGATAGGCCAAGCCTTATCCATGAACCATTCTCAGTTACGTGATATCGCCATGGGCTCATTGTTCCATGATATAGGTAAACTGAAGGTGCCTGATGTGATTAGGCGTAAGAAAAATAACTTGTCAGAACACGAAGTTAATTTTCTAAATATGCATCCAAACTTTGGCTATGACATGCTCGACAAAACGGGGTTATTCTCCAGTGAGGCCTTAGATATAGTACTGCATCACCATGAGTGGGCTGATGGCAGTGGTTATCCTCATGGTTTAAAGGGAAAGCAGATCGCTATCACCACGCAAGTTGTTAGTTTAGTTAATGATTTTGATCGCCTACTTAGAGGTGGTGAAGGGCTCTCTCCGCAGGTAGCGCTGGGATACTTATTTAAGAATCGGGCCGGTAAACATGAGGCCGAGTTGATCTCTACCTTAGTTAAAGTATTAGGGATCTATCCTCCAGGCACAATGGTGCAGCTTAGCGACGGTGAAGTGGCGAAGGTTATGGTGACCACTTCACAGGTTCAAAAACCTATAGTGTGGAGTTGTACACTTGAAGGGCAGAACGCAAGACTCCGCTTTTTGGCCGAAGATTCAGAAGCTATTATCGGCGTACTTAAAGTTGAGGAACTCTCATCTTCGGCGCTCAAAACCCTGGATGGTAACTCAACTGTTAGCTTTTACTTTAGTAGTTTGTAGCCAATTTATAAATAAGCTCGAACCCCGAGTTTACTTCTTCCTCGATGCACTTCACTATGCTGCATACGAATATCGTTAGATTAATGAGCGAAAGAGCAAAAGCATGATTAAATCTGTCTGTATTGTTGGCTGTGGTTGGTTTGGGTTGCCCTTGGCGCAAGCGCTTGTCGCAGGTGGAGTGAAGGTGTTTGGTAGTAAGCGGCTGCAAACAGAAGCGTTATCTTTACAGAAGCTGGGGATCAATGGTTTTAGGCTAGATTTAGACGATGAGCTCCAGCTCTCACAAGAGCGCACAGAAGTAGAGGAAGCTTTAGCTGCGGATTGCCTAGTGATCAATATTCCTCCGGGGCTGCGTAAAGCTCCCGATGCCTATTTGCAGCGTCTGACTAAGTTAAAACAGCTTATCGCCGCAAAAAGTTATAAGAAGATAGTCTTCGTGAGTACCACAGGTGTTTATCCTCAACTGGATAAAGTGCTTAGTGAACAAGATGCAAGTGCTCATTCAGAGGTAAGCGATAAGTTATTGCAAGCCGAAGCGCTATTCTCCAGTTTGGGTAATAGCGTTACAGTGCGTTTTGCTGGGCTTGTTGGTCCCAAAAGGCACCCAGGGCGATTCCTTGCTGGCAAAACAGGTTTGCCAGATGCTAGCGCAGCGGTCAATCTGGTCCATCTCAATGACTGTATCCTTGCGGTATCCACACTATTATTTAATGAGGCGTCACGCGGTGTTTATAATGTTTGCGCACCGCTGCACCCTACACGTCAGGCCTTTTATCGTCAGGCAGCTAGGGAGTTAGGTTTAGTGGAGCCGCAATTTTTAGCAAGTGAACAGACTACAGACTCTGGTGCAGAAGGGCGAGTCGTTACCGGCAAACAGATCAGCAGTGAAAGACTCGTCTCAGAGCTTAACTTCGAGTATCAATTTAGCGATCCAATGGATATGCTGTTAGCCTGTTAACGGATTAAGTTATGTTTAGCTTATGCATTTATTTAACCAAGAGAGGAGCGATATGAAGCTTTTCAAACAATCAGTTAGTCAGATTTTTATTTTGTTTGCTGTGCTAATGCTACCTATGCATAGTGTTTGGGCAGAAGAATATAAAGAAGGCGTAGATTACGTCAAAATTGCTGGGATCCCAGAGAGTAAAAAACCTGTGGTAAGAGAGTTTTTCTCCTACAACTGTAGCTATTGTTACCGTCAAGATCCTTTCTTTGAGCAAACCGCTCAGCTATTAGAGGGTGATATTCAGTTTGAGCGAACACCTGTCGGTGCAGGACGATCCAGTTGGATTTTAAGCCAAGAAGCTTACTATCTGGCGCAAAAGTTCAATGTGACTAAGCAGGTGCACGGTAATATTTTCACTCGTATTCATGAGAAGGGAAATGCCTTTACTCGCCCAGAGCAACTGAAAGACTTTTTTGTAAGCCAAGGACTTAATGTTGAAGAGGTTGAGGCCGCAATGAATTCAACTGACGCCAAACTAGCGTTAATGAACTACGACACTCAGGCGCAACTTGCCGAAATTCGCGGTGTGCCGTCACTGGTGGTTAATGGCCAATACCTCATTAAGGAGCAAGGAAAGACACCAAAGGAGCTAGCCGAACTTGTACGCTACTTGAGTGAACTTGAGGCGCCTAAATAACGTAAATAACGTAAGTCACTTAAGTCATTGTCATTGATATATGATAATGGCTAGTGGCACGTTATATTGGCAACATTGAATTAATCACAGGCTTGTTAGAAAGAAAATGGCTATGCACCAAGACGCTATAAAAGAACATATCCAGCTATGGTTATCTCGGACAGTTGAAAATGGCGCTGTTAGGGAGTCGTTTGAATCTTCGATCGCAATGGGCTGTGACGTAGGCAATATAAGGCCGGAAAATCAAGATAGAGTGGTATGCGTACAGGTACAAGTTACCGCTTGCGACGCTTTTGTCATGGGAATTTTATGTGATGGCATGGGCGGAATGGCGTCAGGCGCAAATTGTGCCAGCCTGAGTATTGCCTCATTTATAAGTAGTTGCGTCAACAATCTAGACTTACCTGTGGCGGAGCGCTTGTTAGGGGCTGCTGAAGAGGCGAATACCGATGTTTATTCCATGTATAACAGCAATGGTGGCGCGACTCTATCGGCTTTTCTTTACGATACAGCAGGACAATTTGAAGCGATAAATGTCGGCGATAGCCGAATATACGCAAACTTTGCTCATGGTATTAAGCAATATTCGATAGATGATACTTTTGCAGGGCAGAATGCAGATGCCGCAGGCGTACATTTAAGTAAAGGCTTGTTGCAATATATCGGAGTTGGGCCTGATCTAAAAACGCAACTTGTAAAGTTGCCAAAGTTTCGCAACATTAAGCGACTCATTTTGACCTCTGATGGTGCCCATTACATCGAAGCCAATACCTTTAAGCAAATACTCAATCAGAAGTTATCTGCATCTGAGCTTTGTAACAGACTTATTCAAGTGTCAAAGTGGTGTGGTGGCTATGACAACACCTCAGTTTTAATTGCTAATGATCTGCTGAAAATTTTTTCCCAGCCAGAAAAAACATCTTTACCACCAGGTACGGTTAAGCTTTGGGACTCGTTTGGTGAGATACAATTAATCGGAGCGATAGCGCCAGCTAACTTTGGTTAATAATGACAAAAAACGGCTAATATTCTGTCGCTTAGGCTGACCACTATAGTTCTCTTGTTGATTTTATAATGGCTGGCCTAGCAACAGTTTTGTCTAGTGCTTACTTGTCTAGTATTTGGTTTGCATAGTATGAGCTTTTTAGCTTGCCAATGGATTAATGAAATCACTGTTTTTGATGTGATATTTAAAGCATGAAGCTACTCTTGAAGAAATGGTTGTTATTGGGGCTTTGGGTTCTATTAAGTTTTAATCTGAGTGCCGATGCCGGAAATACAGGGGTATATGGCTCTTTAATGCCAGTGGGACCATCATTTATGGCTGGTGACTATGTCAGTCATGGTTTTTGGTCTAATGACATTGAGCTTTATATGTTGTTGTATTGGCTAATAGGGTTAGTGACTTTTTTATTTGGGCGTAAGCTGATTGTTTTATATTTTTCAGTATTAATCATTGCTCAAATGCTTTTCATTGAAACGGTTAATGATGAGCTATTAACCATGACGGGCTATCTGTTACTGATCCCTGCAGAGCTCTGCTATCTAATGGCATCATGGTTTTTACTCAAAAAGCATCAGGTTGACCCGTATAAGGCGCAGCGACCCCATACGAACTAAAGAGGCTAACATCGCCAATAACCTACACTATCAACTGACAAGCAGTCTCTCTGGTGCCAGCCTAGAGTTTGGTAGTAGTGAAGAATACGCCGCCATGCATCAATTTGGCGGCACAGATTATATGCCTGCTGGTCCAGCGGGTATACCTGCACGTCCCTATTTAGGATTATCGCCAGAAGATGAATGGTTTGTCTTAGAAATACTGGGCGATTATGTTTTACAAAATTAGCTCACTTCCGGTTGTGTGACTCTAGCTATAATATCTGAGATGTTTGCTAAGATATCTGCAATTTCTTCGATGCGATTTTGCGTTATGTCATTAGGAGCTATACGGCTTACAACTGTGAGAATATCTAGAGCATCAAATAAGTATGCCCTAGCAAACTCCGTGCTATTGTTGATTGAGTAATATTTGAGGGCAAGATCCGTAAATAGTATGACCTCCCGTCTAACTAAGTTGAAATGTGCACTTATTTCACTATTTTTTGTTGAGGCGGTCATCAGGGCTAAGGCGGTATGTTCGTCCATATCTAGTATTGTATGATTAAGTAAAGACCTGTAGCTGTCTTTTATCATCCTAATGCTTGATGGGGAAGTATGGAACTGTGTTAAGGGAAATTGCATGCTCATTAAGGTTTCATATTTTGTTTGAGATCGCTCTAGTAACCTTGTAATTTCACTCAGTTTGGCTTCATTTTCTATATGGTTAACTTGAGCCTCCATTGCTCTTCGGCTCAACGACGCTTCTTCCTTCGTTTCTGCCAATTCTTGACGAGTTAAAGCTAACTCATTGCGAGAGAGCGAAAGCTCTTCCAATTGCATTTTAAGCGACCAAATAAGCAAGCCTACAGTGACAAAGCCGAGTATAGGATTGAGTACACCACCAAGAAAATCACCAAAGGCACCAAAGTCAGCTTGGTTACCCCAACCACCATTGAAGTTTATAAAGTACAAACCGTTTAAGCACGCAGCGACGATGGCTAAGAGAATGATAAGCCATTTGAACGAGACATCTTTATTGAGCTTTTGAACGGATTTGCTTTGAGTTTTATTTTGCTTGGGTGGGTTAGTTGTCATGTGCCTTCCATGGGGACAAAAATAGTTTATCTGATTTTACGATGCCTCTTATGGTTGATCAAAACTTAAAACGCCTCAGGAGGTTTTAGAGCTGTTTATTTTGAACTGGTTATTTGTACCCCGTCACTAGGCTAGGTATGAGAATAAGGGGTTAAACCGGGATTAAATGAGATTTGATAGGAGGTGTTGAGAAAACTCAGTGGCTGTAAGCGATTGCGCTTAACAGCTTCTGGCTGATTTGCCGATGCAATTTACTTCGGCTTTGGCTGCTTGTTACACACTTTGTCTGTACTGTTCTTTTCCAAATACCCTAATTGTTTTAGAAGCTCTAAGTGATTCGAGAAAAATAGAGTGGTAAGCCCTTAACCGCTTAGATTTTTGTGCTTGTTAGGTGTATTTATTCGATTAATAAAACAGTTAATAACATTTTATTTTTATTATGTGTTTTGACAGTGTAAATAAAGGCTACGACTTGTGATTTAACCGCTATTTAGCTAGAAAAAATAACGAGGAGCAGCAAATGGGAATGATGAAATGGCCTTGGCAACTTAAACCCAAAACAGCAACGCGCAGTGGCAACAGTTATATCAATCAGTAATGGCACCACTGTACAACATGCCGACGGTAGTTATCAGACAGTTCTTGGCGACTCAGTGACAAGCGGCAAGGTCTACATCATAGACGGCCAAGTACAAGGCCAAGCAGCAGACCTACCGTTTACAGAGATGGATATATAAAAATTTTAAACTAGCATTTAGAGATGATTTTGTATTGTTTATGCAATGTAAGTTTGACTAACTTTTATTTTGTGTTTTCTCTAAGACTTATTTATCTCTAGGTGTGATATTGAAAAGCTTACTGGGCCTGATAGAGGTTATAACGATT
>NZ_BPET01000045.1 GCF_019654915.1 Shewanella sp. MBTL60-007 | reverse complement strand
TTTTACTTATCTTCAAATACAACCTTTGCCATCAGTCAAATTAACGACAGTTTGATTAAATTAGTCTCAGGTTTGAGTTAAGGTTCAGAGCTCAGCCGTCCGATGCTTTTATGTGATATTTTAGTCGTTATCGATCTATTCGACTAATTATTAATGAAATAACGGTATGTTGGCGATTAGAATCGGACTACAATTAAAAAATAACAATAAAGAATTGGGAGTAGCCACGCAGTATGCAGCTATTTTTAATGCGTCACGGTGAAGCGGGTTATAATGCTCACTCCGATAGGGAGCGTACCCTTACCGATATCGGCCGTCATCACACCGTTTTGATGAGCAACTGGTTAGGGCTTACTATCAAAGAATTCGACTTGGTACTGGTGAGCCCCTACTTAAGAGCTCAGCAAAGCTGGCAAGAAGTCAGTAAGCACTTCCCTGAACCTCATAAGTGGATCACGTTAGACGACTTAGTACCTTCTGGCGACCCAAGTCGAGTCGCCGATCTCGTGCTCGCGTACGCAGAGCAGTATCAAGCTAACAATGTGTTAGTGATCGCACATATGCCGCTGTTAGGTTACCTAGTGAGTGAGTTAGTACCAGGCATTGAGCCTCCGTTGTTTGCGACATCTGGAGTGACCTTGATTGAAAGAGCGAACGAGAGAAATAGTCTGGTTTGGCAACATGCACCACACTCAATTAGTTAGCTAAAATGCATTAGGTTGTTAGCTTGGGAATGTTCTAACTTAAATATAATAAAAAAGTGAGTCAGTAATGACTCACTTTTTTACTTTTAGGCCTGTTATTTGGACTTTTTTAGTTTGAGTTATTTATAACTATGAGCGACAGACATTAGCGGCGATAGGGTTGGTCACCAATGTCAATTAATACTAAAAGCGCAGCATCTCCGCCCCATTCTTTAGTGGCTTGGTGAAAGGCTTTGACATGAGGATGCTGCGCCAACCACATAGGAATGTTTTGTTTTAATATTCCCGTACCATGGCCATGCATCACGCAGCAGCAATGGCTTTGCTGCTTGATGCAAGCTTGGATTAGTGCAGCGAGTTCGAGCTTTGCCTCTGTTTGACGCATACCATGCATATCTAGCAATAGGTCTGGCACGTAGTCTCCACGACGTAAGCGCTTAACTTCATGGTTATCTATATCATCACGGGCCCACTTCATCGGTCCATTGACAGGCAAAAGAGGCTGGTAGGTGTCGGAGAAATAGCTATCGGCATGCAGCTGCTGCTCTTTCTCTTCAATTATTTTTCGGTCCTTGGGAGCCGCTATGAAATGGCGCTTATTTTGCTGCAAAGGTTTTATGCCTTTGGTCAGTTCTGCAAAAAGGGCCAAATCGTCTTTATCTTTGCTTTTATTCATCACTCTATTTTATTGAATCCGATGCCATATGAATAGAGTTCAGTTACAATGAGTCCGAATTAAAAAGTTGGAGTGAATTTTGGATAAGATTTTTGTTGATGAAGCGGTAACAGAATTACGTACTATTGGCGATATGCTACGTTGGGGTGTCAGTCGTTTTAATGATGCAAATATTTATTATGGTCATGGTACAGATAACGCATGGGACGAAGCGATTGCGTTAGTGTTTCATGCGTTGCATCTGCCAGAAGAAATTGGTCAGCAAGTTATTCACTCTAATTTAACCAGCAGTGAGAAGCACAAGATTGTTGAGCTTATCATTCGCCGAGTAAGAGAGCGCTTGCCTGTACCTTACCTAACCAACAAGGCTAATTTTGCAGGGCTTGAGTTTTATGTGGATGAGCGAGTGCTTGTTCCACGCTCACCAATTGCCGAGTTAATTGCTAATCGTTTTAGTCCTTGGCTATATAATAAGCCTGTTAACCGTGTACTGGACCTATGTACTGGTAGTGGTTGTATCGCTATCGCTTGTGCTTATGAATTTGAAGATGCAGAGGTCGATGCGTTAGATATCAGTGTCGATGCGCTAGAAGTTGCACAGATCAACATTGAAACACTCGAGGTGATGGATAGAGTATTCCCGATGGAGTCAGATCTATTTTCTGCGATTCCAAAAGGCCCGCATTACGACTTAATCGTGTCTAATCCGCCATATGTGGATGCGGAAGATATCGGCGATATGCCAGAGGAGTATCATCATGAGCCAGAGATCGGTTTAGGATCGGGACGCGACGGCTTAGATCTCACCAAGCGTATTCTTGCGAATGCGGCCGATTACCTAACCGAAGATGGCTTGCTCGTAGTTGAAGTCGGTAACTCTATGGTGCATCTAAGTGAGCAATTCCCTGATGTACCATTTACTTGGATTGAGTTCGAGAATGGCGGTGATGGTGTGTTTGTACTAACTCGCGATCAGCTAGTTGAAAATGAATCACTTTTCGCTATCTATAAAGATAGTGAATAATAGACTTTAGCCGCAGGCTTGCCTGCGGCTTATACCAATTAGTACTCCTACATTCAGATTGGTATTAGAAGGAATTTACCGACAAAGCGCGGGTAAATGAAAATTAGAATAAAGAGATAGAGGGCGATAAATCGAATGTCGGGAAACAGTATTGGTCAAAATTTCGTAGTAACAACATTCGGTGAAAGTCACGGTGTTGCCATAGGCTGTATTATCGATGGATGTCCTCCTGGTGTTGAGTTGACCGAAGCGGATATGCAGCACGACCTAGACAGACGTCGTCCAGGTACCTCACGATATACAACAGCTCGTCGTGAACCTGATGAAGTGCGTATTCTGTCTGGTGTGTTTGAAGGGCAAACCACGGGTACTTCAATCGGCTTGCTGATAGAAAATACCGATCAGCGCAGTAAAGATTACTCCAATATTAAAGATCTGTTCCGCCCTGGACATGCGGACTATACCTACCAACAAAAGTACGGACAGCGCGACTATCGCGGTGGCGGACGTTCATCGGCTCGTGAAACGGCAATGCGCGTTGCAGCAGGAGCTATCGCTAAAAAATATCTAAAACAAGTTCACGGCGTTGAAATTCATGCTTACCTTTCACAGCTTGGACCTATTGCTGCAGAGACCGTCGATTTTGATCAGATTGAGCAAAATGCCTTTTTCTTCCCTGATGCATCAAAGCTAGATTCATTAGATGAGTATATGCGTGAGCTTAAAAAGAGTGGTGACTCCATAGGTGCTAAAGTCTCAGTGGTTGCCACAGGCGTACCGGTAGGCCTTGGCGAGCCAGTGTTTGACCGATTGGACGCTGATATCGCTCATGCGCTAATGGGCATCAATGCCGTTAAAGGCGTTGAGATTGGTGATGGTTTCGAAGTCGTGAATCAAAAAGGCTCTGAGCATCGAGATTTGATGTCACCAGAAGGCTTTGCATCAAACCATGCGGGCGGCATTTTAGGTGGGATCTCTTCGGGTCAACCAATCATTGCACATATCGCGATGAAACCGACTTCGAGTATTAGTGTGCCGGGCGAAAGTATGAATGCCCAAGGTGAAGTGGCTGAAGTGGTTACTAAAGGACGTCATGACCCTTGCGTGGGGATCAGAGCGGTACCAATAGCTGAAGCTATGCTGGCGATTGTGTTGATGGATCACCTGTTACGTCATCGTGCACAAAATATGGATGTGAACAGCAGTACACCTATTATCGGAATGCGTTAATGTTTCAACCCAAAAGCACAGAGCAGCAACTTCGCTGGCTCTGTGCATGTTATTTCTTTTTCTTTTCAATCTTGGGCATCATGGTGCCTTATCTTGGAGTCTTTTTTGATAGTCGTGGTTTTGACGCCCAAGAAATAGGCTTCCTACTCGCTATTTTAATGGCCACGCGGATCATTGCGCCTAACCTATGGGCTATTGTCGCCGACAGAACGGGCATGCGTTCTGAGTTGATTAAAATTGGCGCAGGTGCTGCAGCCTTAAGTTATCTGACCTTCTTCTATGATGGTAGTTTAACCTACCTAGCGGTTAGCCTCGCGGTCTATACCTTTTTCTGGAACGCGATATTGGCCCAGCTTGAGGTGATAACCCTCGAAACCTTAGGTGACGATGCCAACCGATACGGTGCTATCCGTAGTTGGGGCAGTATCGGTTATATCGTGTTAGTGGTTGGTGGCGGTTTTGCCATTGATTACTTTGGGCCGCAGATCTTGCCTTATATCGGTATGTCATTGTTTATTGGCATGTTAGTCAGTGCACTACCACTGCCGTCTAACCGCGCTGCTGTCGATAAGACACAAAAGCGTAAGCCTTTTGTCTTCGATAGAGCCTTAATCTGGTTTTTGATCTCGGCAATGTTACTGCAGATGAGTGCAGGGCCTTTCTACGGCTTCTTCGTACTGTATTTAAAGCAAGCAGGTTATACCGAAGCGGCGGCGGGGATCTTTGTTGCACTAGGCGTCATGGCCGAAATCGTGATGTTTATGTATGCACCAAAATTATTGGGGCGTTTTGGGGTACAGCTATTGCTGGTGGTGAGTATAGGTTTAACTGCTGTGCGTTGGCTATTACTGGCCTACGGTGTTGAAAACATTGTTTTCCTGAGTATCAGTCAGGTGTTGCACGCCTTCACCTTTGGCTTAACTCATGCGGCATCAATTCAGTTTATTCATAAGCACTTCGATGTAAGCCGCCGCAGTCAGGGGCAGGCTCTTTATGCCAGTTTAAGCTTTGGTGTGGGCGGTGCATTAGGGACTTGGTTATGCGGCATTATCTGGGGTGACGGTACTGGTGCAGTGTCAACCTGGATCTTTGCGGCTGCATGCGCGTTTATATCTATGCTAGCCGTGTTATTTATTCCGAAGCCCGAGGCACAAGCAGCTTAACGGGTATTAACCTACAACGTAAAAATGGAGTCATCATTGTGGGGAAGTTTCGTCTAGGTCTAATCATTAATCCACTCGCAGGTCTTGGAGGCAGTGTCGCTTTGAAGGGCAGCGACGGCGTGGCTGCAGAGGCCATAGCCAAAGGTGCAGAGCCAAAAGCACACCTGAGAATGCAACAGGCTCTAGCTGTGATTGAACCCTATAAGGCACGTATCGAGGTGATTACGGCTTCGGGCGATATGGGTGAAACGATTGCTAAGCAGATGGGCTTTAGCACTCGCGTTGTTTATCAAGCACCACAACAGACTCAAGCCCAAGACACTCAACGAGTTGTTGCAGAGCTATTAAATGAGACTTTAGATCTGCTTTTATTCGCAGGAGGTGACGGTACAGCTCGCGATGTGTACGCCGTTGCAGATGATAAGATGCCCGTGTTAGGGGTTCCTGCCGGAGTTAAAATTCACTCAGGGGTTTATGGTATAACGCCACACGCTTCGGGCATGGTAGTTAAAATGTTGCTCGATGGTGATTTAGTCAGCTTGATGAGTGCTGATGTAATGGATATCGATGAAGTTGCATTTAGAACAGGCGTGGTGCGGGCCAAGCGATTCGGTGAGATGCAGGTACCTGCAGAGCCAAGGTATGTACAAGCGGTAAAGATGGGCGGTAAAGAGAGTGATGAGCTGGTACTTGCCGATATTGCCGCTGAAGCGATTGAACAGATGGAAGATAATCTGTGCATCATGGGGTCAGGCAGCACTGTTGCAGCTGTTATGAGTGAGTTAGGTCTTGAAAACACTCTGCTAGGGGTGGACCTTATTCAAGATGAGGCCCTAGTGGCGAGCGACCTGTCCGCCAATGAGCTATTACAGCTCACTGAAACTAAAGCATTAAAGCTGTTTATCACTTTAATTGGTGGTCAAGGGCACGTTTTAGGTAGAGGCAATCAGCAGCTAAGCCCTGAACTTGTAAGGCGTGTAGGTAAAGATAATATTGTTATACTAGCGACAAAAACAAAGCTAAAAGCACTTGATGGTAGGCCATTAATTGTGGATAGTGGCGACCCTGAATTAGATAAAGCGCTTACGGGTTACTACAAGGTGATTACTGGCTATCACGATTACGTGATGTACCAAGTCGCGAATCCGGATTTAGCCTAATAACACTTGTCACTGAGTTTGCTGCAATCTGCGCTTAGTGATGTCAATTTACGATTTGAAGATATGTTGGCGTGACAAGGTTCAATGGCTATTGAACTGCACACCAAACGAGAATAATGCGGAGCCCTCGATGATTGAGAAGTACGAGCAAACACTACAAGACTGGATTGAAACCATTGTTGCCGAAGGTGATGATGATGCGTTATTTGCAAGTGGCTATCTACAAGGCCATGTGGCCGTTGTGCTTTCACAGCTTGAAGTTGAGAGTGAGCAGGGCCTAAGCGCCTTAGAAGCTAAGATGACCGAGTGTTTGGCATTAGCAAGAGAAGAACTAAGTGATACAGATTACGCATTGGTTAACGATGCGTGGACACAATTGAGTGAGAAGCTAGCCGCTTAATGCTTGGCATTGAGCGCAATAGATTGGGTGATGAGAGTTTAAGCTTTTATGAGTAAGATTAGTTTCGCTGCTATAGGCCTTGTGAATCCAAAGAGCCCAACGAATGTTGGCGGCATTATGCGTGCAGCGGGATGTTATAGCGCCGACGCCGTATTTTATACCGGTAAACGTTATGAGTTGGCGGCGAGTAATGGAACGGCGCAATACAATACCGATACCAAACGTGCCAGTAGCTCTATTCCATTGAGTAAAGTGGAATCTTTGCTTGAGGCGATAGAGCCGGATGTGAAAGTCGTGTGTGTCGATTTAGTGGAAGGGGCTATACCATTACCTGAGTTTGAGCACCCTGAAAAAGCGATCTACATCTTTGGGCCTGAAGATGGCACTATCAGCCAACAAGTCATTAATAGTGCGGATGCGGTGGTCTATGTGCCTACGGTAGGTTGTATGAATTTAGCGGCCTCGGTGAATGTGTTGCTTTACGACAGACTCGCTAAGTCAGCTTCTATCGCTAGTGACGATCTGATCCGCAGTAGTCGAGATACTAACAATCGCGTTAAGGTTAAGCGCTAATCCTGTTTAGCATAAAAATAAATAAATGCGATGATTAAGCCAGTTGGCACTCCCTGCTGGCTTTTTTGTACCTGTCCTTAATCTGTATAGTCATTTTTAATAACCTCTTAATTGTTTTAGTGGCTTAATTGACTCGCACTGTATTTCTATCCATATTTAATGATAACTAAATTAGTGAGTTGCTACGTAGATGTCGTTTGAAGCTAACGGATCAAACACTAATATCAAATGTTTAGGGAAGAATGGAAAATGATGACAGTGACAAACGTGCGGAATTTAAAGGCTATAATATTTATGGCGACTCTAGGCTTAACAGCCTGTAGTTCTGAGCCGGCAAGCCTACAGCAAGGCCCCGATGCCGAGGTCACTAAAGAGGGCTTGATTAGAGTTGACCACTCTAAGTTAGACCTTTCCTATGCTCGTCCCGATGTAAACTGGGGGAAGTACACTAAGCTGTATTTCGAACCAGTTAAGGTGACGAACGATCATCCAGCTGATTACAAGCCTCCAAGGATAGATAGAAGAGCCGATGGTTTGAACGCAACCTATGACTTGCCCGAAGAAGCATTAATTAAAATGTCAGAGCAATTTCAACTGACAGTTAAAGAAGTCTTTAATAGTGAGCAACCATTTGAGTTGGTGACTAAGCCTGGCCCTAATACCTTAGTCATTGAGGCTGCGGTTACTGATATTCGCCTCAGTGCGCCACTAGAATCCAGTCGTAGAAGCTTTAGCTCAATGGGGCGAACTTATACAGAGAACTCCGGCTCTATGATGTTGCTTGCGGTTATTAAAGATGGGGCAACTGGTGAAGTGTTAGCCAAAGCCGCCGACAGAGGTGAAGGCTTTAATCAGTGGAGTCAAAATACTCAAGTATTTAATTGGGGCGATGTCAAAACAGTTTATCGCCGTTGGATAAATGATTTTAAAAACGCGCTTATGAACGCTGGGGCTAAATAATCGCTTGGTTTTGGGAAAATAAAAGCGCCGCTCAGGCGCTTTCTTGGTTTTCAGCTAAGGGGGAACTAAACCTCGTTAGTAAATTCTAAAGCTTTGCCTTTTAATAGTTTTCTCATCCACATTCGATTGGGGTTAAGCAGCGCCACAAAGTCGCGACTGATAGGCATTAACTCATCGCAAATTTGTGCCGCTAGCGCCTCGGCAGCTAGTGGCCCAGAGCTTAATCCACGTGAGCCTAGACCGCCTAGTACATATAGCCCTTGGTGAACTGGCGCATTATGGTTTTGCCAATAGACTCGACTTTCAGGCGTTAACTGATGGTTTTGATACAAGCTCATTATTGAGTCGAGATCAGGAGCGGGTCCCATCATAGGAGCATGATCCCGGGTTACCATACGTACGCCAACACGGGCGCTATGGCCGGAAACATCGATCTCCTCTACCCAATCTTGGCCCAGATAGCTGTGTTGAATTTTGTGTAAGTTCTCGACTTGTTCATTCGGGCTGTAGTGAGTATCAGCAGCATTTTTAACATAACTGGCTCCCAGACAATGCAAGGCATTGTTGCTCGGTGTCATATAACCATGGGCGCAGAGTACTGTGCTGAGTTTAGAAAGTTTAGCCCGAGAGGGCACATGACTAACTTGGCCTCTAAAGCCCGTCGCTTGTAAATATTGTGTCTGTTGAAATTGCGTAATCGACTTGCCGTTTGCAACCACAAGCGCCTTAAAAGGGCCAAATTGTTCGCTGTTACTACTAACAAACCATTGGCCATCTAGGTGTTTGATTTGCGTTATTTGGGTGTTGAGCTTAAGAGACACATCGCTAATCAGCTGCGCTTGCTTGAATGCTGCACGGGTAAAATCCTGCGGAGAGACCCAACCACCTTGCGGGTAAAAAATCCCTCCGTCATCAATGTTAACCCCAGCAATGCTTGAGGCCTGCTCAGCGTTAATCACATGGGCGATACCGGGCTCCCAAGCGTGACCATTGATAATCTTAGCCACTCGCTTGCGACTACGTTCATCATGCCCTGTATGTACCACGCCACAGAGGTCAAAATCTATTTTATGGCCTTGTGCGGCTAGTGATTTCAATCTTTGTAAGCTAAACAGATAAGCTTGCTGAAAATATTGACTTAATGTGTTGTTATCTGGAGTGAGCAGGGGATAGATAGCTCCCTGTTTGTTGCCCGAAGCGGCTTGGGCTAAGGCTGAATCCTCACAGAAAAGGCTGACTTGTTGCTGTCGTTCGGCCAGTGATAGTGCTAAGCATGCGCTGGCAACCCCGCCACCAATAATGGCAATACCATGATTTACATCGTCAGTAAATGGAGCGGGACAAACGGGGTAAGGTGCTTGTAATTCTTGGCTTTGAGCGCGCATAGCCGTTCTTTCTTGGAAACAGATATCATCGTAGCGAAGTGCCTTATGACTCGGTTCATCATCTTCGGCATTATAGCGATAAAGCCCCACGTGCTCGGCCTGTATATAAAGCTGTTGCTGGAGTTCTGAAGTCAATTCATCAGCAAGGCTCAACTGCGCATCATTTTTACTTAGCTTTGCTAATTGCCAAAACAGTGTTGGTGTTAACTGATTTTGGTCTGCATCGCTAGCGATATGCCAGTTTTTGATAATCCCCTTGCTAACCATGGGCACAGCTTGTAGCTGCGTGAGGTATTGCCCAAGATAAAAGTCGATAATGAGTCGACCATCATTAACTATGACTCGTTGACAGCCTGTTATCGCCGTTAAAGAAACGCTTTCTTTAGGACACAGTAATTTCGCCAGCGCTTTATCTGCAAGAAGTGCGCGTGAGTCATCATTGATATCGGCAAAAACTTTTAGCGTAATCCGTTTATCTTTATGCTGCGAAAGGAGAGTAATACGCTGTTGAAATGTGGCAATAGAGCCTAAACCTAGCTGACCAATGACCCAGTTTTGAGAGGTTTTGGCATCGATGACCTGCTTAAGAGTTTTACTTACTGTCATGGTTACGTCTTTAATGTTAAATTAAGCGCTTGCAAATATGCTTTATAATCCGCGGTAGTCGCCCTGAATTGTACATTTTTATGGGCAAATTTTGGAAAAGATTATACGTAAGGTCTCATAATGGGCATTATTTTTGTGTTCCTTATGGAAAGCTGACCACTTAAATGGATGAAAAGCGATACCATTGGTGCAGCAAAATTGGTACTAGATGTACAAAATGGAAAGTTAATAATGAAAAGAGTCGTGATCACTGGACTTGGTGTCGTATCAAGTATCGGTAACAACAAGCAAGAAGTCACCGAATCATTAAAAGCGGGTCGTAGTGGTATTACCCACTCAGATCAGTTTGAAGAAATGAAGCTGCGTAGTCATGTTTGGGGCGACATTAAGATTGACCCATCAGAATATATTGACCGTAAAGCGCTTCGCTTTATGGGGAATGCAGCAGCCTACGCACACATCGCAATGCAAGAAGCGATTAAAGATGCGGATTTAACTGAAGAGCAGTATTCAGACCCACGTGTCGGTATTATCGTAGGCACGGGCGGCGCATCTTCAGCTAATCAGGTTCAAGCAGCTGACACATTACGTGAAAAAGGCGTGAAGCGCGTTGGTCCATACATTGTGCCACGTATCATGTCGAGCACTGCTAGCGCGTGTTTGGCAACGCCATTTAAGATTAAAGGCATGAACTACTCGATCAGTTCTGCTTGTGCAACCAGTGCACACTGTATCGGCCACGCGGTTGAGCTTATCCAAATGGGTAAGCAAGATATGGTGTTTGCTGGTGGTTCAGAAGAAGTGGATTGGACGCTAACCATGGGCTTTGATGCTATGGGCGCACTATCGACTAAGTATAATGACGAGCCAACCAAAGCGTCTCGTACTTATGATGCAGACCGTGATGGTTTTGTTATCTCTGGCGGCGGCGGTATTGTGGTTGTTGAAGAGCTAGAACACGCTCTAGCACGTGGCGCAAAAATCTACGCTGAAGTGGTCGGTTATGGTGCGTCATCAGACGGTTATGACATGGTCGCTCCATCAGGTGAAGGTGCGGTGCGTTGTATGCAGATGGCACTTGCAGATGTTGATACGCCAATTGATTACATCAATACTCACGGTACATCGACGCCTGTGGGTGATATGCGTGAGCTTGAAGCACTACGTGAAACCTTTGGTGATAACCTACCTGCAATCGCATCGACTAAGTCTCTGACAGGTCACGCGTTAGGTGCAGCGGGTGCACACGAAGCGATTTACAGCTTGATCATGATGGAAAGCAATTTCATTGCCCCAAGCATCAACATCGATAATCTTGATGAAAAAGCTGCAGGTATGCCGATTGTGACTGAAATGACTGAGAAAGAGCTTAACACTGTGATGAGCAACAGCTTCGGATTTGGTGGCACTAACGCAACTTTGGTTATGCGTAAGTACAAGTAACTCGTACTTAGCAACAAACTAAATTAAAAAGGAAGCCTTAATCGGCTTCCTTTTTTGTATCTTGTTTTGCCGTGACTCCAATTAGCCTAAATCCCTTCTATAGTTAGTTTGTGATAAACAATATAGGAGAAAGCGAATGAAGTTAGCAGATATCGTACAGCGTGGTTGGCAAGCGGTAGGTGCAGGGAGTTTTGATGCCTTGGTGGCTGACTATGTTGAGAATATGTCATTCATCATGCCGGGACAAAACGATGTACTCGAAGGGCGGCAGGCTTTTCGCAGCGCTTTGGACTCTCTTGGTCAAATTCTTCCCCCTGGTTTTGAGATTACACAACTTCGTCAAATTGAGGGAGAAAATGAAGTGATTTCAATCGTCGAATGGAAGTCCAATAAAGTCGCCGGATCTCAGTTATGTGTGTTGTTTAAGTTTGAAGGCAATAAAATCTACGAAGAGAGATGGTTCGTAGACACAGAGCAGTGGAAGAGTGCTTTTTAAAACAGTCCCAAATGTGCGCTAAATTTAGATTAAGATAGGGTTATCATCAATAAAGTGCGCTTGTTCTGCGTTAGCAGTTTAGCTTCAATCACTGCCCTAGGTAATTAATATGCCTAGCATCTTAATAGACTAAAAACGGTTAAATTAATCTTCAGCTAAACCCTCAATCTCTTGTTTTTATTCTCGCTTATATAGTCAGTGTTACTAACTAAAGCTGTTTGTGTTTTGGTTTATATATTGCTTGCCTACTTCCAAGGCAGCGGGTTGAGTCGCTGTTTCAATAGTTGAATAAAGCCAGAAATGCGCGCCGAACGCTCTTTCTCTGGACTACTTAATAGCGCAACGATGTTGGCGTTAGGCAAGGTATATTCAGGCAGTAGTCGTACTAATTCGCCGCTATTTATCTGTGGTTGTACATCCCATTCAGAACGCATAATGATCCCAAGGCCTGCTGTGGCCCAATCTTTAATGACGCGGCCTTCGTTACTGGCAAGCGTTGGGGTGATCCTGATCATCTCAAGTTTGTTGTCAGACAGTTTAGTAAAAGGCCATAAGGTGACGTCTTCGTTATTCTCCCTTAATGCGATGCATCTATGTTTGAGCAGATCTTGCGGCGCTTTAGGCGTGCCCATTTGCTCAAGGTATTTTGGAGCGGCGCAGACAAAGCGTTGGTTTTTGGCCAAGGTGATCATCTTTAATGAAGAGTCATTAAGCGCCCCAATATAAATAATCACATCCCACTTATGATGGCTCGACCAATTGGGGTTATCGGAGAGTTCTAGCTCAATATCCAGTTGTGGGTGCTGGATTTTATATTCGCCCAGTAGCGGCGCGATATAGTCATTACCAAATCCAAGCGGCGCCAATACTCGCAGTTTGCCGCACACATGCTCTTTCAATTCATCAAGTTGTTCTTGTAGCTCATCGAGTCCTCGCAAAATAGGCAGGCCTTTATCCAGTAACAGCTGTCCCTCTTCGGTTAAGCTCACGACTCTTGATGGGCGCTGGATAAGTTTAATCGACAGTTTTTTTTCAATATGTTGCAGTCTAAGTGTCACCGATGGCGGAGTAATATTTAACGCTCTTGCCGCATCGGCTAAGGTTCTATGGCTGGCAATAGTGGTGATAAATCTGAGATCTTCAGTGGTGATCATTTAGCTTGAACCTAATTAATACCTTAATAAGTATTAATGTAAAACAAAACTAATTTCTTGGATACTTCTGTTCTACTCGCTGATTTGATGTTGCTCACATACAGAAAAATCAGCAATGACTTATTTGATAGAGCAGGAAATACTCATGTTTGCTAGTGAAAGCCAAAATCCCAAGCTGCTAGAGAGCTACCAGAGCCTAGATACGCCTTTCTTATTGGTTGATAAACAGGGAATGCTGAAAAACCTAGTGCGATTACGCAGCAAGACTGAAGCTTTAGGAGCCGAGCTGCGGCCTCACTTTAAAACGGTTAGAGCACTCGAAGCGGTTGAGCATTTATTACCACAAAAAACATCCGCAATTACTGTATCTACGGTGAAAGAAGCCGAGGCGCTGGCAGGTGAGGGCTACACCAATATCGTTTATGCGGTCGGCATTTCAGAGGGAAAATTACCAAGAATTGAGCAGCTTAATGCTAAAGGGGCAGAGGTTAGAGTACTGCTGGACACCATAGAGCAGGCTGAGTTTGTAAATAGATACTGCCAAGATAACAGCTGCGTCATTGCGGCATTAATCGAAGTGGACTGTGATGGGCATAGAGGCGGTATTCACCCAGATGATCCTAAGCTTATTGCAATCGCTAATATACTACAGCTAGGCGCAGCGAGTTTTCACGGTGTACTTGCTCATGCTGGTGAGTCTTATCTTTGTTTCGATCCCAAGTCGCTAGCTGAGGCAGCCCAAAACGAAGTTAAAATGACCTTGAAAGCGGCTAATAACCTGCGCGCCGAAGGGATCCCTTGTGACATAGTTAGCGTCGGTTCAACCCCTACCGCCCATAGTTATCAAGACTTAAGTGGCATAACAGAAGTGAGAGCCGGGGTATATGGTTTCTTCGATTTAGTGATGACTGGAATTGGCGTGTGTCAGCTAGAAGATATTTCAGCAAGTGTAGTGACCACGGTTATTGGTCATAACAAAGACAAGGGCTGGTTGTTTATTGATGCGGGTTGGATGGCACTGTCAGCAGATCGCGGCACTGCGGGGCAACCTAAGGATTGCGGCTATGGTTTAGTCGCACAACCTGATGGAAAGCTCGCTGAAGGCCTGCAGGTGATTGGCGTTAACCAAGAGCATGGGATTGTTGCAGCCATTGGTGATGAACAGATTAATTTTGATGATTTTCCAGTAGGTTGTCGACTGCATATTCTACCAAATCATGCCTGCGCTACAGCCTCTATGCATCAACACTACCATGTGTTTGATACACAAGATAACACCTATGAGATCTGGAACCGAATTCAAGGCTGGTAATATGCAATATTTAAATGAAGCGCAAACTGCAAAACTGATCACCCATCAACTGGCCTATTCGGCAGTAAAAGATGCATTTATCGCCGCCACGACTGACGAAGCCACGCTGTTTCCCGTGGTGAATGCATCTGGTCCTCAAACCGACTCCATGTTCTCAATGAAGTCAGCGTCAACGGCGACATTGGTAGGTTGGAAGACCGGCAGTTACTGGCCAGGTAATCAGGCTAAAAACATACCGTGCCATGGCACCAATGTGTTTTTGTTAAGTCCCGAAACCGGTGAGCTGGTTGCCGTGGTTGCGGCAACACAGGTTAATGCATACCGCACAGCCGCTGCTGACGCGGTTGCAGTCGACTATTTGGCGCGAAAAGACGCAACAGTATTGGCAATATTTGGTACTGGTCATCAAGCTGAGTACGAAGTATTAGCTATTGCAGAAGTGCGCGATATCACTAAGGTGATGGTTGTTGGTCGAGATAAGCTTCGCTGTGAGCAGTTTATTAAACGCCTAATCGATAGAGGCTTACAAGCTGAGTGCGAAATAGCTAGCGCGCAATATGCTTGTGATAATGCAGATATTATCGTGACCGCAACCACAGCCACAGCTCCGCTGTTTGAGGCTGGCTGGGTTAAATCCGGTACTCATATCTCCGCCATGGGCGCAGATAAAGTCGGTAAACAGGAGTTGCCCGTAGAGCTGTATCAAGACGCAAGTTTATTTTGTGACTACCGAGCGCAGTCTATAGTCATCGGTGAATTTCAACATACTCAAAATGGGCAAGTAGAAGAGATAGGCAGTGTCATTACAGGTCAATCTGCTGGGCGGGTTAATAGTAATGAGATCACTATTTTTGATAGTTCAGGCATCGCCATTCAAGACCTGTTTGTCGCCGCTAAACTGCTAGAGCTCAGCCTGCAATGAGCTGAGTCAGCAATCAGCAAAGTGCGAGTTAAGTTAAAGACGAGCACATACAGCCAGTAGCAACAGCTGCTGGCTTGTTAGCTCTTATTAAGGGTGGCCCGTACCTTACTGGCTTTATTGTTATCGATTGAAAGCACTTCAAAACTCCAATCTTGATATTTAAGCTTGTCTCCCACAGTAGGAACGTTTGACGTTAGCCACATAAACATGCCAGTTAGCGTTTGATAATCAGCTTCTTTTTCCTCTGGCAAGGAAGTTAGATTTAAATTTTCTTTCAACACTGTAACTGGAATAGCGCCATCAAATATCCACTCCGCGGCCGAGATTTGCTTAGCCCATGAGTCATTAGGATTTGCCGATTTAAATTCACCAGCAAGTGCTTCGAGTAAGTCTTTCTGGGTCACAATACCTTGAGCATCACCGTATTCATCGACAACCAATGCGATCTCTTCACCTGTTGTTTTCAATAACTCCAGCAATTGACTGCCAAATGTATTCTCTAAAATTGTCAAACACGGCAACAAATTACGCATTAAGTACTTAATTTTGTGTTCTTGGTGTGCAGCTTTTAATAAAAAACGAGCGGTGGTAAAACCAAGAATATTATCCATACCACCACGGGTCACCGGAAAAATGGAATAATCTGAGCGCAATAGCCTTGGTAAGTTTTCATCCCACGACTGCTCGGTGTCAAAATAAACAAGTTCACTTCTTGGTGTCATTAATGACACCACTTTTCGATCATCTAGCTGAAAGATCTTACGAACCATAGAGTGTTCTTGCTTTTCTATTACACCTTGCTCTGAGCCTTCGTCCAGCAACGCATGAATATCATCCTCAGTGATTGAAGTTGCATCTTTACTTGAACGACCGAGCAAACGTAGTAAGGCGTCTGTCGAGACAGAAAGTAGGAAAACAAAAGGCCGAGAAATAGATGCTAGAAAGCTAATGAGTGGTGCAACTAAAGTTGAGATGCGCTCCGCATGAAATTGGGCAATGCGTTTTGGTACTAACTCACCAATGACTATCGACACATATGTTATGACAACGACCGTTGAGGCGGTTGAAATAGTAAGTGCTAGCGTTGCTGGAAAACCTAAAGAGATGATTAATTCAGATATAGGACCAGCCAAGGCCGCTTGCCCTAAAATGCCATTCAATATACCAATGACGGTAATACCAATTTGAACGGTTGATAGAAATTGTGTTGGCTCTTCAGCTAACTTAATTGCTTTGGCGGCGGCATGACTTCCTTCAGCAGCCAGTTTTTGTAATCGACTCTTTTTTGCCGTCATCAATGCAATTTCTGACATAGCAAACACACCATTAATCAGAATTAAAACAAATAAAATGGCAATATCCAATGTGAACCTCAAATGATAAATCGCACATGTACGCTATGTTTTTATACTCCTATATAGCCTTATTGTCGATTAGAACAATGAGGCTCCTTTAAGTGGGGAAGGCAAGATAATGAGATTGAATTGAGGGGGCTCACAAGCTTATTTTTATCTCATCACGATCGGCTTTTGACACAGCCGATAGACAAGAGTATGACCGATGAGAATAAAAACAACGCAGAACCAAACAGATCCTGTTCTATAACGTTAT
This sequence comes from Shewanella sp. MBTL60-007, assembly GCF_019654915.1. Classification (GTDB taxonomy): domain Bacteria; phylum Pseudomonadota; class Gammaproteobacteria; order Enterobacterales; family Shewanellaceae; genus Shewanella. The sequence goes on along the minus strand of NZ_BPET01000045.1, from coordinate 32,867 downwards.
AAATCAAACCTAAAAACATGATGAGGGAACCCCAGAAATATCCGCTGGGTTTTGATAATAAACTGGTTTTCATTGATGATTCCTTTCGTTAAAAATATGTCGCCATGCCTGAAAATTCGTTGGCGCGATCAGGGGCGGTTTATGCAAGAAAATCGACAATTGATGGCGGAGGCAGCTTTTTAGTCTTGCTATGTACCTGATAAACTGTCGAATTTTTTACATAGGTAATAAGCTAAGGCTGCATTTACACCTCCCAAAAATATTATTAACGTCAATAATATTTCAGTCTGAGGTACATTTGCATAGATAAACCCTACAGCAAAAAATGAAATAGCGACTAAAATAAATGCCAAGACCATCGTCACTTTAAATTCAGTTTTACGACCACGAATTTCCATTGCATCCAATATCTTTGACATATCACTCCCTACTTACAAAAACACATAACTGGGTTCGCATTCATTCCAATACCCGCACTCGCAAACCTTTAGGTTAAAGCGAAAACCTACCCATCACTCGTTGCTGTTTTAACACTTTTATATCCATGAAACTTAACATTTGCTGCTTTGTTGAACAACTTGTCAGTTGCTCAATAAAAATGAAAAATTTTACACTAGATACTTGATAGTAAGCTTTTTTGTTATGTAGATGGTTTCGTATATTTTCAATGCTATTTTTTGTCCTTATGTTTCTAATGAATAGCCCATCTTGCTAGAATGCTGCTCACACGCATTCTGCACACTTTTTGGAAATCATGATGAAGATCCTTGCCGATGAAAATATGCCCTATGTTCAGCAGTTGTTTGGTGATTTGGGCACGATTGAAACCGTAAATGGTAGGGAGTTAACAGCCGAACAAGTTAGCGATGTCGATGTGCTACTGGTTCGTTCGGTCACCAAGGTGAATCAAGCCTTATTGGCAAATAATAACCAACTGAAATTTGTTGGCAGTGCCACCATAGGTACGGATCACGTCGATCTGGATTACCTTGCAAGTCGCGGCATTCCTTTTTCTAATGCGCCGGGTTGTAACGCTACCGCTGTGGGCGAATTTGCCTTTATTGCCATGCTTGAGTTGGCGCAGCGCTTTAACAGCCCACTTAAGGGCAAGGTTGTGGGGATTGTTGGCGCAGGCAATACCGGTACAGCAGTCGCAAGGTGCCTTGAGGCTTATGGCATTGAAGTGCTGCTTAATGACCCATTGTTAGAGCAGAGTGGCGATCCGCGTAGCTTCGTGGACTTAGATACCTTAATTGAAAAGTGCGATGTGATTAGCCTACATGTGCCGATAACAAAACATGGTGAGCATAGAACCTGGTACCTGTTTGATGAAGCAAGACTTAATAGCCTCGGTGAAAATACTTGGCTGGTTAATTGTTGCCGCGGTGAAGTCATTGATAACCGCGCGCTGATCAAGTTCAAACAACAGCGTGATGATGTCAAGGTGGTGCTTGATGTTTGGGAAGGCGAGCCTCACCCTATGCCCGAGCTTGTACCCTACATTGAGTTTTGCACGCCGCATATTGCAGGTTACTCTTTAGAAGGTAAGGCACGTGGTACCTATATGCTGTATCAAAAGTTAGCAGAGGTACTTAACATTGAGGCCGATAAACAGATGGGATCTTTGCTGCCATTCCTCTGGAGTGAGCAAGTTAACCTAACTGAAATCAGCGATGAAAGAGCGTTATTGCAGCTAGCTAGATTTGTCTATGATCTGCGCGATGATGACGAATTATTTAGAAAACAGTTTCTAAATAAGCAAGGGTTCGATCATATGAGAAAAAATCACACTCATCGCCGCGAATTTAGCGCATTAAAGGTAGGCAATACGGGGCAAACTGATGTAAATTGGTTGTCCAATTTAGGGTTTTCAGGAGTCGAGCTGTAATTATGTCGCAGGAATTTAATGTTGTCGTATTAGGTGCATCGGGCGCAGTGGGTCAAACAATGATTGAGATCCTCGAAGAGCGTAACTTTCCGGTTGCTAATTTATATCCATTAGCCAGCAGTCGCAGCGCCGGTAATACGGTAAGCTTCCACGGTAAACAGGTCGAAATTTTAGATGTAGACACTTTTGACTGGTCACAGGCTCAAATCGGTTTCTTCTCTGCTGGTGGTGATGTTTCAGCTAAGTGGGCACCTATTGCCGCTGAAAATGGATGTGTTGTTATCGATAACACCTCTCACTTTAGATATGACATTGACGTACCACTAGTGGTACCCGAAGTGAACCCTGAAGCGATTGCTGATTTTAGAAACCGCAATATCATTGCTAACCCTAACTGTTCAACGATTCAGATGTTAGTTGCACTTAAGCCTATCTATGATGCTTACGGTATTTCACGTATTAACGTAGCGACCTATCAGTCAGTTTCAGGTTCTGGTAAGCAAGCGATTGAAGAGTTAGCAGGACAATGCGCTAAGCTGCTACAGGGCTTACCCGTTGAGCCTAAGACTTATCCGAAGCAAATTGCGTTTAACGTATTGCCACAAATTGATAAGTTTATGGATAACGGCTACACCAAAGAAGAGATGAAGATGGTGTGGGAAACCCAGAAGATCTTCGGTGATGATAGCATCGTGGTTAACCCAACTGCCGTGCGCGTACCTGTATTTTACGGTCACTCAGAGGCAATTCACCTAGAGACTCTGCAACCTGTCGATGCCGAAGATGTTAAATCGGTATTACGAGGCGCAGTGGGTGTTGAACTGTTCGAAGGCGATGAAGATTATCCAACGGCGGTAACAGAAGGTGCTGGAACCGACCCTGTCTATGTTGGCCGCGTGAGAAAAGATATTTCACACGAAAACGGCATAAACCTTTGGGTTGTTTCAGATAACATCCGTAAAGGTGCTGCACTTAACAGTGTTCAGATCGCAGAGGTTTTGATTAGAGATTATTACTAACTTCTAATCTAGCAGTTAGCTAATCTGATTAAAAAGCCCGCATTACGCGGGCTTTTTATGTTTTAAAGTTGTGAACAGTAGCAGGGCAGTAGAATCTAGTTTATAGTAATCTCAATAAATACAATGCCTAAAGCTCGTCACCAGGGTGGTGACTCCAGCGTGCTTTAAAGGGAAGGATTGATGAACTTTCGCACTTCGCATCTTGTCGGTTTATTTGCCACAGGGTTAGTGGCTATTGCCGCCCCTTCGATTAATTCTGTTGTTGCTGAGCCATTAAAAATTACTGGGCCTGATGGTCAAGTAAAACTCAATGAGCAGAGCGTTCGTCAATATGGCCCGACAACGTCGTCAGATACATTCTGGAGTATCGCTCAAGCCGTAAAGCCAGATAATAGCGTTACCGTGTATCAAGTCATGGCGGCTCTGTATGACGCCAACCCCCATGCATTTTCAAGCAAGAATTATAACAGCTTAGAGCGCGGTATGATTTTATTGGTGCCGACGAAAGCTGTGATGCTGCAGACCTCTCAGGTCGATGCTAAAGCACGTGCCGAGCGTAACGACCGTAACTGGTCATCAACTGCTGTTGCCGCGAAGCCAAATAAGCCGAGTGTAACGACAAAAGCGGTGGCCGAAAAAGTTGAAAGCGCGAATGCGACTACCCTCGCTAAACCACCTGTTGCCGCTAAGCCTAATCCACTGATTGCAGAGTTGTCAGCAGAGGTTGATGCACTAACCAAGCAACTCGAAGAGAGTCAGGCACAAAATCTAGAGTTAAAAGATGAGCTTGCGCGAGCAAGCGATGAAATTGTCGTGGGTTCATCGGATACAGAGGCATTTCAGCAGGAAATTACCCAGCTAAAAGAAGAGAACGCCTTGCTAAAACAGGCGTTGCAAGACTCCAAATCTGAGAATGAAGCGCTAGATCAAGAGCTGCAACTTAAACAGCAGCAACTTGCAGCATTGAGTGCGCCAAAGCAGGAGCCGACGTCAGATCTGTGGCGAACCATAATGGATAACCCACTGTTGTTGGTGGCGGGTGCCGTCATTCCAGCGTTACTTGTCGTAGCTTTATTCTGGCTGTTTATCCGTCGTCGAAACGAAAACAGTGCCGGGGAGTCGCAAGATGAACAGCAACTAACTGCTGATAAAGATGAACTCGCTGCTGATAAAGAGATTGATCCAGATTTTGCTAAAGCCGATGATGCCGATGATTTAGCTGTTCACCTCGATACCGATGATACCCATGATGAGGATAAATCATTACAAGATATCGCGACCGCGAGTGTGGTTCGTCAGGCTGAAGAGCAAGATGTCGTGGTTGAAGAGGCGCTAGATGAAGGCCAGTCATTAGATGACTTGTGGGCCGAGGCCATGGGAGAGCAGGAGCAAGGGGACGAGTTTAATGCTGGAGCGAAAACGGCAGAAGAAGACGATCTAGATTCGTTGCTGGCAGGGTTTGATGAGCCTGAAGATAAAACAGCTGAAAACGCTCTCGGCTCTTTACAGACAGACTTTGATGAACCGACCGATACAACAGGTACAGAAATCAGTGCCCAAGAAGACGATTTAGACGCGCTGTTAGCAGGCTTTGAGGAGCAGGAAGCTAAAAATGAAGCCGCAACATCGGACGTGTCTGCACAAGAACAGGCAACAGAGGTTGAAGCTAACACCCAAGATGATGACATCGATGCCTTGCTAGCTGGATTTGACGAGCCCGCAACACAGGACGAGTCTGCACAAGAGCAGGTAACAGAGGTTGAAGCTAGCACTCAAGATGATGACATCGATGCCTTGCTTGCAGGATTTGACGAGCCCGTAACACAGGACGAGTCTGCACAAGAGCAGGTAACAGAGGTTGAAGCTAGCACTCAAGATGATGACATCGATGCCTTGCTTGCAGGATTTGACGAGCCCGCAACACAGGACGAGTCTGCACAAGAGCAGGTAACAGAGGTTGAAGCTAGCACTCAAGATGATGACATCGATGCCTTGCTAGCTGGATTTGACAAGCCCACAGCAGAGGACATGTCAGCACAAGAGCTGGCTGTTAGCACTGCAGGTGATGCTGAACCATCAGCGGGTAGTGAAGATGATCTGGATGCATTATTGGCAGAGCTTGAGGGAGAACATAAGCCTCAAGATGACGCTAATGAGCACAAAGATATCGATACACTTTCAGATGAGATGGCCGCCGAGTTAGAGGCAGGCTTTGAAATCGCGGCCGAGCTTGAATTAGACAAGGATAGCGATGCAGATAAACCTGAGAGTGAGCTCGATAGTGAACTTGATGCATTACTTGCGGACCTTGAGGCGCCAAGTGCTGACCCTCAGACTCCAGCAGTTGAGAGTGAGCCTACAGTTGACGCTGAAGCAGAGCTCACTTCGAAGCCAGAGTTAGAAACAGAGGCGAAACTAGAATCACATGAGGAGCCGAGTGTTGAGATAACTGAGCCTGCCCCGACAAAGACTCAAGAGAGCAATAGCTTAGATTTCGACTTAAGTGATTTTGATAGCGCGAGCACTAAGCCTAGTCAAGAGAGCAAGGTTAACGCATCAGAAGATCTACTTGACTTTACCCTGCCAGATGAAGAGTTTGATTCAAAAGAGCCTGAGGTAAAAGTCGAAGAAACTCAACTACCAAAGAGTGAGAAAGAGAGTGGTTTCTTTGATGACCTTAAGGGGAATAAGAAGGTTGAAGAAAACACTATTGACTGGGAAAGCATCGTAAATCAGAAGGACGATGACACTGAAACCACACTGGATTTCGGTGTTGCAAATGATGCGTCCGCCGATCTTTCCGATGACGAGTTACTTAAAGGCCTAGCATCTGAGGGCAGTTCACAGGATATCGATCTTGCACTGACCGATGATGAGACTTTTACCCTCGATGATAATAGTAAGCTGACGGTAGATGAAGCCCTAGCAGCGCTCGACGCAGAAGAGGCGAGTGCGAATAGCGAAGGTAAGAGTGCGGTAGCGATGCACGACTTAACCACCTTCCAGAAAGATAATGGGTTTATCGATATCGACAGACTCTTGAGCGAAGCCGATGAAGATAACGGTGAAACTGATCTTTATAAGGAGCTAGATGTCGACATGGGTGACTTAGACTCTTTGAAGGGGGATACCCCTATGGTTGATGTCGATGATGAGGAAAACTCGGTCAACGCTAAGTTAGACTTGGCCCGCGCTTATATTGAGATCGACGATAGTGACAGTGCACGGGCGCTGTTAAAAGAGGTTGAGCTTGATGGTAATGACCGTCAGCAGGCTGAGGCGGCAGGCTTACTCAAAGAGTTAGTTTAAATATAACAGTATAAAAACGGCGCCTATGGCGCCTTTTTTATACTTATCGTTTACCTTGAGTATGCTAGAATCGCCGGCTATTAAAAGATTTCGTTTATTCGATGTATGAGCCAAACAGTAACAGGCGCATCGGGTAACTGTTTAACCGAGTGATTGAGGTGTGGGATGCGAGTTGCGCTAGGTATAGAGTACGATGGTAGTCAATATTTCGGATGGCAACGTCAGGCGGAAGTTGACACAGTACAGGAGCGACTAGAAAAAGCGCTTTCAATCGTAGCGAATGAGCCTATTGCTGTTCAGTGTGCAGGTCGCACCGATGCAGGCGTTCACGCTACAGGCCAAGTGGTTCATTTTGAAACCAATGCGGTTCGAAAAGAGTCGGCTTGGAGCCTAGGTGTCAATGTTAATCTACCGGACAATATCGCGGTGCGTTGGGTAAAAATCGTTGATGATGAGTTTCATGCCCGTTTTACCGCTACGGCGAGACGTTACCGTTACATGATCTACAACCATCAGCTACGCCCAGGTATTTTGCGTAGTGGTGTGAGTCACTACCCTGGGGATATTGACGAAGCGAAGATGCATCAAGCTGCGCAGTATTTGCTTGGAGAGCAGGATTTTACCAGTTTTAGAGCTATTCAGTGTCAGTCTAATACGCCATTTCGCTGTGTGCATGAAGTCAACGTGACTCGTCAAGGCATGTATATCTGTGTCGACATTAAGGCTAATGCCTTCTTGCATCATATGGTACGAAATATTGTCGGCTCATTATTAGAAGTCGGCCTAGGTAATCAACCTGTCGAATGGATTGAGCAACTACTGGCACTTAAAGACAGAACTAAGGCCGCAGCAACGGCTAAACCCAATGGCTTGTACCTTGTGGATGTAACGTATCCTGAAAGTTATCAGCTGCCTAAGCTGTCGCTTGGCCCACTATTCATGCTGGACTAATTTTCACAAGACTAGTACCGACATGGCGAATCCAAGCTGAAATTAGCCATGTCGACGAGTCATATAAGCAATAAGCCGCGCTTAATGTTTGTTACGGATGATAGCTTAATACAGATAATCGCTTAATTAAGGCATAGATCTTTCACCGCTTTTAATGGATAAATTTTTGTGGATAACAGAGCAAGCTTAGTTGCACCCGAAAAGGGGGCAACGTTGGATACTTGGTTAGATTTCTTGTTGGCGATTCACCCAACTGAAATTGATATGGGGCTGGGACGAGTCTCACAAGTCGCGGAGCGCATGGGCTTAAACAATCTTGGCCAGACTAAGATCGTGACTGTAGGCGGCACCAATGGTAAAGGAACAACCTGTGCCATGCTCGAGGCCGCGTTGCAGTTATCAGGGAAAACGGTCGGCGTGTATAGTTCGCCGCACTTACTTAAATATAACGAACGCGTGCGGATAAATGGCGTTGATGCGAGTGATGAGTCACTGGTTGCTGCTTTTGAGGCAATCGAAACTGCGCGCGCCGAGATCTCATTAACCTTCTTTGAATACGCAACCCTTGCAGGCTTATACCTGTTTAAACAGGCAAAGCTGGATGTGGTGCTGCTTGAAGTCGGTCTTGGTGGCCGTTTAGATGCGACCAACTTAATCGATGCTGATATTGCGGTGGTGACCTCTATCGATTTAGATCATCAAGATTACCTAGGTGATACCCGAGAGTTGGTCGGCGCGGAAAAGGCAGGGATCTTCAGAGCCAATAGACCTGCTATTGTAGGGGAGCCGGATTGCCCAACCTCGCTATTGGATGTGGCTAATCGAATCGGTGCATCACTATACCGAGTCGATAGTGAGTTTAGTTATCGCTGTAGCGATAAAGATTGGCACTATCAGGGTCAGCGCTTTGACTTAGGTAATTTGCCGCTTCCCTATTTGCCTCAGCCAAATGCGGCCACTGTGATTGCGGTGTTAGAGCACCTTTGTCCTGAGATTTCAGCAGATATTATTGCCAAAGCGGTTGGAACCACACAATTAGCGGGGCGTTTAGAATGTCTTAACGACTCACCTCGTGTGATTGTGGATGTGGCCCACAACCCTCATGCGGCGCGTTACCTGCAGTCTCGTTTAGCATCTATGCCAAAACGTCGCTTAGTTGCGCTTTGCGGCATGCTAAAAGATAAAGATGCTCGCTCGGTGCTGCAGACTTTATCTGCCGATGTGGACTTGTGGTTCTTATGCGATCTGTCTGTACCACGGGGCGCGACGGCGGCAGAGCTCGCAGCCTTGATGCCATTAGGTGTTGCGGCCTCTACATATACCGAGATGAGCGCCGCCTGGGAGGCGATGAAAGCCCAATTACACCCGGAAGATGTGGTAATTGTATTTGGCTCATTTTACACTGTTGCAGGCTTTAAAGATTTGTTTAAGGGAGAGAATTTTGTCTAGTCAATTTCAAAACCGTCTGGTTGGTGTCATCGTCATTGTGGCATTAGGGGTGATCTTTTTACCCGATATATTGGATGGTAAGAAGCAGCGCGAAGAAGAGCAGTTTGCTGAAATTCCTCTTAGACCTGAAATCCAAACAAGTGAGCTGCCTGAGCAGGACATTGAAACGTTGGATCTAGGCGCCGAAGGCAATGGATCTGCTGAAGGCTCTTTATCCGGTGATGACTCTCAGTCTGGTGATGTCAATCAATCCGGTGATGGCACTCAGTCCGGTGATGCCACTTGGCACATAGCCCAAGAAAGCGGCCAGAGTCAAAAGTCGGAAGCTAAGAACACCAGCACTCCAGTCAATAAGCCAGCAACTGAAACCGTAAAGCCTACCGCTATGCCTAAGGCCGCTTGGACGATTCAGTTGGGTAGCTTTAATAATGCGGCTAACGTCAGAGGCCTAGTAAAACGGCTTCGTGATAAAGGCTTTACCGCATACACCTTGCCGACCAAGCCAGTTGATGGTCAGTTGACTAAGGTGTTCGTCGGCCCAAATGTTTCTAAAGATAAGCTAAGCCGTATGCAAGCCGATATCGAGAAGTTGACCAAGCTTAAAGGGCGAGTGGTTGCTTATAATCCCGTTGAAAAATAATAAATTGTGATTGTCTTTGTCCGAGAAAAAGTTATTTCGCCGCGAAAGCGTGAGAAATAACTCTGTCTCTGTTAGAATCGCGCCGTCTTAAACCCTATGCTGGATAATTTCTTAAATGGTTTGGATTGATTACGCCATAATTATCGTTATCGGACTATCAACTTTGATCAGTTTGGTACGTGGTTTTGTAAAAGAAGCCATGTCTCTCGTGGTTTGGTTTGCTGCTTTTTTTATTGCTAGCCAGTTTTATCTTAAACTCGCTACGCACCTTACTCAAATGCAAGATGAAATGGTTCGCAACGGTGTGGCGATTGCCATCTTGTTCGTATCGACCCTTATTCTTGGCGCCTTGGTTAATTACTTAATAGGTCAATTGGTTTCTAAAACCGGATTGTCAGGTACCGATAGAGTACTTGGCTTGTGTTTCGGTGCCCTTAGGGGCGCATTGATCGTTAGCGCGTTACTGTTTTTTATGGATGCTTTTACCGGAGCACCCAACACAGATTGGTGGCAGGATTCTACACTCGTGCCCGAATTTGGAGTTGTGATCCAGTGGTTCTTTGACTACTTGGAAAACACCTCAAGCTTTGTACCCAAAATATAAAATGCACTAAAGCATTACTTGGTTTTAGGTAGGGATATTAAGTCTCACTTAAGGCAAAAATATTAAATAATAGAACATCTTACAATGAGGAAGCTTACCCATGTGTGGTATTGTCGGAATAGTTGGCCAGTCATCGGTTAATCAAACCATTTATGATGCACTGACTGTGCTCCAGCATCGTGGACAGGATGCTGCTGGCATTGTGACCGTTGATGGCAGCGCGTTTAGATTGCGTAAAGCCAATGGTTTGGTGAAGGACGTTTTTGAGCCAAAACATATGCAACGTTTGCAAGGTAATGCAGGCATAGGTCACGTGCGTTACCCTACAGCAGGAAGCTCTAGCGCTTCTGAAGCTCAACCGTTTTATGTCAACTCTCCTTTTGGTATCTCTTTAGCTCATAACGGAAACTTAACCAACACGGTTGAGTTGCATGAGCGTCTAATCAAGCAACGTCGTCACGTTAACACTACCTCAGACTCTGAAGTGCTGCTTAACTTGCTGGCCGATGAACTGCAACAGACGACTTCCGATGATCTTAGCGCTGATGATGTGTTTAACGCGGTAGCAAAGGTACACGATATTACTCGTGGCGCGTATGCCGTTGCTGCGATGATTATAGGTCAAGGTCTCGTTGCGTTTAGAGATCCGTTTGGCATTCGTCCGTTAGTGCTTGGCAAGCATGAAACTGAGTCAGGCACCGAGTATATGATCGCATCTGAAAGTGTCGCCCTCGATGCGGTTGGCTTTGAGTTTATGCGTGATGTCGCACCGGGTGAAGCGGTTTATATTACTCTAGAAGGTGAGCTTTATACTCGCCAATGCGCACATTCGCCAAGTTACTCTCCTTGTATTTTTGAATTTGTCTATTTTGCACGTCCAGACTCAACCATCGACAACATCTCTGTTTATAGCAGCCGTGTTAATATGGGAACCATGCTGGGTGAGAAGATTAAAAGAGAGTGGGAGGATCATGATATTGATGTGGTTATTCCTATTCCTGAAACATCATGCGATATCGCCCTTGAAATTGCGCGTCATATGGATTTGCCATATCGCCAAGGCTTCGTAAAGAACCGTTATATCGGCCGCACCTTTATCATGCCGGGCCAGCAAGAGCGTAAGAAGTCTGTACGTCGTAAACTTAACGCGATTGGCGATGAGTTTAAGGGTAAGAACGTCTTATTAGTGGATGATTCAATCGTGCGTGGTACGACATCTGAGCAGATCATTGAGATGGCACGTGAAGCGGGAGCTAAAAAAGTATACTTCGCTTCTGCAGCACCAGAGATCCGCTTCCCGAACGTGTATGGCATCGATATGCCGACCACCAATGAGCTAATTGCTCACGGCCGAGATGTTGAAGAGATCACTAAGCTGATCGGTGCCGATGGCATGATCTTCCAGTCACTTGAGGATCTTGTTGAAGCGGTACGTAAGGAAAATCCAGGGGTTAAGCGTTTTGAAACCTCAGTATTTGACGGTAAATACGTCACCAATGATGTTGACCAAGCTTACTTAGATCACCTTACTCAGTTACGTAACGACGATGCTAAGGCGAACCGTAGCAAAGATATCGGTACTAACTTAGAGATGCATAACGTTTGTCATCCATAAGCCGACACGTTAATTAAAAAAGCCGAGCTATTGCTCGGTTTTTTTGTGTCTTGAATTTGACGGGGTATCAAGCACTCTTTGAGAGGTTTGCTTGCGTTGGCTCGTTTCTCAAGGAAATGTTTGTCTGCATTATATTGCGGGGTAGAGGTGGAGTGCCCATACTGCCATCCAGCTTGCAAACAGCAACGTTGACGCGGTTTTACCAAAGCCGTGGCCTAATTTTAACCCTATTAAGGTGCTAATGCAGGTGAGCGGGATCAAAAGGCTAGTCAATATTAATGGTGCAGCGCCAAAGGCAAAATAAATAAAAGGGGACAGGATAAGTAACCAAGAAGTTATTAGCAAAAAATGATACAGCATGAGTTTGTCGAGTCTAACCCCACGTGGGCTTAAGGTTGCTAGCATGGTTATCTCCCCTTGATTAATTTGAGTCATTAAAGCACTAGATGAGAATTATTCTCAATATAATTTACACTCTTTGAATAAAAGCTAACCAGTTCTGCAGCAAATAGCCGTAGCGCTTCGGCTTTCGTTTGCACCCTTCGGCGCTTCAAGGTACAGTTACTGTTAATTTATACAGTAATCCTAATTCTTGCTCATGATCTTATATATTGCTGAAAAACCAAGCCTAGGAAGAGCCATTGCCGATGTGTTGCCTAAACCGCTAAAGAAAGGCGATGGCTTTATTCGTGCAGCCAATGGTGATTGCGTCTCTTGGTGTGTTGGCCACCTGCTTGAGCAAGCAGAGCCCGATGCTTACTCGCCAGAATACAAGTCATGGAAGTTTGAGCATCTGCCTATCGTGCCAGAGACTTGGAAGATGAAGCCTAAATATAAGATGCGTGGCCAGATTGCTGTGCTACGAGGCTTAGTGAAGGAGGCTTCACAGCTAGTTAATGCGGGCGATCCAGATAGAGAGGGACAGCTGCTAGTCGATGAGATCATCGCTCATCTTGGTGTGAAAGGGGCAAAGTTACAGAATGCTCAGCGGTTGTTGATCAGCGATTTGAATCCGCAAGCGGTGAAAAGAGCCCTGGGACAATTACGCTCAAATCGTGAGTTTATTCCGTTATCGACATCGGCACTTGCGCGCTCTCGCGCCGACTGGCTCTATGGTATGAACATGACTCGGGCATATACCATCCAAGGTCGTAAGGTCGGTTATCAAGGTGTGCTGTCTGTCGGGCGGGTGCAAACTCCTGTGCTCGGCTTAGTGGTGCGCCGTGACGCCGAGATAGCCGAATTTGTCTCTAAACCTTTCTATGAGGTGTTGGCGCACCTCGCAACTGATAATCAAGAGCGGTTTAGCGCAAAATGGCAACCGAGTGAGGCCTGTCAGCCCTATATGGATGAAGAGGGGCGGGTGCTGTCGAGAGGGTTAGCGCAGAACGTCGTTGGTCGTATAAGCGGTCAAAACGCAAGGGTCGAAAAGGTGGTGGCGCAAGACAAGAAGCAAAATGCCCCTTTGCCTTATAGCCTGTCGGCGCTGCAGATCGATGCGGCTAAGCGCTTTGGCATGAGCGCAAAATCTGTGCTCGATACTTGTCAGTCGTTATATGAGAAACACAAGCTGATTACTTATCCCCGCTCAGATAGCCGCTATCTTCCTGTCGAACAACATGCTCTAGCGCCGAGTGTTATCGGTGCGGTGCTGAGCGGCGCGAGCGAATTGGTGACTGGTTGCGAGCAGCCTAATGCCAAACTTAAATCTAAGGCGTGGAACGACAAGAAGGTCGATGCTCATCATGCCATCGTCCCCACCGAGAAAACCGCAAACTTATCTAACCTTAGTCAGGCGGAAAAGCAGCTATATCTGCAGATCGCACGTCAGTACCTAATGCAGTTTTATCCGGCTTATCTTTATAAAGAGACCCAAGTTGAGATCATCATCGCTGGTGGTTTATTTAAGACTAAGGCCAAGCAAGAGGTGGCGCTTGGTTGGAAGCAACTACTCAAGCAGTCAACGAAAGCGGATCAAGAAAGAAGCCAAGCTGCGCAGTCACAATCCGATGACGATGAACATTTAGCCAATATTCCCGCCCTTAAAAAAGGCCAAGAGTTGCTCTGCGAACGCGGTGAGCTACTGGAGAAGCAGACTCAGCCACCTAAGCATTTTACCGATGCCACTCTGCTCAGTGCCATGACAGGCATTAGCCGCTATGTTACTGACAGTGAAATTCGCAAAATTTTAAAAGAGACTGACGGTTTAGGTACTGAGGCGACGAGAGCCGGGATAATCGAGCTGCTGTTTAAGCGCAACTACTTAACTCGCCAAGGTAAGTCTATTTTGGCTACAGAGGTCGGTAAAGGCTTGATAAACAGTTTACCTCAGAGTGCGACGACACCCGACATGACTGCGCTTTGGGAAAATAACCTTGATGCTATAAGCCGCAAAGAGGCAAAATACCAGAGTTTTATGGAGCCTTTGCTAGCATCACTGCAGCAGTTGATCACACAGGCTGGTGCGCAGTTACCCACATCGCTACAGGGAGTTAAAGCGCCTGATGGCGGCTTTAAGAAGCGCCGTTATTCGGGCAAGAAGGCCACATCTGCAACTAAAAAAACTACAACAACTAAGGTAACAAACAAGGCGACATCTAAGAGAGCAGCCACGACGAAGAAAGCAGCTGTGAGGAAAAAATCGGGCACATAGGAGTTCCCAGTAACTCAACCTCAGTTCTTGTTTAGTAACTTTCAATTGTTTAACTAAGGCCTATGGGGTAGCTTGACTCCTAACAGCAAGGGTGGGGTTAGACAAATGTTTGAATGGGTTGAGAAAATTTCCTTTAATGAAGCCAGTCCATTAGCTGTGCAAGCTCAGGATACTCAGTTTGGCTTTCATCGCAAAAAACCGGCTGTCATGCCCCATAGCCATTGGCACGGCCATATAGAGATCAATTATCTATTTGACTGCTCGGCAGATTATTTGATTAATGGCCAAGAGATCACTGTGCCAGAAGGGCGAATGATCATCTTCTGGGCTTCTTTCCCCCATCAAATGACGGCTTCTCGTGGTGACGGTGAACTGGTTAATATCTATATCCCGCTACAATCATTTTTAACTTGGATGTTGCCCAGTCACTTTGTGAGTCAGCTACTGCACGGTGAGGTGATTGTCTCAGACAGCTTATACAGCTGTGACAAAGAACTGACTCAGATCTGGGAAAGCGATATTAAGCGTCAAGTCCCCTTACTAGCGAGTCAGGTAATTAATGAGATCCGAGGTAGGATCAGGCGCATGTCCATAGAAGATTACAGTACCTTCGAGTTAGCCAAGCGGGTGACTAACCAGGGAGAGACGTTGGAAGATAAGCAGGTCTTCGGCGGCTTAAACCATATTCAAAGTATGCTGCGTTATATTGCCGACAATTACGATCAAAAAATCACAATTGAAAATGTTTCAAGCTCAACGGGCCTACATAAAAACTATGCCATGAAGCTATTTAATCGGGTGATGAAGGTGTCGATCAAGCAGTATATTAATCAGCTTCGGCTGCAGCATGCTCAGGCGTTACTCATTGATACTCAAAGCCCTGTACTCAATATTGCCCTTGAAGCTGGCTTTGGTTCCGTGAGTCGCTTTTACGATATTTTTCAGCGTGAATATGGCATGTCACCACTGGAGTTTAGGCGCAAGGTAATTGGTTAAGGTGATTTTTTAGGAAGGCTTAACGGCTTTTTAGTAAGAGTGCTCGTGATTGTTCGTGCTTCAATCAGTTTTAACGAATTTTTGATTAGTTTTAATAACCTGCGATGATATTGCTGGGTTATTAGCTAAGTCGCTGACTTGAATATCGCCCTATATCACGAGATAACTATGAGAAAACTATTTGTCACCTCAGCCTGTGCCATCGCTATTTTATCCGCTTGTTCAAATGACTCTAAAATTGAAAGTAAGCTAGCCAGTGACGCAGCCCAAGCACAAGAAAAAGAGCAGTATTTAAATGGATTGGCCGATACGCTTAACGACCGTTGGCAGCTTACCGATAATGGTCTAGTTTGGCATGTGAACGATAGTCATCAAGACCATATCGAAATGAGTGGTGAGCAAGCCTCTGCTATTGTCTATTATGGCAGCGATGCCGATGGCTCACTGACTCTAACAAGAAAGTTAGTGTGGCCTATGCTGCGCACCATACCAAACGATACCCACGCCAGCCTTATCCATGATTTCCCGCTTTCTGTTTCGCCCCGAGTTGCCGTTAATGGTCAAATTGTCGACCAAGAGCAGCTTAAACAGGCGAGAATCGATGGTCGTCTTACCCTGACGAGTCAAATTGGGCAAGGTATTACCCTCACGCGTCTATTATCTCCGAGCACCACGCAGCCAGTGATGATTGAGGCGCTGACCTTTAGTAATGCTAGCGATAAGGCGGTGGCATTGAGTATCGATGCACTTGATTACCGCATCGATACTCCAGCCGAAGAGGGAGTTTATGGTAGCTACCGAATCGAAGCCAGCAGTGATAAAGCGGGTGAATTTAATCTCGCACCGGATGACAGCCTGACCGTCTATCTGGACTTTAAGGCCACCAAAGCGGGACAAAGTCGACAATTTGATGGGGCAAAAGAGGTTGCGCTACGTGATGAGTATGTGGCGAGCCTGAATCAAAACCTGCAGCTGAATACACCTGATGAGAACATCAATAAGATGTTTGAGTTTGCTAAGTTACGTAGCGCCGAGTCCATTTTTCGAACCAAGGGCGGCTTGATGCATGCGCCTGGCGGCGGACGTTATTACGCCGCTATCTGGGCCAACGATCAGGCAGAATATATCAATCCTTTCTTTCCGTTTCTTGGTAATGATGTCGGTAACGAGTCGGCGATTAATAGTTTCGAACACTTTGCTCGCTTTATGAATGATGAGGGCAAGGCGATTCCGTCATCGATTATTGCCGAAGGTGACGATATCTGGAATGGCGCAGGTGATAGGGGGGACTGCGCCATGATTGCCTATGGCGCTAGCCGTTTTGCACTGGCCTATGGCGATAAGCAGCAGGCCAAAGCACTGCTACCGCTGATCGATTGGTGTATCGATTTTAGTTTCGCTAAGCAAACGGATGAGGGGGTTATTGCATCGGACAGCGATGAGCTAGAAGGGCGTTTTCCAGCGGGCGATGTTAACTTAAGCACCAATATGTTGACCTATGGAGCCTTGATTTCGGCGAGCCACTTGAACAATGAGCTTGGACGTCACGCCTTAGCTAGCGACTACCAACAGCGTGCAAAAAAGCTGGCTAACGATATTGAGGCCTATTTTGGCGCCAATGTGCAAGGCTTCGATACTTATCAATATTATGAGGGGAACGATAAGCTAAGAGCCTGGATTGCGCTGCCATTCTCCTTCGGTGTTTTTGACAGAAAAGATCAAACTCTTGCCGCTGTATTATCTGAACATTTATGGAGCGCAGATGGGATCTACAGTGAAGCGGGTAATAAAACCTTCTGGGACCGTGCAACTCTTTATGCCTTTAGAGGAATTTTTGCAGCCCAAGAGACAGATACTGCAATGCGTTACTTTAAATATTACTCACGTAAACGCTTGTTAGGCGAGCATGTACCTTACGCTGTCGAGGCGTGGCCTGAAGGTGATCAGCGCCACTTGTCAGCTGAGAGTGCGCTCTATGCCCGCGTGGTAACCGAAGGCATTTTTGGTATAGAGCCAACGGGTTTCAAACGTTTCGATATTGCGCCTTATCTGCCAACAACTTGGGACAATATGTGCTTGAAGCATATTCGAGCCTTCGAGAGTCACTTCGATGTTTGTGTAAGCCGTGTAGAAGGTAGTGAGCAAGGTTTTAATGTCACCATAGAGCAGGAGCAGGGCGGGCTGCAGCAGTTTAGCTGGGACGGTCAATCTCCTATCAGTGTCAGTCTATAAGGCTGAGCAATCGAAGCAGGTTAAGCGAATACCACTTAACCTGCTTTTATTGGCTTTGACTGTTTAATTAGCGCTTTGCTTGTTCAAGCTTGGCTAGGGAGATCAATGAAGACATTATCTTATAAATTAGTAATTCAGATCTGGATAGCTAGCGGCTTAGTTGATGGTTTTGTTAGTCGTTCAGCTATTCGCTTAGTTAGTCGCTTCGCTAACTTTTTAGTGTTCGGTTTATTACTAACAGCTATTGGAGCCGCTAACGCAGCAGAGCTTAAAGGGCCATATACCTTAACCTCGCCCAGCGGCGAGTTACGGTTAACTGTCAGCGACCCAGAAGAAAAAGGCGTTCGTTATTCGTTAACCGTATTGGGTAAGTCGGTGTTGAAAGAGTCCGTTGCCGATATCGTGCTTCAAGGCATGAGGTTGCACTTAAGTGAGGCTAAGGTCATAGATGCTAAGCGTCTTACTGTTAACCGTGAACTCGCTCCCCATGTGCAGCAAAAATCTAAACGGGTGCAAGAGCACTATAATCAGCTGACACTGCGTTTTGATAACCAGCTCGCGCTCACGTTTAGGCTGTTCGACCAAGGGATGGCCTACCGTTTCACCACTGAGCAAGATGGGGGATTAGTGGTTAACAGTGAAACAGTATCGTTGAACTTTGATGGCGACCATCGGCTACTTTTTCCTGAGGAAACAAGCTTCATCAGCCATAACGAACGTCTTTATTTACCGAAACGATTATCGGAAATTGGCGCTGAGCAGTTTGCTAGCTTGCCGCTATTAGTGAATGTCGATGATATTAAGCTGGTTATTACCGAGACAGGCTTAAGAGATTATCCCGGCCTCTGGCTTGAGGGTAACGATAAGCAAGGGCTTAATGCCCGCTTTCCTGCAGTTGTACTCAAGAGCGAGCTTAAGCAAGACTCGGATAGAAATGAGCATATTATTCAGCGAGCCGATTATATTGCTAGCAGAGAGGCGATAAGCACTTCGTCAGCCTCGGCTCTGTTTCCTTGGCGTGTCTTTGCCATTGCGCAAAACGATGCAGAGTTGCTCACCAATGAGCTGTCTTATTTGTTGGCCGATGAACTGGCTATCGATGCCAGTTGGGTCAAGCCTGGTCAAGTGGCTTGGGATTGGTGGAATGCTAACAATGTTTTTGGTGTTGATTTTAACGCTGGGATCAATACCCAAACCTATAAGTACTACATCGATTTTGCGGCTAAGTATGGCATCGAGTACATAGTGTTAGATGAAGGCTGGCATCATTTAGACAGTGTCCTCAATGTTGTCGATGAAATCGATGTTGAAGAGATCATCGCCTACGGTAAGAGTAAAAAAGTCAATGTGATCCTCTGGGTGATCTGGAAGACGCTGGACAATGAGCTTGAAGTGGCACTGGATAGATTTGAGCAATGGGGCGCTGCTGGGATAAAAGTCGACTTTATGCAGCGAGACGATCAGGCCATGGTCAATTATTACTGGAAGATCGCCAAGCTAGCTGCACAGCGTAAACTCTTGGTGGACTTTCATGGCTCATATAAGCCTGCGGGCTTACGCCGCGCTTACCCTAATGTGATCACTCGAGAAGGTGTGCGGGGGCTGGAGCATAATAAATGGGCCGACTACATCACAGCGGAGCATAACTTAACTCTGCCGTTTATTCGCCAGCTTGCTGGCCCGATGGATTACACGCCAGGCGCCATGGTGAACGCCCAACCTGAAAACTTTGATATTAACTTCAACCGCCCAATGAGCAAGACCACTCGGGCTCACCAGTTGGCGATGTATGTGGTATTTGAAAGTCCGCTGCAGATGCTCGCCGACACGCCATCACACTATCTTCGCGAGCATGAAAGCACCGAATTTATCACCAGTGTACCAACGGTATGGGACGAGACTCAGGTACTTTCGGCCAAGATAAGCGACCATATAATTATTGCGAGACGTTCGGGAAAGCAGTGGTTTATAGGCGTGATGGGTAACTCAAAGGCGCGGGAATTCACCCTAGATTTGAGCTTTCTTGGTAGCGATAACACGCAGTACCAAATGTACAGTATTGCCGATGGAGCGAATGCCCATCGTTATGCAAGTGATTATTCGGTTAAGAGGGAAGCGGTAACGGCTCAAAGCCAAATTAAAATCCAGCTTGCGCCTAGCGGTGGTTGGGCGGCACGTTTGAGTCCTGTACTCAATTCTAAATAATGTAGCGCTAAGTAACGCGGTGCTAAGTAAAAAGGCAAGCCGATAGGCTTGCCTTTATGCTGCTGTAATCACTTACAGGATAAAGGTTTCGACCTTAGAGTTAAGGTTATCGGCTCTATCTTTTAGGGTTTGTGCCTGATTCAAATGTTCCATCGATGATTCGGTGATGTCATCAGTGACATCTTTAATCGCGACGGTATTTTGAGTGATCTCATTGGTGACTTGAGTTTGCTCTTCGGCTGCAGTGGCAATTTGGCTCGCCATATCAGAAATAACATTCACCGCTTGAGTGATCTCCTCAAGTGCCTGAGCTGCTGCGTTTACATCGACTACGCTGTTACTGGCTAAGCCTTGGCTGCTTTGCATCAATAGCACAGCCTTTTGAGTCGTGTTTTGTAGCGTCTCAATCGTGGTGTAGATCTCTTGCGTCGAGTCTTGAGTGCGGCGAGATAGGACTCTTACCTCATCGGCAACAACGGCAAATCCACGACCTTGTTCACCAGCACGAGCCGCTTCAATTGCTGCGTTCAGCGCCAACAAATTGGTTTGCTCGGCGATACCTTGAATGGTGGTCAAAATACCCGAAATTGCTTGAGCATGCAGGTTTAGCTCACCGATGACATCAGTTGCTTCACCGACCTCATTAGCGAGTGAGTTAATGGTGCTACGGGTCTTATCGACTAAGCTTTTACCTTCTTCGCTACTGGTGGCCGATTGCTGAGCGGCCGTTGCGGTATTTTCGGCATTCGCGGCGATCTCATGGGTTGCACTTGCCATCTCGGTAACTGCTGTCGCAACCATAGTTACCTCTTGCTGCTGACGTTGCAGCTCATTTACCGTATTTTGGTTTGTGGCTAAGCTTTGCTGAGCATCGGTTTCTAGTTCACTGGCCAATTGACGAATATGACTGATCAGCTGATGTTGGCTAGTGACAAAGCGATTAAAGCTGCTCGCTAATACACCGACTTCATCATGACTGTCGATTTCAATGCGTTGGGTGAGATCGCCATTACCATCGGCTATATGAGCAAGGGCTTGAGATACACGACCAAGTGGCGCTAACAGAATCGTTAGGAACCAAGAGATAGCTAATATACTAACAACTAGTGCTAATGTTGCGAGGCCAACCTGTGTCAGTAACAAGGTGGTTAGTGGCGCTTCTAGGCTGTCTTTATCTAGAACAAAAATCAGTTCCCAGTCGGTATTTGGGATCTCGGTTCCCCATACTAGCTTATCTCGCCCCTCACTTTGAAAGTACAAGGGCAATAGACTTCCTGACTGGCGACTTTTCGATGCGACCTGCGCATTCAGTTGTGGATCGATATTTTGAATCGGTCCCATCGACTTCGCGTGATCTTTATAGGCGATAACGGTGCCATCTTTGTGCATCATGATGGCGTAACCTTTTGCTGGTAGCTGCATGCTGTTAACACTATCGACAAGACTTGCAATGGATAGGTCGCCGCCTACTACACCGCCAGGGGCAGGCTGAGCCATTGAAACGACTAAAATGTTATAGGCCACATCGATATAGGGCTTAGTTAAGATTGGGCCTTGTTTCGCCATCGCTTGCTGATACCAAGTGCGGCTGCGGGGATCATATCCGGTGCGGTCGATACTCGGGTCTGAGTCGAGCATTTGGCCAGTTTGAGAACCGAAATAGGAAAGCTCAAAAGGCCCTGATAGCTGTGCTTGCTGCAATACATTTAAACTATCGCCATCTATTTTAGCGGCGCTAGCGGCCACGATCCCTTGTCGGTCAGCTAACCACTCATCTATTCGTTTAGCTTGCTGTTCACCAAGTTGACGCACCTGATCCACACTGCTTTGCAATAGCAGTTGCTTTTGGCTAGAAAAGCTTTGCCATGATAGAAGTCCGATCACGACGGAAAAAGCGAGCACAACAGAGAGAAGAATTTTTTTCTTGAGCGAATATGAATTCATTTGATGTCTTATTTTTACAAGTAAGTGATGTTTCGGCTTGTAGGAACGGCTGCGACTGTTATTAGATGTGGTTAACTGAAAGTTAACCACTTATTTGGGGGTATTTTCGCACAATTATTGCTGTTCAAAAAGTGAATAACCCAACAATGTGTAAATAAATTACACGCTTAAGCTCGTTAAGTTGGCTTTTGCATGATTATTAACCAGGTTATTCTCTGCTGCTTAGGCATTGTTTTAACAGTTCTTCAATTATTCGATAGCGTACAGGTAACTGGCGGTTACGCTTATGAACTAAGTAAACTTGCTCTGTAACCGCAGTTTTTGGCATGTGTACATAGAGCCTTTCTTTATGGGGAAAACTATCGAATGCACTCTTAGGAAGTACCGTAAAGCCGATCCCCATGGAAACTGGTAGCAGAATTTGGCTAAGTTGATTGACGTAGCTAGCCGTGGGGAGTTTTTCAATATTTAGCCCGGCAAGTTCTGGCGTGGCACATTGATCAAAGTAGAGAGATAAATAATGGTCCGCATCAGGGTGTTTGACTACACCACATAGATTCAAAGCGTTCGAGTCGATCGCTTTATCCCTGTAGTGTTTTGGCAAAATAAGGCATAAAGGTTCATGGCCTATGGGGATGCTATGGAACTCGCTGCTATTGGGTTTGTGGGTGACCAATCCAAGATCAATGTTAGCTTCGGCTATCTCTTTTAAGATCTTATGGTTGGGAGCCGCCTCTAATTGAATAGAGAGTGCAGGGTAGCGTTGTTGTAATTTAAGTAATTCTGGGTAATACAGGAGCGCTAAGGCACCTGAGCAAGACAGACTGCATAATCCAGAGTGGGGAGCGTCAAAACCTAGGCTTTCTATCAGCTTGGTTTCATTACTCGCAGACTCGATAGCGTACTGATAAACCTGTCTACCTTGCTCGGTAATTTCAAACTGCTTGTTGAATCTTTTAATGAGCTCATGACCGCAAGCTTGCTCTAGCTTCTTTACCTGTTGGCTCACGCCCGGTTGAGTCATATTTAATTTTTCAGCGGTTTGGGTAAAGTGCCCTGTATCAATAAGGGTCTTAAAAGTTTGTAACCAAATAGGATTGAGCATTGGAGTTCCTTGCATTGACGACCTAAGTCGCTTTAACGCCATGGTGAAGTTCCCAGTAGGAGCAGAGCCATAATCACGATCCGTCATCTGCTTTGCCTCTAATAATGATAATTAAAAATTATCAAAATGAAAGTAAATGATAATTTTAAATTCTGTTTCTCGCTGAGTATATTAACGCCATCTAAATGAAGTTCACTATCAACGACAAAATAAGAGGTCAGTTATGTCACAGTTCACTCAAGCGCATCAATCGGCAATGCCTTACCCCAGAACCTTTTCTCATATTGGGATCTCTGTGCCAGATCTCGAGGCTGCCGTAGAATTTTATACCCAAGTACTCGGCTGGTATTTGATTATGGAGCCTACCGAAGTTGTTGAAGATGACAGTGCGATAGGGGAGATGTGCACGGATGTCTTCGGTGCGGGTTGGGAACGATTTTGTATCGCTCACCTTTCCACTGGTGACCGCATTGGTGTTGAGCTTTTTGAGTTTAAGAACCAAGAGAATCCACAAGATAATTTTGAATACTGGAAAACAGGGATCTTTCATTTTTGTGTTCAAGACCCTGACGTAGAAGGGTTAGCCGACAAGATTGTCGCAGCAGGTGGTAAGAAGCGAATGAAGGCGCCACGTTATTATTATCCAGGAGAGAAGCCATACCGCATGATCTATATGGAAGATCCATTTGGGAATATTCTCGAGATCTACTCCCATAGCTATGAGCTTCACTATTCTAGTGGCGCGTATAACGGCTAATCGTTCTATATTTGACTATCGATAATACCAATAGCCATTTGAGGTTATTGGTATTATTTATGCGTGTGAATCTTTATCACCGTTTGAGTATAAGGAATTAAGTGTTTTATGGGAGTTAAAAGCCCCTTTTCAGGAATGACTCTCAGGCTTAACTAGACGAGCATACCCAGTATTATCCTACGGCTTGAAAACCTTGCTTATGACGCAGCAAACCGCCCCTGAGTTTGACCCCAATGAACACTCCCATCGCAGATATAACCCTTTGACTTCTGAGTGGGTACTCCTAGCGCCCCATCGCGCTAAGCGACCTTGGCTTGGGCAGGTGGAGACCACTGCCCCCTTATCTGCGCCATCCTATGATAAGGATTGTTTCTTGTGTGCCGGTAACACCCGCGCCAATGGTGAAATAAATCCAGATTATCAATCGACCTTTGTGTTTCAAAATGATTTCTCGGCATTGCTCCCCGATACCCCTGACGCTAGTGATAGCGACCCGCTGTTTCGCTTTAGCACTGAGCGAGGAGAGAGCCGAGTGATCTGTTTTTCTGCCGATCACTCTAAGACGCTGCCTGAGCTGTCAACAGCGGAAATTGAGCAAGTGATTCATACTTGGCGGATCCAGAGTGAAGAGTTAGCAGAGCGGTATTCTTGGGTGCAGATCTTTGAAAACAAGGGCGCAACCATGGGGTGTTCGAACCCTCACCCCCATGGGCAAATTTGGGCTCAGAGTCAGTTACCCAGTTTAGTGGCCAAAAAGCAGCAAAATCTGCTGGCATATACAGAGCAATATGGCGGCAATCTGCTGGGTGATTATGCAGAAAAGGAGTTAGAGCGGCAGGAACGCGTCGTGGTCTACAACGATGATTGGCTGGTGGTCGTGCCCTATTGGGCTGGCTGGCCATT
Source organism: Shewanella sp. MBTL60-007 (assembly GCF_019654915.1). Lineage (GTDB taxonomy): Bacteria > Pseudomonadota > Gammaproteobacteria > Enterobacterales > Shewanellaceae > Shewanella. Next base: position 8,597 of record NZ_BPET01000045.1, on the reverse strand, counting down.
TGAAACCTTGTTACTGCCACGATTTGAGATCAAACGGATAACGGAGCTTGGAGAGGCAGAGCAAAACTCACTAGCTGAGATCTTAAAACAGCTGACAACCTGCTATGACAATCTATTTAAGTGCTCTTTTCCGTACTCTATGGGGTGGCAAGGTGCACCGTTTGACACTTTAGAGCACAGCGAGTGGCGATTACATGCTCATTTTTACCCACCTTTACTGCGCAGTGCCAGCGTTAAAAAGTTTATGGTGGGCTATGAAATGCTGGCTGAAACTCAGCGCGATCTCACTCCCGAGCAAGCGGCAGAGCGTCTACGAAATGCCAACAGCCCACACTACAAGTTATCTCAACAGGGGCAGAGTTAATGGATAAGCAAACCGTTAGCGAGTTGTTTAATCAGGCTTTTAAACGTGAGCCTCAGGTCGTTACCTATGCCCCCGGACGGGTCAATCTTATTGGTGATCATACCGACTATAATAATGGCTTTGTGCTGCCTGCTGCCATCGATATGGGGACTTACATTGCCGCGAGAAAACGTGATGATAATGAGATCCATGTGATTGCCAGTGACATCAATGGCGAAAAACTCAGCTTTGGGTTAGATACCATTAGTTTTGATGATCAAATCGGTTGGGGCCATTATGTCAAAGGCGTATTTCAGGCGCTGCTCAGCCACCTTTTATCACAGGAAAATCAACGCACGGGTAAGGTCAATATACAGGGTTGTGATTTACTCATAAGTGGCACTCTCCCTCAAGGCGCGGGATTAAGCTCTTCAGCATCGCTTGAGATAGCGCTTATTAAAGCGATAACTGAGCTGTTTGGTTTTCACCTAGAGGGAATTTGTGCGGCGCTTATCGGTCAGCAAGCGGAGAACGTGTATGTTGGCTGTAATTGCGGCATCATGGATCAGCTTATTTCAGCCTTAGGCCAAGATAGGCAGGCGATGCTGCTCGACTGTAATGACCTAAGTTACCGCTACGCTAAGATTCCCGATAATTTGCGATTAGTTATTGTTAACTCCAATGTTAAACGACAGCTGGTTGGCAGTGAATATAACGAGCGGCGTCAGCAGTGCAATGAGGTTGCGAAGTTTTTTAATCAGTCATCACTACGCGGCGTTAGTCTACAGCTGCTAGAGGCTGGCAAAAGTGATTTATCGGAGCGGCTCTATAGGCGGGCAAGACATGTGATCACCGAAAATGTGCGAACCGAGCGCGCATTTGACGCATTAGGTCAGGGGGATATTGTGCTTATGAGCCAGTTGATGGCAGACTCTCACGCTTCTTTAAGGGATGATTTTGAGGTAACGACGCCAGAGATAGATTATCTTGTTAGTAGCCTATCGAGCGCGATAGGCTCAAGCGGTGGCGTGAGAATGACGGGTGGGGGTTTTGGCGGCTGTGTTATCGCGTTAGTCCCCCATCGTTTGCTTGATACCGTTAGAGTCGTGGTTGAACGTGATTACTTTAAACAGACGGGATTAAAGGCAGACATATATGTCTGCTCGGCAAAAGCAGGGGCTTTTAGTTAGTGGCTATGCTGCAGTTGCTTTAGCGAGGCTTATATTGGTTGCAGCTAGGATCATACTCAAATCCGCTTGCCGCCAACTTTTGCTCCAATAACTCACTTTCGATATCAAGATCATAAAATAGCGCCTGCCTATCTTTACAGTTTAAACGTAGGTGTTCATTTGCGATGCCGACTAAGATCTCAGCCGGCAGTGTGGCGAGTTTGTCACTGTTCATAAAAGCCCCCTTAAGCTGAGTATGTGCTCTATGTTCGGTTCGGATCCTTATAGATGATGAACCGATAATAATTAAAGTATGTGCGCTAAATCGTGGATTTTCCAATGGGAAGAAGGGGGCATTTTAAGACAAAAAAAAGCAAGCCTTAAAAAGGCTTGCGAAAGTGATACAGGTGAGGAACAGATTACATAATGTCCTATTAAGCTTAAGTGTTTCTTAATTAACGCAGCTTTTCCCCGCGATTAATTGCGATTAATCTATCGAGAATATGCTCGCCATCCATACGAATGCCGTTGTGCTCATATTCTGAGGTTAGCCAATACTTCAAGTTACCGACGCTTGCTGCGGTTTCTAGGCTGTACTGCATTTCAACAAACATATCTTCACTGTATATGGCTGCTGCGACGGGGACTTGGTTATTAGCAAGTTTGTCGACTTGATACAGGCTTGGCCAGTTCTGTTTTTGGGCTAGGCTTTGGGCGGCTTGCTGCAACGGTTTTAGATTATTGAACTGTTCGAACATCCATGGATAGATCATCTCACCCGTAAACAGAAACGGCTTATCGGCGCTGTAGTTAAATTCTGGGTATTGTTCTCTCACTCGATGGGCCGCCCAGTTAGATGCTGCTTGCTGACAATAGATAGACTCATGTAACAAGGCAAAAATCGGGTTGGTGTTGAAATCCAGAAGTTGGCAGAAATGAGCCAAGAAGAGTGGATTAACTTGGATCCCTGATGCCGTTTCAGTCAATGCTTGCTCGAGTAGGTAATAGACACTTTCAGGACCCTGTTCCATTCCGATATTAATCCCGAGTAGTTGCAGCATCTCAACCGTTAGCCGTTCACCAGTGGCAAGTCGAACCTCGTTGGCTTGAATATGCTTCACTAGAGAGTCAATTAACTCGCGGGCATCGCTAAAACGGTTAAAGAAGTCGTGGTTCTTCGCGAGTACACGTTTATAAGTTGCTTGATAGACTTCATCAGCAGTGCGAGTCAGCGATGGAATACCGCCGGTAATATAGGCCTCGGTTAATCCTTCAGGTGCATCGTTTAGGTACTTGAGCACACAGAATCCGCCAAAGCTTTGCCCAAGGATGCTCCACTTCTCACCTTCGGTGAGTTGCTTACGAATAGACTCGGCATCACGAATGATATTGTCGGCCCTAAAGTGAGTTAAATATTGAGCCTGCTCAGAGGCTGATAGGTGCGCTAAGCTGGCATAATTCACTGGCGTGGAAAGCCCTGTGCCGCGTTGGTCGAGTAATAAGACTCGATATTCTTGTAGCGCACGCTTTACCCAGCCGCCACTCGCCGCTGGACGGATGGCACCAAATCCAGGCCCGCCTTGGAAAAAAACGATAAAGGGCAGCTTTTTGTCTAGGTGTTCAGGGCTTGAGAGCTCTCGAGCGAAAACCGTAATCTGTTCGCCATCGGGTTCTTGGTAATCCAGCGGTAAGCGAAATTGATGTTTACGGCTCACCATGCCTGCAAAAGTCTGTTGGGCAGAGAATTCATAAGTCATTAAGTTGGCCTTTTTTGATGAGTATGATTTTTATTTTTCAGCATTTATTTGGGCTTGGAGTCTTTGTTGCAAGCAAAGCAAACCGCACCGATTGTATACCAAAAAATATGACCAATGCAGTGTTAATGTGATTGAAAAGAACTCGGTACTGCTCAAGCTTGCTTAGTTGCCTAAATAGTGCAGCTTTTGTGAGCTTTGGGGCAAATAATTGCCAATAACTATTAGTCGAAAGGGTCAACTTCGCGTAATCTTTAGCTATTCACAGCGCAATATAGAGTCTTAGGTGATTATCGATGAAGTATCAGTTAATACCCGTCACCCCATTTCAGCAAAATTGTAGTTTAATTTGGTGCGAAGAAACCATGAAGGCGGCCGTGGTCGATCCTGGTGGGAATGTCGAGCGGATCCTTGAACAGGCCAGTAAAAATAACCTAGTGATCGAAAAAGTATTACTGACCCATGGGCATATTGACCATGTCGGCGCGGCTAAATTATTAGCTGAACAGCTTAATGTGCCGATAGTGGGTCCCCATAAAGCGGATGATTACTGGCTAGATAGCTTACCTAAACAGAGTCAACACTTTGGTTTTGTTCATTGCGATGCTTTTACTCCGTCTCAGTACCTCGAAGAGGGCGATGAAGTTAGCGTGGGCAATTTAGTCCTAAAGGTACTACATTGTCCTGGCCATACTCCTGGTCATGTGGTGTTTTTTGCCGAATCGGCAAAGCTGGCTTGGGTTGGTGATGTGCTATTTAGAGGCTCTATTGGCAGAACGGACTTCCCACTCTCGAATCATCAAGATTTGATTGACTCGATCACCCAAAAGCTTTGGCCATTAGGTAACGATGTGCAGTTTATCCCGGGTCACGGGCCACTATCGACCTTTGGTGATGAGCGTGTACAGAACCCATTTGTGGCCGATCAGTTATTTAGTTAGCCTTTAAACAGGCTGAGCTTAACCGCCAGAAAATGTGGCTTACAGCACCGTGTTTAACTATTGCGCTTAATCACAGCGATTAATGATAGTAAGTGCAGTGCTGTTTTGCTTTTTGAGTATGTCACGATTTAGGACACATGGCAGTTAGAGCGTCACTTATCCCCTTGACTTATCTTAGTACCTATCTTAGTACCTATCTTAGTACCTATCTTAGAGGCTTGCCTGCGGATTAACAGCTATGCATTAAGCGAAGTCGTAGACTTCTAGCCTTGAAATATCGACCTCTGTGGGTCATTTTTACCACTAAAATATATTTTATATCCTTCTGCTAGGTTACTTCCTGTTAGCAATTAATCAGTTTTTTTACTACAAAACTGGCATTTTTGTGCGGTTTATCGACAATTGACACGGATAATTGGGTCTGGATCGTGTTTTTTTACATATAAAAAAGGTAATTTAGCTCACCTGATACTAATTGGCTCACTTTGAGCGGATTAAACGTAAAGAGGTAGGCTATGGAAAATCGTTGGCAGATTGCTATTTCGGCAGGATTACTTGCAGCTGTATGGGCTGGTGTTGCCGATGCGCTTCATCTTGTGACTTGGATAGGCTTTCTAAGTTGTAGCACTTTCTTTGCTCAAACACATTCGGGTATAAAGGGCATGCTGATGGCTATGACAACGAATTTGTCAGGTGTGTTTTGGGGCTGGTTGATCATATCCGGTAGCAGCTTCTTCGTGTCACCTTTGATGGGGTACACCTTTACCGGGATTGCGACAGCAGCCATGTGCTTACAAGCTAGCTACCAAAAGTTGGCCTTCATACCTGGTGCCTTTATCGGTTGCTGTATTACCTTTGCTATGGGCGCTGATATCCCAGCGATTATTCCGCCGCTGTTACTTGGTGCTGTGCTGGGTTATAGCATGAGTTTACTAACAGGTCAGCTTATTAACTTGACTCAAAGACTGCAGGGGACCTCGGTTGCTGAGATAAAAGAATCTTAGTTGCTAATACTGCTCTGGGTTATTATTAAAAATTATAAAAATAGTTACCCATGCCCTCAATCTAGTGCTTCTATTGGCACGATATGAGCGGTATGCGTAAGGCTTAAGCCAAGGAAAGATCATAATGAAACAGATTAGTTTTCGTAAAGTCGATGCTGTACTAATCAAACTGAGCTTGAACGGTAAGTTCTGGGTGATTTGTACCATGGTGACACTAATCACCGCTGCTATCGCCCTGTTCAATTACAACAGTAGCAACTCCTTAATCGAATCTTCCTCCCTAAGTCGCGCGCAATCGAGTATCGATTCCTATGCCGCTATCGCGAACGCTCAAGCGCTGGCAGGAACTGAGCTTGTCGAGTTTGCTCAACAGGCAGGACTGAGAGTTACCCATAGCCTTGTGACCGAAAGGCACAATGATGTTGTCACAGTGAGCGCTCAAGTTGGTGATAAGGCACTAACCAATCAAGTCGATGTGGCAAATTGGGAGCAAAGTGCACTCGCTGATGCCAATAAGATGTTGCTGCTAGCCTTTATCGGGTTATTTCCTCTGTACCTGCTCAGTTACTGGGTGTCGACCTCGCTTGGCGGGGGGCTGTGGGACATGTACATGGCCATTAAACGTTTAGCCGACGGTGATTTGAGCCAACGACTTAACTTCTTTGGTAAAGATGATTTCAGCCTAATCGCTCGTGAGATTGACCGTAGCGCCGATAACATGAGTGAGATGGTGCAGGCCATTTCGCATAATGCGCAAACCCTTAACGAAGCGGCTGATGAGTTCACTCAGCAAGCGGGGCGCAGCGAAGAACTCACCGATAACCAGCATCAATTTTTGGATACGGTTGCTGTGGCCATGTCACAAATGACTGCGGCAGTGGAAGAGGTTTCACATAGCGCGGCTAACACGTCGGAACAAACCCAACAGAATGCGACTCAGGCAGCGAATAGTCAGGAGTTAATCGGTGAAGCGATAGAGCGTATCGGTGTGTTAACGGGAAAAATTTCTGAAGCCTCAGTATCGGTTGAAGACCTGTCACATGCCGCAACGGATATCGGCGCCGTGGTGACTACGATTAATAGTATTTCCGAGCAGACTAATCTGTTGGCACTTAACGCAGCTATCGAGGCTGCGAGAGCTGGAGAGCAGGGAAGAGGCTTTGCGGTTGTTGCCGATGAAGTGAGAACGCTTGCTAGCCGTACCCAACAGGCGACGGTTGAGATCCAGTCGATGATCGAGGGGCTACAAACGGGCACTGGAAAACTGTCTCATATTACGAATGATATCGTGTCTGAGGCTGACAAAGGGCGGATAGCGATTGAGTCGGTAGGTCAAGACGTTGCTAGCATGGCACAGTCCATCAGTATCGTATTCGATATGAGCTCACAAATTGCAGCATCATCTGAGGAGCAGAGTGTTGCTTCACGTGAAATTGCCACTCAATTGAATGATATCCGAATTCAGGCCGAAACCATCAAGGATACCGCGCAGAACTCGGTGAGCTTAGCGGCTAATTTAGCAGGTTCCTCTCAAGGTTTAGAGCAGATTTTGGCTCGGTACAAGGTCTGCTAATTTTACAGCGAACTTTACCTTAAGCTACAAGCTGATTTTCTAGTTAAGTCGATAATAAAAATGCCAGCATAAGCTGGCATTTTTTTATGGAAAAAACGTTAGTTGTTAACTAAAGATGCCTCGTATATATGAGGCGTTACTTCCCTTGCTCTAGTTGAATGTGCTCCAAATAGGCGCATGATCAGATGGCTTTTCGATGCCGCGTAGATCGTAATCTACATCTGACTCGGTTAGGCGTTGAGCCAAAGATTTGGTTGCCAATACCACGTCGATGCGCAGACCACGGTTATCGACAAAGCCTTTGCTGCGATAGTCAAACCAAGAATAGCGCTCACTACGTTCAGGATGAAGTTCACGGAACGTGTCGACTAATCCCCAATCCATCAGCGTCTTTAACCATTCACGCTCTTCTGGTTGGAAGCTGCACTTACCGGTTTTAAGCCAGCGTTTAGCATTAGGCTCGCCAATACCGATATCAAGATCTACAGGAGAAATGTTGATGTCGCCAATAATCGCGATATCTTCGTCGCTGCTGTGATACTCGTTTAGGTATAGCATTAAGTCTTTATAGAACTTGCGCTTAGCTGGGTACTTGGTTTCATGGTTGATGTTATCACCCTGAGGGAAATAACCATTCAGTACCGTTAACGTGCGGCCATTATCCTGCATGAAGCTGCCCATGATCATACGGCGTTGAGCGTCTTCTTCATCGGTTGGAAAGCCTTTTTGTACCTTGATAGGCTCAGCTTTTGATAGCATAGCGACGCCGTAATGTGCCTTGCCACCATGGTAATGTACCTTATAGCCCATAGCTTCAACATCGGCCACGGGGAAGGCTTCATCATGAACTTTAGTCTCTTGCAGGCCGATAATGTCGGGCTGATGGCTATCGATCAAGGCTTGAAGTTGGTGCAGTCTAGCTCGCAATCCATTGATATTAAATGAAACAATTTTCACTTTTCGATCCTTTAAATTTTACGGCAATACTAACTTATAAGGTTTAACGATGACACTCTCATACACGCCTGCGGCGATATACGGGTCTGCGTCGGCCCAGCACTGAGCATCTTCAAGTGATGGAAAGTCGGCAACGACTAAAGAGCCAGTAAATCCAGCTTCACCCGGGTTTTCACTGTCGATTGCAGGATGTGGGCCTGCAATCAATAGGCGGCCTTCGTCAGCGAGAAGCTGCAGACGGGCTAGGTGATCTGCACGAACGGATAGACGTTTCTCTAAGCTATTTTCAATATCTTGCGATGAAATCATGTACCACATTATTTAAGTTCCTTACGATCTTCTTCAGACATGTTTTTAAACAGGTAAACCACGGTTAACACGGTATTGATAAGCGTTAGTGCGGTTAAGCCAAATACTTTAAAGTTAACCCAAGTCTCTTGAGATAAACTAAATGCGACATAGATATTCACTAGGCCACAAACAACGAAAAAGCTGACCCAATACCAAGTGACGCGTGCCCAGACTTTATCTTCGACGACAAGCTCTTTGCCTAGCATGCTTTTTAGCAGCGGCTTGTTCATCATTTGACTAACACCGAGGGCGATAGCAAATAGGGCATAGACGATGGTGACTTTCCATTTAATGAAAGAGTCGTCGTGTAAGATAAGGGTTAATGAGCCAAATACCGCCACCATCACAAACGTAATAAGATGCATTTTTTCAAGCTTTTTATAAAGCATGTAACTGATGACAAGTTGCAGTGCGGTTGCAGCGATTAATGCTCCGCTGGCAATGTAAATATCGAAAAATTTATAGACAGCAAAAAAGATAATTAGAGCTAAAAAGTCGAGCAACT
>NZ_BPET01000044.1 GCF_019654915.1 Shewanella sp. MBTL60-007 | reverse complement strand
CATCAAGCTTCAGTCAACCAAGAGTAATCATTTAACTTTAAAGTCGGATTTAATATACCCCTACAAAAGGCAGAACACAGGCCTTCCCCTTGTTTTAACTAAGATATATCCAATATGAATTTTTCAAAATCGATATGTGAATAACTCAATAACTGGCGAAAACATTAATTTAAAAAACTAGTAAAATAAAATTAGTATTAAAAATTTAAATTGGTTATTATCAAATTCAACACTTGACTATTAACAGGCACTTAATATGAGAGATATTAGCTTTAGCGACCTGGATTTATTAAGCATAAACATTTTCGTCAATCTATATGAGAATAGATCGGCAACATTTGTATCTCATAAGTTAAACGTGCCAGCCCCTAAAATTAGCCGCTGCTTGAAACACGCTAGAGAGATTTTTGGAAATGAATTATTCATTCGTAAGAAGCATGGCCTAGTGCCCAATGAGTTTGCAGGTAAAATCTACCCTATAGCAAAAGAGATCCTTGAGTGCTCTAAAAACCTACAGAAACTAAATGGGGTTCATGGATTAAACCCGCAATATCATTTTGAAATCCTTGCCCCCGACTTGATCTCATACCCTTTTCCTAAAGTGCTACTTAATGCCATCAAAAATGCAGGGAAAGATATAAGCTTCAATATTTCATCGTGGACTAAGCACTCTATCAACGACATCATCAGTGGCGAAGCCGATCTCGGTCTTTGCTGTAGTAAAATGCTAGACAACATTAAAGAGCACGATAACTCACTCAATGCGATCCCGTTAAAGAAACTCAACAAGCTCTTCTTAGTGTGTAATCATGAGCACCCTATCTTAAAAGAAGAGATCACCTTAGAATCCATTGCTCAATACCCATTTATTAACAGTAATATGGGTCATTCAGAGCAAGAGCTGAGTCCTTATCAGGAGTTTTGCTTATCACAGCACATTAAGCTAACTACAGAGATGAACTTAACAGGATTAACTGGGTTATTTGAATATTTACGCTCTAGCCAAGGTATCGCCCTACTGCCGTACAGCTCAATATTCACAATGATTAATAATACTCCCGACCTACATGCCTGCCGCTTATCCGATGTGGAGTCTGAGCGACTATACATGCACGTTAAAGAACCAAACCTTTATCTTGTCTACAGTGATAATAATGAAGAGCCAAACCTTCACTGGCTCGCCTCTGAGGTCAGGGGGTTAGTAGAGTTATTTTTACACTAATAGTAAAGATGTAAGCTAAGGTGCTAATAAAAAAGAGTGCATTGCACTCTTTTTTATTGGTGGGAATTTCTAACTTCGCTTTTGCTGTTCATATAATTCTTGCGCGAGAGCGAGCTTTTGCTGCAATAGTTTAGATAACGCCTTGGAGAATTCGCTCTCATGAGATTGATGATACTGTAAGTAGTACCTGTAATTTTCACGATCGCGGTTGGGAAAGAGCACCTGATTATAAAAATCGGTCACATCGATATAATCAATATCGCTGCGAGTATTGAAGTAAAGATAAGAAAAAACCGAGGCAGTCCAACAAATATCATCCGTCTTAGCAAGATGATTAAGTGCCATCGCTAGGCTCGTCGTTTTAAAGCTAACCTTAATGTCTAAGTTTTGCTTTTTGGCATAGCCTTCAAACCAATGTTCGACCAATCCTACTTTTGAGTAATTGATACATACCATTTTATTATTCAGCAAATTACTAAGCGTCAGTTCTTGCTGGAAAAATGGGTGGTTTTTCTTTGCTGCCAAGAAGAAGTACCGTACGTCGCCAAGCTTTATGTTCTTCACCGACTCCGATAGCTTTGAGTTCACGGTAATCGCGTAGTCAATCTTTCCTTGCGCCAGCAGCTCTTGGACATTATCACTCCAGGGCTGAATACTCACCGACATTTCCCGACCTAGACTTTGACAAACTTCGGAGATCGATTCGACTAAGAAGCCAGATAGATGCTCCTGTGCAGCGATAACTAACCGATTGCTATCCGATGAGGTGCTAGTGATTTCAACCAGCTCCTCATAACCCTGTACAATCGATTTAGCAATAGGATATAGCCTGTCAGCCATGACATTTGGCTCAACGCCATATTGACGTCTTACAAACAATTCATCGTGGATCACTTCACGCATATTGCTGAGGGCACGGCTCACCTTAGGCTGAGTAGTATTGAGCTTTTGGGCAACCACAGAGCCATTTCTAAACTCAACCAACCCAACAAACACCTTAAGTGTGAAGTAATCTAACTTAGCAAGTTCCTTACGCATTCGTCTATATGCCTACAACATAGCTTAAAAAATCATTATAATTCAGCACTATAACACTGAAAAATAAACATTTTTGTTACTCCTATCACATCTATACCTATTAATAGGTATATGCGATTAAAACCCCGCATCTCTCTATAAAGGTCTCGCCACAGAAAACCCAAGAGGGATCATACTCCTTTGACCCAAAGCGAGTTAAACTAAGGCTATCAATGATATGGTACTCATCTATGCAAACTGAACACACTGCTGAATTAAACCTGCTTTGGGGAACTTTAATCTTAGAAGAGTTAGCCCGTTTAGGCGTTAAACATGTCTGTATGGCGCCAGGCTCTCGTTCGACCCCGTTAACACTTGCCGCAGCAAGGCAAACCAAGCTGAGCCAGCATCTGCACTTTGATGAGCGTGGACTCGGTTTTATGGCATTAGGTTTAGCCAAAGCCAGCCGAGCGCCAGTTGCGATCATTACCACTTCAGGTACCGCAGTTGCCAACCTTTATCCTGCAATCATTGAGGCTTGGCTTACCCATGTGCCGTTAATCGTGCTATCAGGCGATCGACCACCAGAACTCATCGACTGCGGCGCCAATCAGGCCATCATTCAACCGGCTATCTTTGCTCAGTATGCCAAGCAGCTTAACTTGCCGACGCCAGACTTGAGCATCGCCCCTCAGGCGCTACTCAGCCTGTTAGATGAAGCAGTGTGTAACCAGTCGCAACCCGTTCATATCAACTGTATGTACCGCGAGCCTCTGTATCCCAATGAGCCTAAGGTTGATTTTGATCACTACCTGGCACCGATTAAACACTGGCAACAGCAAACAACGCCCTATAACCAATTTGCCGCGCTAGGCGCGAGTCAGATGCCGACCTCAGATGCTCTTGCTCGATTCGTTCATGGCAAAGGCGTTATCGTAGCAGCCACCCTCGCGCCGGAGCAAAATCCAGAGCAGCTTATCGGCCTGGCCCAGAAGCTTGGCTGGCCAATTGTCACCGATGCGCAGTCGCAGCTTAGGCAACACACTGGTGCCATCGGCAACATAGATCAGCTACTGCATCAGCCAAAATCGAAGGCGCTGCTAGCCCAAGCCGAGCGAGTCATTGTCTTTGGCGGTCGTATTCTCTCTAAGCGCCTTATCAGTTATCTCGCAGAGCAGAATTGGAAAGATTACTGGCAGGTACTGCCACAGCAGCAAAGGCTGGATCCGAGCCACAAGCCTAAACAGCTGTGGATTGCGACAGCGGAACAGTTTGCCTCACTGAGCTGGCCGCGGTCTTCTCAAGCAAATTGGGCGCTCAATCTTGTGCAGTTCAATGATGAACTAGAGACCCTTTACCAGCAGCAGATAGATCATGCTGAGTTTGGCGAGGCGCAGACCATTCGCGCTATCGCTAAGAGACAAACCGAGAAACAGCAGCTATTTATCGGCAACAGCCTGCCTGTGCGCCTTTATGATATGTTTGCGCCTATCACGACCTCCAGCGCCCATGTATTTACTAACCGCGGGGCATCGGGCATCGATGGCTTGTTGGCAACGGCCTGCGGCGTAGCGATTGCAGAAGCAAAGCCAACAACCCTGATTATTGGCGATATCTCAGCGCTACATGATCTAAACTCACTCGCCATTGCCCGCAGTGTTACCAGCCCGCTAGTGATCGTCATTCTCAACAATGATGGCGGCAATATCTTTAACTTGCTGCCTGTGCCTAATGAGCAGCTCAGAACCGATTACTACCGCTTGTCCCATGGCCTAGAGTTTGGCTTCGGTGCCGCCATGTTTGGCCTAGCCTACAATCAGGTGGATTCATTGACCGATTTTATCGAGTCCTATGAGTATGCCATGACCTACTCAGGCCCCTCAGTGATTGAGGTAAGCGTCTCGCAAAATCAAGCTAGTGATCAGATAGCTCAGATAGCAAGCTGGATAAAGCAGAGCTGATGTTAAGCTACCACACAGCCGGAAAAATCGGCGCGCCATGTGTAGTCCTTCTGCATGGATTTTTAGGTAGCAAAGAGGATTGGAATGAGATCGTCGAGCAACTAGGCGATGATTTCTTCTGCGTCAGCCTCGATCTTCCCGGCCATGGCGCTAGCAAGAGTGCCATGCTACCGACACCAGGATTTAACCAATGTGCCGAGCTTATTCACACCACGCTAAAACAGCTTAATGTCAGCCAGTATCATCTCGTAGGTTACTCACTCGGTGGTCGCATCGCGCTGCATTTGGCGCGTCTTCACCCACAGGCACTGCAAAGCCTCTGCTTAGAGTCTTGTCACCCGGGACTTCAAGAGCAGACTGCTAGAGCCGAGCGTAAAGCAAACGACATGGCATGGACGCAGAAGTTACAGACTCTGCCTATCAGGGAGTTTCTAGCCCTTTGGTATCGACAGGCCGTATTTAGCGACTTAACCGAAGCAGAGCAGGCCAAACTTATCGACAAGCGCGCGAGAAACAGCGCTTTGCAGCTACTCAACTGCTACCAAGCAACCTCCTTGGCCGAGCAAGAGGATCTCTGGGACACCCCAAGTCTGCTATCGGTTAGCTGTCACTTTATTGCCGGTTACCAAGACCATAAATTTATGGCGCTAGCCAAGCGTTGGCAAGAACAACAGCCGCTATCTCTACACAGCATCGAGGCCAGTGGTCATAACGTGCACCTTGCGGCTCCTCGCGCTTTCTCTAAGCAACTCAGAACCATTTTTACCGCTACTTATTCTAATTCCTAACTTCTAAGCAGACAGTGAGCCCTACATGACCGCGACTCTACAGCAAGCAACGCCATTAACCTTAACGCAGTTAAGCCTGTATCAGTTTGCCATCGACTTAGATAAGCCACTGCCCGTAGGCATACAGCGTATCGAGCAGCGATGCGGACTCGTGTTGGTTGCACAGGCCGGATCACGACAAGAGTGGGTAGAGATCTCGCCGCTTTGTGGCGCCGATAACCAAGGGGCATCAATTATAGGTTTCAGCCAAGAGACGCTTGATGAAGTAAGCCAGCAGTTACTCGCAATATTGCCAGAGTTACAGCAACAACCTATTGAGCGTTTATTAGAGCTTGCCGAACGGAGCCAACTCCCTTCACTAGCTTACGGCCTGAGTCTTATGCATGCCAAGCTAATAGGCAAACTTGACGGACACAGCTTAACCGCGCGCACCGTGCCGCTTATTTATCGCCAAGCGCACGAGCCTATGAGCCTTGTAGCAGAAAGGGTCAGCGCGCTGCCAGAGACAAGCCTTTCAGTCAAAGTGAAAGTGGCTCAAGAGTCATTAGAAGATGAGTTGCAGCTTATCCACCAAATCTTAGCGATCCGCCCTAAGCTCAAGCTGCGCCTAGACGCTAACCGTGGCTTTAGCCTAGAGCAAGCCATTGAGTTTACTGCCTGCCTACCACTCGAAAGTATCGAGTACATTGAGGAGCCTTGCCAAAATCCACAAGACAACGGCACCTTCTATCAAGCGATTGAGATGCCTTGGGCGCTGGATGAGTCACTCAACCAGCCAGATTATCAATTTGAAATGCAGCCAGGACTTACCGCACTGATTATCAAGCCGACTCTACTGGGTAGCCTAGAAAAGCTACAAGGCCTGATTGAGACAGCAGGAGAACATGGCGTCCGTGCCATTTTGAGCTCAAGTTTGGAAGCAAGCCTAGGTATTGAGGCCATCAGCCGACTGGCACAGCTCTTAACGCCCGATGAGATCCCAGGCATAGATACCCTCGGCGCCTTTAGCCTAGATCTACTAGTAAGTTCAGGCAAAGAGCGCAGCCTCAAGCTGGAAGACTTGACGCTATTACTGACGCTGAAATAAACAAGTGAACTCTGAAGACAAAAATAAAAGACCTCAAAGAAGACAACAAGCCAAATAACCGATAATTGAACGGATAATTGAATGCAAGCTGATACAGTCTCACCCATCCATCATATCGCCAAACACCAAGGTGATAACCCTGCCTACAAGTATGAGGGTAAAACGGTTATTTATCAGCAACTAAGCCAGCAAGTTATGGCTGTCGCTCAGCAGTTATCAGCGCAAGGCCTACAAAGAGGTGATCGTCTCGCCTGCATTAGTCATAACTGCCCACAACTTGCTACACTCTACTGGGCTTGTGTCGATAGCGGCATCTTGTTTTGTCCTATCTCACCACGCTTTGCGCCCCAGCAGATCATCGAATTAATGCAGACTCATAGCTACCACAGCTATTGGCTCAGAGCTGACAACGAGGTGAATTCGACACTGACCCAAGCCTTAAATCATCAAAAGCAGTTTGAGTCAGTCACTCTAGATTTTACCCGCCAAAGCAAGCAATCAGTGCCAGCCCTTGAACCTCATAAAGCTGTTAACGCAATTCTCACCTCCGGCAGCAGCGGCACACCTAAAGCCGCCGCCCATAGCTTAGCGAACCATATCGCCAGCGCCACTGGTTCGAGTAAGCTGATCACCTTAGCTGCAGAAGACAGCTGGTTACTATCGCTGCCCCTGTTCCATATTGGCGGACTCGCCATCTTAAACCGCTGCGCCCTCGCCGGCGCCTGTGTGGTATTTGAAGACAAGCAGCTCTCTTTAGCCGAACAGTTAACCCGAGATAAAGTCAGCCACCTGTCTCTAGTGAGCGCCCAACTGCAGCAACTGCTCAATGTAGATGGCGAGAGTGATACGCAAAGCAACGGCTTAAGCCACGTCAAAGCCATGTTACTGGGCGGCGGCGCGATCTCAGCCGACCTATTAGCAGAATTAGCCAAGCGTAACATTAGGGCCTACACCAGCTACGGCATGACAGAGATGGGATCGCAGATCACCACAGGCAGCGCCCGCACCGATGGTTCCAGCGGCACGCTGTTATCGGGACGCGAACTTAAGGTTCTTGATGGCGAGATCTGGGTAAAAGGCGAATGTCTGTTTCTCGGCTATTTAACCAAGGATGGTTTTAACCTGCCACTGGATAAAGACGGCTGGTTCTACACCAAAGACTTAGGCCACTTTGATGATAACGGCAACCTCTGCATCGACGGTCGAGCCGACAACATGTTCATTAGCGGTGGCGAAAACATCCAACCAGAGGAGATCGAAAATGCACTCAAGCTTCACCCGCTAATCAGTGATGCCATCGTCTTCCCTGTAGTTGACGCCAAGTTTGGCAACTTACCAGCAGCCATTCTTAAGCTGAGTAATAGTTCAGCTAATCAGCCTTTGGAAACTGAACTCACCGAGTTTCTCGCCGACAAGATCGCCCGCTTTAAAAGGCCAAGGCGTTATTACCCTTGGCCAGACGTCAGCAGCGCCGGGATTAAGGTTATCCGGAAACAGGTGATTGAGGCAGTTAAGCGTTAGGGCTTTGATAACGAGGAATAATCTAGCCTTAGCGGGATTATTACTAGATAACCTTTTTTAGCTTTAAAATACAGCGTTGATACTGCAGCATTTTATTTTCTGCCGATTTACCTTTCAAAGCTCTATCCCAGAATGAATCATTTGATTTTGACTCTTTCTCTAAATGGAGCGAATTACAAAATTTTTCGATCTCGTACAGTTCACGGTACTTTGGGTACATTACAATGCAGGTGATCATAAGTGCCGTACTTGCGGTTATTAAAACTGAATAGAGTAGGGTTTGCCTCATTAAACTCCCCTTTAAGCATTTTCACTTCTTATAAACAGAATTTTGGTTTTATAAAAGAAAAGCAGCGCTTATTTTAGCCGAACTAACTCATAGCACTTATCCGCACAATATGAAGTATAAAACCTGCTTGGCAGGTTCTATACTAAAGACTTAAATATCTAACCTACTTTTTCTAATTTTGTAGGTTTAACAGTCTGCTCTTCTTTATGTTCATGCTTACTTGCCATTGGCTCACTGTAATCAATAGATTTATGATAATGGTAACCACTACATAACCCCTTCTGCTGGCTTGTAGAACTACAATTATGCCCACCTGAGCTATCTGTTCTGCCACTATGAGCCGTTACAGAAGTACAACTAAACAAACATGCTAATAGAATTATTCTTTTCATTATTTATGTCCAATTTGGGTGGATAGTTTTATCTTCCCTACAGTGACATTATAAATATCAGCGGAAGCACCCATTGCATGCAAAATCATATTAATTCTGAAAATCAGATATTGAGCCAATTCCCAAAATTGAATATCAGGCTCACATCAATATCAACAAAAAAAGAGCTAAGCGTCACGACGTTAGTTATTAGACGAAGCCTAACTTAGAGGTCAACACAACAGCTTAACTGTTCTAACGGTATGCCTAAATTACCTCATTACTTACTTTCACTATCGTACGCAGCTAATTGCCTGCAGCAGGCGTATGTGCAGACACTTCTTAGGCACGGTGAGTAAAGCGAAGCTTTGAGCTACGAACGAGAAGCATGGATGCTGAACTGGCCCTTAGATATGGATATCGTTACAAGTACGTCCCTGTAAGCTCTACGATGGCATCCATGCCATCAAAGGCCTAAGCCCTATCTACACTGAGTTAGAAAAGCACAATAATTTCACTACTGAGTTCTTAATTTGAAAACACAAAATTAGAGCTCCCTCCTTTTGTCACAGAAAACACCGATTTCCCCATCGAAGTTGCCGAGGTCATTGAAGACAAATCGCGTGAGCGAGTCATGGATGACGAGGTAGCTTTAGTAGAGCCATGGATGGCGATTCTGAAGCGATAGCGATTTTCGAAAATGAGTGAGGATCAACAACTTCGTCGGGGGCGGCAGGGAGATCCAAGAGGGGGTTGCTGTTGACCCCTTCTTGGCCGAGTGTGAGCTGGAAGCTCACGACCTTTATCAAGTACAGCTTGATTGCTTATATCTTTAAGCCCCTATGTGGGATGGAATCCCACGACTTTGCTCAGGCGCAGCCTGATGCCACTGATACATGTGTCAGAGCAAACTCCAGACATAAAGCCAAAAGCTGCCCATCCATGGGCTTTTGGCATAAATGTTCCAGACATAAAAAAACCTGCTTGGATAAGCAGGTTTCATTTATTGCTAAAGCTATTGGGCACACAATGGAGACTAGGCTTCCATACAACCCTTAAGCTTATTCATGGCGTTCTTTTCCAACTGCCTAATACGTTCAGCAGACACTTGGTAAGTCGCCGCTAAATCTTGCAATGTGGTCTTGTCTTCATCTAACCAACGCGCTTTAAGAATATGCTGGCTACGCTCATCAAGGGTCTTGATGGCCGATAGCAGACGCGCTTGGTTATTCTGTTCCCAGTTGTCATTCTCAACTTGAGACGCTAAATCTGACGAGTGATCTTCAAGATAATGCATAGGTGCATAATCATGTTCATCATCGTTGTCGCTAGCGAGATCGAAGGCTGGATCTTGCGCCGCCATGCGCGATTCCATCTCGGTCACATCGGCTTTCGATACACCTAAACTGTCGGCAACCATGCCCACTTCGCTATCACTAAACCAACCTAGACGGGTCTTAGCCTTACGCAGGTTGAAGAATAATTTACGTTGCGCCTTAGTGGTGGCGACTTTAACGATGCGCCAGTTTTTCAGCACATACTCATGAATTTCAGCTTTAATCCAATGCACGGCAAACGATACCAAGCGAACACCCACATCGGGGTCGAAGCGCTTAACCGCTTTCATCAAGCCGATATTACCTTCTTGAATTAAGTCAGCTTGTGGCAAGCCATAGCCAGCGTAACCTTTAGCGACATGCACAACAAAACGCAGGTGCGACATAATCAACTGTTTCGCAGCCTGTAGATCACCGGTTTCCTGTAGACGCTTCGCTAGCTCATATTCTTTATCAGCTTCCAACATTGGAATGTTGTGTGCTGAATGAACATAAGACTCGAGGCTGCCACTACTTTGGGGAACCATCAGTGCCATTGATTGCGTTTGATCTGTCATTTACGCTCCTACTACTTTCTTACAAAGGTCTTGCTTAAATCTACGTTCTCATCCACTCATTACTGAAATGGACAGTGAACTATCGACTAATTGACAAAATATGTCAACCATCGGTTTTATCTAATATGGGTCAATACTCATTATAGACGTATAGAGTCTTGCACCTAGTTATGGGCAACGCAAATGAAAAAAAGTTCACCTTTTAGCCATTGCCACTAAACTATGACGGCTCTATCGCTCTTAAGTGTTGGCGTACAGAAAGGTAAGATCCTAACCAGCCTAAGAATGATGCCAACAGTACCAACTGCCCCAATTCTGCAAAGGAGAGCGACTCCATCTGCAGTTGACTGCCGTATAGGCCCAATAGCTCTGCCAACGCGGAGTCGAGATACCAAACCAACAGATTGATAATGACCCAGGCTAATATGCCGCCGATTATCCCATACCAGATCCCAGTATAGAGGAAGGGGCGCTGAATAAAGGCTTCGGTAGCACCTACTAGCTTCATCACCTCAATTTCGGTGCGACGGTTCATAATCGCTAGGCGGATGGTGTTACCTATCACCAGCACCACGGCGAGCACTAGCAGTGCAGCAATCGCCAGTACGGTACGCTCTAATAGCTTGACCACAGCTTGTAGCCGCTCTAGCCATTCGATATCTAGCCGACCGAAGCTAACCTCAGGCTCTTGCTCTAATTTACGCAGCAGCTCTCTTGCACCTGCTGGACTTGAATATTTAAGACTCGGGGTTACCATCACCACTGCTGGTAGCGGATTCGAGTCTAGATAAGAGAGTGCCTCACCAAAACCCGATAGGCGCTGAAACTCTTCTAATGCCTGATCACGATCGATATAGTTCACATCACTCACCTCAGGATAAACCTTCAGGCGAGTGATCAAACTCTGGATCGCCTTGTCGCTGCGCCCCTCATCGATAAACAGAGAGATTTCGGCGGCGCTATTCCAAGACTCGGTAATCGTCTCGGCATTTTTCACCAATACCTGCAACGCAGCTGGCAAGCTGAGACTAACACCAAGGACGGCCATGGTCATGATAGAGGACACCGGATTGCGCCATAACTCTCCCATACTCGCCATTGCATGTTGAATGTGACGGATGAAAAACATCACGATACGACCGGAGATAGGTAACTTACTGCGATTTAACTGAGGCTGCTTACTCATGACTTTATCCTCAGAAACTGCCAAGGTTATCTTGGCTATTGAGCTCTTCGGCTCCCAAGACTCTACCTTGCTTAAGGGTTAAGGTACGGTATTTCATCCGCGCAATAAGTCCCAG
The DNA here is from genome assembly GCF_019654915.1 of Shewanella sp. MBTL60-007. Lineage (GTDB taxonomy): Bacteria > Pseudomonadota > Gammaproteobacteria > Enterobacterales > Shewanellaceae > Shewanella. The sequence continues at coordinate 38,772 of NZ_BPET01000044.1, read as the reverse complement.
ATCGTGGGTTGCAATAAGAACCGTTGTGCCTGAGTCATTAAAAGTCTCAAACAGGCGCAAAATATCCATCGACAACTTAGGATCTAAGTTACCCGTTGGCTCATCGGCTAATAATAGAGGCGGCTTGTTTACTATCGCGCGAGCGATCCCCACCCTCTGTTGCTCACCACCAGACAACATAATTGGGTTATGTCGCTCTTTGCCGTACAGGCCAACCATATCAAGCGCGCCTGCAACGCGTTTACGAATTTCGCCAATAGAGAAACCTTCAATCATCAATGGCAACGCGACGTTATCGAACACACTCTTGTTCATTAATAGATGATGGTTTTGGAAAATCATACCGATATCACGACGCAGATAAGGCACCTGCGAGCGCTTAACTTTAGCAATATCATGGCCATTAATTGACACGCGACCACCATTAGCCCTTTCAATAACGGTGATCAGCTTGAGCAGCGTACTCTTACCTGCGCCGGAGTGGCCCGTCAAAAAGGCCATCTCACCACGCTTTAGATGGAAACTCACATCCGATAGGGCTTTTTGCCCTCCGGGATAGACTTTACTTACCTGCTCAAATCGAATCATTAATTAGATTTCTTGTTAGTTGGCGATATCGTATCGAATATGCTGTTTAAATTATCTTCTATAAGCTAACGCTATTTAACGTCTTTGTCGTCTTTTGTCTGGCTAAACAAGGCTTCGATAAAGTCTTTTGCATCAAAAGTACGTAGATCGTCTATCTGCTCACCCACGCCGATATGACGAATAGGAATGCCAAACTTATCGGCGATAGCAAAGATCACCCCGCCCTTTGCGGTACCATCTAACTTACTAATGGTGATACCCGTTACCCCGACTGCTTCTTGGAATAGCTGCGCCTGACTGATGGCGTTCTGACCCGTGCTCGCATCTAAGGTTAACATCACTTCGTGCGGTGCAGTCTCGTCTTGCTTTTGCATCACGCGAACGACCTTCTTCAGTTCGTCCATTAGGTGCGCCTTGTTCTGTAGACGACCCGCCGTGTCGGCAATCAATACGTCAACATTACGAGCGCGAGCCGCTTGTAGCGCATCAAACAGCACAGATGCACTATCGGCACCAGTGTGCTGAGCAATAACTGGAATGTCGTTACGTTGACCCCAAACTTGTAACTGTTCTACAGCTGCAGCACGGAAGGTGTCACCCGCCGCCAACATAACCGATTTACCTTGAGCCTGATATTGCTTAGCCAATTTACCAATAGTGGTAGTCTTACCCACACCGTTGACACCAACCATTAAGATCACAAATGGACCATCGGCATTTTCTGGCACTAAGGGCACAGATACAGGGTCGAGTGTCTTTTGCATCTCTTCACGTAACAGATCGTAAAGAGCCTCACCATCTTTTAACTGCTTACGGCTCGCCTGCTCAGTTAGACTCTTAATCAGACGCGTTGTTGTTTCAACACCTACGTCGGCGATCAATAGCTGTTCTTCTAACTCTTCAAAAAGATCGTCATCGATCTTCTTGCCGCTAAATAAACCAATAAAGCCGCTACCAATGCTCTCACTGGTACGCTTAAGGCCACGCTTTAGGCGGGCGAAAAGCCCCTCTTTTACCGGCTTAGCCTGTGGCTCTGGCTGTTGTTCTGCTTGTTCCGCAGCTTCTGCCTCAATACGTTCGGCTTGGGCTTCCTGCTCTGCCGCTAAACGAGCCTGTTCGGCTGCAGCTTCTGCCGCGGCTCTTTCTGATTCAAGACGTTCGGCTTCAATTCTTTGGGCTTCGGCCTGCTCAGCAGCCACTCTTTCAGACTCAAGGCGTTCAGCTTCAAGACGCGCAGCTTCTGCTTGAGCCACCTGCTCTGCCGCTAAACGAGCTTGCTCAGCTGCAGCTTCTGCCGCAACTTTTTCTGACTCAATACGTTCTGACTCAAGACGCTCAGCTTCAATTCTTTGGGCTTCGGCCTGCTCAGCAGCCACTCTTTCAGACTCAAGGCGTTCAGCTTCAAGACGCGCAGCTTCTGCTTGAGCCACCAGCTCCGCCGCTAAACGAGCTTGCTCAGCTGCAGCTTCTGCCGCAACTCTTTCTGATTCAAGACGTTCTGACTCAAGACGTTCTGACTCAAGACGCTCAGCTTCGATTCTTTCGGCTTCAATTCTTTGAGCCTCAGCCTGCTCAGCAGCCACTCTTTCAGATTCAAGGCGTTCCGCTTCTACTTGAGCCGCCTGCTCCGCCGCTAAACGAGCTTGCTCAGCTGCAGCTTCTGCCGCAACTTTTTCTGATTCAAGACGTTCTGACTCAAGACGTTCGGCTTCAATTCTTTGAGCTTCGGCTTGCTCTGCGGCCACTCTTTCTGTTTCGATGCGTTCAGCTTCAAGACGTGCGGCTTCTGCTTGCTCCGCAGCTAGGCGCGCTTCTTCTGCGAGCCTTTCAGTTTCGGCCTGCTCGGCTGCGAGACGCTCTGCTTCAACTCTTTCAAGCTCAAGCTTTTCAGCTTCTAGTTTCGCCGCTTCTACAGCCTGCGCTTCTTCTTTAGATTTATCCTTGCGGAACCAGGAAAAAAAACCTTTCTTTGCCATGTGTGATACCGGTGCTCAAATAGCTGTACATAAATGCATTAGGGTGGAGGACGTTATATCAAAAACCAGCTCAAATTACGCTGATAAAAACAGCAAAAACGCCATTCAGACGGATTCTCATCACTGCTTTTTACCTTTTAGCTGTGCTTTGATATAAAATAACGACCTAAATTCAGACGGCATAGTCTACCACTTTCTTTCATTAGGCAAAATCACGAGGACACCATGGTCAAAAAAAGACCTTCTAGCGGTCAAGTTAGGATTATTTCAGGCCAGTGGCGCTCGCGAAAGCTGCCCATTCACGATCTTGAAGGGCTGCGCCCAACCACAGATCGCGTTAGAGAGACTCTGTTCAACTGGATTGCTAATGATGTGCGTGGCGCTCGTGTACTCGACTGCTTTGCCGGTAGCGGCGCGTTAAGCCTAGAGTCGTTATCACGATACGCCAGTTACGCCAAGATTTTCGAGCTTCAGGCTCAAGCGGCGAAACAGCTTGTGGCTAATCTTGCCACGCTCAAGTGTGAGAACGCCGATGTCATCAAGGGTGATAGCCTAGCCTTACTTGCCAACAAACCGAGTGAAGGCTTCGATCTGGTGTTTATCGATCCACCTTTTAGAAAGTCACTGGCAGAAAAGAGCATTAGCCTTATCGATCAGCATCAGTGGCTTAACGATGATGCTCTGATCTACGTAGAAACAGAAAGCGAAATAACTATGCTAACCGTACCAACCAGCTGGAGCTTGCTTAAAGAGAAGAAGGCTGGTCAAGTAATCTATCGTTTATATCAATATTCAGCCGAGCTAGTGCTCGATGAAACGACAAGTGACACCGAGGAAGCCAACTAAATGAAAGCCATGCTCGTTCTAGGAAAAATTGTGACCGCATTCGCTTGGTTAATGATGCTATATAACCTAGCCATGCCATTTGAGGGCAATGTATCGGTGATCCTCAACATCCTATTTGTGATGACCATCTTTATGCACTGCTTTCAGACGTTCATCTTCCACACGCTGTTTAACACCTTGCTGCCACTGAAAAAATCAGATTATCTGCAAGTCTTCCTTTTCGGCGTATTCAGCCTACTGCAGTATCGCAGGCAAGTTATGGATAAGCAGGCTCAAGGCTAGGTTCTAGGTTCTAGGTTCTAGGTTCTAGGTTCTAGGTTCTAGGTTCTAGGTTCTAGGTTCTAGGTTCTAGGTTCTAGGTTCTAGCAAAAGTCTAAAAAAACACAGGCAAAACAGTATCAGCTGTTTTGCCTTTTATTTGTTCATTTCATAGGATCGAGATCCTAGGACGCTTCGCTGCGAGAGCGGGCTACGCCCTGCTAGGAAGAGCAAAAGACTGACGGGCTAAAGCCCGACCTACAACACAGAGCTGGCTTTTCCGGCTCTACCGTCTTAGCCCTATCCGACTTTATCCAGCTTTTCCGTCTTAGCCCTATCCGACTTTATCCAGCTTTTCCGTCTTAGCCCTATCCGACTTTATCCAGCTTTTCCGTCTTAGCTTTCCCCTAGAGCCTAGAGCCTTTCCTAGCTTTTCCGTAAGTGACGCAGTCACGTTCCTCAGGCCGTTCGTCTTAGCTTTAAGATCCTAGGACGCTTCGCTGCGAGAGCGGGCTACGCCCTGCTAGGAAGAGCAAAAGACTGACGGGCTAAAGCCCGACCTACAACACAGAGCTGGCTTTTCCGGCTCTACCGTCTTAGCCCTATCCGACTTTATCCAGCTTTTCCGTCTTAGCCCTATCCGGCTTTATCCAGCTTTTCCGTCTTAGCTTTCCCCTAGAACCTAGAACCTTTCTCAGCTTTTCCTAGGACCTTCCTTTACTTCCCGACTCTTAAAAACAAAAAAGCCCCAATTAAGGGGCTTTTAGCGATTTAACTTGCTGCTTAAAACAGCTTGGTTCACTCAGTGGCTAGGCTTATGACTGAGCATTATCCCTTAGGATAAACGTGAGCAACACCTTTGTGACAATCTACACAAGTCTTACGCTTGTCTTCTTCTTTCTTGAAGTTGTTAGCGTGCATTCTCTTCGCCATCTTCTTCATAGTTTCAGGCTGGTTCTCGTAGATACGAGTGTGACAGTGCTGACAGTTAGCAGAGTCATTGCCTTTGAAATACTTAAGTGCTAGATCGGCTTGCTCTTTACGGTTTTCATCCAACCACTCTTGAGTGTTGAAACCGTCGATAGTTAGGTAACCGTATAGATCTTTAGATACGATGATCTTCTTAACTAGGTACTTAACTGGGTTGTGTGGAAGGTGACAATCTTGACATTGTACCGTGATACCCGCGCTACCACCGCCGTGAGCAGATGCAAGCACTTCATCTTTTAATGAGTGGTTGCTGTGACAGCTCATACAGAACTCATCTGTACTCGTTGCGTGTAAAGTTTGTTGTGTAGCAAAGTAGCCAACAACACCGACAACGACACCGATAATCAGCAATGCCAGAATCGAAAATTTTGCGCTAGGTTTAAATAGTGCTCGCCAGTTCATCACTCATCTCCAAGTATTTAATTTTTATATCGATGTAAGTTAACTTCATCTCTATTTATTTGATCATTATAAACTAGATCCTAGTCATTGATCTGGAACTAAAAGTGCAAAATGAGACATGGCTCCAAATCTGTCTTTGGCGCCAAGGTCTATCCATGTTATATGCACCATCACTAAAGCTACGCTAAAGCATTGATTATCGCAAGGTTAATAGGTTACCAACCTGATATTAGACTGATTTAAGGTATTTAATTTGAAATTCTTTTAGATGTAAAAGTGAGATGGGTAACAGGCCTAAAATCAAAAATTTTATGATTTTTGCAACTTTTCCGACAAAGCGCAGGTCTAGTTAATTATATCCACTTTGTTACATAACCTAAGGTTAGGCATGCGTAAGCAAATTACCTTTTTAGCATTTTTTATCGCATTGATTGGACAGTTTATTCTGTCTCCTGCGATGGCTATGCCTAAATTTTTGCATGCCAGTTCACACGCATCTCAACATATCGAGTCTCAAGTCTCTCAAACACAAATCGAGTCCCTAGACGCTAATACCTTAATCGCGTCCTTAGTAACAGACTCTCAAATGAACTGCGCATCTAAGATGCCCAATTTAAACTTAGCTAACATCGACTGCGACGCGCTATGTAAGATGTTGGGTGCAAATGACTGCGCATCCAGCAGTGTCTCTGCGCCTGGTATTGTGGAGCAAGCGCAATTAATACTTATCGCTCCAAGTTCAATGGCAAGCCTACAAACGGCTTTCTGGTCTTTACAGACCGCTGAACTCTCATCGCTCAATCCCCCTCCCATTGGTTTGCACGCTTAACCTCATATTTAACGGCTTCTTTAGCTAACTCAATACGGCACAAGAAGTCAGTTACAACAATTTAAGCAATCTGCGCCTTTAGCTATCAATCCAATGTTGATAGTAGGCGAGGCGATCAGTCTCAAGCTGTTTTGAAGGGGCTTAAACGGTAGTAGGAAGCTAGAACCTTGCCTATCAACCTTTGCCCGAAAACTGACCGCTATATTCATTATCTAACTTTGTTTGGAGTTTATTATGAAAAAGTTTATCAGCGTAATCGCATTATCAATCGCTAGCTTCACTTCTCAAGCTGCGTCAGTAGCTTTTCCTGAATCAATTGAAGTTTTAGCCGTTAACGGATTAAGTAACGTTGACAGTCGTTATCTAGAATTAGATCAAGGACAAAATTTGATTGAGGTACAGTACCGTGATCTATTCGAAACCAACGCGGAAGATTCGAACTGGGTAAAATCTGAGCCGCTCTATCTCTATATAGACCTTGAAACTGCAGCCAACTATAAGGCGTTCACACCGAGCATTTTGTCTGAAGAGGATGCCTATCAGTTCATCGATAATCCAACCATTAAGCTCAATGACGGTATGGGCAGTGAAAAACAGGTTAGCCTGATGACACATGGACAATTGATGGCAAAATTACTACTATCAAAACAGTAAGATATTAGTCTTTAATCTATAAGATAGGGCACATTGAGCAGGTAAATTTGTGAACTTTATCAATGTGCCGCTTAATTCCTATGGTAGACTAGTCGCAGCTTATTATCTGGATACATCATGTTTAGCATAATCCGTCGTCATACATTATTAGCATTTACGCTGCTCGCATTGTTGAGCCAGCTAGTGCTATCTAATGGATCGCAGATGGTACCAAGTGCGATGGCTGATGAAATGCAGATGATGAGTATGCAAGCGGGAACTGGATGTCACCAAGTTCAGATGGATGAAGACACTCATTGCTGCGATTCTGAGGAGAAAATGCAAATGCTTCCCGGCAATTCTCAGCATTGTTGCAACGGCAACGGATCATGCCAGAGTGACTGCAATCACTGTTTGGTTATTTCAGTAACAGGTACCCTGTTTAGTGTGTCACCTTGGCCAGGTTTCAACACTTCCGATATTGCATTGGCCACTCCTATGCCTCATTTCCACTCTATTTCATTGCCACAAGATTTAAGACCTCCAATCGCATAACCCATGGGCCTGTGCCCTATGCGAATATCTCTTTGTAAAAAAGAAAACAAATTAATCTTAATCAGCAATTATTTAAGCCGTTAATTGTTCTGCTGCTCAAATTAAGCACAGGCATTCGGCCATCTATACGATGGAGTTGAGTTATGAAAACCCTTATAAGTTTAGCCTTATCAGCCCTATTACTTCTGTCTTGGACGGGTACAGCATCTGCAAACGAGCACCATCATGGTGCCCATAAAAACCAACATGCTGTACAAAGCCAAGATTATGCATGCCCTATGCATCCTGAAGTAACTGGTGTTAAAGGTGATTCTTGTCCTAAGTGCGGCATGGACTTAGAAGCAACTAAAACTGCGGCTAAAGGCCATGGCAAAAACTGTGACTCTTGCCCTAATAAAGAGTCGTGCCCTCATAAAGCTAACAAGCACCACCAGCATATGAGCAAGCATACCCATGCATGCCCTATGAACCCAGCTATTACAGGCAAAGCAGGCGACAGCTGCCCTAAATGCGGCATGGACTTAGAACCTATCGCTAAAACCGATAACGCTAAAAACTGTGACTCTTGCCCCAATAAAGAGTCGTGCCCTAATAAAGCTAACAAGCACCACAAACATATGAGCAAGCATACCCATGCATGCCCGATGAACCCAGCTATTACAGGTCAAGCAGGCGATAGCTGCCCTAAGTGTGGAATGGATCTAGAACCTATCGCTGCTGGCGACAAGGCCGCTAAATCTGCTCACAAGCATCACTAATATCTAGGGTGGAGATAAGGCATTATGAGTTTATTAAAACTGAAGAAAGCGCGCCGCTCTGCAGTTTGCGCTTTAAGTCTAGTGATGGTCGCAACGCCGCAGTTGGGGTTTAGCCAGACAACGGCAGCTGACAAAGAACATACACAGACTCATCAACATGAGTCCAATCAACGTGGAACCGAGTATTACTGCCCTATGCACCCAGAGGTGACCAGCCATGAGCCTGGCCGCTGCCCTAAGTGCAAGATGTTCCTCGTTCAAGATGAAGCGGACACCACGCCTCATCAAAACCAGAATGCAGCTATCAGTAATCACTATTACTGCCCTATGCACCCAGAGGTGACTAGCCATGAACCTGGCCGCTGCCCTGAGTGTAAGATGTTTTTGGTACAAGACGAACAAGAAGGAGACAAGCAGTCAGGCTCATCCCAGGTTGCGGCTATCGAAAACTACTACTGCCCTATGCACCCAGAGGTGACTAGCCATGAACCTGGCCGCTGCCCTGAGTGTAAGATGTTTTTGGTACAAGACGAACAAGAAGAGGATAAGCAGTCAGGCTCATCTCAGGTTGCGGCTATCGAAAACTACTACTGCCCTATGCACCCTGAAGTGACTAGCCACGAACCCGGTCGCTGCCCTGAGTGTAAGATGTTCTTGGTAAAAGAGGAGGAAGAGGAATCCCTGCCTGATGAACACGCAGGCCATAACCACACGGCTCAATCGAGCTCCTCAACGGAGCAGTCTCAGGCCGATCAGATCTTAAGCCAGCCTAAGCCAACTCTCGCGCCTGCAGTTCAGAGCAGCGATGATGGCAACATCAAGTATGTCTGTCCTATGCATCCACATGTTGTTTCCGATGTACCTGGATCCTGCCCGATATGCGGCATGGATCTCGAGAAAGTCACCATAGGTGGCGTCGGTGAAGAAGTCGTCGTTGGCGTATCGGGCGGTATGCAGCAAGCCTTAGGCATGCGCAGCGAACAAGTCACCGAAGGCACGCTATGGAAGCTAGTAAAGACCATCGGCACGGTGGAGTATAACGAGAACGCCATCGGCCACAGTCACACCCGCGTCAACGGCTGGATTGAAACCTTGATGGTGCATAACGTCGGCCAGCGCGTCAAAAAGGGACAACTACTCTACGAGCTATATTCTCCAGAGCTGATCAATGCTCAAGATGATTATATGCAAGCGGTAGACTATCTAAAGCAAGATCAAGATCGTGGTCAAGGTTTATTGCGTAAGGCGCGATTACGCCTAGAGTTACTCGGTGTGAGCTCTGATACCATCAAACAGCTCGAGCGCACTGGCAAGACTATTTACCGCGTGCCCTTTTATGCCGAGCAAGATGGCTTTATCAGTAAGCTTACTGTTCGTCATGGCATGTATGTGCAACCTGGCGATACCCTGTTTGAAATCGTTGATTTGAGCAGTGTGTGGGTGATTGCCGATGTGTTTGAGAATGAACAAAGCTGGCTCGAACAGGGACGCCCAGTCGAAGTCACCTCAGCCGCGCAAGGGCTCTTCGATCTCGAGTCGACAATCGACTATATCTACCCAGAGCTTGATCCTGTATCCCGCGCAATGAGAGTGCGGATCAAATTAGATAACCCAGACAAGTTACTTAAACCAGGTACCTTGGTCGATGTGAAACTCTTCGGTGGCCCTAAACGTGAAGTACTGGCGATCCCAACTGAAGCCCTCATTCTTACTGGCCGCGAAAACCGAGTCGTAGTGCAGCGTGACGATAACCGTTTTGCTTCTGTGCCGGTAAAAGTCGGTATGATTGCTCAGGGCAAAGCCGAGATCATCGAAGGCTTAACCGTTGGCGACAAGGTGATTGTCTCCGGTCAGTTCTTACTGGATTCAGAAGCCAGCATCCAAGGCAGCTTACAGCGTTTAAGTGGCAGCAATAGCAGCGAAAACAGTAGCGTGGCAAACGATCCGCACGCAAACCACTAATCGGAGACTGATCATGCTAGAAAAAATTATCAGCGCCTCGATTAAACAACGAGCGATGGTGTTAGTGCTTACAGCTGTGATCGCCTTAATCGGCTATCAAGCGATGCGTATGACACCACTAGATGCACTACCTGACTTGTCAGATGTACAAGTCATTGTTAAAACCTCCTATCCGGGACAAGCGCCGCAATTGGTAGAAGATCAGATAACCTATCCGTTATCCACTGCCATGCTAGCAGTACCGGGGGCGCAAACCGTACGCGGTTTCTCCATGTTCGGTGACTCCTATGTCTATATCATTTTTGAAGATGGCACTGACATCTATTGGGCACGCTCACGGGTTTTAGAATACCTTTCCCAGACTCAGGGACAACTACCCGACAGTGTCACGCCAACCTTAGGGCCAGATGCATCAGGGGTGGGCTGGGTGTTCCAGTATGCCCTAGTCGACCGTAAGGGTAAGCATGACTTAGCTCAATTGCGCTCGTTACAGGACTGGTTTCTAAAACTGGAACTGCAAAGCGTTGAAGGAGTGTCAGAAGTCGCCACCATTGGTGGTATGGAGCAGTCCTATCAGATCATCGTCGATCCCCATAAGCTGGCGCTGTATCAGATTGATTTGATGACAGTGAAGAATGCCTTAGATAACTCCAACAGCTCTACTGGTGGCTCGGTGATCGAGATGGCCGAAGCCGAGTATATGATCACCTCTACGGGGTATCGGCAAACCTTGGCCGACTTTGAGGAGATCCCGTTAGGCATCGTGTCTGAATCAGGCACCCCGGTATTGATGAAAGATGTGGCTCAGCTGCGTACTGGCCCTGCCGCACGTCGCGGTATTGCCGAACTAAATGGTGAAGGCGAAGTGGTCGGCGGTATCGTGGTGATGCGCTACGGTGAGAACGCCCTTGCGACCATCAATAATGTTAAAGACAAACTCAAAGAGATAGAAAACGGCCTACCCGATGGCGTTGAGTTAGTGATCACTTACGATCGCTCAGAGCTCATTCTCAATTCGGTAGACAACCTCAAGCACAAGGTACTTGAGGAGATGCTTGTCGTCGCGGTGATCTGCCTGATCTTCCTGCTTCATGCTCGCTCGACATTAGTTGCGATAATCTCACTGCCGATCTCGATTCTAATCAGCTTTATCGTGATGAACATGATTGGCGTCAATGCCAATATCATGAGCTTAGGTGGTATCGCCATCGCTATTGGTGCCGTGGTAGATGCCGCTATCGTGATGGTGGAAAACACCCACAAACACTTAGAGCACTATCGAGAACAGCATAACGGTGCCACACCTACGGGAGAGGCGCACTGGGAGCTAGTACGTAAAGCATCAGTTGAGGTGGGTCCGGCACTGTTTTTCAGTTTGCTGATCATCACCCTAAGCTTCGTGCCTGTTTTTGCCCTAGAGGCGCAAGAGGGGCGACTATTCCATCCGCTAGCCTATACCAAGACCTTTGCCATGGCGGCGAGTGCAATATTAGCAATCACCCTGATACCTGTGTTAATGGGTTACTTCGTTCGCGGTAAGATCCCCGATGAACGTAAGAACCCCATTAGCCGCTTCTTAATTGCGATTTACGAGCCTACGTTGCGCTTGGTATTACGTTTTCCAAAAGTCACTATCTTGCTCGCAATCATTACCCTCGCAAGTGCTATTTATCCTATGACCAAGATGGGCAGCGAGTTTATGCCAGAGCTTGAAGAGGGTGACCTACTCTACATGCCGACCACCCTACCGAGTGTCAGTGCAGGTAAAGCTGCGGAAATCTTGCAACAAACTGATAGGTTGATAAAAACCATACCTGAAGTGAAGCGGGTCTTTGGTAAGGTCGGCCGAGCAATGACAGCTACAGATCCGGCGCCTCTAACTATGTTAGAGACCACCATCATGCTTAACCCTAGGGACACTTGGCGTGAAGGGATGACGCTAGAAGACATTATCGCGGAGCTACAAAGAACCGTCAAAGTACCGGGTATCACCAATGCTTGGGTGCAACCGATTAAGACCCGTATCGACATGCTCTCTACAGGGGTAAGAACCCCTGTGGGTATAAAGATCTCCGGCGCCGACATCGATGAGTTGCAGCGAATAGGCACAGAGATCGAAGCCGTGGTCAGTAAACTACCCGGCACGGCTTCGGCCTTTGCCCAGCGCACCAGTGGTGGTCGTTATATCGATATTGAGCCCAATCTTAAAAATGCCGCTCGGTATGGAATGACCCTTAAAGATATTCAAGACGTGGTGCAGATGGCAATTGGCGGCATGCAGGTGGGACAGTCGATTCAAGGCCAAGAACGCTACCCGATCAATATCCGCTACCCAAGGGAGCTTCGCGACAGTATCGAAAAGCTGGAAGATCTACCTGTACTAACAAAGACGGGGAAATATCTACCCTTAGGTAACCTTGCCAGTATCACCATCAGTGATGGTGCACCTATGCTTGCCAGTGAAAACGGCCGTTTAATCAGCTGGGTTTTTGTCGATTTGAAAGATATCTCTATAGGTGAATACATCACTACAGCAAGGGCGGCACTAGACGAGCAGATCACCTTGCCACCACGCTACAGCTATAGTTTTGCTGGTCAATATGAGTATATGCAGCGGGTAGAAGCCAAGATGCAGCTGGTTGTGCCGTTAATGTTAGCGGTTATCTTCATGTTACTCATGATGACCTTTAGCTCATTTATCCAAGCGTCGGTAATTATGCTAAGCCTACCTTTCTCACTCGTAGGTAGCGCTTGGTTACTCTACTTCTTGAACTTCGACTTCTCGGTAGCCGTATCTGTGGGGATGATCGCCCTTGCTGGTGTTGCCGCCGAATTTGGCGTGGTGATGCAGGTTTACCTGAATAACAGCATCAAAGAACGTAGGCTGGCTGGAGACTTCAATAAACGCAGCGACTTAAGCGAAGCGCTTATTCACGGCGCAGTTATGCGTATTCGTCCTAAGGCGATGACGGTAGCCACCATCTTCTTTGGATTACTGCCTATCATGTGGGGCAGCGGTACGGGTAATGAGGTGATGCAAAAAATTGCAGCCCCTATGGTGGGCGGTATGGTCACAGCACCACTGCTGTCGCTATTTGTGATCCCTGCGATCTACCTACTGATCTATGGCCGATCTTTAAGTAAGGAGTAGTTTAGAAAGACATAACGCAAAAGGGTCGCAGCATTGCGACCCTGTTTCGTTATTAATAGCTTAACTCCCCATACGCAGCTCTATAATCGAAAAGAAGCCACCGTCAGGATCGTTAATTACCGCAAAACGGCCAACATTAGGGATATCGGTAGGAGGCACACAGACCTTGCCACCAAGCTGCTCGACCTGGGCCGCTTTGTCATCGCAGTTTTCAACGGTAAAATACAGCATCCAATGGGCAGGCATATCACCCCATTCCTCAGTCATCGCCATCATGCCGCCAATATCTTGCGCTCCCACCTGCCACTCGGTGTAATCCATGCCTTCCATATTACTGTCTCTCGTCCCCCAGCCAAACACATGGGGATAAAACTTCTTTGCCTCCTGCGGATCACGACAGGCTAACTCCACCCAACACAGGGTATGTGTTTCGGCTGCGCGTTGCGCTCCCAGATGGTTTTTCGCTTGCCAGAGTGCAAACCTCGCCCCTTCGGGATCTTGAACGATCGCCATGCGCCCAGCTTCACCGACATCATGGGGACCTATCAACAGAGTCCCTCCCGCTCCGATTACATCGACTAGTGATGAATCAAGATTTTCTACCGCAAAATACACTGTCCACTGGGTGGTATCACCATTAGCCACCATCTCTTCGGGCAGTTGATACATGGCACCAATATCATCACCATCGATCGCCATCATGCTATATATCCCCTGCGGGATCGGCATATCGATGATCTCCCAACCAAATAAGCTGCTATAAAACTGTTTGCTTGCACTGATATTCAGTGAGGCTAACTCTATCCAGCATGGCTGGCCTTGAAAATATTGGTCAACTTTCATCACAGGTTCCATCACTAACGCATCCTAATCCTTTGAGTTAAGACCGATTTGCGTCAGCTGTCCAACTATCACCAGCAAATGATGCAAACAAGAGTGAGTAATTTCTTAAAATCCCCCAGAAACATCGACTGTGGAAAATAAGATAGGTTTGATCCTGTGGACTATAATCTAGATCCAGCCATCATCAAGGAGGAGTGTGAGTGCCTGTATTAGAGCGAAGCCTACGTTATCTCTTTGTCCCAATCATACTTGCGTTCATTGGTATCGCCGTGATCCAGCAGTTAACGGCCACATGGCAGGGATGGCTGCCTAGGTTTGATGACCTCCCCTATTACCTGTTATCTCTTTCTGCAGTGTTAGCACTGCAATTTAAATGTGGTCGTATTAGCTACCTATCGCTACTGTTACTGCTTTATTACCACCTTAGCCAAACTGAACCCCTTTCTAGCTTTGACAGAGACCAAGTCTTTCTTACTGGCACGCTAATCATCACTTTTTTTGCTATCAGCAAGGATAGAAACCCGATTTCTATACACTTTTTCAAAGTCTTACTTGGTATTTGTGCTTGCTTTGCACTGGCCTTTATCTGGAAGGCCGGAGCAGAAGGTTTATCATCATTTAATATGACCCAATTGCCCAGTACACTTAACTTGATCGCATCCCTGTATCTTCCTATTGGGATCTCATGCATAGTGATCAGCATCTATACCGTTTGGCACGCAACGGGAACCAACTCTACCATTGCACTGACGCAGTTTATTTGGCTATTTAACTACTACCTTCCCAACGATATGTCATTTGCCATCCTGCTCTCTATGCTAGCTGCTGCGTACCTGTTTTCTATGTTATTTGCGCTCTATGATCTCGCCTATAAAGACGAATTAACTGGGCTCGCCTCTCGACGAGCCTTAAATACCATGGCGTTATCGCTCAATAAACATTACTGCGTAGCGATGGTGGATATCGATCACTTCAAAAGCTTTAACGATACCTACGGCCATGATGTTGGTGATCAAGTTCTGCGTTTAGTAGCCAAAAAACTCAGCAAAGTTAAAGGGGGGGGACAAGTTTTTCGTTACGGCGGTGAAGAGTTCACCATAGTATTTGAAAGCAAAAATATTGAACGAGTATTACCTCACCTAGAGGAGATCAGACAAAAAATCGGTCAGTATAATATTGTGCTACGTGATCAGGGACGCAAGGGTAAGAGCAAATTAGATAGAAACAGGAAGCAGAAGCCAAACCAGACGGTAAATATCACCATCTCGATTGGCGTTGCCGAACAGCGCGGTGAAACCTCATTTGAAAAAACATTAAAACGCGCCGATGAGGCGCTATACAAGGCTAAAAATAATGGCCGAAACTGTGTCTTCGCTTAGTCGTCCAACTCGTTAAATAGCCCCAAGTGTTAACAGCTTAGGGCTATATTTACCGGGCTAGATTAGATGGAATAGAAGTAGTAGATTTGCGACTTCATTCTTATCACAATACCGCGGATCACATCTAAGAAGGCCAAGAACTCTATCGGCTTAGTGCCAGAGACCCATGCAAGTCCTACCGAGCCGACTGGAATGTCGTAATCACCTGTTTCGGTCAGTTTTAACCTGACAAAGTGGTGCTTGTTGTTGAGGTTTTGCCCTGTGGTTTGCCTAACATTATCATCTAAAGCCACCAAACGCCCTTGCGCCTCACCTGTCGCTTCGATGATACCCTCGACTTCGGCGTTAAATACTTTTCCAGGATAAACCGCAGAGGCAAACTCTGCGAGCTGACCAACTTTAACGTTACGAATCGCCTGATGGTTCACCCGCATCAGTACGTACTTTTCATTGGTGTACATCTGCATGCGTGGCGCTACCCCAACGTACTGACCTTCACGCATGATAAAGTTGGTCACATAACCATCGGTAGGCGCATAAATCTTGGTGTTATCCAAGTTCCACTGAGCCTGTGCCACATTTTCATGTTCGCTATTGAGATCCGATTGACGACTCTCTACCGCCAAATGAGATTTCTCAATATTCAGCAGCGCCGTATGCTCTGCCATCTGTGCCTTCTCAATTTGGGTTGTGTAGGTTTGCACCTGCGCCTTGGCAAGATCCACCGCCGTTTGCTGCTCATCTAGCTGGCTCTTAGTTATGGTATCTGGCACCACACGGTTCTGCTCAATAAAGCGCGCCAATGTCTTCTGTTTCCAGACTAGATCTTTCGTCGATGCATCGAGCTGATTCTTGGTAATACTGACATCGGCAATAGCCACTTCATGCTGCTTAAGCGCAAGCTTTACATCTTCATTGGCCAACGACAGGTTTACCTTGGCAGCTTCCTGTGCCACCAATGCCTTATTTAACGCAATTTGATAAGGCTCGGCATCTAAATCATAAATCAGCTGTCCAGCCTCAACCTTCTGATTAGGCTGAACATAGATATTCTCAACCTTACCGCGGATCTGCGAGTTTGCAGGACGCAACTGAATGTGCGGAGATTGCACTAGGGAGCCACCCGATAGATCCATTGGCGTGTAATTTAGTAGACCCACCCAAACAAACATCAGCCAGCCTGTACCTCCTAAGTAGGCAAACGCTTTACTGTAGGTATTCCAAGGCATGCCGACTAGGCGAAGTAGATAAATAAACAGTGCCCATACCGCTAAGCCTTCAAGCATTGGTTTGCTCCTCTTTTACTGCTGGCTCATTCGCTATCGCCTGCGGCTCTTTTTCACGCCATACATCTCTGATCCTGCGCAGCGCCTTCTCTCCATCGACAAAGGCAACGATGACCGCAACAACCCATACCCAATGCCAAATAAAACCTATCCAAGTGAGTGCGGTAATAAGTCCTATCTGATGATGCTGCTCTTTGTGCGCCTTATTGATTGGTAACTCATGGATCTTCCAAAATCCAAATGCTGCCGCAGCAACCGTTGCCACCATCACCACCGCAGCAACGCCATGCAGGGCCGTATCAACACCTGTATCTACAAATGGCATACTGAACAAGCTCATAGGAATAAACCTCAAAAAAGTGTTTTGGCTGCGTAGTTTGCCCTTTCTTTTCATCACCACAAGATGAAATACACTTATGTATCAATTAGCACTCCTTTATGATTCAATTAGACCACTATCAGGTTAGGATATTCACTATGCTGCTCAACACTGCCTTTATTCGATCTTGCTATGTATCTCCGGTTTTAGAGGGGATTGAGGCTCATTATGGTGTGACGGCTGATGACTTAGGCATCCCTAAGTTAGTACTTCAAGATAGGATGACACTGATCCCTTTTACAGAAGTGTCGAAATGGTTCGAACAGATTGAGCGATTAACTGGTGAAACCGATTTTATGGTGAAGATCCAGAGCCACCTGACACTCGCGAACCTAGAGATACCAGGTAATTGGTTTTTAAGTGCCCCAGACTTAGCAATGTCATTTAGGCGGATCAACCATGGGATCTGCAGCTTCCAGTCTGGTGCGAGTTACTATGCTCAGCAATCTGGAAAGATCTTAAAGTGGTGCTACAGCAACACTTTCGTTAAGGGAAAGGCGCGTTCTCATGACTCATTAAGAGTGGCTTTTACCCTCTTTAACGCCATTAAAAACTATGCTGGCAACGACTACAGTCCACGCAAAGTGCAACTGAGTGGCCCGCCTATTCAACAAAAAGAAACTGAAGCACTATTTGGCTGTCCTGTATCTTGGAATGCACCGCAAACCGAACTGTGGCTAGGTATCGATAGTCTGTTGATGTTCACCGACGACTATACCTACACCCCTGAGCCACTCACCACCTCTATTCCACTGTCTCAGCTGGAGAAGTACCTCAATATGCCGCAACCAACGGATCAGCCTAAGGTTCTGTATGAGATGGTGAATTATTCACGCTATTATGGCTTGCCTAGCGTCGATGCGGTCGCCGCTCTGTTTGGTGTTTCGCGGCAACAACTACAGAGACGGTTGCAAAAACTGGGGTTCACCTTTACCTACCTGTCTGGATACATTCTGTGTAATCAGGCGATTAAATATATGCTGGAGGGAATGAGCGTGGCCGAAATTGCAACGCGCTTAGGTTATGCGAACTCCCACAGTTTTAGCCGATCATTCACCCGCTTTCGACGCCAAACGCCGACTCAGTATCTCAATAAACTGAAGCTAGAAAGTAAACGAACCAGCTTTTGAAGCAGGTGGTTTAGGGCCAAAAACAAAAAAGCCTCTTTAAAAGAGGCTTTTTTGATTAGCTCGCCACTAGCGACTAACCGTATACTGGCAACATATCCGCCATCGCCAACAAGTGGCACGCAGCAGTAATAACGCCAAACAGGATCACTATGGCGATCACCGCGTTACCGCCTGGCACTTTATAGCTAGTGCTATCTGGATACATAACCCGGACTTTATAAGCCATCATAGCCGGTACGATTGCCGCCCAAATAGTGGCTGCCAGTGCCGCAAAGCCGATAGCAATGAGGAAACCATTTGGAAATAGCAGACCAAGCAATGTCGGCGGAAGGAAGGTCACAGTAGCCGTTTTTAGTCGGCCCGAGCGTGACTCATCAAATCCGAATAGATCCGCCAGATAATCAAACAGCCCTAAGGTTACTCCCAAGAAAGACGAAGCAACGGCTAGGTTAGCAAATAGCGTTAGCATGGTCGTTAGCCAGTCACTGGTGATCACGCCAGATAGGGCATTCACTAGCACGCCCATGTTACCGCCTTGCTCAATGATATCGATAAAGCCAGTTCTAGAGATATTACCCATGGTTGCAACAAGCCAGCAGATATAGATAACCAGTGCTATACCTGTACCAATCGCTATGGCCTTGATAATAGTGCGGTGATCTTTACCGTAATATTTAACTAGGCTTGGCACATTGCCATGATAGCCAAAACTCACTAAGCCAAAAGGCAGTGCAGCTAGCATATAGGGCAGATACTTGTTTTCACCATCTGGGCTAAACAGCTTCACCGACTCGACGTCGAGTAACAGATTACCCACGGCGAGGAAGAAGGTAATGATCATACCGCCCAGCATCACGGTGGTAATCCTATCGACCGCCTTGGTACTGATAATGACTATCGTCGCCAATACACCAGCGAATACCAAACCTGCAACGCTCTGAGGTAGATGAATACCTAACCCTTCAAGGCTGTGATTTACAATTGAGCCACCGCCACTGATATAGGCATAGGTCAAAATATACAGCACAAACGCAATCGATAGGCCATTTACGATACGCCAGAACTGACCTAAAGTCGCCTTAGTCAGAGTATCGAAGCTCGCCCCTGGATCGAAGTGCAAGTTGGTTTCAAGCAGCATTAAGCCCGACACCAACATACAAAACCACACACCTGCCATCATCAATAGCGAGTAACCAAACCACATTCCAGCGCCTACAACAGGCAAAGAGAACATGCCTGCCCCGACTGCCGTACCCGCGATAATCATGGCGCCACCTAACAGCGACTTACCTGCAGCCTTGTTTTTGGCTGCATTCATATGATTTGCCATTAAGCTTTCTGCTCCGCATGCACACTATCTACAATAGTTTGTCTCACGGACGAGCGTAACAGTAGATTCGCTCTCTCTTTTATACGTTTGATATCGCTGCACCCTGGGTTATCGGCTAGGTAACCTAGCTCTTTCAATTTGACACTCAGCGTAGCGTATAGCTTCTTGTCATAGAACTCTGGTGCCGTAATACCGTGAAGTGCACCCAATCTTTGCGCCAAACGGTGGCTATCTTTCTCGAGTTCAGAACGTTCAATCTCAGGCTTCATTTCTAGTAGATTAAACAAGATGGCATAACGCTGCATGGTTTCACCAATCGTGCCAGAAAGCAGTAGCAGTTGATTTACTTTGCTTTCAACCACTTCAAAGCTACCATCTTCGATCACTAACCCCTGTGCCACGAGAATATCGAGGATCTGGTGACTGTATTGGCTTGGATCTTCGATCCCCATAAACAGCTCAGCCTCAAGCAGTGGGTAGAAATCGTTAACAAAGCTAATGACATCGTCACGAGTGCAGTTTTCTTTGCGCAATAAACATGCAGCGATTAGCGATGGCACAACCATCAAATGAATGATGTTATTGCGATAATAGGTCATGGTGATCGCAATACTTTGATCAATCGAGATAATATCGCCTAGTGGATCGCTTTCAATCTGTAGCTTCTTAAGCTCTAAACCTTGAGACACTAGATCATGACCACTGCCTTCTGGCACCGAGGTATATTCGGTATATGGCAAGTCTTTCAATAGCGTTAAATAAAGATCTAACTGCTTCTCTAACTGGGTACGCTCAAGGGCATTTTGCTCTGAAGCGAGCAATACCATACTGGTTAGGGTGACTGAACTCACCGCCGCAGCGTCGTTGATATTGGTCATCACACGATTAGCGAGCGTATTGACCACAGGTGTTAACCATGTCGGCTTCTGTTCAGGCTCTTTAGCTAACTCTTCGCGCCAATCTGGCGCCTGTTCGTTGAGGAAGCTATGCAGAGTGATTGGCTTACCAAAGTTAACGTAACCCTGACCAAAGTTACCCAACTTGCGGATAGCACCAAATACCTGCCAAACAGACTCTTTCTTTTTCTTCTTACCGCTCAACTCTTTATGGTAAGTCGCCACTTCCATCACATGGTCATAGCCAAGATAAACAGGCACGAGAGTCACCGGGCGCTCTACGCCACGCAGCACGCTGTTTAGGGTCATTGCCAACATACCCGTTTTTGGGGCAAGCAAACGACCCGTGCGCGAACGGCCACCTTCGGTGAAATACTCTACCGAATAGCCCTTGGTAAATAACTGATCTAAATACTCGCGAAACACGGCTGTGTATAGTTTATTGCCACCGAAACTACGACGAATAAAGAACGCGCCACCACGTCGGAATGCTGGACCAGCAGGCCAGAAATTAAGGTTGATACCTGCAGCAATATGCGGCGGAACCATACCTTGATAATAGAGAATATACGACAGTAGCAGGTAGTCCATATGGCTACGGTGGCACGGCACATAAACGATCTCATGACCATCATGATGCAGCTGCCTTACTTGCTCAGCACCTTTAATATTGATGCCTTTATAGAGCTTATTCCATAACCAAGTCAGGAAACGTTCGGCGATACGCACTAGGCTATCTGAGTAGTCAGCTGCGATCTCATCCAAATACTCCATCGCCTTGGCACGCGCTTCCGATTCAGAGATCTTCTTGCTTGCCGCTTCCTCTTTAATCGCCTTAGCGATCGACTCTGACTTGAGTAAAGAGTGGAATAACGCCTGACGCTTAGGCAGTTGTGGTCCTGTCATCACCTTGCGCTGACGCTGGAAATGCACCCTTGCTACACGAGCAAGTTTCTGGGCGATACGCTTATCTGTACCGTGTTCATCGGCCATATAACGCAATGACACCGCATTGGAAAACTGCACGAAGTTATGACGTCCTAAAAAGAGAATCATCAAACACTTGCGTAACCAAGTTGGGTTTTGGCGCTCGAGTACCGCTGCGCGCATCGTGTCATCTTCTTTACCTGGAGTACGACCCCAATACAGGCTGACAGGCACCAACTGAATGTCTAATTCACGGTTTTGCTTATGTACGCTAAGTAGTCTCTTAAAGCAATCTACGTACTGTTCACCACCTTCTCGCTGGCCAAAAAGAGGCTTACTTCCCTCTAGGCAAACGACTCGCGGAGCCTTGATGCCATTGACCTCTAGCTCCTCATATGGACTAGGCAAGCCAAGTTTTGCAGTCATTTCACTGAGTGCAGCGATATCACTAACCGACTCAGTCTTCATCACATAAGCTAACGGCTTGCTTGGATCAAGATTGAGATCATCAAAGGGATCGTGAGGCACAACGATAGTGTGAACTAATTTACGCTGAAGCCAGCGTAAAGATTTAAACCAAAGAGAGTCTTGTTTGGACATGATTTATATGCAATGTTAGTCGCTTCTAATAAGGCGCTAGAATACCAGATATTGAAACAGTTTGCGCTATTCTCTTGCGACCGTATGCTATCTTGCCTGTATATTTATAGAACAAAGACTTAGCTTCATATCACGCAATAAAAAAACCACATGCCTATATTAAATCGTGTTCATTACGACTTAATCTTATACAAAGCTTTTTAAAGCAATAACCTCACATTTAACTGATCGTTAGCTAAGCCAACAGTGAAGCCTTGCGCTATCGAAAGTACGATTCTAGGAGAAAATATTAACTTTCACTCATTCAAAAATACCAAGCGAGTTGCACATAAAGTGACAATTCAAAGCTAGCGTACTGTCCCTCGCTAAGTTTTAACCCTCCATATTCGGTACCATCAGCCCCTATAGGCACAGTCAGCGCCGTGGTTAAGCGAAAATCATCACTCAAACTATTCAGACTAAGTAGCTGATACAGCGCCGAGTTATCCGAAGCATTATAAAAGAGGTTTTGTGATAGTGACCAAAGTGGTGTCATCTCAATATAAAGGTTACCAGCAAGATAGTGCCGCGCAAGGCTATACAGTTCGCCACGCTCTAACTTTGCCACCAGCTCTGGATGTTGCAACAAGGACTTGGGGCTATAATCACCATCGCTAATACCGAGACCATTGTAGAAATACTCTATGGTTCCGGTCATATTGCGCTCGAAGCCAACCCATGAGTAGCTCCAGTTACTAACCAGAGAGAGATAATCTTCCTCTCCCCAAGTGGTAACCAGATCCGTTGCCCAGATAGCACCACCGACACTGATAATGCTAGAGACTCCAGCGATACGGCTGTCATAATGCTCGGCCAGCAAGAGGTGGTACTCATGTATGTTATCGATAAATCCGTGGTATTTAAGGGCTGCGGTGGCAACATCAAAAGTGACATCTGAATCGCCATCTCGGCGGATAACATAGGCCGCCTGTAGATCGTTGCCATCTTGCAATAGGTGCTGTCCATACACCATGTCATCACCGGTTTTGTACTCCTTATCAAGAGAGGTGGGGTCGAAGGGATTGACGAAATCCATAGGATTAAAGAACAGGCCATTGCCCCAAGTAATGGCTTGTCGGCCCAGCTTGATGACATTGTTATCCGTCTGATAGCCGACGATGGCTCTGTCTAAGCGCTGAAGCATCGCAAAGTCTCTATGGTCAGAGATAGTATGGGTAAGATTAAACAGGCGTTGTTCATCATCAATCACCGAGCCTAAGCCAAAGTAACCATCCACTAGAGGCGTTGCTTGAAAACGCTTCTCACCATAACCAGCCAGCAGTTGATAATCCGCTTCGGCTAACCAGCCAGATTGCCAACGACTTCCTATGTGATAACGAAGCTGCGCGGTTTGATTTACTTGATACTGACCATAACGTGCTTGATAAGCACTCGAATCTGAAAATACATAGCCATCATATTCATACTTTAAGTGGCCGTGCTGCTGTAGCTGTGCAGCCACGAGAGAAAAAGGCAAACAGCAGAATCCAAGAAGAGCGGCAAGGCAATGACTCTTACGCCTTAACGAAAGGTTATCGATTCGCTTATCGCAATATCCTTCGGCCATAGTTCAGTCTCAACTCCTTGAGTCGCTAACTATTTTTCCATCAACCATATAGATATGACGGCGACAATAGTCAAACACCTGAGCATCATGAGTAGCAATTAAAAATGTAATGCCATGCTCACGGTTAAGCTGGGTAAACAGCTCCAATAACTGTGCCGATGTCTTGCTATCTAAGTTAGCCGTTGGCTCATCGGCTAAGATCAACACAGGTTTCGATGCGATGGCACGTGCAACGGCCACCCGCTGTTGTTGACCACCGGAAAGCTGTGCAGGCCTTCTCGCCTCAAGCCCTGTCAGACCCACCTCGGATAAGATCTCTTGGCTACGTCTTCTGCGCTCAGATGTCGAAATCCCCTGCAGCTGCATAACGAACTCGACATTTTCTTGTACCGTTAATACTGGAATGAGGTTATAGGCCTGAAAAACAAAGCCTATCCGCTGTAAACGAACATCGGCGCGTTGCGACTTTGTCAGCCCAGTAATTTCAGCATCACCAACATAAACAGTGCCGCTATCGGGCTCATCTAGCCCCCCGATCGCATTGAGCAAGGTGGTTTTGCCTGAGCCAGATGGGCCTGACAATACCGTCATCTCCCCCTGTTCAATCGTTAATGAAACATGATTTAAACCATAGATTGTCTGATCACCCTGCTGGAATGTTTTGACGAGTTCCTTACAAACTATGTTGCTCATAGATTACCTTCTTATCTCTTATGTTTAGCTAACCTAAGCTGCGGTATTAATCGATTCAATGGGGTTAGAGCGTGCCGCCTTCATCGCCGGCCATAAACTAGTGATAACTCCCAGCGTCATAACGATGATATTTGCCGCGACAATGTCGTGGCTGTAGACCACTGGGTATAAGGTGGTATCCATACCAGCCATAGCCAGCCCATCGGCGATGGAGGAGAGGTCAACTCCCGCCGACAAGGCGTTGGTGGTAAGCAGTGCCAGTGTATCGCCGAAAATCAAGCCGGCTATCAGTAGCAAGACCGCCTCTATCACAATCATCACAATCACCGCCTTCGACTGTAATCCCAGCGCCAAAATCAAACCTATCTCCTGCTGACGCTCAAATATCGACATCAATAGAGTGTTGGCCAAGCCAAAACCGAGCACACAAAAGACAATCACGATAAAGATAATGATATAGCTATTCATCAAGTCTGATATGGCCGCGAGATAGCCATTGAGTTGCCGCCAAGTCGCAATGTCATAACCATCATCGACAGCGCCTTGAAGACTCGAAACCACCGACTCTAACGGCTGCTTACCATCGGTAAACACCGCGATTTCGGTCACCTTTGTTGGCATATTTAGCAGCTTTTGGATAAAAGCCTTACCCGTGTAGATAGTCGCTAACTCCTCCTGCCCCGTCGGTTTGTGATAGATCCCAACGACACGCACTCCAGATTCGGCGATCTCATTCTCCACATCCTGCAATGTAATCACCACTCGCTTATTAAGCTCAGTCTTAAGGCGAGTTGCCATTTTTTGGCCAATGATGATGCCATTATCCTCACCGTCCTTAAGCATTCGTCCCGCCACCAGCTCAAGTTCACTGACGGTAAAAGGCTCTTGCTGCGGCGCAATAGCAATTAATTGTGATCCCAGTGTCACGCGCTCACTGGCGATCATCACCGGAGAGCGGATCCTCGAGACCCACAGGCTAATCCAAGGTTGATTAAGTTGCTGCAGCAAGGCATCTGCTGGCTCAGGAATATGATTCATTACATTCTGATCATTGAGGAAATCACGCTGATGAAGCTGGATCTCTCCCGGCAGATTGTTTAACGAGGTCTGATTCATGCCATCGACCATGCCGCGCAAAAATGCCGACACGACTATCATAGACCAGACACCAAAGCTGACCGCTAACAGCAGAATGAGGGTGCGCCTGCCGTTACGCCAAAGATTGCGCCACGCCAAAACAAATAGAACAGGATTAAAGATGTGCCCCATATTACTTACTCTGCATCGCACTAATGGGCTCAAGACCTAAGGTTTTAAGCGCTGGATAGATAGAGACCAACACCGAACCTATGCAGACCACCGCAGGACCAATAAGCACAGAAAGCGGCGATAACAATGGATAGATTCGATCGCCTATACCAAATTGCGCCCCAATATCTCCCATGCCCGGCAGCGCTATGCCAACTTGGCTAAAGTAACCCGCGACAACGCTCCCCAACAGCGCACCGAGCAACATGCCTATGATGCCCATCATAAAGGTTTCAACTAATACCTGTGTAAACAGCCGACTCGGTTTCGAGCCAATGGCCAGCATGATGCCAAACTCCTTGGTTCGCTCTAATACAGCCATCAGCTGGGTATTCATCACTCCCAAGATCACCAGTAACACCAACACCGCATACATAATGACGGCACTGGATAGATCCGCTTCAATCCCCTGCTTGATCCCAGGATTGAGCTGCTGCCAGTCATGCACGGTTAACTGAGCCCCTGTTTGCAAATAGGTTGGCAACTGAGTTTGCAGTTGCTGCTGATAAAAGCTCACCAGAGACATAGAAGGCGCGTTGATGCTCAATAGAGAGACTTGATTGGGCATCCCAAAGATCCGCTGAAAGGTGGTTAAAGAGACTTGAGACGTTGTCCGATCCAACTCATTTATGCCTGTGCTGAAGATCCCTACCACCGACAATACACCTGCGGCAAATCCCCCCTCCATGGTAGAGCCCATCACAGTGAGTTCATCACCAACTGTCACCTGCAAATTTTTAGCAAGGCGCTCTCCTAGAATGACTTGGTTATTATCGCCCCCTTCTAGGTAATGACCGAAAGTGATCTGTTGCGGAATGATCGAAGCCAGACGCTCCTTATTAGGGACAACGCCGTTGACCAAGATCCCAACACTTCGCTGCTCGCTGGCAGCCAATAAAAAACCATTGCTACGGGGGATCACATCGAGCTCTGGAAACTCTTGCTCTAACCTTGAGACTAAATCACTACTATGGAGAATGCGTTTACGCAGCTCAGGCTCATCTAGGTAACCCTGCTGATTGATCTGCAACTGACTGGAAAAGATCCGCAGGGTGTTTTCGATCATCATAGGGTAAGTACCTGCTTGAAAAGTGATCATAAACACCAGCAAAGTATTACAAAAAATCATCGCACCAAGGGTCAGCCAAGTACGACGTTTATGTTGCCAAAGGCTTCGCCACGCCAATAAAATTTGTCCACTCATTAGCGTGGATTTCTCAAGTTGGAAAGAGTGAACATATAGCTGGGCAGAGTAATGTCAAAACGTACGTTCTGATTGCGGATCTCGGTCCACTCTCCGGCTTTCTCAACTTGCGACATACGGCAGCGCATCGCAACACTTCGATGACCTACAGGCTTGATATCACTACACTCCATGGCTTTTACCAGCTTGTTATCTTGATCCCAGAACTCCTGACGCAACATCACCCAGTCATCCCTAAGTACGGTGACCTGCTTACCCCACACCACCGGCGCTGACTCATGGGGAGTCGACTCGATGGTATATAGCCTGTGGCCATCAAGCTCTGCAGTTGCAATTAATTGGTGTGAGTAATCATCGAGAAGCTCAGTGGTACGGCTAACATCTTTATTGGAAAAATCGCTGCCCATCCAGCTCTGATTCATCATCGACGATGGGACCTTTATTACCCGATTAATCTTCGGCGAATAACTCCACATCTGTTTATCAAGGATAAGAAAGGCATTTCCCGCATCGACCTTTGGCTCGGTAACTCTAACCAATGATTGCTTATCTCCCTGAGTCCAGCCCTGTACTGTCATCGAGCGCTCCCAGTCGGAACGATGGATCACCATGGTTAACTGACTCGAAGAGGTCAGCCCGCGCCAATTGTCCATCGCTTTTTGGATCATCTCTTGAGCGGACTCTTGATTGGAGGCTTGGTCAAAATCTTGAGTCGGGTCTTGAATGAAGTCTTGCGTGGAAAGCTGAGTAGCGCTTTCTGTCGGTTTAACCTTATCGGAGGCGACAGCGGAGGCAGTCAGAACCACCGACAATATCACTGCATTGGCCAACCAAAATAGAACCGACTTTATAGGACTTAAAGCAGAATTATCGCTAGCTAATCGACTCATAGCGCTGCTCACATAAAACAAATTGAGTTAATAATAGCCTAGTTTAAAAAATCTAATTTTTATTGAATTTATATAAACATCAAGCCAGAAAAATATGAATTTAACCTCGCTGGATTTATTTCATTTGAAACCGGATCCCACACACAGAAAAAGTTATATCTGGTTATTACTTGCACTCATAAAATTACTGTATATACTGACAGGTACTGTATAGAAAGACAGGGTTAACAATGAGACCACTTACACCGCGCCAAGCTGAAATTTTAGACCTAATTAAGCGCAACATCGCAGACACAGGCATGCCACCGACCCGCGCCGAGATCGCAAGACGTTTAGGCTTTAAGTCAGCAAATGCTGCCGAAGAGCACTTAAAAGCATTAGCTAAGAAAGGTTGCATCGAAATTATGCCTGGTACCTCTCGTGGCATTAAGTTGACCCAAGAAGATACCGAAGAGGAAGATTTAGGCTTACCACTCATCGGCCAAGTCGCTGCCGGGGAACCTATCTTAGCCCAAGAGCATGTTGAGCAACATTATCAGGTCGATCCTGCCATGTTCCGTCCATCGGCAGACTTTCTACTGAGAGTTCGCGGTGACAGTATGAAGAATATCGGTATTCTCGAGGGTGATCTGTTAGCTGTGCATAAGATTGAGCAGGCTCGTAACGGTCAAATCGTTGTTGCTCGCGTCGAAGACGATGTAACCGTTAAGCGTTTCGAGAAAAAGGGTAATAAAGTTTTTCTTCACGCAGAAAACGAAGAATATTCATCAATTGAAGTGGATCTAGCAAACCAAAGCTTAAGTATTGAAGGTTTAGCCGTTGGTGTGATCCGTAATGGAGACTGGCAATGAATAAACTATTAGGAGTTAGCCCGCGTCATCCGGGGCTTTGGCAAGACATACCGTCAACGAGCATGGGCGCAAGTTCAGGCAATGAGATCACCACTATGGTAACGGAAACTCAAGGCCGCGATGAATTTACACAGATCAGCGCTCAACTTTCGCAGCTAAGCCAACAAGGCCGCTGGATTGTGCTCATCAGCCCTCCTAATATTGGTTACAAACAGATGCTAGCAGCCGCTGGTGTAAGAATGGACAGAATTTTATTGGTTCATGCTAAAGATGAAGTGGAAACACTTTGGGCGATGGAAAAAGCGTTAACTAGTGGCACATCGAGTGCGGTGATCACTTGGACGAATTCATTAGATGCACGCGATACTCGACGCCTACAACTTGTTGCTAAAAGCGCCCGCGCTGCTGGCATAGTTATTGAGAGCGCGAGTGAAAATACCAACGCTCACTTAACCACTAGCACTATGAATATGCAGGATAGCGCTTTAAGCCAAACCACGCTATTTGCTGCCGTTCACTAACGAAACTGTTAGCCCACCTTTCTAATATATTA
The DNA here is from genome assembly GCF_019654915.1 of Shewanella sp. MBTL60-007. Classification (GTDB taxonomy): domain Bacteria; phylum Pseudomonadota; class Gammaproteobacteria; order Enterobacterales; family Shewanellaceae; genus Shewanella. The sequence goes on along the minus strand of NZ_BPET01000044.1, from coordinate 9,949 downwards.
TTTCTTCACCAAAAACCTAAAGCTCTCAATCGAGAGCTTTTTTTTGCCTATAATAAACAAATGATTCAAAAAGTGATCTTGATCAATTTTCGTTCAGCAAGTAGGTTAATACGTAATAACAACGATATTTTGTTATATCCGAACGATTTAGTAGTCAGTCTTTATTGATGGGTAACTGTTACAAGTAACAGCTTATATAGACTGAAGTCGGCCTGATATATTTCAGCCGTAAGTGCCAACGTGGTTACACCAAGAGTGAAAAACACTGAAATACAATAGCCATTGTCCCGATAGTATTTATCGCGACTCGATTGGCAAGCCACTCGTGCACTTTGAAGTCATCGTTGCTTTTTTGGGAACTGAAGAGTTTACATAGAGCAGAGACTTACTGTGTGACTCTTCTTTGTCTTGTTGACAGAGGAGAAGTCTAGTGAAGCAATTGTTGTATTGTGTGCTGGTGTTATTATTTTCACCCGCGCTTGTTGCATCAGAGATGCCACTTAACATGACGCAAGGTGTGACTGATATTAGTGAGCAGGTTTATAACCTGCACATGATTATCTTGTACATCTGTTGTGCTATTGGTGTCGTCGTATTTGGCGTAATGATTTACGCCATGATTAACCATCGCAAATCCAAAGGCGCAGTCGCCGCCAATTTTCATGAAAGTACCAAAGTTGAGATCCTGTGGACGGTCGTGCCATTTCTTATTCTTATCGGTATGGCAATTCCTGCTACAAAGACCTTAATCGCGATGGAAGATCCAAGTAATGCGGATCTCACTATCAAGGTAACGGGCTCACAATGGAAGTGGCATTACAGCTATTTTGATAAAGACATTGAATTTTTCAGCCTGCTGTCTACGCCTAGAGAGCAGATAGATGGCCAACAAGCTAAAGGCGAACACTATCTACTTGAAGTAGATAAACCACTGGTTTTGCCGATTAATCGTAAAGTACGCTTTTTAATGACATCTGATGATGTGATCCACTCTTGGTGGGTACCTGCATTTGCCGTTAAAAAGGATGCTAACCCCGGATTTATTAACGAAGCTTGGACTAAAATTGACAAGCCGGGTGTATACCGTGGCCAATGTGCTGAACTTTGCGGAAAAGACCATGGCTTTATGCCAATTGTGGTTGAAGCTCTATCAGAAGAAGACTTTGATGCTTGGTTAGTTGCACAGCAGTTAGAGGCAAGTAAAGCCGAAGCTGAAGCCCAAGCTGCACTATCAAAAACACTCACCATGGATGAGCTGATGACTCAAGGTGAACAAGTGTATTTAGCCCGCTGCGCTGCTTGTCACCAACCTAATGGCGCTGGCCTGCCAGGTGTATTCCCATCACTCATTGGCAGTCCATTAATTAAAGGACCTGTCGCTGGTCATATTGATATTGTCGTTAATGGCAAGCCCGGTACGGCAATGCAAGCATTCTCACAACAGCTTACTGCAACTGAAATAGCAGCAGTGGTGACCTATGAGCGTAACGCTTGGGGTAATGACTCTGGTGATGCTGTACAAGCGGCAGATATTAGCAGTAATGCCGCCTCAGACTCTGATACTAATTCAAATTCAAACAACACTGCAGCCAACGATAATAGCGCAAGCACTGCTACCATTTTGCCTGCAACACTTCCTGTTACCGAGCAGACCGAAGCAGTCGCCAAACCTGCCGCCGCATTAGATGACTTAACTATGGGTGAATTAATGGCCATGGGCGAGAAAGTCTACATGACAAGCTGTGCCGCTTGCCATCAAGCTACAGGAGCCGGCTTACCACCAGCATTCCCTTCACTCGTTGGCAGCCCAATAATCAAAGGGCCTGTAACCGATCACCTTGAGATGGTGATTAACGGTAAACCTGGCACTGCTATGCAGGCTTTTGGTCAACAGCTAACGCCACAAGAGATTGCAGCGGTGATTACCTTTGAGCGCAATGCTTGGGGCAATGACTCTGGCGATGCAGTACAAGCAACCGACGTTGATGGTCACGGAAAGTAGGGGGTTAACATGAGCACAATGACACAAGATCCATCTATCGCTCAAAATGATCACCATGATGACCATCATCATGGTGCACCGAAAGGCCTAATGCGCTGGGTTTTAACCACTAACCATAAAGACATTGGTACGCTGTATTTGTGGTTTAGTTTTATTATGTTTTTAACCGGTGGCGCCATGGCTATGGTGATCCGCGCCGAGCTATTTCAACCGGGCTTACAACTTGTAGAGCCCAACTTCTTTAACCAAATGACCACAGTCCATGGCTTAATCATGGTGTTTGGCGCTGTAATGCCAGCCTTTACCGGATTAGCGAACTGGTTAATTCCTATGATGATTGGCGCACCAGATATGGCGCTACCACGTATGAATAACTGGAGCTTTTGGATTTTACCTTTTGCTTTTTCAATCTTACTAAGTTCGCTCTTTATGGAAGGCGGCGGACCTAACTTTGGTTGGACCTTCTACGCGCCACTGTCGACAACCTATAGCCCTGATAGCACTGCACTGTTTGTGTTTGCTGTACACATTATGGGTATAAGTTCGATTATGGGTGCGATTAACGTTGTAGTGACTATCGTCAATATGCGCGCACCGGGCATGACATGGATGAAACTCCCGCTGTTTGTTTGGACTTGGCTGATTACCGCATTTTTATTAATTGCCGTAATGCCTGTACTTGCGGGCGTAGTCACTATGGTGCTTACCGATAAGTACTTTGCCACCAGCTTCTTTGATGCAGCCGGTGGTGGTGATCCTGTGATGTTCCAGCATATTTTCTGGTTCTTCGGCCACCCTGAAGTCTATATTATGATTTTACCGTCATTCGGTATCATCTCCGCAATTATACCAGCCTTTAGCCGAAAACCATTATTCGGTTACGCCTCAATGGTTTACGCCACAGCGAGTATCGCTATTTTATCCTTTCTGGTATGGGCTCACCATATGTTTACCACGGGGATGCCGGTATTTGCAGAGCTGTTCTTTATGTACTGCACCATGCTGATTGCCGTTCCAACTGGCGTTAAAGTCTTTAACTGGGTAGCAACCATGTGGCGTGGTTCAATTACCTTTGAAACACCTATGCTATTTGCTGTGGCATTCATTATTTTATTCACCATAGGTGGCTTCTCCGGCTTGATGCTAGCGATTACTCCGGCTGATTTCCAATACCATGATACCTACTTTGTCGTGGCACATTTCCACTATGTATTAGTGAGTGGTGCTATCTTCTCGATTATGGCCGCAGCCTACTACTGGCTGCCAAAATGGACAGGTCATATGTATAGCGAGACCCTCGGACGCTGGCATTTTTGGTGCTCGGTAATTTCGGTCAATGTTCTGTTCTTCCCGATGCATTTCCTTGGGCTTGCAGGTATGCCTAGACGTATACCTGACTATGCAATCCAATTTGCCGATGTAAACCAGATTGTCTCTATTGGCGGGTTTGCCTTTGGCTTATCACAACTGATTTTCTTAGCTGTGGTGATCAAATGTATCCGAGGTGGCGAAAAGGCACCGGACAAGCCTTGGGAAGGAGCTGAAGGTCTTGAATGGACAATTGCCAGTCCTGCGCCGTATCACTCATTTACAACACCACCCGAGATGAAGTAAAGATGACTGAGCTTAAGCGCAAATCCAACAAACAACTGATCATACTGCTTATCGCGAGCGCTGTAGGCATGTTCGGCTTTGGGTTTGCGCTTGTGCCTTTGTATGACGTACTTTGCGATGCTTTAGGGATCAACGGCAAAACCCAAAGCACTGCAAGTACCTATCAACCGGTAACCATAGATAAAAACAGAACCATTACAGTGGAGTTCGTATCGCAAGTGCAAAGCGATATGCCTTGGACGTTCACACCACAAGTCAATACCATGCAAGTACACCCCGGTGAGCTAATCCGTACTCACTTTGTAGCAAGTAACTTGTCGGCAAACTACCTTGTGGGCCAAGCGATCCCCTCTGTATCACCGGGTCAAGGAGCGGCCTATTTTAATAAAACCGAATGCTTTTGTTTTAATCAGCAAGCATTAAAGGCAAATGCCCAAGCAGATCTTCCACTGATATTTTTTGTGGATCCTGAATTACCGGATTCAATTTCAACCTTGACCCTCTCTTACACCCTCTTCAACATCACCGACAAAGGTTATGTCGAAAATGTTGCTGAGTAGGAGCTGCAAGATGATAAATGAATATAACCAACCAAATGATATAGACCTAAAAAGCTCTGTTGTTTTCACAAACGTTGGTGCGCAGGAGCGACAACATGACAACTGAAAATAAACATGAAAATTACTATGTACCCGAGCAAAGTGCATGGCCAATAATAGGTGCGATAGGCCTGTTTCTAATTGCTTTTGGCGCAGGCAGTTACGTTTCCGAACTCAATAGCCAACAAGGCAGCGGTGGCATCATTTTGCTAGCTGGTATTGCTGTGATTATCTTTATGATTTTCGGCTGGTTTAGAGCCGTTATTGCCGAGTCGATGGCAGGGCTTTATTCAAAGCAGATGGATCGTTCGTTTAGGCAAGGCATGAGTTGGTTTATCTTTTCTGAGGTCATGTTCTTTGCGGCATTTTTCGGCGCACTATTTTATGCCCGTATGATTGCAGTGCCTTGGTTAGGTGGTGCATCAAATAATGCCATGACCAATGAAGTGCTATGGCCAACCTTTGAAGCTGTATGGCCACTGGTAACCACGCCCGATGGCACCACCACACAAGCAATGGGCTGGATGGGCTTACCGCTATATAACACACTGATCCTACTCACCTCGTCCGTGACGCTGCACTTTGCCCATGTCGGATTAGAAAATAACAAACGCAAAGCTCTCACAGTATGGTTAGGGCTAACAATTTTACTGGGTATCGCCTTTTTGGCATTGCAGGTAGAAGAGTATATGCATGCTTATCAAGAGATGGGGCTCACCTTAGATGCGGGGATCTACGGCAACACCTTTTTCTTGTTAACCGGTTTTCACGGCATGCACGTTACTTTAGGCACCGTATTTTTAATTGTATTGTTTTTCAGAGTGTTAGAAGGTCACTTCACCCCAGAAAAACATTTTGCTTTTCAAGCTGGGGCTTGGTACTGGCATTTTGTTGATGTGGTATGGCTGTGTCTATTTATCTTTGTGTACGTGCTTTAAAAGCATTTCGCTAGTAGGGTCTGGAGTTAGGTGTAATGACTCCAGATCCAAGTGCAGCGACCAGTAATAACACCACCAGCACCGAAAACAGCACTCGACGACCTAAATATTGACTCATTGGGGCATCACCTTGCCCTTTCACCATAATGAATAGTGCACGCGCTAAATTAAATAGTATGAATAGCAGTAATAGTACTAAAACGACTTTAAAGATAAGCAAAACCGACATGGCGCTCCCTCGCGTTAAGATTAAACTTGCTTGGTTATTTATTGTACTTGTTACTGTGATAGTGTTTTCCACTTTGGTCAAGCTAGGTTTTTGGCAACTTGAAAGAGCACAGTTCAAAGCCCGGTGGCAACAAGAACTTAATAATAGGCAGTCTTCGTCAGTACTTAGTTACAATGAACTATTAAAGCTCGCTATTGATGAGCCTGCGACCGGCTTTAAATTACAGGTAATGGTAACCCCGCAATCAGAGCAAATATTTTTGCTCGATAATCAGATCTATAACGGTCAAGTTGGCTACCTTGCTTATCAAGCATTAACCGTAAATGAAAACACACCTTGGCTGTTGGTTGAGCTTGGCTTTATTCCCGCGAGTTTAGACCGCTCGCAACTGCCTGAAGTACAAACAATAATGCAGCCACTGTTGCTGCAGGGACGAGTCTACCAAAAGCAACTCAACCCCATGAGCTCAGAGTTAATGGCTGAAGAGGGCCAGCCTACACGCATACAAAACCTTAATTTGCCGCAACTAGCGCAACTAGTAGGTCAGCCTTTAGCACCAGCTGTATTACAACCAAACAATTTGAATAATCCCTACCCTCACCCTTGGCAGCCCATTCCACTGTCATCACAAAAACACCATGGCTACGCAGTGCAGTGGTTTTCAATGGCATTGGTATTTGCTGTCTTGATGGGTTATTTGGTATTGCGAAAGCTAAAAAAAACAGAAACAGAACATAGTCATAAGCCTATTGCCAACAATAGTGAGACACTGTAGGTTAGAAATTAAGCGACCTAGCCGTTCCGGGAAGCTCGATGTTAATCAATCATTTTGATGCATAGCAATCTCTATAAGTTAACCGTCAACAAAGTTGATGATTGAACGAAAGGAGATCCAAACAAGCAAGAGGAGCGGCAATGAACTCCCTACAAAGCAAAGGTAGAAAAAACCTGATCCTATTATTACTGGCATTTCTGCTGCCAGTAATCGCTGCAAAATTAGTGCTTAGCTTTAATTTATATAATGGCGGGGTCACCAATAAAGGTCAGCTTTTAAATAGCCTCAGCTACACAACACTCGCCATGGCTAACCCTAAACCCCAAGAGTGGCAATTGGTGTATCAGCTACCACAGCATTGCGATGCCACCTGTGAAGACAGGCTCTATATTTTGCAACAGAGTCATATTGCACTGGGTCGAAATCAAGATCGAGTTCACCCGATTGTTATGATCAGTCAGCAAAGCGATGTTGCAGCCTTAGCCAATTTTGACTTTATCACGGCTACACCGTCGGCAGCGCTAAGTCAGCAACTTAACATGCAACAATTAGTGATTGTTGATCCCCTTGGTAGCCTTGTAATGAGCTATCCACAAACAAATGATCATCAAGCGCAAATTATGCAAGGCAAAGCCTTAGTCGCTGATCTACGTAAACTGCTCAAGCTGTCGCGAATAGGATAAGGAAAACCTATTTATGCAGATAAACACCTTACTTAAAATCACCTTAGTCTTTACCTTATGCGTTATCTTGATGGGTGCCTATACTCGACTAGCAGATGCTGGACTTGGCTGCCCTGATTGGCCAGGCTGTTATGGCATGTTAAAAGTCCCCACTGCTGCACATGAATTAAATCAAGTTCAGCAAAGCTTTCCCGGTCATACCGTTGAAGCCGATAAAGCTTGGCTAGAGATGATCCACCGCTACATTGCCGGCACGCTAGGTTTGCTAGTGTTACTTATCTTAGTGCTTTGCCTCAAATCTCGTGATACTCCCAAAAAACTGCCCATATTTATTGCTGCGCTAATTATCTTCCAAGCCGCTTTAGGCATGTGGACGGTCACAATGAAACTGATGCCGATAATTGTGATGGCGCACCTATTAGGCGGCTTTGCACTATTTTCATTGTTATTGTTGCTGTATTTACGCAATAAACCACTACGGATCCCCGGCGGTGATCCTCAAGCACGTAAACTCGCGGGATTGGCTGCTATTTGTATCTGTGTATTGCTATTGCAAATCATGTTAGGTGGCTGGACATCATCAAATTACGCCGCTCTCGCTTGTACAGCTTTACCAATTTGTGAAGGTAACTGGGTCGATAATCTCAGTTTCGCCGCTGCTTTTTCTCCCTTTCAAGGAGAACACGCCAGTTTCGAATTTGGCGTATTAGATTATTCAGCTCGCATGACCATTCATGTTGCTCACCGCATCGGTGCAATCGTTACCAGTGTCATGCTGTTATATCTCGCTTTCAAACTAATACGCACTGCAAATTCAAGCATTATGCGCAATGCTTCTTGGCTGCTTGTGCTTTTGGTCATACTGCAAGTCGCACTGGGGATCAGTAATGTTGTGATGCATTTACCGCTTGGTATTGCGGTATCCCATAACGGCGGTGCTGCTTTGCTGCTACTGACTTTAGTATTTATTAACTACGCCTTGTGGCGTAAAGCATAAAGGGCGGATCAATGACAATAACTAACGCCCAACTCTACGCGCAAAAAATGATGAGAGGTTTCAACTATGGCTAAACCAATCGCACTGTCTCAAACCGCTACAAGCTCTGTGTTTCAATGGCGCGCCTATTATGAAATGACTAAGCCTAAAGTCGTCGCACTAATGCTGCTCACTGTTTTAGTCGGTATGTGTTTAGCCTTACCCGGTGCGGTACCGGTTACACCGCTTATTGCTGGTATGCTGGGGATCGGTATGATGGCTGGCTCTGCTGCCGCATTTAATCATCTGATAGATCGCCGCATCGATGGCTTAATGGCGCGTACTTACAACCGTCCGCTGCCCAAAGGCCGGGTTTCAATAGTAAAAGCATTAACCTTTGCTTTTGCGCTTGGGATCTTAGGTTTTATCATTCTATATGCCTTAGTTAACCCACTCACTGCTTGGCTAACATTTGCCAGTTTAATTGGTTACGCGGTGATCTATACCGCTTACCTAAAACGCGCAACACCACAAAACATTGTGGTCGGCGGCCTAGCAGGTGCAATGCCCCCTTTACTAGGTTGGACGGCAGTTACAGGCGAGTTTCATGGCAACGCGCTACTGTTAGTCATCATTATTTTTGCTTGGACTCCACCGCACTTCTGGGCGTTAGCTATTCACCGTAAAACTGAGTATGCCAAGGTCGACATCCCTATGTTGCCAGTAACCCACGGTGTTGAATTCACTAAAACCTGTATTTTTCTCTATACCATTTTGCTCGCTATTGCCTGCTTACTACCAGTATTAGTCGGTATGTCTGGCCCAGTTTATTTAGTGGGCTCGACTCTATTGAGCGCCGCTTTTATTTATAAAGCATGGCAGCTTAAATTCCATGAAAAACCAGGCTTAGCTATGAACGTGTTTAAGTTCTCTATCTACCAACTAATGTTGCTATTTATGCTGCTATTAGTTGATCACTACCTTTAACCAGCACACGGCTGCTATGAGTTTAACCTTAGCTGGAATACACGTTCATATAACAGAGGATGACAGATGAAATTCACTTGGATAATCGCTGCTATCCTACTCGTAGCAGCAGGCGCTTACGCCAGTATACAGCTCAAGCAGCAGCCATTTGCGCTGCAAACCAGTTTTGAGTATCCAGCTCCTATTCCGCTCGCCCCGTTTAGCCTCATAGATCAACAAGGCAACCGTTTCAGTAATGAAGATTTAAAGGGAAAATGGAGCCTAATTTTTATCGGCTATACATCCTGCCCCGATGTATGCCCCACGACTATGGGTAAACTAACTTCAGCTTACACAAGCCTAAACCAAGAGTCTGATCTGCAGGTCATTTTCATGTCAGTTGATCCTGAGCGGGATAGCACTGCCAAATTAGACAGCTATATGAACTTCTTTAACCCTGAGTTTATCGCACTGACCGGAGAACATAAGCAACTGTTTCCAGTCACCCGTAGCTTGGGCTTTGTGTATGCCATGGTTGGGGAAGGACCTGATTACCAAGTAGATCATAGCGCTTCATTTGCTTTAGTGTCCCCTCAAGGGGAAAAGATCGCCATTATCAAACCCAGATCTGACAACCCAGGTACCCTACCTCAGATAAAAAATAGCGACTTAATCCATGACGTAAACGCCTTAATCGCTAAATATTCCCGCTAAGAAGTTTCAAACGAAAAAAAGCCACCTGCTTTTATCATATAAGACTAGGTGGCTTCTTCACTTAATTTAAAGTTCACTTAATTTGAAGCCTAGAAATGAGCTACTCGGTTCGCGCAGCGAACACATGGGGGTGAAAGTGAGGCGCTTTGAATACGCAGTATTCAGCCCATCTGCTTTAAGTGAAGAGTGAACGCGGAGAAGCTTGCCTTCGTAGCTGGAGACCCCGCTCAGCGGCGGGGTGACGTAGGGAGTCGTTCTTTTCGCGCGACCTATATGGATATAGGAAGTGCCTTAAATTGTCTGGAACAATTTTGGTCAGCGCATATACGAAAAAAGCCCGCTACATCGTAGCGGGCTTTCTCGCCAATCTTTAGAGAAAAGTTTAGCGACTGGAAATGAGCTACTCGGTTCGCGCAGCGAACACATGGGGGCGGAGAAGCCCTGCTTTGGATG
>NZ_BPET01000043.1 GCF_019654915.1 Shewanella sp. MBTL60-007 | reverse complement strand
CTCCCTTGTGTTACCGCTCGACTTGCATGTGTTAGGCCTGCCGCCAGCGTTCAATCTGAGCCATGATCAAACTCTTCAATTAAAGTTTTGATGGTCCGAAGACCTGCTCAATGAATTATACTGTTTTTCATCAACCTTAAGGCTAATGAAGTTTACATATTGCTATGGTCACTCAGTGGTTCATCGAGAAAAATTTTGATTACATCTAAGATGTAATTTCGATTAACTCAACACCTGTGAGTGTCCACACAGATTTGCTTGTCATATTGTTAAAGAGCGTGAAGTCATCTTTCAGACTTCGCCTTAGACGCTTAGGTCGTTTGGCTGAGGAGGCGTATTCTACACTCTCCAGTGTCGGCGTCAAGCGCTTATTTTAAGAAGTTTTTCAAGCGGTGATTTCTTAGTCAGAAGTCGCTACCCGAAGCTCTTAAAGCGGTTGTCACCAGAGTTACCCTCCCGAAGAAGCTAACTCACTAACTCTGCTTGCTAGGCGTGCTGCCTGCTGCGCCGTGTCAGTGGGGTCGCATTATAGGGAGATTCGAAAAGAGCGCAAGCGCTTTTTATAAAGAAATCACCTGCATGCCCAAGTTTTCATCAGCAAGGTGTTTTCCGGCTATTTATTCAACTTTTCCTGCCCATAACTTCACCATTTTTCTGACACACCTCAGATAAAGTTCATTTTTTCAGCAACACACTAGAGTATTGGCTAATAATTCATTACCATATGCAGGTTATTAACAGTTAGTTATCAATTCATTTATTCTTTAGAGATTATATTTATGCAGAAGTCATTCTTGATCGTATTGGCGGTAGCCATTATAGGTGCATTAGCCATTTTCCAGATTGCACCAGATCTAAACGGCGCCATAGCTTTCTTTACTGGTGCTATCATCGCAAGCGTTATTTTTTCTCTTCAATCAAAAACGCCTGCCTCTACAACTAACAGCAACGAACCATATAGCGGTCCAACAATGACACTATATGTAGGCAATCTTCCTTATCGTGTCCATGAAGGTGAAGTGAAATCATTATTTAGTGAGTTTGGTCCAGTAAACTCGGTGCGTTTGGTTCGTGACCGCAAGACTGGACGCCGTAAAGGATTCGGATTTATTGAAATGTCTGAAGCCGGCGCTAAAAAAGCTATGGCTAAACTAAATGAGTTCGACTTCCAGGAAAGAACATTAAAAGTCCGTGAAGCTAAATCACAAGACTCAGATAAAAGTGATAACAACGCATAAAGATATATAACTAACCTAGATTGGCTGAAGAGCGAGACACAATTGTTGTGAATCCTTTTTCAGCTAGTCTGGTTGTTAACCCCGCCGAAATTTCTTCTGTAGTATAAATAGCCGTTAAAGTCTTTTGTCTATTGTTGCCAGCTCTTTCGTCCCCCCTAACCTGTGGTAGCTCATTGAGCAAATATGCCACCCTTTGTGCAATAGCGGCACCAGAGTCGAGTAGCGTCACCCCGTCACCTAAGATCTGCTGCATCTCTGGCGCTAATATAGGGAAATGAGTACAACCTAGGACTAAGGTATCTAAGGATGATTCCTTTATAGGCTTAAGCTGCGCTTCAAGTAGTTTAAAGTCGAGCTTCTCTCCTGCTAGCTTTGCCTCAGCAAGCATCACAAGTTCAGATGACCCAAATAGGTCGACTTTACAGCCACCGGCAAACTGTTCAATTAGCTCCCTTGTATAGGAGCGTTTTATCGTTCCCGGTGTTGCAAGCAACCCTATATGCCTTGCTTGCGATAATTTAGCAGCAGGCTTGATTGCCGGAACCACCCCTACAACCGGAATGGAAAGCTGTGCTCGTAAGGCTGGCAACACTAAGGTGCTAGCTGAGTTACAGGCTACAACCACAAGTTCGGCACCAATTCTCAAGGCTTGCTCACAAATAAGCTCAACACAGCCTTGAATAAGGACTGACTCCTCTAACTCACCATAGGGCAAACGAGCATTGTCAAATAGGTAGCAACACTCTTGAGTGGGTAATACTTTTCTGATCTCATCAAAGATGGATAACCCACCGATCCCTGAGTCAAAAATAACAATAGGTCCAGACAAAGTATGCTCCGCTATAGAGTAAAGTGACATTAAAAGAGACTACAGTTAGCCCCTCTAGGCAGCAGGAGTGGCTATATTGCTTTAGAATTTTCCCATAAGCTAAGTAAAATCGGAAGTGAGAAACTGGACATCCCAGCTATCTAGTATAATATTCCGCCCCTAATTAATGCCAACGGTGATCAAGATATGAATTTAGCAGCAATGGATCCTACAACCTATGATGTGCAACTCGAAGCAAAGTGCGTCAAGTTAAAGCAGTTATTTGCTGATTTTGATACCCCTGAATTGGAGACATTTAGCTCCGAGCCCGCCCACTACCGCATGCGTGCTGAGTTTAGAGTTTGGCATGAAGGTGAAGATCTCTACTACTATATGTTCGATAAAGAGCTCAATAGTAAAGTTCGTTGCGATCAGTTCCTGCCTGCGAGTGAACTTATCAACAAGATGATGCCGGCTCTAGTTGAACTATTAAAGCCGAACACTATCTTGCGCCACCGCTTATTTCAAATCGACTTCCTATCGACATTAAGTGGTGAGATCTTGGTGTCTCTGCTTTATCACAAGCAACTCGACAGCGAATGGGAACAGCAGGCGAAAATCCTTAAACAAACACTTAGCACCCAATTCAATATGAACTTGATTGGTCGCGCCCGTAAGCAAAAAATCGTGTTAGATAAAGATTTCGTAGTAGAGTCTCTCAATGTTGCAGGCAAACAGCTACAGTACCATCAAATAGAGAACAGCTTTACACAGCCTAACGGTAAAGTTTCTATAAAGATGTTGGAGTGGGCTATCGATGTCACTAAAAACAGTAAAGGCGATCTACTAGAGCTTTATTGCGGTAACGGTAACTTCTCTATTGCTTTGGCACAAAACTTTGAGCGCGTATTGGCAACTGAACTGGCCAAGCCTTCAGTCGAGTCTGCGCAATACAATATTAAAGTTAACCAAGTCGAAAATCTGCAGATTATCCGTATGTCAGCTGAAGACTTTACCGAAGCCTTGGCAAAGAAGCGCAGCTTTAGACGTTTAGAAGGTATCGATTTAGATAGCTATAACTGTAATACCATCTTTGTCGATCCTCCGCGTGCAGGTCTAGATGCCGATACAGTTAAGCTAGTACAAGGTTATGAGCGCATTGTTTATATCTCATGCAACCCACACACCTTAATCGATAACTTAGGTGAACTGAGCAAGACCCATAAGATCACTCGTTTTGCCTTATTCGATCAGTTCCCTTATACCGATCATATGGAATCGGGTGTTTTCTTAGAGAAGCGATAAGCCTAGAGTTAAACCAAAATAAAAAACGGCACCCTTATGGGTGCCGTTTTTTATCTATATGATTAAATTACTTCTGCTCTTTCTTGTGTTGTAGCGCTTCAGCCCCTTTTGCAATCATATGCAACTGAATAACTAAACGGTCTGCCAGGATTTTACGATCGGCGCGCTTCATATCGAGTGCGGCAGCTCCAGCGTTAAATACAAGAGTCACTAGTGCCTCTGCTTGCGCATGGGCGAGTTCCGGTGACCGGTTAGCTGTCGCTTCGGTGTAATGGGCTAACTCAGAAATAAAATGTTCGATTTCACGGGCAACCGCACCTCTAAAGGGGGCCGATGTACCTGAACGTTCGTGCAATAATATCCGAAATACGTTTGGGTTAGACTCAAGCACTTCCATAAAGGTTTCTACGGAAATCCGAATAACACTGCCACCGGCTTCTGCTCGTTGGCGTCCTTTACGCATCATCTGTCTCAGCGTAAGGCCACCTTCATCCACCATGGTTAAGCCTAGCTCATTCATATCCTTAAAGTGGCGATAAAAAGATGTCGGAGCAATATTCGCTTCACGTGCAACCTCACGCAAACTCAGGCTAGAAAAGCTACGCTCAGCACTGAGCTGACTAAATGCCGCATCGACAAGTGCCCGTCGCGTTTTCTCTTTTTGTTGTGCTCTAATGCCCATCTTGAACCTACTTACAAAAATTATTCCTTGAATAATACCGCTTTTTAACACAAAACGCAGCATCAACAAACTTGACCCAGATCACTATCCAAGTTAAATTAGCGTACAGATGTACGCTCAACTTGAGATTATAAATATAATGAAAAAACCTCCCATCATCTGGATGAATGTGAGCCTGTTTAGCATCACCTTTGTCTGCGCAGCGATTTTTGTTCCCTGGTATGGTATCACCCATGGCTTTGACGCCATCGAATGGGTTGCCTTTGTAGTGCTCGCCTTTGCAAGTGGCCTATCGATTACAGGCGGATACCACAGGCTCTGGTCTCACCGTACCTATAAAGCCCATGCTTCAGTACGATTCCTCTACGCCCTAGGTGGCGCGCTAGCTCTGCAAAACAGCGCATTACACTGGTCTTCAGACCACCGAGTACACCATAAGCATGTCGATAACAACGACAAAGACCCCTATTCAGCTAAAATGGGTTTTTGGTACAGCCATATAGGTTGGATGCTACGTGAGTATCAGGCCCAGCGTTACCATGACTATAAAAATGTTCGCGATCTTCAAAATGACAAAATCGTCATGTGGCAACACAAGTACTACTTACCACTTCTGCTCATAATGAACTTTGGTTTACCCATCCTACTGGGTTGGTTAAACGGAGACATATTAGGCATGCTGCTATTAGCTGGATTACTGCGCTTGGTTGTCGTTCACCACTGTACTTTTTTCATCAATTCATTGGCACATATTTGGGGCTCGCAACCTTATACAGATAAAAATACCGCTCGCGATAACGGCTTCCTAGCACTGCTAACCTATGGTGAGGGCTACCATAACTACCATCATATCTTTGAGAATGACTACCGTAACGGCATCCATTGGTGGCAGTACGATCCAACCAAATGGTTGATTAACAGCTTAGCCTGGATGGGACTAGCCGATAGTCGCCGAGTCGTGCCACAAGATCGTATCGAATATGCTCGCTTGCAGATGCAGCTAAAACGCACTCAAAGTAAGGTGGCTCACCTCCCAAATAGCGAAGAGTTAATAGAGAAGTTACAAGCGGAATATGAAACGTTGAAGGCGCACTTAGCTGATTATTACGACGCTAAGAAAGCATTGCTTGAAGCCAAACGCAAACAACTGGCAGACAAGCAACTGCTTAGCCAGGTGAAAGAGCTAAAACTACGTTTCAAGCAGCAACAGAAAAGCTGGCATAGTTTGACCGCAAGTTTTAGCTAAGCTCACCATAGATACAAAGCCGCGACTGAGCGGCTTTGTTGTTTCTACGGGTCAGGTTTTCCCATTCCGAATAAATATTGCCACCGATGATAAGATTCAAGTCTCAACTTGTGGTTGAGGTCGATTGAAGTCCCTAGATTATGGGTCTATTATGATCGGCTACTTACTATTTTCAGGGCGTTTTAAGCTCATGTCAGATTCAGAAATCAAACTTACCGAGTATAGTCACGGCGCGGGTTGTGGCTGCAAAATTTCACCAAAAGTGCTCGGCACCATACTCGCCACTCAGCTACCTGTATTTGACGATCCAAATTTACTGGTGGGTAACCAGACTCGCGATGATGCCGCCGTCTATAAGCTCAACGAAACCACAGGCATTATCAGTACCACCGATTTCTTTATGCCAATCGTCGATGATCCATTTACCTTTGGCCGCATCGCTGCGACAAACGCCATCAGCGATATCTACGCCATGGGTGGCACACCTATGATGGCTATTGCAATTTTAGGTTGGCCAGTAAACAAGCTGCCTGCTGAAGTGGCTCAACAAGTTGTCGATGGTGGCCGTAAAGCCTGTGCCGATGCAGGCATAATGCTAGCCGGAGGTCACAGCATCGACTCGCCAGAGCCTATTTTTGGTCTAGCAGTAACTGGTCAGATCCCATTGGACGAGCTCAAGCAAAACGACACCGCTAAGGCAGGAGACAAGCTTTATATCACTAAGCCTCTCGGTATTGGTATTTTAACTACCGCACAGAAGCAGAAGAAGCTTGCCGAAACAGATCTAAACACTGCAGCCGAAGCCATGTGTCAGCTGAATATTCTTGGCCCTAAAATAGCTAAGATCCCACAAGTGAATGCGCTAACAGATGTCACAGGGTTTGGTTTAGCAGGTCATCTCCTAGAGATGTGCCATGGTGCAAATTTAAGTGCCAAATTAGATGTAAGCCTACTACCATTACTGCCAAATGCGCGTCATTACTTAGAACTCGGCTGCATTCCTGGTGGCACTCACAGAAACTTCGACAGTTATGGTGAGCACTTACCTACACTAACCGATGAACAAAAAGCGATTATCTGTGATCCACAAACCAGCGGTGGCCTATTGATTGCCGTATCTACAGAAGGCGAGGCCGCGCTACAAAGTTTACTTGCTGAAAATGATATTGAACCCGTTTGCATCGGCCAGCTAGTTACAAAAAATCCAGCTATGACCGTGGAGCTAATTTAATGTCACTCAACAAAGTGCGTGCCAGCGAATATCGTCGAATACTCGTCAGCGATCATCCTATTATGGATACGCGCGCACCAGTAGAGTTTGTGAAAGGCGCCTTTCCAGCCAGCGTGAACCGTCCTCTAATGGAGGACGAGGAGCGCAGGCTAGTCGGTACTTGCTACAAGGAGCAAGGACAAGCTGCAGCCATAGAACTAGGACACTCTTTGGTTAACGGTGAAATCAAACAGCAGAGAGTCGATGCTTGGCTGCGTTTTTTTAACGACAACCCAAATGGCTATCTCTACTGTTTTCGCGGTGGTCTGCGCTCACAGCTAACCCAGCAATGGCTTAAGGAAGCTGGGTTAGATATTCCTTTTATCGAAGGCGGCTATAAAGCCATGCGTCAGTTCCTCATCGAAACCATCGATGAGGCGCCAAACGTTAAGCCAATGCTGATTCTGAGCGGGATCACTGGCAGCGGTAAAACCGATTTCCTGCTAAAGCGAAAAGAAGCGGTGGATTTAGAGGGGCTAGCTCACCATCGAGGCTCAAGCTTTGGCCGTTACCATGAAGGGCAACCAAGCCAAATCAACTTTGAAAACTCTTTGGCGGTCGCATTGTTGAAGCACCAAGATAGTAATGCCAAACATCTACTACTGGAAGATGAGAGCTATCTCATCGGCCGCTCGGCGCTACCACAAGCTTTTTATGCTGGAATGCAGGCCGCGAATGTATTGGTACTCGAAGAGAATTTAGATGCAAGACTGGCACGCCTGCTCAATGAGTACGTACACAAGATGCATAGCGGTTACCGCGAAAGACTCGGCGAAGAAGCGGGCTTTGAGGCATTTTCCCAGTATTTAGCCCAGAGCATTGCAGGGATCAAGAAACGCTTGGGTGGTAAGCAACATGACGAACTGCAAGCAATGATCACTCACGCCCTAAGCCTGCAATCCAACCAAAACGATACCAGTGCTCACTTAGCTTGGATCGAACGACTGCTGACTAAATACTACGACCCTATGTATCAGTATCAAATAGATAAAAAGGCCGACCGTATCATCTTCAAAGGTGATCACGATGCAATGCATCAGTGGCTAGATAACCAGTAATACCAACCTGAACAACGTTTAAGCCAACCCCGTTAGTCTGTCGCCTCGATTGCTAATGGGGTTATTTCTATCTTCTGCACCTTTGCCTCAACGGCATCAAATTTAATCAGTACAACATTAAAGTCTGCAAATTCAGCACGGGCTTTAAACTCAACCACTGAGGTCTTATCCACGCAAATGACGCAATCAATATCAACATGACGGCCAGCATGCCAAGTCAACTTAGATAACGCCCAGCTGACCAAGCCATGATTAGCTACTTTTCGATAAATCTCCGGCGCAAATAAGACTGGATGGCTAAAACTTCCTAAGATCATCATCAAGTCACGCCAAGTTGCCTGCTCAACCACCACTAACAACCTAGGAGACTTATGCAGCTCATCAGTATCAAGCAGCTTAGTGGTGAACCTTACCCTACGAATGAAGTAGCTAATAACACTCAATAGTAATTCCGGCCAACGCCAGAGTAGGTAAACCAGCACCACGATGTTAGCGCTCGCCAAGAGCAAAAACAGCTTCTCTATCGGCCACTGCAACACGTTGAGTGCCAGCATGGCAAAAATAGCTGAACTCACCATAAACAGGGCATTGATAATATTATTACTGGCTATCGCCTGCGCGCACTCTCCCTCTTTCGCACGCGCCTGGATATAGGTGTATAACGGCACGATAAACAAACCACCGCCAACGCCGATCATAAACAGATCAAACATAAGACGATAGTGACCCGTCTCTGCAATGAAGCCTTGCAGGCTATAAAGCGTCTCAACATCGAACTTGGCAGGTAGTGCAAAGTAGAGATCTATGCCTACAATGGCTAATAGCATCAATCCCAAAGGCATTATCCCCAGCTCGACCTGTCGACAAGACAAGCGTTCACAGATGAAAGAACCTGCACCGATCCCCACCGAAAACAACAGCAAGAGTAGCGATACAACGGTGGGATCCGAGTTTAACGTGATGCGAGCAAAGTTTGGAAACTGAGTGAGATAAGTCGCGCCGACAAACCAAAACCAACTAATGGCTAAGATAGCGGTCCAGATCTCGGGAGATTGACGCACCTTTTTAATATTGGCCAAGGTGGCTGAAACTATAGCAAAGCGCGGCTTAACATCTGAATGAGCAGGAATGCTCGGGATAAACCAACTGGCAGTCATACCTATTAATGCCAAGCAGAATACCGTGGCCGCAGCCCAGTAAGTCGCGTAGTCACTAGCAACGATCATCCCGGCTGAAATCGTACCTGCCAAAATAGCCAAGAAAGTGCCCATCTCGACCCACGCATTACCGGAAACCAGCTCGCTGTCGCGCAGCACTCTTGGTAATAGGGAGTACTTTACCGGGCCAAAGTAGGCTGATTGTACACCGGTCAAAAAAAGCAGTAGCAACATCACTAGATAACTGTGACTGATGATGGCAAATATCGCCACCGACATAATCACCAGCTCGAAAACCTTAAGCCGACGAATCAACAATGCTTTATCGACACTGTCTGCCACCTGTCCCGCATGAGCAGAAAATAGCAGGAAAGGCAGAATAAATAAGCCTGCGGCCAAGTTTACAAATAGGTGGACATCTATAGGTAACTCATCGACCTGTGAGTAGCTCACTAACAGTAGCAATACGTTCTTAAATACGTTGTCATTCAATGCACCTAGGCATTGAGTCACGAAGTAAGGTAAGAAACGTCGGCTAAATAACATCGACCTTAGTTGTGTTCCTGTTTGAAATAACTCATCAACAGCCTAGGCTCACCTTCACCAAAGTAATCGGCCTCGAAGCCATTCTCGGTAAAACCACTACGCAGATATAACGCCTTAGCAGGATTGTCAGGATCTACAGTCAGATTGATCTGATTAACCTCTGGAGGAAGTGTGGCTAATAGTTGCGAGATAAGCCTAGTCCCAATGCCCTTGCCACGTGCACTGTCCGATACTGCTATCGACAAAATCCAAGCGATATCAGCTTTAGCACTATTGGATGCCAGTAGATAACCGATAACCTTAGCGTCACCATCTTTAGCCACCAAAAAACTATCGGGCCAACAGTCTAATGCCTGTCGAAAGAAAAAATCAGGGTAGCAATGTCCAGCGAAACATTGCTGTTCGAGCGCGTCGACCGCTTTTAAGTCTTGCTTTGTAGCAACACTTAACTCAATTAAATCATTCATTAACTAAAATTTGATCCCACTCAAGAGCTGGCGATCCAACCACAATAAAGTTCGGGTTCTCTAGGCTTTCGCGTTCATTGTAGCTCAGTGGTTGCAGGTTAAGATCCATGATCTGCCCGCCCGCTTCCTCAACGATGATCTGCGCTGCGCCAGTATCCCACTCACCGGTAGGGCCAATACGCACATAGCAATCGGCCCGTCCTTCGGCAATCAGGCAGCTCTTAAGTGCGGCACCACCGAGCACCACTAATTCACAGTGCTTACTCTGATTAAAGAGTTTAATCACAGACTGGGGATCTTGACGACGACTTACCGCTAAGCGCAGTGAATCCGAGGTCTCGCTCGTTAGCTGTTTACTGCAAATACGCACTTCTGCACCGTCTTTGCGCTTATAAGAGCCTAAACCAGCGATACCGTAGTAACAGACCTCTGTCATTGGCGCATATACCACACCAAGAATGGGACGGTTATGCTCAACTAAGGCAATAATGACCGAGAAATCACCACTACCCGCAATAAATTCGCCAGTGCCATCGAGCGGATCGACTAACCAATAACGTTGCCAATCACAACGCTCAGAAAAAGGGATCTCGGCATCTTCTTCTGACAGAACCGGGATATCTGGCGTCAATGCCTTTAACGCTGTGGTAATGACCTCATGGGCGGCAAGATCGGCAGAGGTAACAGGGGTATTATCAGATTTAATCTCGCGCTCAAAATCACCTTGCAGATAAATTTCACGGATCTTCTTACCCGCTAACGTGGCGATTTCAATGACTTGATCTACATAACTCTCTGGCTTCATAACTACTCCAACAGCCTAATACCCATGACCTGCGTCGACTATGACTAACTTAGTTGTAGATGTTTTAACGCTAAAAATAAAGCACTTACACTACGAGATTCGGAAAAATCTTCCTCTTCGAGCAGATCTTGCCATTTGGCTAACGGCCAGGTTACCAAATCGATAGGCTCTGGCTCATCACCTTCTAGGCGGCTCTCATAAAGATCTTCGGCTAAAAATATCTGCATCTTACTAGCAAAATAGCCCGGTGCTAAACTTAACTCCATCAAGTGAGTCAACTTTCTAGCCCCAAAACCTATCTCTTCTTGTAACTCTCGATTAGCAGCCTCATGAGCCTCTTCGCCGGGATCGATCAATCCCTTAGGAAAGCCAAGCTCATAGCTATGTGTGCCTGCAGCATACTCTCGGCCCAATAGTAGCTGCTCTCGATTTAAAACCGGCACAACCATTATCGCTCCCCGATTATTGCCCTTCATGCGCTCATAATGACGCTCGACTTGATTAGAAAACCTCAGGTGCACCTGCTCTATTTGAAACAGTCGGCTTGTTGCAACCACTTCTGCGTGCAAAATCTCAGGCTTGTCATTCTTTTTCGTCATACGGGTCTCGGGACGGCTGCCAATTCAAGTATAATCTTACTATTGTTCTCCCAATCTACAACATGATTTTTCTAGGATCACTAATCTATGTTTCCATGGAATGAAATTGATACCGTTCTACTCGATATGGACGGCACCTTGCTCGACCTGCATTTTGACAACCACTTCTGGTTAAAGCTTATCCCACAGGAGTTGAGCCAAGAGCGGGCTATATCGGTGCAAGAAGCGAGCGAATGGGTTGAACAATGTTATGCCAATGTCGAGGGCACCTTAGACTGGTATTGTCTCGATTACTGGCAGCAGCAGATGGGGCTAGATATTATGGCGTTGCATCGCAAGTTAGTTGAGCGGATCCAGCTGCGCCAAGACAGCATGCCTTTCCTTAATGCCCTAAAAGAGGCCAATAAATCGCGGATCTTAGTCACCAATGCCCACCCTAAGAATCTTGCGCTGAAGCTGGAGCACACAGACTTGAGCTTAGGCCTAGATCATATGATCTCCAGCCACGAAACTGGCTACCCAAAAGAACATCCGCTTTTTTGGCAGCATCTATTTCAGCAATTCAAACTCGACCCAAGTCGCTGCCTATTTATAGATGATAACGAAGCCATACTTCAGGCTGCAAGACTCGCAGGCGTTGGCTACCAGTTAGGCATCGCTAATCCAGATAGCCAGAAACCTAACAAGATATTCGATGACTTCCCAGCCATTGAAGATTATCACCACCTGTTAGATGAGCTTATTAACCCATAGTAATAACACAAAAAAGGCGCTAATTAAGCGCCTTCTTGATTGAATAACCTGAACCTACTAGATAGGCAAACGCCCCTGATAGGTTATCGGGTAATAACCTTGACTGTCTTTCTTGCCTAAGAAAGACAGTGCTTTCTTCAGATCATCTGGCTGAGTGTTCACTTCACGAATTTTCGCGTTCACTTGCACCATCTTGTTATCAGCTAATACGATATTACCATCGAGGCCTAAAGCATTAAGCTTTTCATCTGTAGTCAGTTCAACTTTGCCATCTAAACAAGCTAGACCTAGGGCGATATCACCTAACGGGTATTTGCCAAACTGGTTAGTGACATTGACTTGATTCAAGAATAGCTTACCCGATAGCTGTTCACACCAAGGTAAGCCCTGTTCAAAGTTATCGACCAATACGCTTAAGTCGCCATTAACTTTAGTTCTAAAAGGTAAGTTAGTACGTCCTAACAGGAAGCTACTCGGCGCCTCAAACCTTAAACCGCTAACGTCTAATCCACTTAACGAATAGGCCACGGTTCCTTTACCGTTTACCGCACTGGCTCTGCTACCTATAACCACATCGGCCTTAACTGTGCCCGTCAGTAATGACCAAACATTAAGATCCCAGCTTATCATCTCCACTTGGCGCTGCTGCACGCTCAACATATCTATGCTGCCCGCCCAGATTGTGCCACTCACACCGCTGATGCTGATATTTTTCGGAATGGGCGCCAATTTAACTGCAACACTGGCCGGAAATAACACCACTAAAAAAATCAAATAAACCAGAAAGCCAAGGGCTATCTTTTTTGCTAATTTCACTACAACACCTTATTTAGATAGCTGAATACGACGAACATTAACGTAACCAGGAGTATCAGACTCGGCTAAGTCTAAACTCTCTAATGACAACCCCTTGTTTTGCACCAATTCATTCAAGTAGTTCAACAGGGTATCAAACGGTACTTCATCCATCCAAACTTGGATCTTATTACCTTGAGGCTGCATACGGGTAATCGTCAAACCGAACGCGCCTGCGGTTTGGTTCACAGCGGCACTTAAACTACCTCTAAAAGCATTGCTACCGCCGCTCTGCTTAAGTCCTGCAATACGGTTAGCGGTCTGTTTAACATAGTTCAAGGTGCTTTGTTGGCCATCGAGGTTACGTTTCGCCTCGTCTTCAGCATTAGCGATGGGCGTCCAGATCCCCCAATACAAGATACCTATGACTAATACCACACCACAGGCGGCAACCATCTGTTGTTCGCGAAGAACCAGTCCGTTCCACCAAGCTTTAAAGTTTTCCATCTTATTTGCTCCTTATGGTTAAGGTGCTGGTGACTTGAGATTCACCGCTGTTCATGGCACCACCATCAAGCTTGTAAGAGCGCGAAATGATCTCTTTGAACTTCTCAATTTGTTCATAATTTTTGGCCGTTACCTGCATACGAATTTCATTACGGTTGCTATCAAAACGTAACGTAGTCGGCTTAAGTTCTGGCACTTGAGCAAAAGCTTCTTGCATACCACTAAGCATGACAAAAAATTCACTGCCACTGCCGCCACCTTGAAGTGTGCGAACATAACTTTCCATCTGAGAGCGCAGGTTCACCACTCGTGAGCTGCCAGGTACCACTTGCTTATAGATCTGTTCACTCTGGGCCTTTAACTGATCAGCCTCGCTATTCATCTGATGAATATTGAGCCCCTTATTTACCAGTGCTAAGACGATAACGACTGCAAATGCGATAGCGGCGTTACGCCACAGGGTTAGATGCTTACCATACTCTTTCTTCGGTTTATAAATACCAGAAAGCAAATTCATAGGTGCATTCAACACGCCTTTAGCCAACACTAACATTGGCAGGTCAAGCGGCTGTACTTTGACTTCAGTACCAGCAAGTTGCAGCTCGGTATAACCCGCCACTGTCGTTGCTGCATCTTCATTGCCAATCAACTGCGGTAAAGCGACATCTAGCCAACTCTGGCTTAAGCTCACACCGCTTCCTTCACCAGTACGTAACAAGATCTCTTTGCCAAAACTCATCGCAGCCCAGTCACATTCAGCCAAAGGCAGCGCTAAACAATCTGGTACGATAGACTTTGCCTTCAGCCCTGCATCAGAAAGCCATTCGATCCACGCCTGCATCTGCTCATGAGCAACCACAGCAATACTGAGCAAGTCACCACTGCGGGGACCTGTGACAAAATGCAATTCATCCACATTTTGGGCAAGGTTCTCTTCCAGCATAAATGGCAATGCTTTAACCGCTTGGCGCTGACTCTTCTCTGGTAGCTCTACTTGGGTTAACGTAATGCTTGAAGCGGGTACTAGTATATCAACCGCGCGATTACCCGCTCTTTCAGTAAGAGTCGATAGAGCACTGGCGTCGCTAAGCTCACCAGAACCTATAATTTCTTGTTCCTGCTCAGACCAAACCAGCCAAGAGCAGGGTTGCTCGGCGGTTTGCCCTAAGCGGATGAATAGTCTTTCACTCACTGATCTGTCTCCACAAGTCTCTTTAAGCTCGTTTAAAGGACCGTTGTTATTTTTGCCCACCAAATTGGCGGGATAACACTTCTAATTTGTTACTATCGCCATAAAGCACGCTTTCTAATCTAAATACTGCGGTATCGACTTTTGCCCCAGCCTCGAGTAAAAAATATTTACTCGTAAGGCCAAAGCTCGACTTAAGCTTGGCATCACTGGCTAATGAAGCGATGGAGGAGTTTTCCCAAAACTCTTCTATCTTGTCATAACCGTCTAGTGGGCGTTGATTGATGATGCTTTCAGCCTCACCCACCGAAATCTTATTATCAAACATACCAGCAATTAACGCCGCCTGCTCCACAGGTACCGTATTGACGTTTAATACTTGAGTGGTGTTGCCTGGTATTGCACACACATATGGCGCCAGCTTTAAGTAAATATCTTGAGTAAAGCCCATCACAGCACGTAGCTCACTCTTATGACTCATCAATGTATTTGCGGCGCGATAAGGCACATTACGTGACTCATATTCTGCATCTTCAGCGCCATAGGGCCCAGCAGTCTGATCTTCATCGATATAATCTTTTGCCGTTTGCGCCAATCGTTCAGCAGCAAACTCATCCATGCCTAATGCAACTAGCAGCCCTTTAAATTGCACCGCCGGCAAAGGCATCTTAGGCTGACCATTCTCAACTTTTTCACTAGGCGCCGATAACGAGTTCACGTTAAAACACGCGCGCATATCGCTAATTTTACCGGCAATCTCGCCCTTTTCAGCGGGAAATACCACATCGGCCTGCGCCCAATATTGCTGCAGGTGCACAGTATCTGAGTCTTCTAAGTCTTGCTTCAGTACTTTTTTAGCAATCTCTTCGGCAGAAATCCCATACCAAAAAGCCTGATCATACTGCGCCATATTTAAGGTGCGCCTAACCGACAGCTGGTTACGCGACGTTATATTGGTGGCAATAATCGCTACCATAGCCACAATTAATAATACGACGATAAGGGCGACACCACGTTGCTTAGAAGGCATCTCTATTCACCTTTCTCGTTGCCATTATTACCGCCATTATTGCTTCCGCTATTATTTCCGTTATTGTTATTGCCGCCGTTGTTACCACCATTATTATTGCCACCACTGTTATTGCCGCCATTGTTGCTGTCATCATTGCTACCAGCAAGGGCGCCTGTCGGCACTAAGAACTTACGCTGCACTTTACCAATATCTTCAAATTCAATTTCAATGGCGATCGCCTTAGGCAATTTGGTGGCGTCAGTTTTACGCTCCCACTTGTCATCGGTGAAAAACGCGTACTCGACAGAGATCACTTTATCCATGATCACCGTCTTAATCGGCTCGGCGCCAATCTCAGGCTCTGGATAGGGGTAATACCAACGCTGCAACTGCCCTTCCATCACCACATAAGCCACCGACTGTAAGCTACCTCTTGGTAGTAAACCATCGGGGTTGAGCCAGCCTAAACGAAAAAAGACTAACGACTCAGATTCCGAGTCGAGCATATTACTGCCTGTCTGAAAGACCGTGGTCCCTCTTCCACCCTCTAACAATCTTGGCGTGCGCGCAACCATCTGATTCAAGTCACGCTCGATAACACCAAAACCTTGCTGCATCGCCTTGAGTTTGGCGGCAAAGTCTCGAGTGCTGGTATCGTTTTTCATCACGGTACTCAGCACGGTATTGGCTGCCAAGCCTAGCATCGCGAAAATGGCAATGGCGATCAGCATCTCTAGCAGGGTAAAACCCCGCAGTGCTTTAGTCTGCTTTGAGAACATAGCTGCTCACTTCGGCGATAACGCGAGAAAATCGCTCATCATCACTGATACTAATGCGGATCATTCTAAAATTATCATCGGTGGTCTTAATGACCTCTTTGCGCCAATACCAATCTTTATTGGCTAGCTCTACTTGCCCATCTTTACGGCCAAGTTCTGGAAATTTAGGTTCTAAACGGGCATCGACCATCTGGTTATGAGCCACCCACTGCGCCATGGTGCGCTCTTCTAGAATCGGCATGTTGGCGATCTGCTCACCTAGGCTCTTAGTGATTGACACAGCCGCGATAGAAAATACCGCTAGGGCTACAATCACTTCCAACAAGGTCATGCCGCTTTGCTTACGAGGCCTAGTCATAGAACCACTTCATCTTCAAAGCCCATTCTTAAGCGCCCTAAAGCATCACCAAAGACAACAACTTCGATATCTTGCTGCATCTCATCTTTACTAACAAAAGAGAGTTCAAACGCACTCATTTCACCGCTAGGAAACAACATGATCTGTGGCTCGGGGAATTTCTTTTTTTCATCCGCAGATTTTTCAATTAGCGGCTCATCGAACCAGGAATCTTGCTCTTCATCTTCTTGCACTAGTGGTAGGCCATCGAGTACCAATACCATCTCGACCCCGGGTTCCATCTGACGCTCGGCCAGCAATCTGTCTTGCTCTAAAGGCTTCCATTTTCCTTCATCGTAATAAACAAATTTATAGCTGGTATCTTCTATAACAATGCCAACGAAATGGCCGCTCAAGACCGTTTCATCAAGCACCATTTCCGTAGCCATCATAAATTGCTGCGCAGTTCGCTCAAGCGCCTTCTCTTTGCTGGCCCCACCCATGCCTAAAGTGACAGCTGTTGCAGCTAGCCCCATAAGCAAAACAACGAGCAACACCTCCATTAAGGTGAAGCCCGTTTGGCGCGCTAACTTAACTCGCGGCAAGATCATCTTATTGGAAGTTCTGTAGATTCCAGTTGCCAATATCATCTTCAGTACCTGGCTGACCATCAGGACCTGCACTAAAGATATCTAATTTACCGTTTTCACCAGGGCTCAATAGCAGGTAATCGTTACGCCAAGGGTCCTGTGGTAAACGTTTAACATAACCATCTGCACGATAGTTACGTGGCTCAGGAGAGATCGTTGGCTTTTGTACTAAGGCTTCCAGTCCTTGCTCTGTCGTTGGGTAAACACTGTTATCCAACTTATACATGTCCAAGGCATTTTCTAATGCAACGATATCTGAAACCGCTTTCTGTTGGTCGGCTTTATCTTTGTTACCCATCAAGTTAGGTACAACCATAGAGGCCAAAATACCTAAAATAACGATAACCACCATCACTTCTAAAAGGGTAAAACCTTTTTGTTTATTACGAGTTTGCATTAACTACTTCCTTAAACTAAAAAACTCACACACCGCCACTAGATAGCGTTAGCTGAAAGTGAGTATTAACCACTAATCATATTATTCAGCGCCAAAATCGGCTGCAAAATAGCAAGAACAATAAACAGAACCACTGCAGCCATACTAACAACTAACATAGGTTCAAATACCCCCAAAGCTATCGTCACGTTTGACTCAAACTCTCGGTCTTGATTATCGGCGGCTCGCTCAAGCATCTGTTCGAGCTGGCCACTCTTTTCACCAGAGGTAATCATATAGAGCATCATAGGCGGAAAAAGTTTAGTGTTGGCTAGTGCCGTACCCAAACTCGTACCTTCTCGCACTCTTAATGTTGCATCCTCAACCGCAGCCTTCACCTTCACGTTAACCAGTACGTCACTAGCTATGCGCATCGCATCGAGCAGAGGCACGGAACTGGCGGTAAGAATACTCAAAGTACGGGCAAAACGTGCCGTATTGAGGCTTTTACTCACCTTGCTAATGACAGGCAAACGTAGCAGCATGCTGTCGTATTTCATGCGGTTTTTAGGAGAAACCAGCAAACGCTTAGCGATAAAGAACAAGCCGACAATAACCGCGAGCACAATCAGGCCGTAATCGCGAATAAAGTCGGACGATGCTATCAATAGCTCCGTCGTCCAAGGTAACTCCTGCCCCATATGCTCAAACTGACCGACAACCTGCGGCACGACAGCAGCAAGTAAGATGGCAATAACGCCAATCGCCACCACGGTCAATACGATTGGGTAGATCATCGCCTGAGTCATTTTGCTCTTAAGCTGCTGGCGGCGTTCGGTGTAATCGGCAAGACGATTCAACACCACTTCTAAGTGACCTGACTTTTCGCCAGATGCCACCATAGCGCGATATAGCTCATCGAAAATATGCGGGAACTCGGCCATCGAATCGGCGAGGCTATAACCTTCTACCACCCGTGAACGAACCGCCATCACCATGCTGGCTAAACGATCTTTCTCACACTGTTGACCAACGGCCTTTAATGCTTCTTCTACGGGTAGGCCGGCAGCTACTAAGGTTGCTATTTGACGGGTGATCAGCGCAAGTTCAGCGGTAGAGATACCGCGCTTTAGAAAACTAAAGCCGGCAGATTTCGCCTTACTCTCTTTCTCAACGACTGGAGTGATCTCCAGCGGCATCAAACGCTGCTCTCTTAATTGGGTCCGAGCGTGCCTTGCTGTATCCGCTTCGACTACACCCTTTTTCTGCTTACCGGTTTTATCTAACGCTTTGTATTCAAATGCTGGCATGGCCTACTCCTCTCGAGTGACACGCAGCACTTCTTCTAGGGTAGTTTTACCCGCAAGCACCTTACTCATACCATCATGACGTATGCTAGGCACAGATTGACGTATGTGTTTCTCGATAGCCAGCTCACCTCGACCAGTATGGATAAGTTCACGCACGGTATCGTCGACAACCAACAACTCGTGAATACCAGTACGGCCGCGGTAACCATTATGGCCACATGATTGGCAACCCTTAGCACGGAAAATCGTACGTGGGTCATCAGCACTAATGCCTAACAACTCTCTTTCACGGTCATCCGGTGTGTGCTCCTCTTTACAGCTTGGGCACAAGGTACGGATAAGGCGCTGAGCAAGCACGCCAAGTAGACTGGATGAAACAAGGAAAGGCTCAACACCCATATCTTGCAGACGGGTAATTGCACCCGATGCCGTATTGGTATGCAGTGTAGAGATCACCATATGACCTGTCAGTGATGCTTGAACCGCAATCTGCGCCGTTTCAAGATCTCGAATCTCACCGATCATCA
The DNA here is from genome assembly GCF_019654915.1 of Shewanella sp. MBTL60-007. GTDB lineage: Bacteria > Pseudomonadota > Gammaproteobacteria > Enterobacterales > Shewanellaceae > Shewanella. The sequence goes on along the minus strand of NZ_BPET01000043.1, from coordinate 31,040 downwards.
CCACATCTGGATCTTGACGCAAAATAGCGCGTAAACCACGGGCAAACGTCATATCGACCTTAGTGTTAACCTGAGTCTGACCTATGCCTTCAAGTTCATATTCAATGGGGTCTTCAACGGTTAGGATGTTGGTGTCTTTCGAGTTTATCTCTGTAAGCCCCGCATACAAGGTGGTACTCTTACCCGACCCCGTTGGACCGGTCACCAAAATAATGCCGTGGGGTCTACGGATCAGCTCATCAAATTGATGACGCACCGCCTCGGTCATGCCTAGTTGTTCTAAATCTAGGTTACCGGCATTTTTGTCTAATAGACGTAAAACGACTCGCTCACCATGACTCGACGGCATTGTAGAGACACGCACGTCAACGGCACGACCAGCGATACGCAGCGAAATACGTCCATCTTGTGGTACACGTTTCTCTGCGATATCCAGACGAGCCATAACCTTAATACGTGACACTAACAGAGATGACAACTTACGATTAGGCTTGAGGACTTCTTTTAAGATGCCATCGACACGGAAGCGCACAACCAACTGCTTCTCGTAAGTTTCGATATGAATATCCGAGGCTTCCTCTTTGATCGCCTCAGACAAGAGTGCGTTGATTAACTTAATAATCGGTGCATCATCATCGCCTTCGAGCAGATCTTCTGTTTGCGGTAGCTCTTCAGCAAGGGTGAACAGATCCATCTCGTTGCCAATGTCTTCCATCATCTGCTGCGCTTCAGAGGAGTTCGCCTGATAAGCCTGAGTCAACCGCGCCTCAAAGGCTGCATCTTCTAGCTTGATCAGCGGCAGCTCTTTACCACAATAGCGACGTACCTCAAGCAGCGCGCTCAGTGGCGTGCCTTGGGTATGATATAGCGACAACTCGCCTTCATCATCGGTAGCAAGTGCAACATTAAAACGGTGTGCGAAGGCAAACGGTAGTCGCTCTTTGCTACTCGAATGAAAGACTTGATCCGCTTCTTCCTCAGACACTAGCCCAAGCTCACTCGAGACTTGTGCTAGCTCTTCATCGACTGGTATTTGATTATCACTCATCGCTTGAATCTTTATCCGTGCCGGTGCTTTGCTTATCCGCTTCAGCGGCATCGCTATCTTTACTATTGGAGATGCTCTTCAGCGCTGGATCTGTCTCACGCATTTTAGTGTCTAAACCTTTACCCTCTTTGTAACGGTTGAGCACTTCGTTCACATCTGCTGGCAAGTATGCATCTTGATCCCACTCCTCTAAGACTGGCACTTCAGCATTTGGCATCAGGTTCACGCCACGCTCTTGCTGTTCAAGTTGCAATGCACGGAAATAGTTATACTTACGGCCAGCGATGCCTTCCATGGTGATACCATCACGGATAATCGTCGGCTTGATAAACACCATCAGGTTCTTCTTTTTCTTACCGCTCGAAGAAGACTTAAACAGGTGGCCAATAACCGGAATATCGCCTAAGAAAGGTACTTTCTGCACCGACTCTTGCACTTCTTCGTTGATCAGGCCGCCCAATACTACGATCTGACCCGAGTCTGCCATAACCGTTGTGGTTAAACGGCGGGTCGCGAAAGTCACGTCGACCCCGGTTTTACCATTAATACCCGATACTTCCTGCTCGATAGTTAACTTAACCGCATTACCTTCGTTAACCTGAGGTACCACTTTAAGCTTAACCCCGACCTCTTTACGTTCAACGGTCTGGAACGGGTTACTGTTACCGTTGCTGGAGTTTTGGCTACCCGTCAGAATCGGCACTTCGTCACCCACAATAAATGACGCTTCTTGGTTGTCTAGGGTAGTAATTGATGGTGTTGCTAATACGTTTGACTTGGTATCGCTTGAAACCGCTTGAATAAGTGCGCCAAAGTCACCCATGGCCACGCCCCATGCCATACCATTAACTTTACCTAATGCTTGCGCAAGCAAGGTAATGTCACCACGGGTATCAGGATTCTCGGTACAAGTACCATCATTACAAACGGTAGAACCTTCTTCACCTTGTGCCTGCCAGATACCGGCGCCAATCTCACCAATGGTTGGACCTAGGTTATTAAACTGAGTACCGCCGCCAGCTTCAGTTGCCCACTGCACACCAAAACCAACATCATCGCCTTCTGACACTTCGACGATAATCGCTTCAACTAAAACCTGTGCACGACGAATATCGAGCTGATTGATGACGCTCTCAATGGTGCGCATCTGATCTGGCTCAGCACTGATAACCAAAGCGTTGGTATCCGTGTGGGCCATGATATTAATTTCGTTACGTCGCTTGCTACCACCACCTTGTGGCGCACCTTTATCATCAACAAGTTGCTCAGCAAAACCTGTCAGTACTTCGACTAAGTCTTCCGCCTTCGCATAACGCAGGTAACGGACCTTGGTATTACCAGTATTGGCCTGTTCATCATCGAGGTTTTTAATTAGCTTTACTACACGCTCACGGCTCTTTTCATCACCACTAACCACTACCGCGTTGGTACGCTCGTCGGCAACCACTTTCGGTGCCTGCCCCGGCATCTGTGCCTGATTAGCTGTAGAGCGATAAAGGGTATCGATGATACGGACGATTTCACCGGCTGAAGCGTACTCAAGCTTAACCACCTCCACAGCTGTATCACCTTGCTTATCAACGCGGCGGACAATCTCGACCAACTTATTAACTACGGCTGCGCGGCCAGAGATCATCAATACGTTTGAAGGATCATAGTTAACGACGTTACCGCCGCCGGCGTTATCGTTGAGCTGGCGTAACAGAGGGGCAAGCTGCTTAGCTTCGGTGTTGTAGAGGGCAACGATACGGGTAACCATTTCGTCACCTAACCCAGGTGCATTATCATCTGCGACACGAATTGACGCTGTTTTAGCATCCTTATCTTTGATCACCTTGATGATGTTGTTATCCATCTCGACAACGGCATAACCGTAGACTTGCAAAACGTTGAGGAAGAACTGGTAATATTGTTCGTCGTTAAGCAAGTCGTAACTGCGGACGTTAATTTTGCCACGAACGGTTGGGTCGACAATAATTGTTCGATTCAAGTTTTTACCAACAATGTTGATAAACTCTTGGATATCGGTGCCTTTAAAGTTAGCCGCATATTGTTCAGACCAAGCAAGTTGAGGTGCTAGCAATGAAGCCCCCATAACCATACCGGCGATTAGTCTGCGTCTAATCTGCTTATTATTCATTGTTATACTTCCCCTAAACCCTTTCGTTGCGGCAAATTTAAATCGTATTACTGCAAATTTTATTGTTATTTCCTGCTGCGATTACTCGGGCAGACTAAACATTATCTCTATCAGTTGCCCATCACGCTCGACCATTAAAGCAACTTCCGTCATCTCTGGCAGCTGAGCCATGACCTCTAATGCTTGCCCCATATCGGTCAAGTCATAACCATTAATCGATTTTGCTAAATCATTTGCTTTGAAACCAGCTTGTTTAAACAGTTCCCGATCTTTCCCCGGATTGAGGCGATAACCCGCCAGCTCTCCGCCACTTTTTACCGGAGATATCGACAGATAATCGGTAATCTTGCTTGGATCAGCTAAAATTTCTTCGCGAGACTGACTAAGTTCAGCTGCCACGGCGCGATTCTCGCGATTATCAATTGTCTTACCCTTAGAAACACTCTTCGCTTTTTGCAGCTGTTGATTAGCCGTACCGTTAGTATTGTATTCTAGACCATCTAACATCAACGTCTCATAACGACCGCTGTTAGTGATAATAATACGGTCTGCATAGACCTCTTTAAGTGAGGCCGATGTGCCTCTGATCTTATCACCTAAACTGTAAGTATCTTGACTGCCACTCGAAGCGATCACCGCTAAGCCTTTCTGTTCGGTAGTCGAAGCCACCACACCTGTGAGCTGAATAGAAAGTGAAGTTTTAGGTGCATCGGTAATAATCTCTTCAACAGGTGCAGCCTTTGGTTTGGCACCAGTCGCATCAGGTTTACCGAAAAGAGACAGTTGTTGCAGGCCGACAACGTTGACTTGGCCAGTGGAAGTGTTTGTGACAGGAGTCGGTACCCAGCGAGCGGTCGCTGAGTCGTCTGGAATTAACTTCCAAGTTATTTGCGCTAATAGATACAGAGCGATCAATAGCCCTATGCTAAATATCGCTGTGCTAACAGGCTTTTGAGGCACGCCAGCAGCCTTAGTTAAAAACTTATCTAATAAATCCATATTTAAGTGGACCCTCTGTGCAGGTCTCTGTTCTGATTATAATAATTTAGCGAATCCTGACTCATGCTAACCTACACTGCTTTTGGCAACAAGCCCATAACAGCAGCAATGTTGGCGATAATTGACCGAATATGCTAACTTTACGCGCCTAAAAAGGGTGTGAAGCCTGCCACTATTTTACCAGCGAGAAAGTAAAGATTTGTATATTACTGCTGAGCTTGTGAGCTTCCCCCTGCATTTTAATTTAAATTAATCTAATCACTGGAGTCGCTCATGAATAACAACGAGCAACAAGCCATTCAAGTAAGGCTTGATAAATGGCTCTGGGCTGCGCGCTTTTATAAGACGCGAGCCATCGCAAAAGAGATGATTAATGGTGGTAAAGTACACTATAACGGCCAACGCACAAAATCGAGCAAATATGCCGAGATAGGTGCCACCATCAGATTAAGACAGGGCTATGACGAAAAAGAAATTGTCATCGCTAAACTGTCAGAATACCGACAAAAAGGGTCGATAGCACAAACCCTTTATGAAGAGACACCGCAAAGTATAGCCAAACGTGAGACTTATGCTGAGCAACGACGTCTGAATATTCTGAATAATCCCGCTCCTGATCAGAAGCCGGATAAGAAGCAACGTCGACAAATTATGCGCTTTAAAGAAAGCTAAAAATTGGAAACCCAGAATGAACACAGAGATGACTACAGATAATTTATATCGTTACTTATTCGAAAACGCGAGCGTTCGCGGCGAATTAGTGCAGCTAAAAAATAGCTACCAAGAAGTAATTTCAGCACACGAATACCCATTAGCTATCCAGAAACTATTGGGCGAACTAATGGCTGCAACCTCATTATTGACTGCAACCTTGAAGTTCAGCGGTGATATTAGCGTACAGCTACAAGGTGACGGTCCGGTATCGCTAGCGGTGATCAACGGTAATAATCTGCAACAGCTGCGTGGCGTATCGCGCTGGAATGGTGATATTAGCGATGACGCAAGCCTTAAGCAGATGTTTGGCAAAGGTTATATGGTCATAACCCTAACACCTGATGACGGTGAGCGTTACCAAGGTGTTGTTGCACTAGATAAAGACACATTAGCTGAATGTTTAGAAGATTACTTCGAGCAATCAGAGCAGCTGCCGACTAAGATCAAGCTATTTGCAGACACTAAGCAAGCCGCCGGCATGTTCTTACAGGTGTTGCCAACCGATGGTAATCACAACGGAGACTTCGAGCATCTATCTGTGCTAACTGAAACCGTTAAGCAAGAAGAGCTGTTTACACTGCAAGCCGAAGAAGTGCTACATCGTCTATATCACGAAGAAGAAGTGCGTCTGTTCGATCCGGTTGAGATTACCTTTAAGTGTACTTGCTCTAAAGAGCGTAGCGCTCAGGCTATCCGCACCGTATCAAAAGATGAAGTCGACGCGATCATCGCCGAGCAAGGCAAGGTGGAGATGGGCTGTGAGTACTGCAACAACAAATATATCTTTGACTCAATCGATGTTGAAGCTATCTATGCCAATGCAGCAAGCAGTGAAGTGACCCAATAATTTGTAGATCAGAACACGATAGATTGAAGGCGCTCATCGAGCGCCTTTTTTATGCTCAAATTTCGCTTATTAACACGGAAAAGCATTGGAAAAAGTGTTTTCATATCTCTTTTTGGTATTTTTTTTGATCTAGTACACATATTCACATCCGCATAAGTTACAATCGCCCCTAAATAAAAGCTGGCACGATAGATCAGCACCTAATGATGACCTCACAGATGGAGACCTTACCTATGGCGGATGGAGCAAACCGCGAGTACCTTAACCTTTCTACAGGCCAATTAGTCGAGCTTGCGTTAGCACGCGGCGAAGGTCAATTGACCGCGAATGGTGCTTTAGTTGCAAAGACTGGTGAACGTTCAGGTCGTTCTCCTAATGATCGCTTTATTGTCAAAGAGCCTAGCTCTGAAGCCGATATTGAATGGGGACCAGTCAACAAGCCTTTCGAAGCCGAAGCCTTTACCGCGCTTTGGAATCGAGTAGAAGCTTTTCTAGCAGATAAAGACACGTTTGTATCGAACCTCGAAGTCGGTGCAAGCAAAGAACACTACCAGCCAGTAAAAGTCACCACTCAGTATGCTTGGCATCAACTATTTGCTCGCAACCTATTCATCGTGCCAGAAGAGTTCAATGCAGCCGACAAACCCGTATGGCAGATCATGAATGCACCAGGGTTTGAATGTGATCCTGAGCGCGACGGTACTCACTCTGATGCAACTGTTATCATCAACTTCGCCGAACGCAAGGTACTTTTGGCTGGCCTTAAATATGCTGGTGAAATGAAGAAGTCGATGTTCTCGGTACAAAACTTCCTACTTCCCGCTAAAGGCGTGCTACCCATGCACTGCTCGGCTAACGTTGGCAGCGACGGCGATACCACTCTGTTCTTCGGCCTATCTGGAACTGGCAAAACAACACTCTCAGCCGATCCTAAGCGTTTCCTAATCGGCGATGATGAGCACGGCTGGGCCCCAGGCGGCGTATTCAACATCGAAGGTGGTTGTTACGCAAAATGTATCGATCTAAGTCAGAAGAACGAGCCAGTAATCTGGGATGCTATCCGCTTTGGCACTGTGCTTGAAAATGTTGTTACTGATGAAAATCGCGTTCCTGACTACACAAACTCAAGCCTAACTGAAAACACCCGTGCCGCTTACCCGCTTGAACATATCGCGCAGCGTAAACTGGATAACTGCGGCGCAGAGCCACATGCAGTCGTGTTCCTAACCTGTGACGTTTCTGGCGTATTACCGCCGGTATCTAAGCTGACAAAAGAGCAGGCTGCTTATCACTTCTTGTCTGGCTATACCGCGAAGGTAGGCTCAACCGAGATGGGGTCGACAGCAGCAATCCAATCGACCTTTTCCACCTGTTTTGGCGCACCTTTCTTCCCACGCCCAGCGGGTGTTTACGCCGAACTACTGATGAAGCGAATCGAGTCTTTTGGTAGTCAGGTTTACTTAGTCAACACTGGCTGGACAGGTGGCCCGCACGGTATTGGTAAACGCTTCGATATCCCTACCACTCGTGCCATTGTCGATGCCATCGTCTCAGGCGAATTAAAAGATGTGGAGACTGAGTATCTAGAGAAGCTAAACCTTCATGTACCAGTTGCCATTCCAGGCGTAGACAGCAAGCTACTAAACCCAATCAATACTTGGGAAGATAAGGCTCAGTATGCCGAGTTTGCTCAGCATCTTGCCGATAGCTTTAAGGCTAATTTTGAGAAGTATCAGGTTCCTGATTCGATCAAGAATGCCGGTCCTAACGCTTAAAAGCATGATAGCTAAGGGCTAAGCGCTAAGCGCTAAGCGCTAAGCATTGAGCGTAACTCACGTTTAGAGATTACATTCGAAATTAGCTTCGCGAATAAAAATCCCAGCCCATGCTGGGATTTTTTTTACCGAGGACAAATGTAATAAGCACTTATAAATCAGTCAGAAAAATCAGGTAAGCACAACGCTTGCTCTCCTCACCATGTAAAGACAAGCAAACTTTAAGTAAAGCACCCTTGACTTGGCAAGTTTTAACCTCTAAGTTATAAGTCAAGCTTACTTGACATTGCTCAAGTGAAAAACAAGCCATACATAAGGAACTGTTACCATGAAGATCATCGAAGCCATCTGTGCCAAAGGTCTGCCAAAACGCGACCTGAAAAATGCCAACCGAGTTAATCTGCTTGCACTCTTTTGGGCGCTCACATTAATGATAAGTACCTTCTTAAGTGAAAATGAATTGCTTAGCAGCGGCTTGTTCATCACCTTAGCATTCTGCATCCACACGCTTCTCGGTATTGCCATGTTGGCATCCTATCGCCACTTTTTGGTACAGCTCGATGAGATGGAGCGCAAGGTTCAACTAGATGCACTTGCTTTGTCTGTGGGGGTCGCCATTATTAGCTTTTCCAGCTATTCAATACTAGAAAATAACGCTATTGTGCCCCCTCTCAATGCGGCATATCTCATAGTATTAATCGCTTTGACCTATATCGTAGGCATCATTAAAGGAAGGATCAGTTACCGATGAAAAACCGTCTAAAAGTGCTCCGTGCCGAGCGCGACTGGACTCAAGCCGACTTGGCAGAAAAGCTAGAAGTTTCACGACAAACCATCAATGCAATCGAAAAGGGAAAATATGACCCAAGTTTGCCTTTAGCTTTTAAAGTCGCTCGGTTATTTGAGATGCCAATAGAAGCCATTTTTGAAGATGAAACTGAAACCGTTATCAGCTAAGCAAGCACCACTCTCTATTATGTAGATCTAAGGTTTCACTCTGAAACCTTAGATCTATTCAGTCAGCTAAGGCACTACAGATATACCGCTACCTCCCATTTCAAACAGGCAAAGTTCGCTCCAGTGATAACAAATTAAACTCATATTTAGAAACAGTTGTACTGTTGCACTTATCGATGTTTTATTGAAAGATAACCGCCTAATAATAATTCAAATAGCTTAAAAAATGGGTACCCTAGCATGCGCTTAACTTCTCTATCGGCCATCGCCTTATTGGCAGCCAGCACCAGCGGCTACTGTCTCGCGGCAGCTCAAACAGATACAACAACGCCACAACTGGCAGACACCTATATCAACGATGAGATTTTGCCGCCTATCATCTCTTGGCACGGTGGCAGTGAATCTCTGATTCAGGCGGCCGATTCAAAGTGGGCTACACCATTTGAGCAAAACGGCCTTAAGACCAGCCCCAGTTATGATGAAACCTTCGCCTGGTTAGATAAACTGATAGCCGAGAGCGAGATGCTTAAGAAAGTGAGCATAGGTAAGAGCCCTCAGGGTCGTGAGATCTGGATGATTGTCGCCTCCAAAGAGGGAGTGGAGAATGCAACCGCACTCGCAAGTAATGGTAAACCAACCTTGCTAGTGCAGGCGGGGATCCATTCCGGTGAGATTGACGGCAAAGACGCCGGTATGATGTTACTACGCGACATGGTGTTTAACGGTAAGTCAGGATTGCTTGATAACGCCAACCTATTGTTTGTACCTATTTTCAGTGTTGATGGCCATGAACGCTCAAGTGAGTATAACCGTGTCAATCAGCGAGGTCCGGTTAACATGGGCTGGCGCACCACAGCGCAAAACCTGAATCTAAACCGTGATTATGCCAAAGCTGACACGCCAGAGATGCAGCACATGCTAAGAGCTATCAATATTTGGCAGCCCGATCTCTATATTGATGTCCATGTTACCGATGGTATCGACTATCAATATGATGTGACTTTTGGCTACAACTTACCCCAGGGAAAAAGCCCATCAATATACAACTGGCTAGAAAACAGCTATCGCCCAAGGATTGAGTCAGCCCTATCTGAACAGGGGCATATTCCAGGCCCATTAGTGTTTGCCATCGACAATGCCGACATCAGCAAGGGAATGTCTCTATGGAACGCCAGCCCGCGCTTCTCTAACGGTTATGGTGACGCCCGCCATCTACCCACAATTTTGATTGAAAATCATAGCTTAAAGCCATTTAAACAACGGGTGCTCGGCACCTATGTCATGCTCGAATCTAGCCTTCAAGCCATAGCCGATGATAGCACTAAGCTAAAATCTGCCATTAAACAGGACAAATATCGCTACTCACAAAGAGTGACACTCACTTGGCAGCAAGAGCAGCAAGAGCAGCAAGCTCAAGGCTGGGACTTTAAGGGGATAGGTTACACATTGGAGCAAAGTGCAATTAGTGGCAATGAGATTGTGCGTTGGAATGGCCAGCCTAAACTGTACCCAAACTTGCCAGTGATTGGTGGTACTCAGGCCGATATCAAAGTGAACCGCCCAGACGCATATTATATTCCGCCCCAGTGGCAAGAGGTGATTAAGCGTATGAGTGTTCACGGCATACGTATGACCACACTCGATAAGCCAACTCAGCTTAAGCTACAACAATATCAATTTACCAACCCAAACTTTAACAACAGTGATTATGAAGGGCGTCAACAGGTCAAGGCCGAAGTGACCAGCCAAGCTGTCGATGTAAAATTACCTACAGGTACGGTTCGCATCGATACTAAACAGCCCTTAGGCGATCTTGCCATCTTACTACTTGAGCCACAATCACCGGATTCACTGTTCCAATGGGGCTTCTTTAATCCAATATTTACCCGTACTGAATATATTGAAAACTATGCGGTAGAGCCCTTGGCAGCAAAGATGCTAAAGGATGATCCGGCACTACAAGCCGAGTTTGATAAGGCACTTAAAGATCCTGAGTTTGCCGCCAACCCAAGAGCACGTTTACGCTGGTTCTATGAACGCAGCCCTTACTTTGATAATCAATATCTAAAGTACCCAGTGCTTCGAGGTAACTAATTTCACACCCACAAGGAAACCATAAAAACAGCGCCAATTGGCGCTGTTTTTTTTACGCTTTTTTAGTGGCGGATATTGCGTAGGTTAGTGGTAAACGCTGCCCTTTTTGTTCGATAAAATAACGCTTTCGCTGCTCAGTCGCTAAAGGCAATTCAACCGCTACAGTTTCTTCAGTTAAGCCCTCGAAACAGTTGTAAGGGCTAAAAGCAAACTCATCAAAAGAATTGATCTCTAACCCGGCCTTGATCAGCGCATTAATCACATCGGATAACGAGTGTGACCAACTCATAAAGGTGTTGGTATCATCACTGGCATTCTCGGTATAGGTCACTTCATCTTCTACGTCTGGCGCATCTTGATGAAAATAGCTATACCCCTCAAATATCGCCTGCGCCGGATGGAACTCCACCATATAAAACTGTCCACCAGCCACCAGCTTGTTCGCAATGACCTGTGCCCACTTATCCAGGTCTGGAAGCCAAACAATCGCACCGTAGGAGGTAAATACCAGCTCAAATTCAGCCTTGACAGTCTCTGGCACGCTATAGATATCGCTGCAAATAAACTCAGCCTTCAAGTCTGCCTGATCCGCAAGTTTGCGTGCCTGAGTAATCGCCGCAGGGGAAAGATCCACGCCGGTCACATCCGCCCCCAAGCGAGCCCATGAAAGGGTGTCGAGTCCAAAGTGACATTGCAGATGAAGTAAGCTTTTCCCCACTACATTAAGATGCGCTAACTCAATCTCTTGTAGCGAGCTGTTGCCTTTTAAAAAACCGGCAACGTCATAAAAATCTGATGTCACGTGGGTTTGTACACGTCTGTCCCAACCTTGCTGGTTGACCGATAAATAGTCCATTTCTGTTTCCCTACATGATTTGTTTCTGTCACCACTAGGGCGAGGCTCATGTGCCATTTGCATTAATAGCAGATTCTAGGCTTGAGTATTAGAAGTTCTAGGTTCTAGGCTTGAGTATTAGAAGTTCTAGGCTCTAGGCTTGAGTATTAGAGGTTCTAGGCTCTAGGCTTGAGTATTAGAGGTTCTAGGCTCTAGGCTCTAGGTTCTAGGCTCTAGGTTCTAGGTTCTAGGTTCTAGGCTCTAGGTTCTAGGTTCTAGGTTCTAGGTTCTAGGCTCTAGGTTCTAGGTTCTAGGTTCTAGGTTCTAGGCTCTAGGCTCTAGGTTCTAGGTTCTAGGTTCTAGGTTCTGCATTATTTTCAGACAAGCCATTGAGTAAATTAGCTAATAGTTGCGTTTTCATCATAGTAAGTGAGCTAATTTACCACTAAAAACAGGCAGCAACACAAAGATAACACATTTAAAACAATTAGATAGCTTATTGGCATGGTTACTGCTTATTCTCTGACGGATAAACAATAAAAGCAGCTTTGTTAAGCCTGCACTTAACTCTTAAGACACTTAGATCTTGAGATCAGAATAATAAAAGGAAGTAACCCCATGAAATCTACCGCGACTTTGCTTGCTACCGTTATCGCCGTATCACTCTCAGGCTGCATCATCAATGTTAACGGTACTGGCGCAGGCCCGTTAAACCACCAAAAGAAACAGTTACAGATTGATGCTACTCACATAGAAACCTTGGTCGCCGAAACGGGCGCAGGAGATCTCAATATTCAAGGTGTCGATGGGCTTTCACAGATCATGGTTACCGCCGATATCTACACCTATGGCGATATAGAAAGCAATCTCAGCCTCAAACAAAACGGCGCTAAAGCGACATTGATTGCCGAGTTCGACAGCAACATTAACTTTCAGCGCTCCCCCTATATCGATCTCAACATACAAGTCCCTAGCAGCATGATGCTAGATATCGATGACGGCTCTGGTGACATAGAGATTAAAGGCCTATCGGCAAACATTACCCTTGATGATGGTTCTGGTGATGTTTGGATTAAAGGCGGGAATGACCTCAATATCCAGGATGGCTCTGGCTCAGTAGAAGTCAGCAACACCACTGGCAAGCTCACCCTAGAAGATGGTTCGGGCTCTATTACCCTGTCAGGTATTGGTGGAGATACCCATATCGATGATGGTTCAGGCGATCTTAGCGTTAAGAACGTCAATGGCCATGTGGTGATTGACGATGGCTCCGGTGATATCGATGTCGAGAACACCCTTGGCTTAAGCATTATCGAGTCCGGCTCAGGCGACCTTAGTGTTGATAACATTAACGGTGCAGTAAGCATGCACTAAACCTGTCACGGTAAAGACGCTTCGACATCTAACGTATTTAGATAGAGTGAATACCTTCCCGGCGCAGGCGCTGCTGGCAGATAGACAATTCTAGCCTTATTGTTTAACCGCAGCAGTGCCCTGCCCACCCACTGAATAAGCACAGGAATGGCTTAATGGATAAACTGAAGAAGATTTGCAAAACGAACAGGCAACTTATCATCTTCATTCTACTGATGTCTGTCTTTAGAAGTGCCGTCGCAGACTGGTACACAGTACCTACAGGCTCAATGCAGCCGACGATTAAAGAAGGTGACCGCATCGTAGTAGATAAGATGGCCTATGACTTACGGCTACCATTTACACAAATATCGCTGCTGACAACGGGTGAGCCAGAGCGCGGAGAAATTGTCGTTTTTGAATCACAAGCGGCAACGAAACGCTTAATCAAACGTGTTATTGGCCTACCCGGCGACACAGTCGGCTTAAATAATGAAGTCCTGTCTATTAATGGCAAGCCATTGGGTTATTCACTAGTCACGAGTGATCGGCGAGAGTTAATCGCCACAGAAAACCTCAATGGTCTAATCCATAGTATCCGTATCGAAACAGGTGCCAGCGATCAGTTAAGCAGCTTCGACACGCTAACCGTTCCCGAGGGGCACTATCTGGTTATGGGCGATAACCGCCGCAATAGCGCCGACTCACGAGTATATGGTTTTATCCCTAGGGATGAACTCAAAGGTAAAGCCACCAGAGTCGCATTCTCACTGGATTATGAAGACTACTATCTACCCCGTGAAGACAGGTTCTTCACTGATCTATATTTGAATTAGATAGCAAAACGTAATTACCAAAAATAACAGTGAAGCAATAGCACTGGCACAAGATACCGTTGCGCCAGTGTCTCTATTAGACCTGTCCTTCTATCAAGGCGAGCTTCTTGGATCTAGGCCACTTCTTCAACGCTATCTCACGCTTGAGTGCATCGGAACGACTGCCCACAGTTTCTGAGTAGACCAAGGTCAGTGGCCCCTTGCCTCGTAGATATTTAGCCGACTTAGCACTGCCACTCTGATGCTCGGCAAAACGCCGAGTCACATCTGTGGTCACCCCAGTGTAGAGGTGACCGTTAGCACAGCGCACCATATAAAGAAACCAAGTCGGCTGAGCCTTTATAAACTCTGGCGCGCTCGTGAGTTCAGAGCCTTCAGGGCAATTCGTAAACTCAGGGCTAGTTACAGGATCAGGGCTACTTACAGGCTCAAGGCTGTTCACCGACTCCGGCATTTGAACAATATCAGCCATTAACGGCTAGCAGCCTCTGTGATTGTACCTTGCTGCTTGTCGCCATCTAAGCCTAACAAGCCAATAAAGAAAGCATACTCTTTCGCCGTATCATCATACTGGCGATAGCGGCCACTCTTACCACCATGCCCTGCTTCCATGTCTGTATCGAACAGCAGCATATTATCGTCAGTCTTAACCTCACGTAGCTTGGCGACCCATTTAGCAGGCTCAAAGTACTGCACTTGAGAGTCATGTAAACCTGTAGTTACTAACAGGTGTGGGTAGTCTTGCGCACTGACATTGTCATACGGGGCATAGCTGAGCATGTAGTCAAAATAGACCTTTTCATTTGGGTTCCCCCACTCGTCATACTCGTTCGTGGTCAATGGAATAGACTCATCGAGCATGGTGGTCACCACATCTACAAAAGGCACGTGGGCTGCCACGGCAAAGTAACGCTCTGGCGCCTGATTTATCACCCCACCCATAAGCAGACCGCCTGCACTGCCACCAGCGGCGACAACTTTATCTTTGGCACCATAACCTTGCTCAGTTAGCGCCTTGGTGACATCGATAAAATCATTGAAGCTATTTTGCTTATTCAACATTCGGCCATCGTCATACCATGCTCGGCCGAGCATCTCAGAACCTCGCACATGGGCGATAGCATACACCACACCGCGATCTAGCAGGCTCAAGACCGATGAACTAAAGTCGGGCTCTACGGTATAGCCGTATGAGCCATAGCCATATTGATACAGTGGATTGGTGCCATCCTTATTAAAGCTGTCTTTACGATAGACCAAGGTCACAGGAACCTCTTTACCGTCACGCGCCTCGATAAACAGACGCTCAGCCTGATAATCATCGGCATTAAATGCACCTAGCACCTTTTCTTGCTTAAGCAGTTCACGCTCGTTTGGCTTAGCCAATACATATTCATACACAGACTCTGGCGTTGTTGGGCTAGAGTAATAAATTCTAAGCTTATCGCTTCGCTGGTTAGCGTTAATATCGAAGCCAACCACGTAAGCGGGATCATTAAAGGCCAATTCAAACTCTGCTTGGCCATTAAGTGGGTAAACACGTATACGACTAATGCCTCTCTCACGGGTTTGCACTACCATATAGTCACTCAGCAGCAACACATCTTCGATACGTGAGTTAAGATCATGGGCAATAACATCTTGCCAAGCACTCTTATCTGCAGCTTGGGCGATAGCCACCTTCATCAAACGAAAGTTGGTCGCCTGCCAGTTAGTGAGAATGTAATAGCTGTCGCCTAACTTAGACACTGAGTACTCATGCCCCTCCTCTCTAGGTAGCACAGGCTTAAACTGGCCTAAGGGCTGGTTCGCATCTAGCATATTGACTTCGCTAGTCACGGTGCTTTCAGCATGCAAGACGATAACCGATTCATCTAGTGATTTACCTAAGCTGATATAGAAGGCATCGTCTTGCTCTTCATATACCAGTACATCTTCCGATTGCGCCGTCCCCAATTTGTGGCGGAACACTCGATAGCCCAGCAGTGTCTTCGGATCTTTAGCGATATAGAACAGGTGTTGATTGTCACTGGCCCAAACGATGCCACCATCGGTCCCCTCAAGCTTATCGCTCATTAACTCGCCTGAGGTTAAGTCTTTAAAGTACAGGGTATAGATACGTCGACTTAGCAGATCTTCGCCGAACACTAACTTAGTTTCATCTGGGCTCACCGACACACTGCCCAAACCATAGAAGTCTTTCCCCTCCGCACGTTCATTCACATCCAGCAGAATTTGTTCACTGTCACTCTCTAGCGCGGTTTTACGGGCAATAATGGGGTATTCAAAGCCCTGTTTGTAATAGCGGTAATACCAATGCTGATGCCAAAAATAAGGCACACTCGACTCGTCTTTATCTAGACGCCCCACTAGCTCATCAAACAAACCTTGCTTGAGGTCGTTAAATGGCTTGAACTCTTGTTTGGTGTAAGCGTTTTCTGCATTTAAATGACTGATAATTTTTGGAGCCTTGCGCTCGTCATCGCGCATCCAGTAATAATCGTCGACACGCGTCACTCCATGGAGCGTCATGCTATGCGGAATTTTATCGGCTTGAGGAGGTTTAACAGCTTGGGTGGTGGTCATATTATTACATCCAAATAGCAGTACAGCGCTCAGTATAAGGGGGGCAATTTTCATCTAACATTCCTTGTGCAGTCTTAATCGAAGTCATCCGTACTTTGATTAGGGTGATCCATAAGTCATTTAGCCGACAGTTTTGGCCTATCTCGCCATTTTTACATCTCAGCTTGTCATTTAATTTAAATAGGCGCAATATTGCGCCACTCGGCTGAATTGTTAATCAATTCATTCATATTCAGCCAAGTATAATTCTCAGGGCGGGGTGTAACTCCCCACCGGCGGTAAGTTATGCGGTGATAAGTCATCACCTCATAAAAGCCCGCGAGCGCCTAGTTTACGCTATTAAATCTCAAGATAAATAGCTGCATATATTAACTAGGGTCAGCAGATCTGGTAAACAGACCTTATCAAAGACGCCCGTCTGCCATAAGGTTGCACCTACTCCAGAGCCGACGGTAATGGGTACTCCACAACAGTGTTAGTACGCTAAGTCCGGATGAAAGAGAATATAAGATTTAAGCAAATAATCCGTGAAGTTAATTTAAGCTTCGTGGTGGATTTTGCTCGGTTCTTATTATGCACATAACTCTATGGCGACTCGTTCGACAGCAGAGATGTGTTATTTTCTGTATGCCCTGATTCTGGCCAACCCAATGTCGTATTTTAAGGATGTTATCCATGAATCAGTCTCTACTTGCCCCTTATGGCAATCCAATTGAACGTGTTAATGCAGCACTAACAGCACTTCGCCAAGGCAAAGGTGTGTTAGTTGTTGATGATGAAGATCGTGAAAACGAAGGCGATCTGATCTATGCAGCAGAAACCCTCACTAACGAGCAGATGGCACTACTTATTCGCGAATGCAGCGGTATTGTTTGCCTCTGTCTGACCGATGAACGTATCGAGCAACTTCAGCTTCCGCCAATGGTAAGCGACAATAATAGCCAATATGGCACCGCCTTTACCGTGAGTATCGAAGCCAAACAGGGTGTCACTACAGGTGTTTCTGCTGCCGACCGTGTCACCACAATTAAAGCCGCAATCGCCGATAACGCTAAACCTGATGACTTAGCGAGGCCAGGTCACGTTTATCCACTACGTGCTCGCCCAGGTGGTGTACTTGAGCGTCGTGGTCATACAGAGGGCACCGTCGATCTAATGAAGCTCGCAGGCCTTAAGCCCTACGGTGTACTTTGTGAGGTGACTCTAGCCGATGGCACCATGGCCCGTTTACCTGAAATCGTTGAGTTTGCTCAACAGCATGATATGCCTGTACTGACCATCGAAGACATTGTTGCTTACCGCAATACGCAATAAATCCACCTTCAGTGAACAGCCGCAATCACATGCGGCTGCTTACCCACATAATTAACAACAGCCCCTTCCCAATTACTTATAGCCATTGGGAATAACAAACACACCCTCAAAACCTTTGAATTAGACCATATTTGATGTATTTTGCTAAATTCGTGACCTAGGCGTAACTTTAGTGAACATACTGAGACGTACCTATATCTCTATGAGTATTATCTAGCGCACTTTATACTCCATCTAGCTTCATTGCATTACTGAGCCAAAATTATCTCCTGCTGAGGATCATCGCCGAATGCGACCCGTGTTAAGTCGATTGAGCTTGAAACAGAAATTATTGCTATCTGCATCCCTACCTATGTTTATTTTGGTATTACTTGCAGTACTAAGCGCATCAACTCTCATCAAGCAATACCAACACGCTTCAGCAAACGTGCTCACGACTAAGATCACCTTAGGGATAGAGAATGTCATCTATGAGCTACAAAAAGAACGCGGCCTCTCTGCTGGATATCTCAGCAGTAATGGCCGCCTATTTAAAGCTGAGCTGCAACAGCAATGGCTAACGACAGACCAAATGTTCCAAGAGTTGGTTTTTAACTCCGCTCTCGATAAAACGATCAATACGGTAAAGAATGACACCGAACTATTTCATGCCTTGCAAGATCAAATTCAGAAAGCCAGTTTAGCACGACAGCAACTCGAGATTGCTCGAAAGAAAGTGATCGAGCTAAACACCCCTGAATACTTCAGTTTCTACTCTCAACTGACCCAAAAGCTCATTAATTTTGTGTCACAGTTACGCTTTAAGAGCGATAACTCATACCAAGTGCTAGTGCAGTCCGATCTGATTAACATGCTCAAGATTCAGGAGCTCACGGGTCAAGAACGGGGACTTATAAACAGGTTGTTATCTGCGCAGACATTAGATCCTAACGACTTCAAACAGATCGCACAGGTTAGATCACAACTCGACAGTGTCATTGCCAATGCGATTTCTGTGATGACGCCAGATAATCTTAGTAGCTTTGGCGAATTGATGGATAGCCCAGCACAGCAGCTAATCTCCAGTTACCGTACACAGCTGCAGCAACAAGTTAATCTGGTAGAGAAGACTGAAATCATCGACGATCTAATCGGCTATGGGGGTCTTAGTTATAACTTTAACGGTTACCTAACGACGCTCAATCCCGCCTATTTATCGAGTTTTCGAGAAAATTACTTCACCTTAAAAAATGCGTTAGATAATTTAGTTAATCACCACACTCTAACGCCAACACAGCAAGTATTAGTCAAAACGATTGAGCAAACCGCTAAAAATTACCAAGCGCATATTGCAAAGGCCGAGTTGACCCAGCTACCTGCTCCAGGAGCAACATTAGAGTTACTTGGTCAAGATATCGCCCTACATGACAGCTTATATCAGTTACAACATCAAGCTCCCGTGGTCGATAGCGAAGCCTGGTGGCATGCGGCAACCGAAGGCATTGATAACCTACATCAGCTAAATACTCAGCTAACAGCAAATATCGCTCGCCAGAATGAGATTGAAAAACAGCAGATCCTCTCTTATCTCTATATTAGTATTTTTGCCGGGCTTCTTTTCTTCTACGTGGTCTATCTAATCGGTAGGAACATAGCCAATAACCTCATTGACTCAGTGAGAGGCATAGTCGATGACGTGGAAAAACTAGCAAAAGACCCAAGCCTAGTATTAGATCTTGAAGTTAAGGGCAAAGATGAACTTGCGCAAATAGCAGTAGCAGTCAACCAAATGGTATCGGAGCGAATGAAGTCTAGACGCGCTCTACACCAAGCCTCCGCCGTTTTCAGGCACTCAGCCGAAGGGATTATCGTCACCGATGCCAACAACCGCATCGAACTCGTCAACCCCGCCTTTACCAAAATTACTGGCTATAGCTTAGAGGATGTCAAAGGAAAGACACCAAACATCTTAAGCTCGGATCATCACCCGCAGGATTTTTACCAAAAGCTATGGCAAACGTTAAGCAGTAAGAGTAGCTGGGAAGGAGAGATCTGGAATAAGCGCAAGGATGGCAAGATCTACCCAGAGTACCTGAAAATTACTGCGGTCAAAAACAGTAAGAATGAGGTAACTCAGTACATTGGGCTATTTCTCGATATCAGTAATAATAAACAATATGAGCAAGACCTCTGGTATAAGACCAACTTCGACTCATTAACCAAACTACCAAATCGACACCTGTTCTCCTCAAGGCTACAGCAAGCTATCGATACTGCGCAAAATACCGACAGCCAAGTCGCCATCTTCTTCATCGATTTAGACAGGTTTAAGTTTATTAACGAGCTGCACGGCCACGCAGCGGGTAATAAGGTATTAAAACAGTCTGCCGCACGACTCGAAGCCGTGTTAGGGCCTGATGACTCTATCGCCCGTATTGGCGGTGATGAATTTGTGATTATCGCTCCACAAACAGGCAGCGTGTGTACCGAACAATTAGCCCAGAAGTTGATCAACGCACTATCTAAGCCTTTTATTATCAATAAAAAAGAGACCAACATCTCCTCCAGCCTCGGCATCGCCTTCTACCCAGAAGATGGTCAAGATATTGAGATGCTATTACATAACTCTGAAACCGCTATGTATCAGGCAAAGCGTGACGGTCGAGCCCATTATCAATATTTCTCTCCCGAGATGAATGTAGAGATGCTGGAGCGGATGCACCTCGAACAGAGGTTACGTAAAGCGGTCAAGCAATCAGAGTTTTACCTTGAGTATCAACCTGTCATTGATATGCGTAACGGAGCCATCGTCAGTGTCGAAGCCCTAGTCCGCTGGAATGATCCTGAGTTCGGCATCATCTCGCCACAAGCCTTCATCCCGATCGCCGAAGAGGCCGGGTTGATTGAACCATTAGGCGAATGGATCCTACACCAAGCCCTCTCAGATCTTGCCGAGTGGCACTCTCAAGGATTGATGCTCAAGATGGCGATCAATGTGTCGGGGCGTCAATGTTTAAGCTCTCGAGATGTCAGCTTTTACGACGTGCTCAAAGACGCATTATCTAAACACGGTATCGCCGCGAAAGATCTGCATATTGAAATCACCGAGAGCATGTTGATCGAAGATAAGCCTCGTTGCCTACGGACCTTAGAGGCAATCAAACAGCTCGGAATTGATATCTACCTCGATGACTTTGGTACCGGTTACTCAGCACTCAGCTACCTAACTCAATGCCCCATTTCGGTAATTAAGATCGATAAGAGCTTTATCGATAACGTGCTAAACAATCCATCTGACGCAAAGTTGATTAAAGCGATCGTCATGATGGCGCAAAGCTTAGAGATGCCACTCGTGGCGGAAGGAATTGAAACCATTGAACAGTGGCAGTTCTTACACAGCTTAGGCTGTGATTACGCCCAAGGTTACCTGATGTCTAAACCACTGCCTAAGGCACAACTAGTCGCCTTTTTAACGCATGCACAACCATTTCATTATCTCAATATTGGAACTGAGCTTAACGCTGTTTAAGCGCACTAGAGTAACAAACAAAAAGAGCAGCCAACGCTGCTCTTTTTCATTGTTCTACAAAATTAAACTGCTTCGCTAGTCATCACGCTTGCAGATTCTTCGACTGCCATCTGCGCCAGATCTTTATCGACAAAGAATAGTGCCTTACCATCTTCGCCAACAAGGCGGATCTTATCGACGATAGACTTAAATAACTTCTCTTCCTCATGCTGTTCTGACACATACCACTGCAGGAAGTTAAAGGTTGAATAATCTTGGTTAGTGAAAGCCGCATGTGCGAGTTCATTGATCTTTTTAGTGATCAACTGCTCATGTTCATAGGTGTACTCAAATAGTGCCAAAAGTGACGGAAACTCAGCTTGTGGAGCCTCGATAGTCCCTAAAAGTGGCATACCACCTGTTTCACTCACATAAGTAAACAGACGATGCATGTGGCCCATTTCCTCTTCGGCGTGAGCACGCATAAACTTAGCAGCACCTTCAAAGCCTTTATCTTCGCACCATGCGCTCATCTGTAGATACAGATTAGAGGAGAAGAACTCCATGTTGATCTGGTCATTTAACTGGTCAATCATCTTCTGGGCTAACATATCAATTCCTTAAGGCTTTCAGTTTGTGGCAGTTATTGTTATCAAGCTAGCTAATAATTGCAATAAAATTTACTTAAGTGATTGTTAAATAAATAATAATGGTTTTCATTTACAGCATCTTACGTTACCTTAGCTACGATTGCTTTTAACAAAAAAACCAGCTAAATCAGCCGTAAAGGATAGAGTCACCCCCGTGAATAGTGGTTAGATCTGTATCATTAATTGCCACTCTATTTTAACTGTGTTTAAAAACTGCCGCGCAGATCATAGCCATCTATATTCACCATGGCATAATGCGCTATATTCGTTTTTACTTAACGTTCCGATTCACGTCTCAAGGATAGATAGATGCAGACTCATGCAGATCCATGTTCGCAACCTAGCCTAATGCATCCCGATCAGGCTATCGTTAAATTACTAGAACAAGTAAAACCCATCACAGACTCAGAAGTCGTGACACTACCTCAAGCTTTAGGTCGAGTACTCGCAGAAGATCTTGCCTCTCATATCGATCTTCCTCCTTTCGATAACTCAGCAATGGACGGTTATGCGTTCAACTTTGCAGACTTGGCTGCAGGCGAGCCACTAAAGTTAATTGGACAATCTTTCGCAGGCCATCCTTATACGGGTAAGTGCGTCAAGGGCGGCTGTATTCGTATCATGACAGGTGCGCCAGTACCAAGCGGCTATGACACAGTACAGATGCAGGAAAAGGTTACTGCTGATGGTGAGCTGATCACCATTGAAGCACCAAAAGAGCTTGGCGCTAACGTTCGCTGCCGCGGTGAAGAGCTCACCAGTGGTACTAAAGTACTGGCAGCAGGTACCTTAATTGGTGCTGCCGAGATGGGCGTATTGGCAACAATTGGCGTCAGCCAGTTACGTGTTAAGCGTATCGTTAAAGTAGCTTTCTTCTCTACAGGCGATGAACTGCGCCCAGTTGGCAGCGAATTAGGTCCGGGTCAAATCTACGACTCTAACCGCTATAGTATCCAAGGTTTGCTGAGCCGCGGTAATATCGAATGGATCGATCTTGGCGTTATCGAAGACGATAAAGAAGCCATTCGCCAAGCCTTTAAAACGGCATCAGAATGTGCCGATATGGTTCTAACCTCTGGTGGTGTCTCAGTGGGTGATGCCGACTTCACTAAACAGATCCTTGATGAAGAGGGTCAGATCACCTTCTGGAAGCTAGCCATTAAACCGGGTAAACCTTTTGCCTTTGGCCACCTTGGTGATGCAGTATTCTGTGGACTCCCTGGCAATCCAGTTTCATCCATGGTGACTTTCTACAAACTTGTATGGCCGCTACTCAATAAGATGCAAGGCTTACCTCAGGTAAAACCTGTGACACTAAAAGCTACGCTCAAGGGTGAGATCCGTAAGTTCCCTGGTCGAGTAGAGTACCAGCGTGCGATATTAAGCTATAACGCGCAAGGTGAGGCCGAAGTTGCTGTCACTGGCGGCCAAGGTTCTGGCATGCTGACATCGATGACCCTAGCAAACTGCTTCATTATTTTAGCCCAAGATTGCGATGGCTTAAGCGATGGCTCTCAAGTCACCGTCGAACCTTTTAATGGTGTGCTTTGCTAAGCTCTGCACTACCTAAACATATGAGATCAATTTGATGTCGACCGAACAAGCAGCAACAGATGAAATCTTATCTGATGCAGAAATATTGCGTTATAGCCGCCAAATATCGATCAAGTCGATGGACTTTGAAGGCCAGGAAAAACTCAAGCAAGCTAAGGTGCTCATTATTGGTGCAGGTGGTTTAGGCTGCGCCGCGAGCCAGTACCTTGCGGTAGCAGGGGCAGGCTCGATGACCTTAGTCGATTTTGATACCGTTGAGATCTCAAATCTGCAAAGACAGGTTTTACATCAAGACGCCAACGTCGGCCAAGCTAAGGTCGACTCGGCCAAGCAGAGTTTAACGGCACTTAACCCACACATTCAGATAGAGACGATTAATGCGGTACTCGATGATCATGAAATCGATGCCCTTGTCGAGCAACACTCTATAGTAATGGATTGCACCGACAATGTTGCCGTGCGCGAACAGCTAAACCAAAGTTGCTTTAAGCATAAGAAGCCACTAATCTCGGCTGCTGCGATTCGTATGGAAGGCATGGTCACGGTATTCGATTACCAAGGCGATACTCCTTGCTACCACTGCTTCAGCAAGCTTTTTGGCGAGCAACAACTAAGCTGTGTCGAATCAGGAATTCTAGCCCCAGTGGTCGGCATGGTTGGCTGCTTACAAGCAGTCGAAGCCATCAAGGTCATCGCCAACATGGGGCAAACTCTGGCTGGACGCATCTTGATGATAGATGCAATGACCATGGAGTTTAGAGAGATGAAACTACCAAAACAACCACAATGTAAAGTGTGTGGCTAGGCATTATCTGCAATAAATAACTTGATGAAAGTGGTCCAGAGTGACCACTTTTTTATTATTTGCGCCTCACGGATCATTGCAACTTGCACTTAGTTAGCTCCAACCTTAGATTAAATAAAATAACCCTTTTATGAAAAATTTTCGTTAGTAACCGTATCGACGTAATTTAGTGATCAATAAAGACTGCAACGGAGTAGCCAATGAAAAGATCTCGCCATGTAATTAACTATGTAAAAATAGTCACTGTTAGTGCAGCAATGATGCTTCTCACCGCCTGTAACCCTGCGCAAGATGACACGAAAAAGCCTGTTCAGCTCGCCAACCCAGCTTCAACTTACTGCGTTTCACTTGGTGGAGAGTTAGCTATTGAAAAGCAAGCGGAAGGGGAAGTCGGTTATTGCACCCTACCGAGTGGCGAGCGTATAGAGGAGTGGAGCTTGTACCGTAGAGATCACCAGTCTGATGACTCTGTCTCAGAGGCGAGTTCCGAGCTGCATAAACCTAGAGTGGGCAAGCCGAATCCTGCGACACAAAACTGCATTGCCCAAGGTGGCAGCGTTGATCTTGCGACCAGTATCTGTACCTTACCCAATGGTGAAAAAATAGAGCAATGGCAATTGTATCGTCGTGACAATAAACTCTCGGAATAAAAGCGAGCACCATTATGATGAGGGTTATTCAATTGAGCGCGCTGTCGCCATCAATAACCCTTTCTCAACCCAGATAGATACGGTAACCCCTCTCACCACCAGTTCTATTGGTGTCTCGCCAGATTCCATTATCGGGATCTCACCATACAGCCGCTTATCATATTGAACTTGGTATAACGTCACAGACTGTAACGGATCGACAAATCTTATCTGTGCAGCCGTCAGGCCTTGGATTGAGCAATACCGTCCACCTATCATCTGTTTTGCATCATCGATACGGCTAGAGCTTACGAGTGTAAAATCAAGCTCGGTGAAATATGCCCTTAGTTGTGATAGCTGTGCGGTTTGCACCTCTAATGGTTTCATCTTGATGTGATTTTTAGCCACTTCGTTGGCTATCTTTGCGTGCATATCACTCACCGCGCCCCCACGACTCCCCCTCACTTCTCCTTGCCAACTTATCTCAGGATACCACTGCACGCTAAGTAGCAAGAGCACTACGCTCGCCGCAAGCGCGACTAGGCTCTTAAGGCGTAACAAATACCAGTTGCTACTTGCCCTTCTCACTGTTGGATCCCCCGCTAGCGTTTCAGGCTCACGACTCTGCGCCGTAGCAACAGAGTCGCTATCTATTGATGGTACTTCTATCGAATGACTTTGCGTATTCTCAATCCCAGCCAATAAGCTTTGCATCCTAGCCACCCCTTGCTCACTCAAGGCTTGAGCTTCAATATGCTGCTTAACTAAGGCTTTAAAGTTCATATCGGTGGCGTCAGTCTTTTTCGTCATAGCTATTGCCCACCGATGTTCTGCACCGAAGCATCTAGATTAAGATCGGCTGTTTTCAATTTAATACGGTGTAAACGGGACAAGATGGTGCCTCGTGGTTGCTGTATCTCTATGGCAATCTCAGCAGCGCTATAACCCTCTACGGCCCACAAATAGAGCACCTCTCTCTCGGCAGGATTGAGAAGCTCAAATAGGTGTCCAATGAGGTTATGCTGAATTTCAATCTCTTCTAGACAGGTCTCGTCGAGTAGCGCAGGCGCATTGTCATCGAGTGGCTCAAAATCCACACACTTGAGCCTGCGACAGTCATCGATGAACTGATTGCGGATCACCTTTCTTAAGTAAGCTCTTAACTGAATAGGCTTACAGTTTGTCTTTAACCAACTCTCTATGGCCGTTTGCAATAAATCTTCAGCCTGAGAGCTATTCGCAGTAAGGCAGAAACAGTACCGGTACAAAGCCTGCAGCAACTCTCTATCCATCTGATTCAGTCCGCCTCTAGAGCTAATCTAAAGCCGCAGATCCACTGACGCTCTATCAGACCACCTAAAAGACTCAGATCCAGCGCCGAATCTGCCATTTGTGCTAGAGTTTGCCCAGCGAATATCGCACTTAGCAATTGCATTAGAGCCTTATCAATGACACTAAACTGCGCTTTAAAACCCTCTCTATGAATTACCAGATAACTGATGCCACTGCCGATAACCTCAGCGCTATTTAGTTGAGCATTATGCCTATTCCACACATTCTGCACTGGATAATGGCAGCTCAGTAGGGCTAGATCAGGGCGTAATAATAAAGCCGCTTGCTGCTGCGCCTGCTCATCGAGTGTGGCTAGCAGCTCTAACCTGCAGTTTGGTGGCTGCATAAATCCATCAAGATCCATTGCATAATAACTTTGATTCAACAGCCACTCTAATTGGGCCAGTTCAGGCAGATACAGCAGATCTTTAAAAGCTTCATGTTGACTGAGCTCATGCGCTAACCATTGGGGAAAGTGCCGTCCATAACGATTCAAGTTACTGTTACTTAATGGGTGCTGTTGCTCATACCCTCTGACCAATTGCGTAAAACAGGTTTCTCCCACCACAGCTTGGCAAACAGGAAAGACCAATTTCAGCGCACTCAATAACGCTTGAAATGCATTATTGCGGTAGATCTCGACTCTATTCTGTTCTCGCTCATTGACTAACTGAACAAGAGCTTCCCCATTGCCATGGGGCTTAAGGGCATGAATAAAGGCTGACTGCCACTGTGCTAAGCGCATTGCTCATCACCAATACTTGTGTCACCAACCGCCTTACCACTCAAGTTTTCAGAGCCAACATTAACCATTGGCACAGCTTGTAATATACCCGCCGCGATGGCTCGCTCTTGCAGTAATCGCTCTAGAGTCGGCAATTCGCTATCCCATTCAATCATGCTCGGGATTGCGCCATGTCGCTGGATATAGGATTCAAATGCCGCCCACACATTGGGATCAACCGGATGGTTATGGGCGTCAAGCAGATAGTCTCCCTTATCATGAAAACCTGCCAGATGGATCTGCTTCACTCGTTCAGTCGGAATCGCCTCCATAAAAGATTGCATTGACTGATTGAGGTTAACGCTAGTGACAAAGGCATTATTAATATCAAGCAGTAAGTAACAATCGGCTTCTTCAGCTATAGCAGCAATAAACTCCCCCTCGCTCAATTCGTTATGACGACAGCTCATATAGGTAGACACGTTTTCTAGCAGAATTCTTTCTCCCATGAAGTCCTGAGTCTGCTTAATACGTTGGCTGATATGCATCACCGCCTCTTGGGTGTATGGCAGGGGCAATAGATCGGCAACCTTAAAATCACCATTGCCAGAAAAGCTGGCATGCTCAGAATACCAATGGGCACCACATTGCTGCTTTAAGTCTTTTATTCTTCGAAGGTAATCAAGATCGAGAGGACTTGGTCCACCTAAAGATAGACCAACACTATGGAAAACTAATTGAAAACGTTCACTTACGGCTTTGAGTAGGTACTGATTTAATCCACCATCTACCAACCAATTATCGACCAACACCTCTAGCCAAGGTAGTTGAATAGCCTCATCGGCCAATAACTGCTGAACGTGTGGGATACGCAGACCTATGCCTGCGCCCACAATCTTTGGTAAAGGCACTAGCTCTTAGCCGGTTTGACGGCTTTAACTTCACCGCCTGTTATCTTGTCACAAGTGCCTGCTGGAACATAGATCCACTCGGTAGGCATATTGTCTTCTTTAGCCTGGCCTGCGCAGCCATGGCTACCATCTAAGGCTCCACAATCATTAGCACCGGCTTTAGCAATACCGGCACACTTCTCCCACTCTTTGGGCTGATCTGGGACTGCCTGCGCTCCCAGCGAAAGACTAGCGGCAAGAATGCCTGCGACTGTTGCACCTACGGCTGTTTTAGTCGATTTCATATCGGAATGTCCTTTTGATTAATGAGATGTTCAATAGCTATAACGAATCGAAATCGTTATTGATTGCATCATGGTCAAAATTAATTCTAGTCGAATGACAATCTAACGTAGGCAAATGTGATAGCCACAGATAGCGACCAAGCAGAAGAAAAGATAGGGAGTACGGCCTGTTTTGATAAACAGGCAAAAAATACACCGATAAACAGTAAGTAACAAAAAAGGCACGCAAATGCGTGCCTTGTTCTAACGGGGGCAAACCACTACAAGATAAATTTAATGTAGCCCTGCAATACTACTAGGTTAACGATGTCTATAAAGAAAGCACCAACAATAGGTACTACCATAAAGGCTTGTGGAGACGGGCCATTTCGGGATACCAGTGCCCCCATATTCATGACCGCAGTCGGCGTAGCCCCCATGCCAAAGCCACAATGACCACCCGCCATCACCGCCGCATCGTAATTTGACCCCATCACCTTGAAGGTAACAAAGTATGCAAAACAGGCTAACACCACTGTCTGTACCATTAAGATAATCAACAGTGGGATTGCGAGATCAAAGATCTCCCATAACTTTAAGCTCATTAATGCCATCGCGAGGAACAGAGATAAGGCAACCGTTCCTAAGATATCGACGCACTCATTATTCATCTTGTAGCCACGGGTCATCTCGGTAAGGTTAGTGATGACCACCCCAAGAAATAGTGCATAAACAAACTCTGGCATCTTTAGCCAGCTGATATCAAAACTGGCAACCAAGTAGCCAACCCATTTAGCCCCAGCCACACAAAGCATGATGATAAATAGCGTTTCTAACACACTCTTAGCGGTGACATTATCGATCTCTAACTGATCATAGGTTACTAGGTCTGGATGGTCTTTATGATGGTTACCACCAATACCGTAAGAAGATTCCAGCTTATTTTTATTAATAAGCCTTTGTGCCACCGGACCGCCGATGATACCGCCCATCACTAAGCCAAATGTTGCGGCGGCCATAGCGAACTCTAGGGTATTCATGTTGTATTGCTCGGCAAACGTCTGCGACCAAGCGGCGCCGGTACCGTGCCCGCCAGAAAGGGTGATTGAGCCAGCTACCAAGCCCATCAAAGGCTCTAAACCAAGGGCTGCAGCCAAACTCACCCCCACCGCATTCTGCAATATGATGTAAATCGAGGCGATACCAAGAAAAATAAAGACTTTTTTTCCACCACGAGCAAGCAGCTTGTAACTGGCCGCAAGCCCCACGGTACTGAAAAACATCAACATAAGCGTGTTTTGCATCGGCAATGAAAACGCTAGCGTAATGTTTTGAAAATGAAGAACAGTAATGACTGCTGCGACAACCAAGCCACCGATAATAGGCTCTGGGATATTGTATTTTTTGAAAAAACGAACGTGGCGATTAACTGAGTGGCCGATAAACAACACCAAAATGGCGATCAAAAATGATTCTAGTTCTCCGATTGAATATACAGTATTCATGAAACTCCTATCCGTTAGGTTCTGTAGTAAAAAACCTACAAAACCAAAATTAGCCGGCTATTCTGTCATATTCATTAGGGTAAATAATATTAGCCGTGTCGGAATTATGGCATCTGGATCATGAAAAGCGATTCTTCGCACAAAAAAGAACCTATTCGCTGTCAATTTGTACTGATTCAGCAACAGCTAGGGCTGCCAACCTCTCCCTTTCTGCCTTAGAAATGTACTTCGGCTTGTTGCTGGTATTGAGCTTAGCGTTAGCTTTCTTCACCTTGCTCATGTGTTTTTTGGTGATCTTCTTGGTGCGATTCATTGTAAAATATCGTTAGTAATAAAGCTCAATTATAGCCCGTTAGCGCTATAACAACGACCCACTATCGGCTAATTACTTAAATTGAATTCGACGACTAAACAGGCGCTCAATTTCACGCTTAATCTTAAGTGCCAAACTCAGCTTCTTCTTGGCTGGCAGTACACGCTCAGCGTTCAAGCTGCTATGAAGTACGCTATTCTTTCTATCAATAATGTCATCTTGCGCGCAAATAGCAGGCTGCAACTGATATGCATCCACCTTGTTTGATGTGATCAACTCTTCAAAGATAATCTTATCTATCGCTTCGACAGGCTGACATTGACGAACTTCATTCAACAACTGACTCGCCATTCTGCAACTAACAATATACCCTGCGGCGCCCAAATGTCGCCCAGTTAGCTTAAAGAGTTCTTTGCCGCCCCCTAGTTTATGGCCTCCCCAAAACTGCCCCTTGGCAATATGGTTAAACATTTCAACTTTTATCAGCTCAACCGAGTCAGGAATCCAATTGTCTGAACATAAAAACTGCCCAGCCTCTTTGCCAAGATGAATATCATCTTCAAAAATCGCGGCGTAAGGGATAGATTCATCAACGATCTTTTGGAGTATGGCTACATGGCTTAACAAGCAGGAGATCTCGCCACGACTAAGGGATGAGTCTTGGGTCACAATCTGTAAGCGAGCAGCCTCCGCCTCATTAGTTGCTGGTGTGATAGCATCATAAAACTCAAACTCGATAGCTTGAGAACTAAACTGCTGATTAATATGAGCACGCCTTTTGTTCTCTGTAACCAAGCTTATAACGAAACACTTCATAACCTAACAACCAAAATTCAATAGAGTAATCTGACAAGGATTATAATCGAATGACAGCGTATTCTAAATCAGAAAGTTTGCTCTTCGCTAAAGTCAAAAGATGCCATAACGAGTCATTCGACCTCTCTTGGTAATCTCTAGATTTACTTATACTGACGAGTTGCACATCTGGTACAATTCCTCCTTAATCTAATGTAAGAGATATATGTAAAATGAAAAAGATAGCCATCTTTTGCCACAATTTTTACGCCAACGGCACTGTCAAAGTTGCGTTAACTCAAGCCGAAATTTTGCAAGAGGCCGGGCAAGATGTGCACCTATTCGTTTTCAAGCAGGAGGGCGACTTTCCGCCTCCACGAAATGTTACCATTCACTATGTTTATAAAAATCAGAAGCAATTAAAGCTTGCCGAACAGCAACAGCAGTTGAAGTTGTGTGTTGAGGAAGTTGAGGCTGTAAACGGTAAGTTTGATCTATTTTTATCAAACTCTACAGATTGTGACACAGTCGTCAGTGGCTGTGACTTTGAACCTTGTTATTACTTTTGCCACTG
>NZ_BPET01000042.1 GCF_019654915.1 Shewanella sp. MBTL60-007 | reverse complement strand
AGGTTTTTTAGCTTTTGATTAATTACGTTGTGGTTTAAGTAAAAGTTGAGGCTAATGATTTTCCAGACACGTACAAAGCGTAGCTTTTTTGGATTCAAAATCCGATGTGTATAGGTTTGGGATATGGCGCTGTATGGCCTATGGGAACAGGTTTTTAGCTTTTGCTGATTTACGTTGTGATTTAAGTAAAAGTTGAGGGCAATGAGTTTCCAGACACGTACAAAGCGCAGCTTTTTTGGATTCAAAATCCGATTTCGAAAGAAGTGACGGTTCAAGTCCGTCCTCAGGTACCATTATCAACAAAGCAACCTGCCATCGAGCAGGTTTTTTTATGCCTGAAATTTGGCTCCTATATTTGATACCTTTCTTAACCCTGATTATTGCGGTCAAAATTTCGCAAACAAAAGCGTTTTCTTAAGCTAGGTTTTAAGTGATAAAAAAAACCGACATAACGTCGGTTTTTTTATTCGGAACTTGCTGGTTAGCTCTTTAGGATCTCTAACGGTAGCGCTAGCATTTCATCGCCACTGCCAGCAAAGTACCAGATAATGCCGATGAGGGCACCAACGGTTAAGAAGTACCAAACGGCAGAGAATATTTGTCCATATCTATCTAATGGCAGTAAATGACTCTGGTGTCGAGTCTTCCACTCAAACACTATCTCCGCACTGCCAATAAGCAGTAAGAAGCCCAGAAGAGCAAGCCCCAGTGAGTAACTGATATAGACTCCTGCCGCAGCACCAAGGATACAGGCGACTAATCCCATCATACTGTTCATCGAGAAGCTGATACTCTTTAGAATATGGCCGCCATCTAGGGGTAAAATCGGTAGAAGGTTAAACAGGTTGAGTAGCGCGTTGAAGGTGGCTAAACCGGCAAAGAAAATATTTCCTGTTACCCAGTAGGCCACAAGCGATGCGATTGACATCAATAGACCAAAGGTCGGACCCATAATGGAGATCACCACATCTTGCCAGCGGGTGTTTATCTTCTCATCACTTAAGGCTAGGCCGCCCATAAACGGAATTAAGTAGATGCCTTTGGTTTTCATGCCAAAGTATTTCATTGCACGAATATGACCATATTCATGGAAGACTAAACAGGCGATAAGTGCTAACGCAAACTGGAATGAAAATAACCAAGAGTATGCGGCAACACTGGCACCAGCGAGCAGCACCTTAATCACCTTGGCACTTTTCAGTAACTTAAAGCCTAAGGAGGCGAGACCAACGACGCTAAATTGTCGTTTCTCCGGGATGGGAGTGGTAGGTGTTTGACGCTCAATATCTTTAGTGTTGCGCTGACCTGTTGTTATCACCTCATCGTCTTGGAGTAGACGGTAGTCGATGATAAAAGGTTGCCACTGTAGGTCGGTTTCAAGGGTGATTTTGATTGTCTGCAATGGCACTGGCTCGCCATCGGTGGCAAGTGCAGGATCTTGAGTCGACAACTCAAAAGTGTGGCTCTTTAGCCCTTCGTTGTTGGGGCTAGCTTGAATCACTGAGACTAGGTTATCGCCCCAAAAAAGTTGTTGCCAGCCAGCAAGAGATCCTTCTAGGCGTAAGGGCTTGCCTAGGCAGTCGATTTTCAATAATTCCACGAGATAACTCACACAATAAAAATGGCTCAATTATGCCGTGATTTACAGCGTTAAGGAACGGCTGAAGCACTTGAACCTGGTCTAAATATCCGCATAAGAGCAGAATTAATTATTACTGGCTGTAATCGAAGTGGATCTCATTATTTTCATTTTGGATGTGACAGGGCCCATGTTCTCTCTGGGTACGTTGAAACGCCGTCCCGATATGGAGTTCAACATTGGAGAAGACATGCTTGAGTGCATCGATCCGGTAGTGCTTATAGTAGCTATCTACCTCCATCTTCAATGTTTCAAATTCCGCTTCTTCTTGGGCGCGGATTTGCGTTGTACGGCGCTTTTCCTCCAGCATGACGGTTACTTGCTCAACCATCATTGCATCACCTTGCCACTGCTCTTTAGGAGGGAGTTTCCTGAGCTGTGCCTCGATATTTAGACCTGCAACGACCATGGATTTAATGCTCTGATCCAGCTGCTTGAGCTGTTGTTTTAATTCTGCAAGTTCCATGGCGCAAAATAGTTCAGTTTTAGTGTCGGCGGTGGCACCGATAGCAACGGCCTTAATCCCTTTGCTGGCCTCAGCCCTGCCGCCAACGAGATCGCCACGGCGGCCGCTGGCATCACTAACGAGCAATTGTTGCTGAGTTTGAGTATGACTATGTAGAAGTTGCTTGGTGACTAAGATGTTGCCTGCCGCTTTGAGCTCGGAATATTGCACGAATTGAGCACTGATCTGACCCTGAGCGGTTAACTTCGTCGACAAGCTTAAGTCTTTTAGCTGACGACCAATGACGCCTTTACTGACTGTGATATCGCCTTTAGCCTCCAGTGTCGCTGAATCGACAAAGCCCATAACAGTGATATCACCTAGGCTTTTTACGACCATACCTTCGCCCACATCGCCAGTGATCAACACACTGCCTTTAAAGTCGACATGACCATAGCCAACATCGACATTTTTTATCTGCAATACATCATCGACCTGCATGCCCGATGGCGTTTCGACGGGTTGCCCAGCCACGGTAGCAATAAGTTTGTTAGGATCATCTGGACTAAATTCGGTACCGTTGCCAGCGGTGAACTTAACATCTTTACCTGGTTTGGCATTAAGCTTTTCACCGTACACATTGTAGCCGTCAACGCCTAGGGTAGCAGGGTGTTTCTCGATAAGAAGGTTGCCAGGCTTGACCATGATAACCGCCCCTAGATTGCGCATATCAACGGTGCCATCGCTATTTGATTGAGGTTGTAGCAAGCGCTCCCTCGCCAGGGATACTTTTCGCACTAGCCTAGCTGGTGTGCCGTTCACTGCTGCTCGACCATTAGCTATGATGCTGTGACACTTTTCACCGGGTAAAAGGGTGGAAAACTTGGTAAGTAGCGCATCAATTTTGGCCTTGCTTAGCCCCATGCTAATGCGTTGTAGCTTCAGATTTTCCAGTATATCTCTAAGCCCTAAATCTTTGCCTCCGAAGGCCGCGGTTAATGTCATGCTAGCCTGCATTTTATCGCTGGAGACATCGAAGCTTATTTCGGCGTCACGCCTTTCGCCGATTTCAAAAAATAGTTCTGTTTTCCCTTCATCTTTAGGGTGTAGCTGATTGACTTGAATGACGGCTTGGGAGATCACGGCTTTCAAGGGGCACAGACAAGAGAAGTCTGGTAGTGCTAAAAGCTGTAGTAGAGCATCTTCTGTTATCGGCCCATTGAGGCTCGGGACGATCCTTAATTCGGCTTTTTGGTTATCTTGACTAAACTCAATGAGCTCTGGGCGCAACATAAAAACCCCATCTTTTTTTTATTATTTTTTATAATTAGCTCTGCGAGTATAACCATATAAAAGCTTGGTTAAAAAGTGCCAGTGATAAAATGTGTGAATCAAGAGCATGAGGTAAGAGCTCTAAGGCATGATTGAGGCATGCCTTAGAGTTGAGTATCGCGGGAGTTACTTTACGTTGGAATAAATTTTGTATTTATTGTTTTCTGCAGCGACATTCACCGAACCGAAGTTGTCAGCAATGGTGTCTGAATAGGGAAGGTGACGATTGGCCACGATATGGAAGATACCACCAGATTTGAGGTTCGCAGCGCTGTCTTTGACGAAGTTGGTGGCTATGTTTGTGGTGCTAGCGAGGCCGTCATGAAACGGTGGATTTGAGATAATACCGTCATAGCGTTGAGAGGTTTGCGCTAGACCATCGGATGCAAAGATGTTGGCCTTAAAGCCGTTCGCCGCCAAAGTTAATTCGCAAGAGGCTAGCGCCATGGCATTGATATCGACACAATCAAACTTTAGCTCCGGCTGAGCCTTGAGTAGTGCGGCTGTAATAACACCTGCTCCGCAGCCGAAGTCGAGTATATTGCCGCGCATCTTTGGTAAATTAGCCAGTAGTAATTGGGTACCTTCATCGAGCTTCTTCTCACTAAATACCCCCACCAAATTACAGATAGTCACTTGCCCTTGAGGGGTATCGAGTTGATAGCGGCTTATCCAGTCGGCCAGTTTTAATGCCGGAGCCGGTGCATTTAGTTCACTGGTAAATACGATACAGTGACGGGCATTATCGGCTTTAAACGGCTTATCGAAATAGCTAGGCAGCTGCTTAGGCAGAGACTTAATGCCGCCTTTATTTTCTCCCACAACGATGAGTTGCCCTTGTGGTTTTAGATGCTTAGCGGCGAGGTTAAACAGGTAAGGTGCTAGCGCCTTTGCCTTAGGAAAGTAGACGATGACAGAGTCAAAGCACTCTTCGATTGGCAGTTTATGGCCAAAATACAGGGTTAAATCTGCACAGGTATAGGGCTGCATCATCAGGTGATGATGGTAATCTAATGCTAATCCACACACTTTGCTGGCGGTATTTAACAACTCCTTTGGCAGGTGATCACTTTCATAATTGAGTACTAATACCGATTGGCCTTTGACTAAATCACTGTTTCTGAGGAGGACTTGCGAAGCGTTGGTTAGCATGTGTATTCAAGGTCGGCTTTTAATTGGCTGCGATTATACCTCAACCACTCTGGAATGCGAATTTGATGGAGTTACGTGTATCAAAAAAAGATGGGGAGTATTGCCGTTAAGATAAGCCAAAATCTGACTAATTAAATAGAAAACGATAAACCACGAAGCGTTCATTTTGCTCGCTACACGAAGAACACGAAGAAAAGAAAAAGAGCAGGATGCTTCTCTTTCGTGTTCTTCGTGCCTTTTGTGGTTAATTCTTATCTTTCGAAGTCACCTCAAAAGTTTATTTCGTTCTAGGTAATAAGCTGATCATCTTCTCAGCGATGTCGGTGTTGTCTTGATTACCTTTAAACAGATCGGCCGCAGGACCCGCTGCAAAAACTTGTACATCACCACCAGTGTGACCGCTGGTCGTCCAGCCGGTAAAGCTTCGGTTATCGATGAGCTGTTTCAAACTCGTTTCCAAGGCAGCTTTTCCCTGCATGCGTGCATTGCTAAGACGCAGCAGTTCTTCAGTTTTAAGCTCGAAACCTAGCTTTTGGGCCACTAAAGGCTGCCAATCATCGATGGCGATAGCTTGCTCGGCGATACTCGTAGGGCTTGCTTGGATCCCTTTTAGTAGCGCCGTATCCCAAGCGTATTCGCCATTGGCGCCGATAGATAAGCCACCAGTGTTATGATCCGCAGTTACCACCATTAAGGTGTCAGGGTTGGCGCGCACGTATTGCTCCACTACTTCAATGGCATTGGCAAAACCATGCATCTCCGCCATGGCTGTAGCGATATCGTTGTTGTGGCCTGCCCAGTCAATAAGGCTGCCCTCAACCAGTAGCACAAAGCCATTTGGATTTTGCGATAGAAGCTCTAGGGCTTTTTGGGTTAGAAGGCTTAACTGAGTCGAGTCTTGTTGATCGATAACCCAAGGCAGTTGTACTTCAGCAAAAAGACCTAAGGCCTTGCCTTGGGTTAAGTTATCGAGCTGATCCAACTGGTTAATATGCTGGTATCCCTTAGCTGTAAACTGCTTGAGCAGATCTTCTGGGAAGTACTTCTGCCCACCACCAAGGATAACGTCGGCCTCCGAGCTTAAGTAGCTTTGGGCGATCTCATCGTAGTTACGACGGCTCTCATTATGAGCTAGAAAAGCGGCTGGAGTGGCGTGATTGACTTGGGCGGTGACTGCGACGCCAGTCGCCATACCGCGTTCTTTAGCCATCTGCATGATGGTGGTCAGTGGGCGCTTATCGACGTCAACTGAAATTGCGCCGTTATAACTTTTGACCCCAGTTGTGAGTGCCGTTGCCGATGCTGCAGAGTCGGTTACATAGCCACTCTGTCTAGCTGGATAGGTTGAAGCCATGCCGACTAACAGGCGGTCAAATACCGTTTGCTCAATCTCTTCGGTATCGGGATTATCTTGGTAATAACGATATGCACTGGTGTAAGCAGGACCCATACCGTCACCAATCATGATAATCATATTCTTAGGGCGCGAGGGCGCGTCATGAATATCGACATTGGCCAATACAGCTTGGGGCAACAAGACAAGGGCACAAAGTGCCCAGGTAAAGCTTCTCTTTAAGTTCATGCCGGATCCTTTGGCTAAGCTGACTTGTTGATACGCTTTTCGATTGCGTCCATTAGCATACCTGTAATATCGACATCGAAAGCTGCTTCAATCTCTTTTATACAGGTTGGGCTGGTAACGTTAATCTCGGTAAGCTTGTCACCAATCACATCTAAACCAACAAAGATAAGACCGCGCTTTTTAAGTTCAGGGCCAATGGTGCGGGCAATATGCCAATCGGACTCAGATAACGGCTGCGCCACGCCTCGACCGCCGGCGGCTAGGTTGCCGCGGGTTTCACCCTTTTGTGGAATACGCGCTAAAGAGTAAGGTACAGGCTCGCCGTCGACCACTAAGATGCGTTTGTCACCGGAGGTGATATCGGGAATAAAGGCTTGCGCCATCGCGTAGCGCTGACCGTACTCGGTCAAGGTTTCGATGATCACGCCAGTGTTAGGATCGCCTGCTTTCATTCTGAAAATCAGTGTGCCGCCCATACCATCGAGTGGCTTAAGGATGATATCGCCCTTGGCTTGATGAAAGGCGCGAATGCGCTGCTCATCACGGGTAACTATGGTTTCTGGGGTAAACTCAGCGAACCAGGCAGTAAACAGCTTTTCGTTGGCATCGCGCAGGCTCTGAGGTTTGTTGACGATGAGTACACCTTGCTCCTCGGCGCGCTCAAGCATATAGGTTGCGTAGATAAACTCGGTATCGAAAGGCGGATCTTTACGCATTAAGATCACATCTAAGTCGGCAAGCGGCGTATCGATAGCTTCTTCGAGCTGATACCACTGCTCAGGGTCATCCTTTACGGTCAGGGCGCGCATGGTTGCCATAGCTTGACCGTTGACCAAGGCTAGATCGCTCATTTCCATGTAGAAAAGCTGGTAACCACGGGACTGGGCAGCCATTAACATTGCAAAGCTAGAATCTTTCTTGATGTTGATGCCGCTGATGGGGTCCATCACGATGCCGAGTTTAATCATGGAGCGTTTTCCTTTTCTTAATATTCGTTTCTAGGGTAAACATGGGGACGAATAGGGCCGATTTCTAGTTTATAAGAGATAAACGTTAACTCAGCCTTATTCTTAAATGTTTATCCACATTTAGCCAATGTCGCCAAATTTGAGTTGCAGTGCACTGATGGTCGTGAGTGCTGCCGTTTCTGTACGTAGCACTCGTGGGCCAAGTAATACATCGGTAAACTGGTGCTCTTCAGTCATGGCAATCTCAGGTGCTGATAAGCCACCTTCAGGGCCGATCACCAATCTTACTCTGTTGTTAGGTAAGGTTAGGCCATTGACGCCATGAGAAGCGCGTGGATGCAGGTTAAGTTTGACCGCATCAGATGCTTCAGCGCACCAATCGGCGAGCTGCATCGCTGGGCGCACAACAGGCACAACGCTTCGGCCAGATTGTTCGCAGGCGCTGATCACGATTTTCTGCCACTGCTGAATTTTTTTCTCTAGACGCTCACCACTTAACTTGACGCCGCAGCGCTCAGAAAACAGTGGTGTAATGGTATTGACCCCAAGTTCGACCGATTTTTGAATGGTAAAGTCCATTCTATCGCCGCGAGAGATCACTTGGCCTAAATGTAAGTTAAGTGGTGATTCGCTATCATTTGCCTCACATGTGAGGATCTTAACTTCGACGTTTTTCTTACTGGCGCTAATAATCTCTGCAAGATAGTCATTACCATCGCCATTAAACAGGCTCACCTGCTCACCTGAAGACATTCTTAATACGCGGCCAACATGACCTGCTGCTTCATCATCTAATGCGACCGATTGGCCGACAACTAATGTTGATTGTTGATAGATTCTTGGCACTCTCATGATGTAATTAGCCTTTTTTGCATATGTTGATGAGTTATTTAGCAGCTGACGCTATTGGCGTTGCTTTGAAGCATAGCAATCACTTGGTCACGTCGACATTCAATATTATCAACGGAATAAGTTTTATCCTATCACTAACAATAACGGTAATTGGCAGCCAGATGTTTTTGTCAGTCGGTTGCGCATTTAATAGCGTTGGTTTTGAGACTTAAGATATGGCCGGAGATTGCACTTTAGATGCCTTAAAGTCAACACTGACATGGTGCAGGGCTACCTATCGTCGCAGCTAATCAATGGCTGGAGATGAATAAATGAGGGTTGGATTGACCAATATAGATAGAATTTTGGATTTTGTTCACATTTTTTAGATGAAGTTGAATGAACTTTCGTTTAATAACGCCGTGTGAGCGTGAAGTTAAGGCAAAATTCGCGGAATTTTTTCTTAGTGTAAAGTGTTATGAAAATCCGTTTATTTTGTGCAGGGCTAATCACAGTTTTTTCCCTACCTACATTTGCTCAATCTTACCAAGGTAATACAAGCATTCATTCATTTAATAAGGCCAAAAAAACCTTAGAACGACAAGTCTATCATGACCACCGTATCACACTTTATTGTGATGCTAAGTTCGATAAAAATAAGAACATTACCCTGCCAAATGGCTTTACCACTGAAAAACATGTTAAGCGCGCTAAACGTGTGGAGTGGGAACATGTGGTACCAGCCGAAAACTTCGGACGCACGTTTTCAGAATGGCGTGATGGTCACGACAGTTGTGTGAACAATAAAGGTAAGAATTTTAAAGGCCGAAAATGTGCTGAAAAAATGAATAATGAGTATCGATTAATGCAGTCGGATCTTTATAACTTGTATCCAGCAGTGGGGGCGGTAAATGCCACGAGATCGAATTATAACTTTGCCATGTTGCCTTCTTCACGCTCTAGTTTTGGGGTATGTGAAGTGAAAGTGCAAGGTAGGAAAGTAGAGCCGACAGTCGGTTCTAGAGGGCGAATTGCAAGAACCTATTTATATATGGAGCAAGCATACCCTCGATTTCGTTTGAGTAATCAACAAAAGCAACTAATGAGCGCTTGGGATAAGCAATATCCAGTCAGCGAATGGGAATGTGAACGCGCTAAACGCATCGAGCGTATTCAAAAGAACAGAAACCATATCGTTTTTGAACGATGTGAGGCATTAAAAGCTAAATAGCAAGGCGTTCGTTTTAACGTAACAAATTGCTTTAGTTTGGCTTTAGTTTAGCTTTAGTTTGCTGCCGCATTTGCGGCAGCGATATTGGGTTTCTCCTCTCACTACCTTGTTGTGACGGCGGATACTGAGTTTAATTGGCCCACATTGGCAGTGATACTCGAAGGTCTTGCCCTCGACTGCACGAGTATCGAAGCTATGGGTGGTGCGTGGTACTCGTCCGTACAGAGACTGCATTAATGATTGCCACTCTCGCCCGTGGGGCTTTACTCGGCCATAGAGCTGAAAGGCCAATAGATGGCAGATCTCATGGGGGATCACATCCTCTAGAAAGGCTTGTTGATTATCTTGAAGCAGCTTGGGATTAAAACGCAGTTTGTTTAATTGCAGGTGAGCCGTGCCTGCGCTCTTGCCACGTAGGGTAAAAGCTACCTCAGGTCTTGGAAACTGTTTAGCTAGCTTTGACTCTGCGACTTGATAGCAATGTTCGACCTGCTGCGCCATCTGCTGATGCAGAGGATTTTGGAAGGTCATAACGGGGTGTTCGGTTAGAGTCGAAAGCAACGACTTTTTACTCTGTAAAGACTTGAAGGGATTAAGCGACTTGAACATTAACTCTCACAACTAAATCTCAAAACTAACTCTCAAAACTAACTCTCAAGACCTACTCTCACTGGGGAGGGCTTATAATTTGGGCTCAACAGTATTGAGCGCTGCCATTTTAACCGAGAGTACCGATGCAGGCCAGTGTTGTGCTTGTTAACGAAACCCTTGCCTAGGTGATAGCCCTATATTTAGCTCATTTAGTTAATGCCACTAAAGTTAAGTCAATGACTCGCTTAGATTGCAAGAGGATCTAAGCGAGCTTGTTCTTTCTTGTTACGGCTAGAGTGTGCCAGCGGCTGCGATCACCATGTCTCGAACTTGATTGACGATGTCACTCTCTGTTTTGACATCGTACGCGGCGATGCGCGGAGTGTGGATATGCCCAACAGGGATGCGGCTATTAAACTGCTTTTGCAGCAAGATAGCGCGATAGGAGATCTCATTCGACAAGTAACCTCCGCCAGAGCCCTCTACCGATGTAGCACTCTGTAGTTGTGCTAGTGAGCTGGCTTGAAACTCGCCGCGCTCTAGCGTGGAGACAGTGTGGTTATCATTGATCTTCCACGGGCCTTTTACCGTTTGCATTGCCGCGATAGGTAGCGAGAACTCAACAAACTCGGGGCCATTTAAATTGCCGCCATTAAATTTGGGGGCTATGGGAGCTTGTTTGCTGGCACCGGTAAGCACGTTAAGGTTATCAGGCGCTGCAGCGCTGCGGTTACGGCCCGGGAAGCGCTCGATGTCAAAATCATCTCGTCCCATACTGACGGTAAAGATCATATCAACGCTATTGTCGCGATAGATAGGCGTGAGCAGAGATTCAATCATGCCTTCATCAAAATCGGCAAAGCGTACCGGGATCATCACGGTTTCAATTTGTGCCTGTTTACCATCGACTTTAAAACGGTAACCGTCGAGAGCCAGCGCGGCTAGCCCTGATGGGTTGCTTTGATCGATATTGCGGTCGAGAAAGAAGGGATCGAAACCTGTAAGTAGAATTTTTATCTGAGCGTCATCTTTAAACTCGAGATCGCTAAAACCTCGTGATGATTTCTCAACGGCGTTAATCAAGATGTCTCGCTGCCAGACAGCGATATTGAAGTCTGGTTTCTGGGTTTTGAGTAGCTCACGCATTGCAAGGCGATTCCAATACAAAGAGCGATCATCCAAATGACCGGACTGTACATCTCTTACCGCCTGTTGCCATAACCTGAGTCCTTGATGAGCCACCATCTGGGTGACCTTTAACTCATCTGAATGCTGGCTGTACTTTTCGCCTAAGTTGTTAACAAAGGCTTGATAGCGCGAGACAACCTCCGGCATGGCTTGGTTCGCCTTTACTAAGCGAGCTTCCTCTACATCGAGTGCTGCGAAGGCACTCAGGGGCAGAGTGAGTGCAGCGAAGGCGCTAAGAAGTCGTGCTGAGCCGTGTTTATTCATTGCCAGTTCCTTTCTTATTATTGTTTACAGCGCAAGCTTGTCCATTTGTGGCTTTAATCTTGAGTCACGAGTCTGATAAGGCTGCTATTTTGGTGCTCAAGATATGCATTCACCAGTATGCACCACAATAAATCCCATTAAAAGATATCTGAGGTGGGCTTTGCAGGTATAAGAAGGGAGTGTATCCGCTTCCTTGGGTCGATATGTTGTCAGAGTCGGCTTTGGTGGCGACTCTGATAGGGGTTACATCATCAATGACTGCAGCGATTCTTGGTTGGTGAAACGCTTATGGAAAAAGTCTAAGAAGGCGCTAATGTTAGTGGCGAGCTGACGTCTGCTTGAGTACACGCCGTATACCTTGAAGGCTTCCATCGGCCACTCTTGTAGGATAGGGACCAGTGAACCGCTGGCCAGTT
Source organism: Shewanella sp. MBTL60-007 (assembly GCF_019654915.1). Classification (GTDB taxonomy): domain Bacteria; phylum Pseudomonadota; class Gammaproteobacteria; order Enterobacterales; family Shewanellaceae; genus Shewanella. The sequence goes on along the minus strand of NZ_BPET01000042.1, from coordinate 39,324 downwards.
CATTTTTACAGACTGAGTTAGATAGCATTGCAATGCCAAAATCATCCATCACCAGCTGCTTAACCATTACCGCGCTATTGACTCGCACCTTACGCTGAAAGTTAACCATGGTCTTTCTGGTGCCTTTACCTAAGGGCCAAATTGGAGCAGAGCGCGAGGTCCCTAACAAGATACCACTGTGATCGGCCAAGTCTTGTGGTGTGGCTGGAGTGCCATGCACTTTTAGGTAACCTGGGCTGGCGACCAGAATAGGTTGGCGCTCAAATAGCAGTCTGGCAACAAGATCTGATGATTGCAGAGGGCCATATTTGATGGCGATATCGTAGCCTTCACCTACAAGCCCTACATCGCTGTCGGTAAATTGCACATCGAGTTCAACATTGGGGTAGAGGCGTAGAAAACCGCTGCATAGGGTCGCGATTAACTCTTGACTAAAAGAGACGGGAATTGCGATACGCAGTAGGCCTGAAACGTCATTGTGGGTATTTTCCACCGTGGCTTTGGCAGCCTCGATTTCATCGCTTATACTGGAGCAGTGCTGAAAAAATAGCGCGCCTACTTGAGTCAGGCTTAGATTACGGGTATCTCGCTGCAATAGTCGCACGCCAAGCTGTTCTTCTAGCTGGGCAACCTTGCGGCTAATGGTTGATTTTGGCATGCCTATTTCACGGGCAGCTTGAGAGAAACCTTTGGCTCTAACTACCGCCGCGAAGAGCATCATACCGTTTAAATCTGGCATGTTATCTCCACTGTCTCAAATATGGAACAAAGCGTCTAGTGCAGTTTAATAGCAATTGACGGGATAACAAAGTTATATTTACGGGCTAAAAATTTCAGAGGCTAAAAGCAGAGGATCTTTCGATGACCAGCAAAAATCAGCCCGCTAACATGACTCAAGTGCAAACTGCCGATCCGCTTTTCCTAAAAGCAGAGCAGTTAGCCAAAGACTTTTCATTGTTTCCTGAGCACAGCAAGCAGACGCTTTCAGAAGAGATTAAAGGTCTTTTAGACGATGATGCGATTCAAGCTAACCTTAAAGACTTGGCGCAGTTAGACGTTGATGGTTATGTCACTAAGGTGATTCAACCGACCCAAGATAAAAATCGCCCAGGCGCGAAGCGCATTATTGCCGACCTTAAAGGCAAGCTCATTACCGAAACCCATATTGGCCCTTTTTATAGTGCAGAGATCGAACTGAATTTTGGTTCTCGCACTCGCCGTATCGGTTTTGTGGCGCAAGAGCGTACCACTGCAAACGGCGCGTGGATGCCAGAGCACCACATCGCTTGCTGTAAAGCGATTCGCCACTTTGCTGAGCTGTCTATGCCGATTGTTTACCTTATTGACACCCCCGGTGCCGATGCGGGTGAAATCGCCAACAGCCAAAACCAAGCACACTCTATTTCAAAAGCGATTGCCGAGAGCGCGAACGTTGACGTACCAACAGTGGGTATCGTTATCGGTGCAGGTTATTCAGGCGGCGCGATTCCACTTGCTGCAGCAAACATCCTGTTGTCGCTACGTGATGGTATTTTTAACACTATTCAGCCACAGGGTTTGCAGAGCATTGCACGTAAGTACAACTTGTCTTGGCAGGAATGTGCGAAATCTGTAGGTGTATCACCAGAAGAGCTTTATACCTCTGGCTGTATCGACGGTATCGTTGACTTCTCTCCATCAGATCGCGATGAGCGTCAGCATAACCTGCGCCGCGCAATCATCAGTAGCATTGAAGCAGTAGAAAAAGCAGCGGTAAATTTTGTTCGCGAATCTGAAGACTTACGTGAGCATTATGACCGTAGTTTGGCACGTTTCCTGAATCCATCTAAGAATCTTGAAGCATTGGAGCTTAACGCTGAGCTTGCGGTTGCCAATAACCCAACCATGCACTTGAATCTGTTTGGTAGCACTTACCGTTACCTGCGTTACCTGACACTACGTAGCCGTATCCATTCTATCTCGCAAGAGCAGTATGGTCGTCTCTCTAAGGTGAGCGTACCAGAAGGTGACTTGCTAGCACGTATTCAGCAAGAGCAAGACCGAGTATTCCAATCTTGGTTATCAAGCCCTGATAAACTGGTTTATGACGAAGAGTTGAATAAGCTTTGGGGTAACTTCATCGCTAAGCGTGATGATGTGTCTACCGAGCGTAACATGCTAACTCGTTTGATTTTGGGTGAACCAAAAGAGAACTATAAGAAGGCCCGTAAGGCGCTGATCTTCAACATTAGCTGGTCGCTATACCATCGCTGGAAAGGCAACGCAGAGAATAACTTCAAAGGCCTTATCCATTACCTTGAGACACTGCCATCAGAAGTGACTCAAGCCGATTGGCCTGAGCTGAACAAGCTAACCGTACTCGATGTGATTGTTCATGACGAGCTTCGTGAAGACTTCATCTGGCAATGTCATAACATCTTGGTATTCAATGCCCTTTACGACAACGTTGTGGGTAACTTAGCCTCTATCGCTAAAGAAGCCATGATGTCGAAGAGCCTGTCACGTAACTCAGTCGATAACTTGCTACATGATTCGATTGACCGTGCGCTGTCGACACAAGACGTTGCCAACGACAAGAACAAGTTCTACAAGTGGCTTAAGTACTTTATGTCACAGTCCAACCGCGCCGAACTACTGACTCGTACTGAGCAGTGGAAGAGTGTTGGTTTCCCGCAGTTGAACGACAGTCTATTCGTTATTTTGACTTACTTCTTCGAACGTTTGCTACCTGAGTATTTCGATAGCGAAGAAGAGAGCAGTGATTACACTGGCGCAATTAACCCTGTGCGTATTGGTCGTCGTAAAGACTTCTGGAACCGCTTGACCATGGGTTATCAAGACTTGCTGATCCAGAAAGTGCTTCGTGATGAAAAACGCGCGGGCAAAATGGGTTGGGAAGCGATTATTGCTAAGTTCTTCACCGATTTTGAAGAGATTGATGGTGACAAGATTTCGGCTAACTTGCTGAACTTCCCTGGCTTCCGTCTATCTATCGAAGATGCGTTGGACAAGGGTATTCGCCCATGTGGTTTAATCACTGGTCTTGCTGATTTTGAGCAAAACGGCCAGCCGATGCGCGTGGGTGTGGCGGTATCAAATACAGCATTCCAAGCGGGTGCATTCGATATGGCTGCCGCTGAGAAGTTCAGTGCACTATTAATTGAGTGTGCTAAGCGTAAGCTACCGGTTATCTGTTTCATCAGTTCTGGTGGTATGCAGACTAAAGAAGGTGCTGCGGCGCTATTCTCAATGGCTGTGGTGAACGACCGTATTACTCGCTTTATTCGTGACAACGAACTACCAGTATTGATGTTCGGTTACGGCGACTGTACTGGTGGTGCACAGGCGAGTTTTGTGACTCACCCACTTGTGCAAACTTATTACCTATCGGGTACTAACATGCCGTTTGCGGGTCAAATGGTTGTTCCTGCTTACTTGCCATCGACTTCGACTCTATCTAACTATCTGTCGAAAGTACCGGGTGCGATGAACGCCTTGGTTACCAACCCATTTAGCGAGACGATTGACGATCAGCTACAGAGCATCGATCCATTAATGCCTAAGCCGACTGCTAAGATTGTCGATGTGATTTCAAGCGCAGTATCGACGCTAGTGCCTGAAAGACAGATTGCTGAAGAAGAGATTGTTCAAGACGATCCTCGTCAGCTAATGAAGCCGATTGAGAAAGTATTGGTTCATGCTCGTGGTTGTACTGCGGTTAAGCTTATCCGTAAGGCCCATGACAACAATATCAACGTGGTATTGGTTGCATCAGACCCAGATATGACCTCTGTACCTGCGGATATGCTAAAAGACAACGACAAGCTAGTTTGTATCGGTGGTAACACTTCTGATGAAAGTTACCTAAACGCCTACTCAGTGCTTAAAGTCGCTGAGTATGAGAATGTTGACGCGCTGCACCCAGGTATCGGTTTCCTATCGGAAAGCCCACAGTTTGCTGCATTGTGTGTAAACAATGGCGTTAACTTCGTTGGTCCAAGCGTACACAGCATGACAACCATGGGTAACAAGTCGAACGCGATTAAGACGTCACAGTCTCAAAACGTTCCAGTTGTACCCGGTAGCCACGGTATTTTGACCAACGCAGAGCAAGCCGTAAACGTTGCGAGCGAAATCGGTTACCCAGTTCTGCTTAAAGCGGTACAAGGTGGTGGCGGTAAGGGTATTCAAGTTGTTGAACGTCCTGGCGACATGATTGCCTTGTTCCAGAAGACCTCTACCGAAGCTGCAGCAGCATTTGGTAACGGTGACCTATACCTAGAGAAGTATGTGACCTCGCTACGTCATATCGAAGTTCAGTTACTTCGTGACCAGTTTGGTAACACTAAGGTTCTGGGTCTACGTGACTGTTCTGTACAGCGTAACAACCAGAAAGTGGTTGAAGAATCTGGCTCAACTATGTTGCCAGATGAGCTTAAGCAGAAGGTAATGGAATACACCCGTGCACTAGGTGATGCTACTGACTACATGGGCGCAGGTACGGTTGAGTTTATCTATAACTTAGACGCAAACGAAGTCTACTTTATGGAGATGAATACTCGCCTACAGGTAGAGCACCCAGTAACAGAAGCCACATCGGGTATCGATATCGTAAGCGCAGGTTTTGATATCGCTGCTGGTCGCTCGATTGCCGAGCTTGAGCCACAAGAGATTGGTTACGCAATGGAAGTTCGTGTAACGGCTGAGAAAGCGGCGCTTGATAGCAACGGTGTACTGCAGTTGCTACCGCATCCAGGTCTAATCACTGAGTACCAGATGCCTGAGCGTGATGATATCGAGATCATCTCAATCGCTGGCGAAGGTAAAGAGGTTTCTCCTTACTACGATAGCTTGATTGCTCAGATCATCTGTCGTGGCGAGAGCCGTGAAGATGTGATCACTAAGCTTCATGACTACTTGGCTAATCAGGTAGTGATTAAGGGCATCGCGACTAACATTCCATTGTTAACGCGTATTCTTAAAGATGGCACCTTCAACGAAGGCGTATATGACACTAACTATCTACCACGCTTTATGGCTGAGCTAGATGTGCCTGAGCTGATTGCTGAGATGGAAGCTGCGGCTGAAACCGTAGGTGTCGATACTGCATCCCTTCGTGTTGGTGAGAGTAACGAGCTTAAAGTTATGGCACAGGGCGCAGGTATCTTCTATACCTCTCCAGCGCCTGGTGAAGCAGACTTCGTTAAGGAAGGCGACATTGTTACTGTAGATCAGACTTTGGCGCTTACTGAAGCGATGAAGATGTTCTCACAGGTGACACTAGCTGGCTTTAACCGTAAGAATGCTGTGCTTTACCCTGAAGATCAGAAGTACCGTATCGAGCGTATTCTTAACGGTAACGGACAACAGGTCTCTCAAGGTGAGTTACTCTTCGTAGTATCACCAGTTGCCTAATGGCTTAGATATTCCGTTATTGGCTTACCTAAAGCGATAACGGAAATTAAAAAATACCCACCTTGTGTGGGTATTTTTTTTGCCTGCCATTCACTCTTTATCGACCCCATGAAAGCGAATGAGAAAGGCTAATAGCAGAGGGGTAATAATGCTGGTTGCAATTGCCATGATCACTATGGCGGAGAAGAGTCCGGAGATGATCGGCGGTGTAGGCTCTGGGTGATTAAACAGTCCGGCTTGCAATGCGACACCCGCCAACACGATTTCCACGGCTCCTCGACCACTCATCGCCACACCTATCCGCAAGGACTCTGGAGTATCATGCCCGGTCGCGCGGGCACAAAATCCTGCACCGATAAGCTTACTGAGCAGGGCTACAGTGATGAGTAGCACTACAAATTCAGGTATAGAGAACAGAGCGGTTAAGTTGAGGTGAAAGCCGATGGACACGAAAAAGATCGGTGCGAGAAAGCCGGAGGTGATACCGGAGGTCTGTCTCTCGACTCGGTTATAGATTTTTTGTTCCACCACGGCAGGATGAAAAAACATACCAGCGACGAAGGCGCCGATAATGAAATGTAGCCCCAGCAATTCAGCCAGTACCGCGTACGCCAGAGAGGCGATCAACAGCATACTAAAATCGATATCGGGAATATCGATGTACTTAAGGTAGCGGCCGATAAGCGGAAACAGATAGTAACCGACAGGGATAGTAATGGCGAAAAAGAGTAGCACCTTGGCGAGTAAAGGCCCCCATAATTCCAAACTAAAAGAGAGGGTGCCGCCATTAGAGATTGCCGCTAACAAGAGTGCGAGGATAAATAAACTTAACAGATCATCCCACAGCGCCGCAGCGACAATGGTTTTACCCTCTTCGGTATCTAAGCGGTTAAACTCCATCAGCATTCGAATGGTGACAGGTACTGCGGTAACTGCGAGGGCGGTGCCTAAGAACCAACTCTGGACAGTCTTGAAGGGGGATTCAGGAAATAGCATCAGCCCTATCACTGTGCCTGCGATAATAGGCACTAACATCCCCCCGACAGCCACTGCGGGGGCTGAGCTTGAGGTCTTTTTAAAATCTAGCGGGCTCATGCGCACACCCGCGAGTAGCATAAGGAAAAACATTCCCAGATCGGCAAGCGCCTCAAACGCTTCGCCTTGAGTCACCTGCCATAGCAGAGGGAATGAGTCTTGAAAGCGGTGGAGAAACAGACCCAGTGCGATACCCGATACCAATTCTCCAACGATTGGCGGCAAATTTAGCCGTTTGGCTAGTACCGCAAATATTCGGGTAACTGTTAGCAATACAAGAACTAAATATAGAAAGCGCATCAGTATTTCCAACCCTCTGGTTGATTAATATGAGAATAGTTGTGAGCCTGTATTAAGTCTAATATTTGACCTTATTTCGCTTTGCAAGCGGCCACTACTCTCGTGGATGTTCAGCTATCGAGACTGCAGGCTTAGGCTGATGCCTAGTACGCCAATTCTTCTTATGTGCTTCGTCTACAAGGAAGAGCACAGAGGCCGTGACCAGTAACACAAGCCACTGGTTGAGACTGATTGGACTGATTTGCAGTGCATCGCTTAGCCCTGGTGTATACATGGCACCAATATGGATCCCTTGGGCCACAAGGATCCCAATAAGTAATATTGGATTACTCAACATAGGTGTATTTAATATTGACCTGTGCTCGGAGCGACTATTGAGTGCGTGCACGTTTTCAAACAGTACCATCAACATTAATGTTAGATTCCGGGCCTCGACTTCATCAACTCCCATATTTAGAGAGATAGTAAATAGAGCGAAAGCCATTAAGCCCATAGTAAGGGCACTAGTGCAGACTCTTTCTAGCATTAACCTGTCGAAAATGGGCTCTTTTGGTGAGCGAGGTGCTTGAGATAACTCTCTGCCTTCGGCAGGTTCGAAAGCCAGTGCAACGTCTTGTACGCCATTGGTGACAATATTGAGCCAGAGGATCTGCAGTGGAAACAGGGGGATTGGCAGTGCAAATAAGACGCTGAGGATAAACAGAAAGATCTCGGCAGCTCCAGTGCTGATAAGCAGGTAGATCACCTTACGGATATTGTTATAGACGATGCGTCCCTCGATGATCCCCTTTACTATGGAGCTAAACTTATCATCGGTGAGCACCAAGGACGCGCTTTCTCTGGCTACATCTGTCCCCCTAAGGCCCATGGCTATCCCTACATGGGCGTGCTTTAGTGCCGGAGCGTCATTGACGCCATCTCCGGTCATGGCGACAAATTCCCCTTGCCTGATAAGCGACTCGGTGATCTCCATCTTCTGTTTGGGTTTTACCCTCGCAAACACCCTATGGTTAGCAACGAGCCGATCAAATGCATTGATATCCTGCTGCCTAGCTTGCTCGAGTTCTTGCCCCGTGATTGCGCTATCGGTTTCGTCGGCAACTTTAAGTTGTCGCGATAAGGTCAGTGCAGTCGCTGGGTGGTCGCCCGTAATCATTGCTACCTTGATTTTCGCTTGTCTACAGGACGTAACCGCAGCGATTGCATCGGGCCTGAGCGGATCGCTCATGGCGACCAAACCAAGAAACTGTAGATCGCTGAAATGCTCATCTAGTGGGGTGCCTTTTCCATGAGCCAAGGCTAAGACGCGATAACCCCGCTTAGCCATTGAGTGGGTTTGATTGAGAATTTTTTGTTGTATCTCTTTATTTAGTGGGCACATGGGAAGGAGCTTCTCTACCGCTCCTTTCACTGATAGCTCTGGCCCCGCTTCGGTTGCATTAACACTGGCACTAAAACCTTTCTCCGACTCGTAGGGGAAGAGGGTGAGTCGCTTACACTCTTTATCGGTGAGAGCCTTAAGTTTGTGGCCTAGGGCGAGAAAGGCTAGATCTACGCCATCGCCATCGGCATGAACCTTATCCCCTTCAAACACCAAGTGCGCCTCATTGGCTAGGACGCCTGCGGTGACTAACTGTTTGAGTGTACTTTCACTTTGTAAATCCACAGGACTACCGTGCCCGTGTCGATATACCCTGCCTGTCGGGCTAAGCCCTTCACCTGTGACATCATACAGCTGGTCATTTGCTAGCCAAATTTGGCCTATGGTCATCTCGTTGACCGTTAAGGTGCCAGTCTTATCGGAGGCGATAAAGGTGCAGGAGCCGAGTGCCTCGACCGCAACCAGTTTTCGCACGATTACGTTAGCCTTTGCCATGCGCTTCATACCTATGGCAAGCGCCACGGTAATCGCGGCAGGGAGACCTTCGGGGATGGCCGATACGGCTAATGCGACGCCGAGAAGAAATACCTCGGAAAGGGCGGCACCACGTAGAAGCGTGAGGCCAAATATGAAGGCGATGATGATCAGAATCGCGATTGCGATCCGCAGGGTAAACTGATCGATCCTCTGCATCAGTGGCGGTTTGGTATGCTCACCTTGATGGACAAGCTTGGCTATCTGGCCAATTTGAGTCTTGCTCCCAGTTGCCATGACTTCGCCTTCCGCTCGGCCATGGGTGACTAAGGTACCAGCAAACGCCTGCTGCTTATTGCTGACAGAGATTGACTCGCCGGTGAGAGCCGACTCATCAACCTGGAATTGGGTGGATTGTTTAAGTCTTATGTCGGCGCCTATGCGATCGCCGCTATTGAGCATGACCCAATCACCGGGAACCAACTCATCACTGCTTAGTAGTATTGGGTGGCCATCACGCACAACTCGACTCTGCTGCGGCACCATATGAGCCAATGAATCAGCAGCCTGCTGCGCTGAATACTCTTGAATGGTGCCAATGAGAGCGTTGATCAGTAAGACTGCAGAAATAAAGAATGCATTGATGAGTTGTCCCAGTAGCAAGCAGACAATGACGGCCACCAGTAGTACGTAGATAAATGCGCTACGAAACTGAAGTAGAAACAGCCGTGAGAAGCTATTTCTTCGTGGTTTTGGCAAACAGTTTTTACCATACTGTTGCAACCGAGCCTGTGCTTGAACGGTCGTCAGTCCTTGAGTTGCCACAGTCACATCATCTCCCGCTATTCTGATCGGTTTATCCCTTGTTCTATAGTCAATAATTATAGATAAAGAGATAAAATCTGGCGCTTAATTGACCAGAATCAAAGCTTGGTTAATAAGTGGAAGAGCGCCAAAGATGCTAGAGGCTTTCAGATGAGATAGGTTGCTAGTGCTGAATTGCGAAATGACCTTATAGCTAGCGCTTTTCAGCGTCTCGATATGTAAAAGCGCGATAGGGCCAAGCAGTATTCTGCTCAATTGTAAGATATAAATGGATGAGGCCCCCTTTCTGGTTGCCTCTTTAAGGGGAATTGGGGAATGTGCTTATTTCGAGGGAAATTTGGGATGCTTTTTCGCCTTATATTTTGCTATCACTCGCTGGTATTTCCCCTTGATGCTGGCCATTAAGGGGGAGCAAATTTGAGACTCTGTTATTTGGCTAAAGACTTTAAATTTATTTGGCGCATGGCGTCGGCAGATGTTGAACTGCGGATAAAAGTCTTGGAGCTGTACAGCATCTTTTTCTGGTGAGAGTTCTGGGTTGAGCTTATATAGCTCTCCTCCCACTGGACGAGTGTGGACAACGGGCGTTGCGTCAATCACCGCTATTTTTTTAAGATCGGTATTGTCGATAAGATGAGGCCAGAGCGCATCAAGTCCCCAGCCGGAAGGGCTTTGGTCAAAGCTCTCTTTTAATTTTAATAAGGCGCTAGCCGAGAAAATGGGCACCATAACTTCCACAAAATTGCAGTAGCGTAAAACAGAGTGAGGCTGACGCAGCAAACTCGAATGGGAAAAGTATGAGTCCATGGTCAACGCAGGCTGCGCCAGCGTCAAGTCAAAGCCATTAAAAAGGGTAAACATCTTATTAATAGTTTCCGCATCCACTAAAATGTCATCATCGGGTAACCAAACTGCCTCATATTGAGAAATGATTGCCCAGTTTGCTTCAATTAGCTTGTGGAGAATTGGCCACTTTCCACCTTTCACCTGCTCGTAATAAGTGGCTTCAGCCTGATAGTGATTAGGCTTATCACCAAAGTAACTTAAAAATAAGTCAAAGTTTGGCGTCTTGTTTTCTAACCAATGTGGATGCAGGGAGTTGTCTCCTACACGGGCAATGACTAAAAATTTCTTCATATCTATTAATTCTTTCAAAGCATTATAAAGTGGTGAATACGGGCATTGTTTGTTGGTTTTTCAGCGATTCTAAAAACAACTTACTGGTGGTTAATGCTTCATCGATCGTGACGTCCATATCGAGATAACGGTACGTGCCTAGTCGACCGACAAAAGTAATTTTTTCTTGTTTTTTTGCTAGCTCAATATATTGATTGAGCAGCGAGTTATCACCACTTAGTCTGACAGGGTAGTAGGGCGTATCTTCAGGCATGGCTTCTCGGCTGTATTCTTTAAAGATCACGGTACTTGAGTGCGTTTCCCAGGGAGTGAAGTGCTTGTGTTCGCTGATCCGGGTAAAGGCTTGGCTGTTATCGCAATAGTTAATAACCGCATTTCCCTGATAATCGCCTTCATGAGTTTCTTTTTGAAAATCTAAGGTTCTATAGGGCAATCTACCTAGCTGAAAGTCAAAGTAGGCATCAATTGGCCCAGAGAAAAATATGTGGTCATAAGGGGCTTTCATAGCTGCGCTGAAGCTTGTATTCAGTTTTAGGCTGATATTTGGGTGCTCTAGTAACTTTTCGATTATTGGCGTATAGCCCTCAATTGGCATGCCCTGAAATGGATGATTGAAATAATTATCATCGTAGTTAAAGCGAACGGGTAGTCGCTTTAAAATACAGGCTGGCAGAGTCGCAGGTGAACGCCCCCACTGCTTAATTGTGTAGTGCTTAAAGAATGCTTGATACAGTTGCTCACCGATGAGCTTATGGGCTTGCTCTTCAAAATTTTGTGGTTGTTGAATGCTCGATTCTGCCTGACTTGCAATGAACTTTTTAGCTTCAGATGGAGACATCTGTGCGTTAAAAAATTGATTGATAGTATGTAAATTAATTGGTAATGAATAGACTTGCCCTTGGGTCATAGCCTTGACTCGATTGATAAATGGCATGAACTGACTGAGTTGAGTGACGTAGTGCCAGATATGCGCTTTATCTGTATGGAAAATATGTGGACCAAAGTGATGCTGCATGATGTTGCTTTCACTATCTCTCGATGAATAGCAATTACCCGCAATATGCTGACGTGGTTCATATACAGTGATCTGGTGCCCAGCTTTAGCAAGTTCGTTTGCGATAACGGCGCCAGAGAAGCCTGCTCCAGCGATTCCAATCTTAAGTGTCATGTATTCAATATCGTGATCAATGAAAAGCGGCTTAGCAGTTTACCCCATTAGTCATTTGCGTGAGCGAAATTAAGGAGCTTTGCTTTGATTTTTCTATCCAATGTATTGGAGGTGTGATGACTTGTGGTTTTATTGTTTTGCATTTGTTGTTACTTTTTGGTGTTTATGGGGGATCTAATACACCTTTCGGTGAATGGTGAGTCAAGGAGGAGCTTATTACTCGCTCGGATGAACAAGCAAAAATGATTGTAAAGCTAATGCAGGAAAACGCACGGCTTGAAAAAGAGGGGTCTTTGTTACGGGAAAAGAACCGAATCCTAGAACAAAAACTGAATGCAGCGTTAGATGGCACAGGGTTATGCCTGTGGGAGCAGTATATTCCTACTGGAGAACTCACCATGTATAACATGGAGTGGGGCTCTTTACTTGGCTATACCATTGATGAATTGGCTGCCCATATTGATAGTTGGAAAGCTAACCTTCATCCTGAAGATCGTGACTGGGTTATCGCTAACTTTGAAGATCACATTAATGGCAGAACAGACTCTTATGATGTTACCCATAGGATGGTACATAAGGACGGCAGTATCAGCTGGGTGTCAGATAGAGGGCGGGTTATCGAATTTTCAGAAAATGGTGAGCCACTGCGGATTATGGGGACTCATGTCGATATCACTAAAGAGAAGCGTTATGAGATAGAGTTAGCTAAGCTTGCACATCGCGACCCTCTAACGGATCTACTCAACCGTAAAGCATTGCTTGAAGCCTTTGAAGTACTGCGTCAATCCGCTTTAGGTGGCGCTTTAATGTTTATCGATTTAGATGATTTTAAGGCCAATAACGACCGTTATGGGCATAAATTTGGTGATAGCTTATTGCTGAAAATTGCTGAGATGTTAAGACTGGAGTTCAATGAGTCGAATGCTATCGCTAGGTTAGGAGGCGATGAGTTTGTGGTGTTGTTCGATACAAGCGATAGAGCGCAGCTTGCAGGGATTGCCAATAGCGTGCTGAGTTCATTTTCGGAACCTGTCACGGTTGAAAGTCGCGAGATCACTGTAGGAATGAGTATAGGTATCAGCTGTTTCACAGAGCAATCTTTTACAGCTGTGTATGAACAAGCGGATAGCGCAATGTATGATGTAAAGCGTCAAGGAAAAAATAGCTACGTTTTTGCGTAAAGGGCGTGAAATCGCATAGCAACCGCCCTTTATGGTTAGTTATCAGGACTAAGTTCGCGACTTAAGCTAATAAAGCTTTCTGCTGCTGGAGTTAGCGGCAGGTTTTTACGCCAAATTAACGCCAGATCCCAAGTTAAGTTCGGCGATAATGGCCGATAGACAAGTTTGGATGAATTGATTTTATCGCAAATAGGCTTAGGTAAGATGGCCAGTCCCATCTGTGCCTCTACCATAGCAGCGATAAAATCCCATTGGCCGCTCTGGGCGGCAACATTAAGCTCTACATTGGCCTTGCGGCTTAATCTATGGATAAGTTTAGCTAGGGAGAAATCATCATTGTAGAGAATAAAGGGGTGGGGCTCAATTGCGGCCCATGTAATTGCCTCAGCCTTTTCAAGTTCATGGCCATTGGGTATGCATGCCAATAGAGGATAACCCTTAAGGTTGTGGCTATGAAATTCTTGAGAGTGGGTAGTCGGAAGCGCGGTAAAGGTGAGATCTAAGGTGTCATTGAGCAGTGCTTGCTCTGCACCAAAGCCTCCGAGTTCGACGATACTGACCTCAATTTTAGGAAAGCGTTTTCGATATTCACTCAGTAGACCAATAATCATCTCCCCCATCATGGGGCAAACGCCTAAACGCAACTGTCCTGTCTGCAATCCATTTAAGCTATTAATATCTTCTTGAAGCCTATGCCATTGTCCTACAATTTGTAGCGCGCTATTGGCGAGCATCCTGCCTGCCTCGGTGGCGATCACTTTCTGGTTATTTCGAATGAGTAATGGCTGCTCTAAATTATCTTCTAAACGTTGGATCATCTTACTCAAGGTGGGTTGCGTAAGGTGTAATTTTTCAGCGGCGCGTGTGTAGTTGCCGACTTCTAATAGGGTGACAAAACAGTGCAGACTTTTAATTTGAACATTCATGCTTAAATGGAATTCATTGGATAGGTATTATTCATTTTACTAATAGTAGGATAAGGATTACTTTGACCGCAACCACACTATTTCGCCTATTTTTATAGCAACGACAGGAAAGAAGATGAAGTCATACCAAGGTTTGTTTGCCCAAGCGCTCTATTTAGCTGCTAAACCATTGGATAAAGCCGAAAGGCAGAAGCTAGACAATGCTTCTGGCTCGAAACAACTCTCGGCGAAAGAGCAGGTAAAGCCAAGTAAGCTAGCGTCATAATATTATTGCTTAGTGGTTTGGCTTGATAGAGTTGACCGCTAAACTTTGCATCTTTAGTTGCACCGGATCGCGTCAACATTCGTTAAACTTGGCGTAAGTATCCCACTTAATATATGAAAGATTAGCTTGTCTTACTCTCAGCGTCTTGTCTTATCTAGTGATCCGTTTTAGCTTAACGATTGAAATGGTGAATCGATTGCTTTTTTGAGTAGAGGCTTCGGTGAGTAATACCTGCCACTTAGCGTAGCAGGTAGACCTAAAGTGACGAGAGGTACTCAGTTAAGCAGTTCATGCTCTGGGGGGAGTTGACGGCTGATCCACAATACCAGTTTGTGCTTCATATTGGGGCCATCTTCTTTATCTTTTGGCAGAGCCTGAATAAGGTTATCTTGCACCAATAATCGGTAGATACATTCGACTTTATCTTTAGGGGAGATCCCTTGGCCAAAATCGGCAAAGCCTCTCTTCTTGGCGTAGCCTACACCAATTTCCATTGCGAGCTTGAGTAGTTGTGCATCGTGCTTACCTGACTTCATATAGACGCTTCTTATGTCAATTGATCTTGCTTTAACGTTACCTGAAAATAGGATGATAGCAAGTGACATTGCGCCGATAACACGAGTTTAATCTATTGAAATTCTGGGGTTGTTATCAATAAACTGCGATTATTTTGCACTGTTTTGCTGTCGATATTGCAAAGGCGACACGCCATACCAGCGCTTACATGCTCGAGTAAAGTTACTGGGATCTTTAAAGCCTAAGCGAAATGAGATCTCTAACATTGAGAGTTGCGGACTCGACAGATATTTTTGCGCTAAATTTTTTCTTATCTGCTCGACTTGCTCGCTAAAGGATGTTCCTTCTTCCCGTAGCTTGCGTTGTAAGCTGCGACTACTCATATGAAAAGTTTTGGCGACGGTGTCTCGGTCTGGATTGCCTAACGTCATTGCAATGGCAATCTCTTCGGAGACTTTTTTGCTAAATGAAGGCTGAGATAATGCCAGAAAATAGCTGTGAATCGCCTCATCATTTTTTAGGGCGAGTTCTCTATTCGCCGAAGGGAAAGGCCGCTGTAAGTCTTGGTTGGAATAGTAGATTTTGTTGCCTTTGGCTGCGTAGCTAATTGGGCAACTAAATAGCTGTTCAAAAGGTTTTGCCTCGAAAGGTTGTCTACGCTCTAACGCTAATCTCGTGGGCTTTATCTGGCCATGACTAACCTGTAGTGCCATCAAATAACTCGTCGCCATAAAGGCGTCGATAGCTTCATCTGCATAGTGTTTACCTGGGAGTTTATTAAAGCATAATGCAGACTGTTCTGGCCCATGTTCAATATCCACCTCGAGTACGTTACTAATAATGCTGTAGTAACGTTTTACTCGGCTCCAGGCATCAGCTAAAGACTCGCTAACAAGTAGTGAAAAGCTCAAGGCGTTAAAGCTGGTGGGTTGTACAAAGTTAGCCACTTTTAAGCCGATGGCTTCGTCTCCTGTTATCGTGACCGTACGCCGCCATAATTGCGTCATTTGCTGTGTAGGTAATCGTGCATTTGGGTCATGCAATATAGATTTGTCGATGCCGACCTCATCGAGTATTTTTTGGCTATCGACGCCAGCCGCATCGATTGTGCGACATACGGCTAGAGCCCAAGAGGCAATCGTCGTAGGTTCATCTGTCAACTTGTTACTGTCCTTTAAAGTCATAAACCTGTCTCAATCCGACCATTAATCACTGCTTGTATGGTTTAGGTTACAAATAATGCCCATTAAGCTCAATCTTTATCCTATATAGAAAAATGAGACGTCAACAATCCTTTTAATAGAGGTTGAAAGGTATGACATTTTGTCGGGTATATAAGAAAAGGAATAACAATAACAATGAATAATTACTCGTTGAATTCTAAAAGTTGTATAAAGAAACCCTTGCTTACACTGGTATCTTGTTTGTCGATGATTGCCCTTGTGGGGTGTAACTCAGATTCTGATCCGAAGCCTTTGGGTAAGCAAATTGAGCCCAGCGCCTGTTTCTGGGTCGGTCCCTATAACATCGACCATCCTGAACGTAACTTTGCCTATCCTGATACAGGAGCAAATTACTGGCATGCGGGTTATATCCTGCCAGAAGGTGCCAGCTTAACCTTGCATGGCGAATATCCCCATGCGCGTTATATATCACTCAATAGCTACCGAGCAGACACCTCACCAGCAACGGCGATAACAGATAAAGATATTGTTGCAGATGAGGGCTCTTTTAATCCCTATATTCAAGGTGCAGAGCGCCATAAGCAATTAAGAGAGTTCACCCTTGCTGTTGCGCAAGGTCAGCCAGCAGGCGAGTTGCCAAGTAATACCTTGTTTGATTACGCAGAGCAGGGCAACAAGGCGGTACTGATTTATCGTATTTACGTTAGCGATGAAGGCCAAGATGATCTAGGCGGCGTAGCACTGCCTGCAGTTGAGTTGACCTTATCAACGGGGGAGCAACTGTATGGTCAACAAGCTTGTGATGCATTGCAAGTGGACACAGATAACCTAGCTATCCCGCTCGTGCCCAAGGAGACCTATGGCAAGATCCGCCTAAATCCAGCATTCGACCCAGCTAAAAATCCTGCGGTATGGCGGGCAGCTTACAATGGCACATTTGGCATTCAGTGTAACTTTCTCGGGAAGTGTGACGGCGAGCCGGAGCGGAAAGTGAATTACTATGCTAACGCCGATAATCAATATGTGAGTACCTTCTTAAACAGTGATTTTGGCGAAGTAGCTGTTACTAGAGGTAAGTTGCCAGTGGTACCAAAAACACTGGCTGGCAGTGGTGTATTTGATGAGTCTGAGTCTCAACTTCGCTACTGGTCTATTTGCCAAAATGAGTATTACTCACAAGTGGTGACAGCATGCTTATTTGATGAGGAGCTTGTTGTCGATGAGGAGGGGTACTACACGGTTGTGACTAGCCCAGAAGTGACTAAGCCGAGTAATGCCAACGCTGAGTGTGGCTATAACTACTTACCATGGACCGAGCAGGGAGATGGCTTTGGTCGAGTGGTTGAGGGAGGAGGTAATAAACTCAATGAAGCATTGCTCATTGTGCGTAACATGCTTCCGAAAGCGGATTTTGCCGAGGCGATTCAAAACACTTCGGTACCTGGAGATGAATATGCCATCATGGGAGAGTATCTGCCTACCACTGAATATATGAGTCAGGCAGACTTTGAATCGTTAGGCTGCGATATTTAACTTAGCCTAATGATTAAATTTATCAATAAGCCATCGCTCGATGGCTTTTTTATCATTTATCCAGTCTTGATCCGGATCATCAATCCTGTCGGTTTAACTGCAGTTAGCCTCAAACTTGTCTAAGCTAAAATCAGGGTATAGTAAGCGGAGACCGTGATGGACAAAGTATTCATTATTTCCCAGAGAGAAGAGGCCGAGGTCGATGCGATATCGGCGGGAGTGGAGCTTGCTAGAATGTTAGGTAAGCGCGCCGAGGTATTTGCTTATAGTTTTGAATATTTTGGCAATGCCGAGTATTACAACCCAAAATTTGTTGCTGTTGCACAAAAGCATATTATGCAGCAGCGAATGGCTAAGGTTGAGTTGGAGCTAGAGAGTATCGATGCTGCCGATACGCCAACCCATAGTGTCTGGAGCAAAGATCTTTATGAGCATGCTTGTCATCATTCAGACCGTCATGGCTTCGATCTTATAGTTAAATCTGTGCATCACGCCAACCATTACCTACCTGTTGACTGGAGCCTCATCCGTCATACTCGAGTGCCATTAATGCTACTGACCGATCATCCAGTAAAGAAGAGTAATACCGTGATGATGGCGTTAGATCTCGACAGTAAAAAAACCTTAAAGCAGCAGCTGAATCAAGCCGTTATTCGTCAAGCGACCCAGTTGGCAGAGGCGACAGGTTGTGAGCTACATCTTGCATTTGTGATTCGATTACCTCAGGTGATCCATGATATGGAGATCGTCGATACCTACGCCATGGTGAGGGAGGCAAAAGCTAAGCACCAAGCTTTGTTTGATAAGCTCAATATCGATCCTGAACGCATTCACATTACGGTGGGTGAGCCCGACTTGTGTATCTATCAGTTAGCCTGTAAGCATAAGGTGCGCTATTTAGTGCTTGGTGCGGCACAGCGTCAAGGCTTGTATGCTTTTGTGGTCGGTAATATGGCGGAATCGATATTAAGCCGTATCCGCAGCAATGTATTGGTGGTGCCTGCCCGCGAAGGGATGTTAGAGCCCTTAGAGTAAAGCGATTGCTAATAAGAGATGGAACATAAAAAACCACCTCAATGAGGTGGTTTTTTAATGGTTTAAAGCTAGTTAAAGCTTATTGAGCAGAGAAGTCGTTTTCGACTAGCTGCTGCTTGTTTTCCGCTTGTGGCGTATGGCACTGAGTACAGTTGTAGTACTCGTTATTTAACTTACCGTCTGCCAACATATGTGAAGGATCAACGGCTGTTGCTTTCATGCGCTTAGCTTTCGCTGGACTGTGACAGCTAATACAGCCATTTTTCTTCAGCGTGATTGGGTAATCCGCTTTGTGTGGGATCATCGGTGGCTGATGTACGAAGGTACGCTCGATAGACTTACCGCGCTTTGGATAAAGCGGCGCTGGATCGGCTGCACGAATATCTGTGATCTCAGACTTACCCAATGAACTGATGTTTACAGGTTCTGCTTGAGTGTTCGCTTGCTGACCAGAGCAAGCACTAAGCGCCATTACTAGCGCGGCTAAGGTGAGTACTTTTTTCATTGGTTGTTCTCCGCCTTTAGGGCAATTCGATTTTGATACTTTCGATTCTGAAACTGGAAAACGCGTTGGGCGCAAACGTCGATACAACGGCCACATTGAGTGCAATCACTGTCGAGTATCATTGGCTGCTTACCTTTGAGTGCAGGTTTTAAAACCTGTCTTTCAGGGCAAACAGTAAAACAATCCATACAGTTATCGCAGTCTTTGGCATTAACAGCTGATACTTTTACCGGGCTCACTTTACCCAGCAGGCTAAATAGCGCACCTGTTGGGCATAAGTGTCCGCACCATGCTCGCTCACTGATAAACAGATCCAGTAACAAGATGGCGGCCAAGATCCATAAGCCGCTGCCAGCGCCAAATAGCGCGGCGCGGTAAAGAACTGGCACGGGGTTGACCCATTCCCATACTGTCAGGCCAGTTATAATCGGCAAAAACAGTACGAGCGCAAGCAGGTAGTAACGTAAATTTCTTGGCATCTCAGAAGTGCGAGGCAAGTTCAATTTACGTCGTAACCAGCTGGCAAGATCTGTCACCATATTCACTGGGCAGACCCAGCTGCAAAATACTCGGCCACCTAATATTGCGTAAAACAGCGCAATAATCGCGGCGCCAAGTACCAGACTAAGCTCGGGTAAGTGGCCAGTTAGTAATACTTGCAAGGTTGCAAGTGGATCTGACAATGGCACAACGCCAAAGAGTTCGCTGGCAGAGAGGTTGCCCTTAAGCAGCCAAACGCCAGCCCACGTTGCGATGAAAGGGCTAAGGGCAAACAATGCAAAGACACTGACTTGGCTTATACGACGTAAGAACAAGAACTTGTGGGCGCGCCACCAGCCTAGCTCTTTTACCGCCGCAGCAGCAAAGCCACGTGTTGTCGGTTTTTGCTTTAGTGTCTGGCTCATAGTTCAAGCCCCTTATTTAGCATCTCAAGCGTGGTCTCTTCGGTGTTGATATAGGTATCATGTGAAGCCGTTTTTCCTAACGCAATATGAGTCGGTAGTACCTTGATTGCAGCTTGCTCTAGTACACAGGCATGTTCACATTTCCCACAGCCAGTACAGCTGTCGCTGTTAACTGTGGGAAGAAACATGGCGTGGTGACCACTGCGCTCATTGTGTTGCATTTCAAGGGTGATGGCATCGTCAATTAGCGGGCAAACCCGATAACAAACATCACATCTCAGCCCTTTAAAGTTAAGGCAATTTTTCTCGTCTATAAGGACTGCAATCCCCATTTTGGCGTCTTCAATATCAGTTAACTCATGGTCCAGCGAACCCGACGGGCAAGCTTTAACACAAGGGATATCTTCACACATCTCACAGGGGATTTTACGTGCGCTAAAGTAAGGGGTACCCGTTGGGACGCCCTCAAACCAGCGAGCTAGTTTGAGAGTGTCGTAAGGGCAAGCCTCTACACATAAGCCGCAGCGTACACAGGCCGAAAGAAAATCATCTTCAGTTAATGCACCTGGCGGTCGAATCGCGAGTGGGTCTAACTGACTAGATTGCTTAGCAACTGCCGTTAATCCCATTCCTAGTAAACCCATTGCGCAGCTAGCTTTTGCCGAAGTGGCTAAAAACTGACGGCGATTGACGCCTTTGGCTGTGACTTTACTATGATTGACCGTACTCATTTGCGTTATTTTTCTCCGCTTTTGCTTAAGCGATTAAAGTTAATTTTGTTAATGAAAGGCTTATGCTTTCATTACTTTAACTGGACACTTCTTGAAGTCTGTCTCTTTTGACAGTGGATCAGTCGCATCAAGTATTAACTTGTTGACCAGCTGGCGCGCATCGAAGAATGGCATAAATACCACGCCTCTTGGCGGCTTATTGCGGCCTTTAGTTTCCACTCGGGTTTTCACTTCACCACGAGGTGAGGCTACGATGACTTCATCGCCACGCTTTAGACCACGAGCTTTAGCGTCTTCTGGATGCATAAAGATCTGTGCATCTGGGTAAGCGCGGTAAAGTTCTGGTACACGTGCGGTCATTGAACCTGTATGCCAATGTTCAAGTACACGACCGGTAGACATCCAAAGATCGAACTCTTCGTTCGGCTCTTCAGCAGCAGGCTCAAACGGTAGCGCGAAAATCACCGCTTTACCGTCAGGCTTACCGTAGAAATCAAATTCCTTGTCGCCTTTCACATATGGGTCACCCTTAGAGAAGCGGCGTAGTGTTTCTTTGCCATCAACCACTGGCCAGCGAAGACCGCGTGTTTCATGGTAAGTATCGAAGTCAGCTAAATCGTGGGCGTGGCCGCGACCAAACTGGGCGTACTCTTCGAATAGGCCTTTTTGTACGTAGAAGCCAAATGCATCTGACTCGTCGTTGAACTCGCCCTTACACTCGCTGGCAGGGTACTTGTTGACGACGCCGTTGGCGTAAAGTACGTCAAATAACGTTTTATCAGCCAGTTCAGGTTGCTTAGCAATTAGCTCTGCAGGCCATACTTCAGACACTTTAAAGCGCTTAGAGAACTCCATTAGCTGCCAAAGATCAGACTTAGCGCCCTCAGGTGCTTTAACTTGCTGGTGCCACATGTGAGTACGACGCTCTGCGTTACCGTATGCACCTTCTTTTTCTACCCACATAGCGGTTGGTAGAATCAAGTCAGCTGCCATTGCCGTAACAGTTGGGTATGGATCAGATACTACGATGAAGTTTTCTGGGTTACGGAAACCTGGGTACATTTCATCGTTAATGTTTGGACCGGCTTGCATATTGTTGGTACACATAGTCCAGTAACAGTTCAGCTTGCCATCTTTAAGCATACGGCTTTGCAGCACCGCGTGGAAACCTGGCTTTGGCGGAATGGTGCCAGCAGGGATTTGCCATAGCTTTTCAGTGATTTCACGGTGCTTAGGGTTTGCTACTACCATGTCAGCTGGTAGACGGTGAGCAAAGGTACCGACTTCACGTGCCGTACCACAAGCTGATGGTTGACCGGTCAATGAGAACGGGCTGTTGCCAGGGGTAGCAATCTTACCGGTTAACAAGTGAATGTTGTAAAGCATGTTGTTGGCCCACACACCACGGGTGTGCTGGTTGATACCCATGGTCCACAAGCTCATCATCTTCACGTTTGGATCGGCATAAGCTTTCGCCATTAACTCTAGCTTTTCTGGCTCAACGCCACTCATTTCTGCCGCGTACTCTAATGTATAAGAGCTAACGAACTTAGCGTATTCGTCGAAGCTGATAGGCTTAGACTTACCGTTACCAGGGTTCTTGGCTTTCTTCTCAAGCGGGTGATCTGGACGCAAACCGTAACCGATATCGGTTGTACCTAGGGCAAATTTAGTGTGCTTATTAACGAAGTCTTTGTTCACTGCATCGTTTTGAATGATGTAGTTAGCAATGTAGTTAAGGATAACTAGGTCAGACTGTGGGCGGAACACCATCGCGTTGTCAGCTAAGTCAAAGCTACGGTTTTCAAACGTTGAAAGCACGTGCACGCGACTATTCGGGTTGCTTAAGCGGCGATCTGATAGACGAGCCCAAAGGATTGGGTGCATCTCAGCCATGTTAGCGCCCCAAAGCACAAATTGGTCTGCAGCTTCTAAGTCGTCGTAACAACCCATAGGCTCATCAATACCAAAGGTACGCATAAAGCCTGCTACCGCAGAAGCCATACAGTGACGGGCATTGGGGTCGATGTTGTTCGTTAGGAAACCGGCTTTATGAAGTTTAGAGGCGGCGTAGCCTTCCCAAACTGTCCACTGGCCTGAACCAAACATACCAACCGCAGTTGGGCCCTTAGTCTTAAGGGTGTTTTTCCACTTGTCAGCCATGATGTCAAAAGCGCTATCCCAGCTGATCGGGGTGAATTCGCCTTCTTTATCATATTGACCGTCTTTCATACGTAGAAGCGGTGTGGTTAGACGATCCTTACCGTACATGATCTTAGAAAGGAAGTAGCCTTTAATACAGTTAAGGCCTTTGTTCACAGGGCTTTCAGGGTCACCTTTAGTGGCCACTACTTTGCCATTATCTGTGCCCACAAGAACACTACAACCTACGCCACAAAAACGGCAAGGTGCTTTGTCCCACTTGATGTTATCTTTTTGCTCTGCAGCTTCGACTATCTTAACTGGCAGAGTTGCACCTACGGCTGTTGCGGCTGCAACGGCGGCGTTGGCTTTTAGAAACTCGCGACGGCTAATGCTCATGGTGTTCCTCACTCTTTTGTTCTACTGGATCGACTTGATGATAAATTAGACTGCTATTTAGTACGCCTTCTAAGGCGTTTATTGCTTCTACGCTATCGAGGATGGCGCGTTGGCTACCACCTTCAACGGTGACCACAAACTTGCCCTCATCGGTAACGGCGTGAATTTCGGTGCCTTCAAGAGCAGATATTCTGCTTTTTATCTCAGTCACAGCATGGGGCGCAGCGTGCACCACTAGACTGGTAATATGAAACTCTTGGCTCATCTTTATACCTTTTATGATTTTGACGACTCCATCGTTGCCGAGTGGCGTCTATGTTATCTAGCAAGGTTAGTATCGAGTCTAGACCTCATAATAATTGTGGGTATACCTCGCAAGGGGTATTGGCTTTTTTTGTAGACCAAGATCAACTTTTTGGTGTTGATCTAGTTCACAAATCTATCAATAAATACTGGTGTGGTGTTTAAAAAATGCTCGTTTGGAATGTTAGCTTGCGCTGTATTAAAAAGGCAAGATATTCAAAAGCTTATTTCTTGATAATGATTTTTATTTACACACATGTGGCGACGTAAACAGAATGGGAATATATCTGTGGCAAGGTATGTTGTTTGATTATTGTCTAATAACCGGTTAGCTCCATGTAACCAAGACCCTTGTGACTACCGCTAATCTTGATTGGTCCTTCCCAATAGGCAACGGACAGCGGCATGCTCGAGTCTAGGTTGAGCGCTTGGGTCGTTAATTGGATGTTTTCGGAGGGGATGGCGATTTGCCAACTTATTGGGTAGCGTCCCGATTTTGTCTGCTGCCAAGCCGTTGGGATCATCGAGATCTCTTTACTTGTAATATTGTGGCCGCGGCCATCGCGATACATGCGCCTGCCGCTGTAGAAATCTTGTTTATCAGCGTTTTTTTGCCTTAGCTGAAACAACATTAGCGTAGACCCATCATCTAGTCTTAAGGCGAACCAATCCCAACCTTGCTGAGTTTTGGCAAGAAACTGCGAGCTCCACTCTCTATCTAGCCAGCCATCACCGCTGACTTTTACCGTCTTTCCATTTCGCTCTACAGTGCCACTGACCTCGATAAAAGGTTGGCTGTAGTAGTAGCTCGCGACTGTGCCAGCTGCATTTTTCTGGCTATAGCCGTTATCGCCTTGAAGCTGGAAGGGCGCCTGACTATCAAGTTTGAGTTGGTAGCTAAAACTGTCGGTGGTAACCGATAGTGTGGCCGGAAATAGTTGATTATCGTCACTGCGCCACTGCCAGCCATCTTGTTTAATAACTAAGGGGCTTACTTGAGTGCCAGCAAGGGCTGGGCTGCCTCTAGACCATTTTTCCTTGGCGAGGTGCAGAGTCTTGCTAGTGATTGCTGTATGAGACATATAGAGCTGTTGAGTCTGCCAACTCGATTGGACTGCGTCTTGTTTCGTCGCCTCTGCATCAAAGTTTGGAGGGGAGAGAGCAATACGAAACTGGGTCCATTGTAGGCCTAGGTGCTCTCCAGAGGCGGTTTTTAGATTAGCGGTAAGATACCACCACTCCTGTCTGAAATCTTCATGGGCCTGGTGGTCGGCGGGAAAGGAGAATATTTTTCCCGGAATGACAGGAGCGTAGCCTTGGATGTTGCCATCGAGCAGCTGTCCCATCCCCTGTGGTGTGTCTGCGGTCGGTTTATCGAAAAAGCATCCACAGAGTGAAAAAGTCAAAAGCAGGCTACAAATTAATGGCCTCATAATATCTCCTGCTGCAAGCTGCTAATTAAGGGGCGACGGGTTTGCCACAACAGTGGCAAGATCACCGCTATTGCGCTGACAAGCATCGCGACTATTAGCACTCTGAAATACGCCTGCCAGTCCCAAACCATGGCGATACTCCAGCCAAAGGCCTGTAGGGTGACCTTATTTATCAGTAGGTAACCCAGTAGGGCACCGGTAGGCAGGGCTAGGAGGCAGGTAAATAGGACAATCAACAGCATCTGCCCCGAAACCAACCAGCGTAGTTGGCTGCGACTTGCTCCCAGCGCATAGAGTCTGGCAAGTGGGGCTTGTCTCGCTTGGGTCAGCATCAAGCAGGCGCTAAACAGGCCGATGGCGGCAACCAGTAAAGTTAAACTATTGAGCACTAAGGTGATAGAGAAGGTGCGTTTGAAGATTTGTATCGCACGCTGCTTGATTTTACTTTGGTTAAACATCTGCGCGGCGGGCAGTGACAGCTGGGTTTGCAGTATCGATTCTAGTTCGCTAATTTCACCAGCGTAATCCGCCGCAATGCTCGTTGGCATAATCGGTAACTGTAGCCGTTTCCAGGTCGCTTGACTGACGATGACCTGTCCGTTGGGATTGCCGTAATCATAGAAAATAGCGCCAATAGCCATTGGCGGTAGAGAGGCCTTTTCAAACTCGGGGAGGCTGATCTTGTCACCCACATTGAGTCGGTGCTTGATCGCCATCGGTTCACTGATCATCAACACCTTGCCCTCGAAGAGATCTTGCCAATGCTCATTAGACTGCACCTTAATCTGATTGCTATTTCGTAAGGAGTGGTCATCTCGGGTCATTAAACTCACTGGCGTTTGCTGGTATTGACTCGTGTGCAGCCACTGACCATAAATAGCACTGACATTGGTTAAGCTTGCCAGCAAGGTTTGAGTCTCGACCATTTTGCCGCTGGGGGGGCGGATGTACAGGTCGGCATAGAGTCTGTCATCGAGCCACTGCTTTAAGGTGATCTCAAAACTACCGACTAGAGTGTTCATCGAGATGTTGGCAGTCAGTGCTAATAGCATCGCCATCATGGCTAGGGAGAGTGGGGCGATAAGCTCTTTGCTCTCGGCGACACCATATTGCCATAGGCCTGGTGGAGTGGCTCGCTCAACAAGGGATAAGCCTGTTTGTAACACTAATGGCAAGAGTAAAGGAATGGCGATGGTGACTAGGCCTAACAGGGCTAGGCTATGTTGGTAGTCTTGTGTCAGCGGAAACAAGCCAGCCGCTAAAGCGAGCAGTAATAGGGCGACAACAAAGAGTTTTCCTTGTTGTTTTCGACCATGACTCTGCTGCTCGAAGCGACTCGCACTGCGCGCTAAAGGTTGTTTAGCCAGCTGGCTAAATAGCGGATAACAGGCGAGTAGTGCCGCTAAGAAGGTGAGGCCGATAGACTGATAGAGCCAGCTCCACTGCCAAACACCTGGCATCAGTCTCGCGCCGTAGAGTTGCTCAAGGGTGAGTGCAATCATAGGTTGCAACCAATGGCTGAGCTGCAGGCCCAGAATAAAGCCAACTAATGAGCCGATAAACACTAATATGAGTAGCTCAAACAGTAGGGCGAGTAGTAACGCTCGTTGAGGTACGCCCTGCTGTTGTAACTGCACCAATAGTTTTTGGCGTTTAAGTAGGCTGTAACGCACGCCGTTATAGGCGATAAATAGCCCAACGACAAATGCCAGTAGGCTCATGGCGCTTAGGTTTAGGTGAAAGCTGCGAGTGAGGCTCGTCAGGCCTTCGCCATCATCTTGTGGAGTAAGGTTAAAATACAGACTGCCTTGACCGTTAAAGGCCTGATTGACCGCTTGAGTGAGCGACTGGGCTTGACCAAATAATGCGATATAGCTGAGTTCTCCCCTGCGATTTAACAGCCGTTGTCCCAGTGAAATATCCATTAAGATGGCGCTGCCGAGTCCAAGGCTATCGTCTAGGCTAATAATTTTTAGCCGAGTGCCGTTAAGGGTCATACTGCCTTGAGGAGTGACTTGCGCACTAAAGCTTTCACTCATCAATATGTAGGGAGCTCCCGAGAGTAACTTACCGAGGGGGAGGTTGGCCGACAGTAGCGAAAGCTGACTTTTATCTGGGGTGTCTTCTGTTTGGCTTTTCGTTTGACCTTGGTTTTCTCGCTGGCTCTGTATCGACAGAGCCGCCACCAGATCGCTTGCTTGAATATCCCAGCGTTGCCCCGTTTCATCGGTGACGGTGCCGCTCAGTACCGCTAAGGCTCGATCGACTCCAGTTTGCTTTAGCGCAAAATAAACTGCCTCATCAACTGACTTCTTACCGCTTATCGGTGTGAGTAGTAGTTGCGCTCTTTGGCTTAGTAGCTCGGTTGCTTCTGAGTAACTGCGTATCGCATTTTCATTGGTGGCTCTGACGCCGATTAATAGGGTGACTGCGAGTATTAGCCCGACTAGAATCGCCCCGGCCTGTAGAGGTGATTTTAAATAGTGGCGTGTAAATACGCTCAGACTTAAGCGCATCGTAAGCCCCAGCTCCTGCCCGGCGAGGCTACTCATAGAGCTTACCATTCTCAAGGTGCCAACGCCTGGCCATAAAAGCTGCGCAGTCGCTGCTGTGAGTGACCATTAGAATAGCGGTGTTAGACTCTCTAGCGAGCAGACTAAGCAGGCTCATCACCTGTTGACCCGCTTTTTCGTCTAAGTTGCCGGTAGGTTCATCGGCCAATAATAGCCTTGGTCTATGGGCAAGTGCGCGGGCGATAGCAACGCGCTGCTGCTGACCGCCGGAGAGAGTTTCGACACTTCTATTTTTAACTTCGCTCAGACCGAGTTGCTCTACCAAATAGTCACACCAAGGGTTCCATTTTTGTTGGTTTAAGCGAAGAGAGAAGGCGATATTGTCTTTTACATTGAGGGGGGTTAATAGATTAAATTGCTGGAAAACCATGCCTAGGTGCTGACGCCTAAATTTGCTCCATTGCTTATCTTGCCAGCTTGCGGTGTCATTAGTGTTAATGAACAACTGGCCCTGTTTGATAAACTCGAAGCCGCCAATGACATTAAGTAGAGTGCTTTTACCACTGCCGCTAGGGCCGGTTAATGCAACTGTGTCAGCGGTATCTAGGCTAAGGCTAATATCATCTAAAACCTGATGGAATTTGTCTCCATCGTTAAATCCTTTTGAGACGCGATTCAGCCTGACAATCTCAGTCCCCATTACCACTCCTGTCGCTGTACTTTGACTTCTAATTCAAATATTAATCTAGCATGCTTTACTGATGTTGCAGCTCATTTTATATACGTTATTTATATTGAATGACGCTGTTTAAGGTGATTTAATGAACATGTTATTTCAAGCTCATCAAATAGTTAACACCATTAAAAGTAAATGGAGCCCTTTTAAAGGTGTTAAATCACAGTTTACCGTCTTTAATTGGTAAAGCCTGTGATAGGCATTTTTTATGTTCGAGAATAAAGGCCGCTGCTTGCTGTAGCACTATTAAACCAAAGCACTTCAACCAAAGCCCTGTGGATTATGGATATGAGCAGACTTCGTACATTTCGTAGCCGAATTTTGTCGCAAATGGCCCTGCCTCTGATTGCAATTATGGCAGTCGTTTTCGGTGTGAATGCATGGATTAATTATCAAGATGAAGAGCAGGATATATATCAGCACCTCAATCAAAAAGCCGAGAGTGCTGCGCTACGTCTGCAGTATTTTCTCATCACCGCCGAAACTGACACTCGCTCTTTTTCCGAATTTCTAACAGAGATGGGGAGTCCTGAAGAACTCGCCGATGAAGCTATGCTTCAACAACTGCTAAGACACCGCCTTGAGCGCTATAGTGACTTTTACGGCAGTGCCATCGCGTTTCAAAAAGGTTTTATCGAGGGGCGCGAGCTATATGCCCCCTATGCGCATCGAGAGCAAACCGAGATTAGTCTGATGGATATCGGCATCGATGGTTATGATTACACTAACGGTGAGTGGGATTGGTGGAGCAAGGCTATCGATAATCCTGACGGTTATTGGTCTCCCGTCTACTTCGATGAAGGAGCTGGTAACGCTTTAATGGTGAGTTTCTCCCAGCCATTTGGTGGCAAGCGACCTTTTTCCGGAGTGGTTACCGTGGATCTGGCGCTTAATTCTATTCCACAGATGGTGGGCGTATCGACTAAGCAGATAGTGGTGTTTGATGATAAGGGACAACTTATCTATCATCCTAATAACCGCTTACTCCTTGAGAGCGGTACCGATAAATGGTTATCTAAGTCCGATGAAAATCAACAGTTTATCGACTTGATTAACCGTGGTGAACTCGGTTATTCCTATATTGAGGATAGCGTGGGTGACAAATACCTAGCCAGTGTCGGTGTGGTTCCTGCCCTTAATTGGCGGGTGGCGGTTATGACTTCTGAGCGCCAGCTGTATGGCGAACTGCTCCGTGACTTTTTTTCTATAAGCCTTAACCTTTTTTTACTTTCTATCCTTCTTTTACTGACAGGTTATGTCACCTCTAGGCGTTTGACTCGGCCTATTGAGGAGTTGGAGGCCGGTATTGTAGCCTTTGGCGCAGGAGAAACTAAAAGGGTTAAAAAACCCCGTGGTGCGGCGAGTGAAATCGTTACTTTAACCGATAAGTTTAACGACATGGCCGAAGTGTTGGAGGAGCGAGAAGAGGCGCTGTTAGATTCACGAGGTAATCGCTTCGCTAAATTGATCGATGGCATGAGTGATAAGTCTTTCTATTGCTCAATTGAACCTAGTGGTCAGATAGCACAAGTGAGCGAAGGCGTTGAAAAAGTGTTGGGTGTGTCACCTGAGCTACTAAAGCGCAAGTACCAGAGGATGTTTTCAGACAATCCCATCAACGAGCTAAATTGGCAGTATATGGACCAGGCTTTACTTGGGGAGAATGTCCCGCCTCATCAGATAGAGATGATCGATGCCTTCGGTAAGTTGAGACGCTTAGATCTGTTTATGCAGCCTCTACTGTCTGACAACAAAGATCTGCTCTCCATTGAGATGCTATTTAATGATGTGACCGAGCAGTTTTCTGCTGTCGCTTGGTCAAATGCGGTACTCGAGTCTGCGCCTGAGGCGATGCTGATCGTTGAAGAGTCGGGACAGCTGGTATTTACCAATAGCCGTTGTCAGCAGTTGTTTGGTTACAGTGAGCAACAGATGTTGGCAATGTCTGTCGATGAGCTAGTCCCGGATGCGGTGAGAGGGGGGCATGCAAAGCTGCGGGCGCAGTTTATGGCTGAGGGGCGTGATCGCAAGATGGGGGCAGGCAGAACGTTGCATGCCCGTAGGAGTGATGGCACCGAGTTTCCGGTTGAGGTGAGCTTGGGCTTGCTACCCATTGCCGATGATGGCAAACGTCAGGTGGCCGCTACTGTTAGAGATATGACAGTTGAGCTTGAGATCGCTCAGCGGATCAAAGATAGCGAGAGTCGCTTTCGAGGCTTAGTCACTAATATCCCTGGTGCCGTCTACCGCACTCGGGTCGGTGAGACTTGGGTGATGGAGTATATCAGCGATAACATTAGCGAGATCACCGGATTTTCCGCATCGGACTTTATTGAAAACGCTAGCCGAAGTTTTGCGAGCTTGATTATCGAGCAAGATCTGGATGACACAACCAGAGCCATCGAAGAGGCACTGCTAGAGCAAAAAAGCTTCGAAGTTCAATACCGAATCAAACACAGAGATGGCAGCATCCATTGGGTTCATGAAAAAGGCAAGGCGAGTTACAACGATGATGGGCTCGCGCTTTGGTTCGATGGTAGCATTCACGACATCACCAATAGTAAGTTAGCCCTAGAGGAAATAGCTCAGTCTCAACAGCAGTTGGAGACGATTACCGAATCGATTCCAAGCACGGTTTACCAGTTGCATTGGTGCCGTAGTGGTGAGCGCAGGTTTACTTTCCTTTCCAGCGCTTGTATCACCACCTTAGGTTTTCACCGTGATGAAGTTTTAAATAACTTTGAGCGAGTGGCCGAGTGTATTATCAAAGATGAGCGCTCGCATATTATTGAGGCGCTCTCGGGCAAGAGTAGTAAAGGGCTACAGTGGACCGAAGAGTTTAGGTACCGCCACCCTATCGGAGACATCCGTTGGCTTCAGGCTGGGGCTAAGGGGGATCTGCAAGCCGATGGCTGTATTATCTGGAACGGTTACTTGATGGATATTACCGATCGTAAACAGATAGATAAGGAGTTAGAAGAGCGTGAGGCTCACTTTAGAGCGCTGTTTGATAATGCTGGTATTGGCATAGTCAATGTCGATGAACGCGGCAATATTCTCGACTGTAATGAGCAATTTAGTCTGTATATGCAGATAGATGTCGCCGATTTGAAGAGTTGTTCTTTCTTTGATTTTCAACATCTAGACGATCGGGAAAAGGCCAGAGAAGTGTTTGCCGGGCTAGCCGAGGGTGGCCGCGACAATATGTTCACCGAGCTAAGATTGCTTAATCAATCTGGCGAGTGTATCTGGATGGATATCACCCTAACGAAGCTGCAAGATCCCGATGGCCAATTAACCTCAGTTGTGTTGTCTATGGCCAATATCACCTCACTGAAGCAGCTTTCTGAAGAGCTTAAGTTGGCTAAAGACAGTGCCGATGCCGCCAATCAGGCTAAGAGTGACTTCTTAGCCAATATGTCCCACGAAATTCGCACTCCGATGAATGCCATTATCGGCATGTCACAGCTCTGCTTGCAGACAGAGCTAGATGCTAAGCAGCAAAACTATGTGCAGAAAATTGATAGAGCTTCTAAATCTTTGCTGGGGATCATTAACGATATTCTCGACTTTTCTAAGATAGAGGCTGGCAAGCTTGATATTGAGTCAGTCCCCTTTCAGCTCGATATCCTGCTCGAGGACTTGAGTGATATGTTCTCAGTCAAGGCCACCGATAAGCGGCTTGAGTTGCTGTTTGCCGTTGCGCCGAACATTCCAAGACTCCTGCAGGGGGATCCACTGCGCCTAAGTCAGATACTGATTAACCTGATGAGTAATGCGATTAAATTTACCGAACAGGGGGAGGTGCTGCTTTCCATTAGCCTGCTAGAGCGTATCGAAGATGACATTGTGCTTAGGTTTAGTGTCCGTGATAACGGTATTGGTCTTACGGAGGAGCAGCGTGAACGACTGTTTAAGTCCTTTAGTCAGGCTGACACCTCAACCACTAGAAAGTATGGTGGGACGGGCTTAGGTTTGGCAATCAGTAAGCAGTTGGTGGAGCTGATGGGGGGCGAAATCGGTGTTGAAAGCCAATTTGGCAACGGTAGTACCTTCTACTTTAGCGTGAGGCTGAAGGTTGCCGATAACCAGTTGTTAAAAGTGAAACGTGAGATCGAAGGGATGCGGATCTTGGTGGCGGATGATAACGCGACCGCTAGAGACATCATGCGTACCACCCTTGAGAGCATGGGATTCGAGGTTGATACCGTTAAGAGTGGTGCCGAAGCGATTGAGCGTTGCCAACATACAGACTATCCGGTGGCGCTGATCGATTGGTCGATGCCGGAAATGAATGGGATCGAAGCCGCCCAAAAAATTCTAGCAGAGCGAGATAATCCACCGAAAATATTGATCGTCTCGGCCCATGCTAATGCCGATTTCATCGAGCAGATAGAAAACAGTGATATAGCCAGTTACATCACCAAACCTATCAGTGCTTCACGCCTTCTTGATGGCATCATGTCTTCTCTTGGTAAAAATGGCGCGATGGCGGTTCGTCGTAAAGGGAGTGACATTAGCCAAGAGTTGCTAGGACAGTTGCAGGGCAAGCGAATTTTGTTGGTTGAAGATAATGATATGAATCAGGAGGTCGCCACCGAATTTCTTGAGCAGGTTGGGGTGGTGCTATCCATTGCAGAGAATGGTCAGGTGGCGCTGGAGAAGCTGGCGATGCAAAGCTTCGATCTGGTGTTAATGGATTGTCAGATGCCGATTATGGATGGCTATCAAGCCACGCGGGAACTGAGGAAAATGCATGGGTTAGAAAAGTTGCCTGTAATCGCTATGACAGCTAACGCCATGGCGGGTGATAGAGAGATGTGTTTGCGAGCCGGTATGAATGATCATATTGCTAAACCTATCGAGGTGGCGAGACTCTATAGTACCTTGCTGCAATATTTAGGTGACAGTCAGCTGGATATCTCGGCAACAGATTTTGATATTAAGCAGAGCGAAGGGGGACTGTTTTGGCCGCAGCATGAGGCGATAGATATTGATAAGGGGTTGCAGCTGGTACAGAACTCTGTGCGGCTATATCGAAGAATTTTCGAACGATTCTATAGTGGTAAAATCCATATTGCCCAAGAGATAGAGTCAGCACTTAGCCAAGGTAAAGCCGATGAAGCGATCCGCTATGCTCATACCCTTAAAGGGGTGTCGGGTAACTTGTGCTCGACCGCATTGGTGAAGCTCGCAAGTCAACTAGAGGCTAAGCTGCTCGATTCACCAACGGCGGATGTAACAGCTGAACTGAGTCAGATTGCCGAGTTAACGACATCGATATGCGCGGCCATAGCGAGCTGGAAGGCGGATCTAGATGGCGAAGGTGAACTAGTGGTGAGTGCTACGTCAGTGTCTCCGTTGTCGGATAAGGAACTAAGTGAAGAAGTGACACTGTTACTGCAGATGTTAGATGAGGCCGATTCTGATGCGGTTGAGAAAATAAATGAGATCAAAGCTCGGGTCTCGCCATCGCTATCGCAGAAGATGACTCCCGCAGTGACCATGGTCAACGGCTACCAGTTTGATGAGGCGGCGGAGCTGATTCAAGCCTTGTTTAGTGATAACAACAAGGCAAGTTAGCCGAATAAGAGCCTATTAATAAAATTATTAGCGAGTGGGTATTGGAGCGTTAAACAGGGGCTCTTAGTAAGGAGCGTTTGTACGAGATAGTGCTTAGCAAGCGAGCAGGAATGCTTGGCTATACTTGAGAGAGTTTTAGTACTAAAAGGAGAGAGGGTTAAATGGACAAAGCCACCATTTTAGTTGTGGACGATACCCCTGAGAATATTGATATTTTGGTTGGGATCTTAGGGAGAGACTATCGAGTCAAGGTGGCGATCGATGGTCCTAAAGCCCTTGCGTTGGCGAGTAAAACCACTCCAGATCTTATTCTTTTGGATGTGATGATGCCGGGCATGAATGGTTATGAGGTGTGTAAGCGCCTTAAGCAAGCGCCACTAACCTGCCATATCCCAGTCATTTTTGTGACCGCGCTTACAGAGGTTTCCGATGAGACTCAAGGGTTTGAGCTTGGCGCCGTTGATTACATTACTAAGCCTGTTAGTGCACCAGTCGTGAAGGCGAGGGTGAAAACCCACCTAGCCCTGTATGATCAGAAGCGTTTACTGGAGCAGGAAGTCAAGGCGCGTACTAAAGAGCTTGAAGAGACGCGTTTTGAGATCATTCGCCGTCTTGGCCGCGCCGCCGAATATAAAGATAATGAGACCGGCCTACATGTGGTCAGGATGAGTCATTATGCACGTTTATTGGCCGCGCAGTCTGGTCTGCCTGAACGTTATTGCGAGCTTATTTATAATGCGGCGCCTATGCATGATATTGGTAAAATTGGTACACCAGACTCTATTTTAAAAAAGCCGACCAAACTTGATGACGCTGAGTGGCTGGAGATGCAGCGTCATGCGGAAATTGGCGCCGAGATCATCGGTGAACATAAAGATCCGCTACTGGAGATGGCGCGTCGAATCGCCTTGAGCCATCACGAGAAGTGGGATGGCAGCGGTTACCCCTATGGCTTGTCTGGTGAGGATATTCCTATTGAAGGGCGGATAGTGGCTATCGCCGATGTGTTTGATGCCTTAACCTCGATTCGCCCCTATAAGAAGGCGTGGACGGTAGAGGCGACTATGGCGTTAATAGAAGATGAGGCGGGAAAGCACTTTGATCCTGAGTTGGTGAGACACTTTAAACAGATAGTTGCTGAGCTGACTAAAATTCGCGATGACCATAATGAGTCTGAATAGTTTGAATCGATTCTGTGTTGATTCGTTGGGGCAAACAAAAAGGCGCATTAAGCGCCTTTTTGTTTTTCTGCTAAATCTACAAATTACTCTTGCTCTTCGAGGGAGTAAGGTAGAGCAATCAGGGTGAGTTCAGACTGGTCATCATCGGCAACTCTAAGCTTGGCATTGAGTTGAGTATCGTTAGCCAGTACGGCAGTTAATAACACTTGGCCATCACGTTGAACCGCCTCGATAATCGTTCCCGCACGGCGGTATCCTTCACCATCTTCCAGCGCTATCTCAAGCTGGCTGTCGTTCGTTAATGGTGCCGATACGCTGCCGCTAACAATGTAAAGTGCGCGCTTGTTACCACCGCGGTATTTCATTCTGGCAATCGTCTCTTGGCCCATATAGCAGCCTTTGTTGAAGCTAATGCCGTTGATAGCTTGCACGTTACACATCTGCGGTACGAATTGCCCCTGGTGACTGGCACCTAGGTTTGGATAGCCAGCAGCGATTTCCAGTGCCTGCCATGCAGTGGCATCGAAAATTGGCTGCTCGATAGTGCCGATGACTGAATCGGCTTGGCTTTGCTCAATCACGAGAATATAGCGGCCCGCATCGTGGATGATCATACCGCTATCGATTAATGTTAGCTCATCGTTAAGCTCGCCATATTGCGCCGTTAACCAAGCTTTAGCTTGCTCACCTGCCACACCAAGCAATAAGTAGCTATCACTAACATCAGTCAGTTCAGCCTTGCTAAAGACGGCGTACTTTTGCAGTTGAGGCAGATCCAGCGCCAAAGTATCTCTTGGCATCATCATAAATAGGCTGTCGCCTTTAGCAAAGGTTCTAAAGCTAGCTAGCATCTTACCCTTAGGGTCACAATGGGCACCCCAACGCCACTGATCTTGCTCGAGTGAGCTGATATCGGTCGTCACTTGGCCGTGAATAAAGCTGCGCCCCTGCTCTCCGGTGACCGAGATTAAACCTAAGTGCGTTAATTCTGAGAAAAGCAGTTCAGGTTGTTGCCCATTAAGAGGCCAAGTTGGCTGAGAAGTTGACAGGGTCATATGAAGATCCAAGAGTTAAACCAAAGAGATAATGATTGTACCGCTAAATTTGTACTGCGCAAGCGCAGTCGTTCAAACATTTTGTGCTTACGCAGATAAAAATAAAAGCCGCATAACCTCAGTTATACGGCTTAATTTTATGGCCGACTATATCGGCTTTATGTCACTAAGGTATCAGTGCAACAGGCGAGTTCTTATCGTGCCTTCAATCGCTTGCAGTTCCACTAATGCATCTTCAGCCTGATCAGAGTCGACTTCCATTACCACGTAACCGATCTCAGAGGTTGTCTGTAGATACTGAGCGGCGATGTTGATGCCTTTCTCTGCAAACGCCGAGTTAATCTGGATAAGAATACCAGGACGGTTATGGTGAATATGCAGTAGGCGAGAGGTACCAGAGTGCTGCGCAAGGGAAACCTCAGGGAAGTTTACCGCAGTCATGGTCGAGCCATTATCTGAGTACTTAGCCAGCTTACCCGCAACTTCGACACCGATATTTTCCTGTGCTTCTGCCGTGCTGCCGCCAACGTGAGGAGTGAGTAACACATTGTCTAGGCCGCGTAATGGGCTCAGGAATTCGTCATCATTAGACTTAGGCTCAACCGGGAATACGTCAATCGCCGCGCCCGCCAGATGTTCCTCTTTTAATGAAGCCGCTAAGGCGTCGATATCGACCACAGTGCCACGTGAGGCATTGATTAAAATGCTCCCCTTACGCATGCAGGCTAGCTCTTCATGGCTTATCATCTCTTTAGTCTGTGGCGTCTCAGGAACATGTAAGCTGACTACATCGGCAAGGGATAATACCTGCTGCAGTGAATGCACCTGTTGGGCGTTACCCAGTGGTAGCTTGTCTTCGATGTCGAAGAAAATCACTCGCATGCCTAAAGTCTCTGCAAGAATACCTAGCTGAGTGCCGATGTGGCCGTAGCCGATGACACCTAAGGTCTTACCGCGGGCCTCATAACTGCCAGAAGCGCTCTTTAGCCAGCCACCGCGATGAGCTAGCGCGTTACGTTGCGGAATACCGCGCAGTAACATGATTATCTCGCCAAGCACTAATTCTGCCACACTGCGGGTGTTAGAGAATGGTGCATTAAATACTGGGATCCCCAGTTTTTCTGCTGCCGATAAATTAACTTGGTTGGTGCCAATACAGAAACAACCAATGCCAACGAGTTTTTCTGCTTGGGATAATACTTCTTCAGTCAATTGGGTACGGGAGCGAATACCAATGAAATGGGCATCTTTAACCGCTGTGTGTAGTTCATCTTCGGCTAGCGATGCTTTGTGATATTCAATGTTGCTATAACCCGCACGTTCAAATACATCTACCGCAGATTGGTGGACGCCTTCCAACAGCAGGATCTTAATTTTATCCTTGTCCAGCGAATGTTTCGCCATGATTTTTGTACCCTTCTATTTATTTGTATTATGTATACTTAATGCCACCGCAAAGACGACTAAACTCTACGTTGTAGGTGTGGTTTGGGTATAGACTGTCAATGTACTAAGGACTGTAAAGCCTTCACAACCGAAATTTACTTCGAAAGCGTAACAGAGGTAACAAAGTAGCACTTTTCTTTGTGGCTGTGGAGGGCTAGATGGCTAAAGTGTTTATTCTTAATTTAGAACAATATGGTATATAAGGAAGATATTTTGAATAAAAGTGCTGCATGGCTAGTGATATTCTTCGTCGTATTGATCTGGTCTGGGATCAATCCAAAGGATCAATTTACTTGGTTTTTAGAGGTGGCACCGGCCTTAATTGCATTGCCAATTTTGATCTATACCCGTAAAAGCTTTGCCTTAACCAGTTTGGCCTACGGCTTGATCTTAATTCATTGCATTATTTTGATGGTAGGCGGGCATTACACCTATGCCGAAGTGCCGCTGTTCGATTGGATTAGCGACTGGACGGGTGGGGAGCGTAATAACTACGATAAGGTTGGGCATTTTGCCCAAGGCTTTATTCCAACCATTCTGGCTCGAGAGGTGTTTATCCGCTTGAATGTGGTTAAGGTTGGTGCCTGGTGTAATTTTTTAGCTGTCTGTTTTTCTTTGGCATTTTCAGCTTTTTACGAGCTGATTGAGTGGTGGGTTGCCGAGTTGACAGGAGAAGATGCCGAGGCATTTTTAGGTACTCAAGGCTATGTGTGGGATACGCAGTCTGATATGGCGATGGCATTAATCGGTGGCATATCGGCAATAGTACTCCTCAGTCGTTTGCATGATAAGGCGTTGAGAACAAAGCTTAAGTTAGAGAAATTATGATAGGCTGAACGGATACTAAGGAATTTAGAAAGGCAAGATTTCATCTTTTTGCCTTCAGCGGGCTACATGATGTGTCTCGTAGGGATGAATAAAAATAATGCCGCAGTAAAAGCGCTATTTCAGGTTGCAGGCTCTCATGTTATCTCAGATTCGATTCTGACTTAACATTGAAGTTTGTTCTATTTAGCGGACAGGCAAAACTTTTCAGGGAAAAAGTGATGAGTAAAATTGATGAGGTTGTCTTTCTTCATCAGGTGGCATCTCCTTGCCACTTAGCAATTCTAGCGGAGTCAATAGGACTTAAAACACGCGTCCTATCCAGTGTCGAACAGTTAGAAGCTAATGCTAACGTGAATAGTTTTTATCTGTTATCACAACAGGGAGCCGCACTCGATGCTAGTGGTATCCCGCTTATTGCCAGTCAATTGGTTAAGCATGTCCCTGTCGCCCTATATCAAGTCGAGCGAGAACAGCTAGCCGCCGATGCCGCTTTATTAATGGGACTCCGTGGTTTGTTATTTAGCGAAGAGCGTATGGACCTCCTTTTGACGGGGTTGCGTAAGATGTTGGCCGATGAGCTGTGGTTCGACCGCCCCCTTATGAGTCAGATGTTACGCCAATTGATCCGCCGAGTCGAAGCACCGGATGAGTCATCAGGGCAAAGCTCGGAAATGTTGCAACTGCTAACCAAACGAGAGAAAACCATTATCCAGCTGGTATCAAGTGGTGCGCGTAATAAAGAGATTGCTAACACGCTGAACATCAGTGAGCACACAGTTAAAGCACACATCTCCTCTATTTTTAGGAAGACTCAAGCGAGAAATCGAGTCGAGCTGTTACGTTGGGCGCAATCATTTCAGAGTCAGTTTATAGTCGCAGGGTAAAGGCAAAGACGGGGGAAGCGGGTTAGAGCCGATAAAAGCTAAGATTGGGAAAGCCGAGAAAGGCCGGAAAGGCTGAGATGGGAAAAGCTGAGAAAGGCCGGAAAGGCTGAGACGGTAAGAGCAGAGACGGATAAAGCCGGTAAAGATAAAGCGGAAAATCAAAAGATCACAACTTGACGCTGTTGGCTTTTGCTTTTCCTAGCAGGGCGCAGCCCGCTCTAGCCGCGAAGCGCTCTAGAATCTAGATTTTATAGCAATAGAAGGTCCTAGGTGCTAGGGAAAGCAGGTTCTAGGAAAAGATAAAG